>NZ_BAAFHO010000002.1:0-824279 GCF_054665055.1 Lysinibacillus sp. CTST325 | reverse complement strand
TTTATTTTGGATTTGGATGGTTTACTACTGCCCAACCATTATAAAGGCTTTTTTTATGCACGGATAATATTACAGAAAATTCAGTTTTTTAAAATTACGTTGAATTATTTTAATGCGACGCTAGTGAGACAGTATAAGAAAATTTTTTATTAGGCTGTTTTCTTAAAGATTGTTGCTATTCAACTAAACCAGCTAATAGATTGTCAATACGCACAACTCAAATAACCCTCCAAATTTTATTTTTTGGGTATATGAAAAACAGCTGAATTCATATGTTCAGCTGTTTTTGAATATGTAAGATAATAGATAAATCCTATCCAATATCCTAAATTTATTCATTTATTCGTTTGATATGTTTTAACTGCGGGTGGAACATAGGCTGCACATTTATCTAATAGCGCTGCAACATCTTCATCTACAAGTAGGGCATTTCGAGATTGGGCTTGTAAAAATTGTTCGTTTTGCATATGGTCAAATAACTCAATGAGTAAATCGTAATAATGATTGATATTTAAAATGCCACAAGGCTTTTGCAGAAGGCCGATTTGATTCCAAGTGAATACTTCAAAAAATTCTTCTAACGTACCAGGGCCTCCGGGTAAAGCGATAAAGCCATCAGCTAGTTCCATCATTTTGCTTTTGCGTTCATGCATAGAATTGACGACAATTAGCTCTGTTAAATGTTTATGAGAAATTTCCCGTTCCTCTAACAACGTCGGAATAACCCCAATCACCTTGCCACCTTCACGAAGAACCGTGTCTGCAACTGTTCCCATCACACCTACACTCGCTCCGCCATAAATTAAGGTAATATTACGTTTTGCTAATTCTTTTCCTAGAAGAATAGCTCCTTCTTTATATGCCTCAGAAGCACCGATGCTTGATCCGCAAAATACTGCAATACTATTCATCATTGTTCCTCCATATCTAAGTATCTTTCCGCATTAACGGGTAGTGAACTTTAAGCGGGGGATGAAAAACCCCACTGATTCACGTTTCACTTTTATAGTATAATTTAATTTCTAGAGGAAAGAAATGGAGGAAATAGAAATGGAATTAAATGAATTTCAAAAATGGTTAAAGGCTTATTATGATACACGTGGCTGGTCTGATTTAAGTATTTTTACGCGTATTGGCTTCCTAGCTGAAGAAACTGGGGAAGTAGCGAGAGCTATACGAGCGTTAGAGATTGGTAGGGATAGACCGGATGAAAAGATTCAAACATATGAAGAAAATAAGCAGGAATTAGTAGAGGAGCTTGGAGATGTTTTAGGGAATATTATTGTTATCGCTAATAAATATGATATTTCACTGGAAGAAATTTTTTCAGCTCATCAGGAAAAGCTAATGGAGCGTTATAAAGCATAGAAATACATATGGAAAGGGGATTCATATGAATTATCGAGTAGAGGTTTTATTAGAAAATCACGAGGACTTTACTACGTTTTTATACACAAAGATTAGAGAGTACAACGATGAACATTCACCATACCATAAAAAAACTCGACAAAAAGGTTCAATCCGACCATTAAACTTAATCGTAACCGATCCTCAACAACAATGGATTGGTGGCATCACAGCTGAGGTTTATTGGGGATGGGTGGAAATCAATAAGTTTTGGTTTAGTAAAGAATACCGTGGAAAAGGTATTGGTGGACAGCTACTGGCGAAAGCTGAAGAAACAGCCAAGCAAATGGGGGCTACGAAGGCATTGTTAACTACATATGACTTTCAAGCACGTACGTTTTATGAAACGAGGGGCTATGAGGTTGTAGGTGAAATAAAAGATTATCCACCTGGAAGTAGCTATTATACAATGGTAAAACATCTAATTTAAGTTTAGAAAGGCTGTCTGATGAACTCTTTGTGACAGCCTTTTGTTATATCCTGATTTATCCTCAAATTACAACTAAGCACTTCAATAAGTTTCGCCAAGTTCCTATAATCGCACCAGAATTGCCAAACTCAATTATTTAAATGTTTAATGCCATTTAATCAGATCATTGTTCTAAAAATATATGGCTAAAAGATGACTAAAAAAACGCCCTAATGTCAAACTTATAATAAAGGGGAGATTTAGTGTGTACTCGATATCAAACTTTAAATTACTCGTTGATAACCAGGCAGAAATTGATACCATTCATCAAAATTGTGATAATTTAATCCAGACAACTGTAACGCCTAAAATGGATGCGGAAGTTAATACTTTGTTAGATGCCATTCATAAAAAACTAACTGAACAAGGTTTTACAATTACAGTGACATCTACGGGACTAATCGCAAAATATAGTGAAGCAGTTATTAATGTTGACAAGCATTCGAAAGATTTGGAGGAGTGCTTTTTCATTAATTTAAATAATTTTGCGGAGGATCAAGTTTCCATTATTTTAGACATCTCCGATACAATGATGCCGAAAATCTCCAATAATCTCGATGGTTATTCTGAGATAATCGAGCAAATGACTGATACTTTAAAGTACGCAAAAAGTCTCGAAAAAGCTTGTACTTCACCAAAGTTTATTTATAAAACTCAAAGTAATATTATTTTTCACTCGGCTGAAGAAGTAGTCAATTATTATTTTCAGTAAAGAAGCAGCCACCCTACTAGATATATAGGGTGGCCGATGAAGGAAGTGCTATTGATTATATATATTCCCGCTACAATATTTTACACAATAAACTTTCTTCCGAATATTAACAGTATCATCGATAGGATGAAAAAATATAGTGGCATAATCATCAATGAACCATTATGCAGGAAACTCATACCTGATGTTATTAAGCTTACTAGTAAGTAATAGCCTAAACTGAAAATCGCGCCCGCTGTCCCGATAACGTCCTGAAAGTTGACAAGTGCAAGGCTTAAGCAATTAGGTAGAGCAATCCCTGATCCTAATAAGGTAATAAAAATGGTAACTAAAATGCCCATTAGTAAGACAATATTAGGCAATGGTAAAGAACTAATGATTAATAATAATAAAGCTCCAACTGTCATCACAAAACAACCGAGATGGATTACTTTTTCCGGCTGATAGTTGTTGACTAGTCTTTTGGAAATCATGGCACCAATAATAGAGGCAAGCGCCACAATTATGCCAAGAAATCCATAAAGTCCTGGTGATAAATTGAAATGGTCAATAAAGATAAAGGGAGCTTCGGCATAGTAACTGAATAACACGCCATTTATTCCACCAATCAATAATCCAAAGATAAGAACCCGTGGAGATGAAATGATACGTTTTACTACTGGAAAAATAGCAATTCTTTTTCTCGTTGATTTATCTGTTGTTTCAGGAAGTCTGAAATAAGCGTAGATAAACAACAAAATACTCATCGCAACGAGCACAAAGAAAACAGCTCTAAAACCAAATGCTTGATCGACCCAGCCACCAATCAGCGGCCCTACTGCAGGGGTAAAGGCAATCACCGCGGAAATTTGCGCAAACATAGCATGTCTCTGACTGCCAGATACGCTTTCACGCAAAATGGTTTGCGTTATTATCGAGCCTGTTGCCGCCCCAAAAGCTTGTATAAATCTACTAACTAATAGAAAAGAAATAGTTTCTGCGTAAAAACACATGAAACTGCCAATACCATAAAAGACTAAACCGCCAAGCATGGCCGGTCTTCGTCCAATAAAATCAGAAATCCATCCCCAACAAAATACACCGATAGCAAACCCTATAAAATAAATACTTAAGGTTAACTGTACAGAGCGATTTGAAGCATTGAATGCATCTGAAAGATCAGGTAGAGATGGTGAGTAAATTGTCTCGCTAATCTGTGGAAAAGCCACAAGAACAATCATTAATAGTAAAGATGGTGCTACATGTTTTTTCAACTTATTGCCCTCCTACAAGCAAAATCTACTTCTTTAGAAAAGAGTAGACGTAGCTAGGGAAACGGCGGGACCATGATAAGTATTCGTTCATATGATGTCATTTTTAATCACCTAAATATGCTTAAAGTAGGAGTGCATAGTCTAGCTTCTATTATAAAGATATTTACTATTTTTAAAAGGCATATATAGAAAAATTTTGAATCACTATCATAGTTTGGGTTAATTCCGAAGCGTAATTTTGATTTCCGTTTCGGCTGGACGCTTTCATGGGGGCGTCCGATAAGCCACTTCGAGGGTATTATCTATGACGCTATTTGCCCAGTTTTCACAAATTTTTGCTAATAAATCTAAATTTTTTAAAAATTCCACTTGTGCATTATAGAGTATACATATAAAATGGAAACAAATGTTCTTGAGTGAGGGGAAAGAATGACTACATTAAATCAATTAAAATTAGTATTATTCAATGCAAATGATATTCCGGGATTAATTGCGCTTTCTGACTCTGTCGGGTGGGATTATGATGAGTTTGAAATTAGAACGGTGATGATGTCAGGCAAAATATTTGGACACAAAAATGCTGAAGGTAAAATTGTTTCAAGTGCTGCCATTATTACATATGATACAAATTTAGCATCAATAGGTATGGTCATTGTACATGAAAGTTACAGAGGGCTCAGTCTAGGGAAATTAGTTACTCAAAAATGTATTGAAAGTGTATCGGAACATACAGCCATTATGCTCGTCGCAACGAAAGACGGTGAACCGTTATATAAGAAAATGGGCTTTACTACTGTAGATTATGTACATAAATATCTGACTGACAATTATAGTGGTGCACATAACGTAGCTTCTAATGAGTATACGATAGAAGATTATAATGAGAGTGATTTTGCCGAAATTGCCCGCTTAGATGCAGCTGCCTTTGGAGATAAAAGAAGTAATTTTTTACGGAATAGAATAAAGCAATCTAAGCATTGTATCGTTGTGAGAGATCATCAAGCAAATATTATTGGCTTTGGGTTATCCATTTTAGGTCCAATTAATCTAATTTTAGGCCCAATCATAGCACCTGAATCTAAAACAGCCAGTCTCATAATGAATACTTTAGCAAAAGGCCATTATGGAAAATTAAGAATTGATGTACCATCTGGTCATGCTGAATTTATAAAATGGTTAGAGCAAAGTGGCTTTACAGAGGCAAATACACCTCCCGTTATGTTTCTTCATGCTGAAAAGATGCCGACTAGAAATAATACGCTATTTGCCATAGCCGCACAAATTTTTGGATAACATCACTTAAACAAAGTGAGCACACTTTCTACTTGGTGTGCTTTTTTGTTTTTAAAGGATTTTAGTGGAAGTGTGGAGAATAGATGAAAGTAAAGGGGGAGAATCAATGTTTCCTAATTTAGTGACAGAAAGACTTATTTTAAGAGAGTTAACGCAGGATGATGCGGAAAGTGTTTTTAGTTGTTTCTCTAATGAAGAAGTCACACGCTATTATGGACAAGAGCCATTTAAAGAGATACAGCAAGCAGAAAGTTTAGTAAATTTATTTTCAAAGAATTTTGCTGGAAAAAGAGGGATAAGGTGGGGGATTGAAAGAAAAGAAACAAAGGGTATAATCGGGACAATTGGTTTTAACGCTTGGTCGCCCACCCATAGACGGGCAGAAATCGGTTATGAAATTCATCCTGATTATTGGAGAAAAGGATATACTCAAGAAGCGGTTACCGAAGTTGTGTCGTATGGCTTTGAGCATATGGGGCTAACTCGTATAGGCGCTGTTGTATTTATAGAAAATGAAGCATCGAATAAGCTACTAACTAAAATTGGTTTTCAAAATGAAGGAATTCTTCGAGATTATATGTATCAAAATGGCCAGGCGCATGATACATTTGTTTATTCCATCTTAAAAAATTGATAAACTCGACATTAACCTACAGAAATATATTTATTAGCATCAGTGTATACCTTTTATTGGATAATAAATGATAACTAAGACATGGTTTTGTGCTTGCTTTTTTCGGTTATAGTGCTAGTAAAGGCTAGGGTTTTTATTAGTGATGAAAAAGTAACAGTAAGGGGCTTTGTGAAATGGGAATACAATATAGCACAGCTTATTTTGAAAAATTGGATTTACTTGAAATTCTATATGCGGGGCAGGCAGCGTTAAAAGAAACGCTACCTACGCACAATGCCAGTAAAAATCATTTAGAACGCTTTGAACAAATAGAAGCAGCCATTGCTAAGCTAAATAAGGAAATTCGAATCCTTGAGCTAAACATTATCCAGTCCGTAGATTAAAATAAAAAACGCATGCAAAAAATAATTGCATGCGTTTTTTTGTTGTGAAAAATTGCTTATTTACTTTTGTTTTCTCCTTTTGATGTTCATTGTTAATCATTGATGTGTTGCGGATATAATATTTTTTTTAGAGTTTTTAATAAAATATTCATTATTTGGCAAATTTTTAACTTGAATTTATTTTTAGAAGACGTTAATATGAAGTTTACTTCACATGAAGTAAACTTCATATTTAAGAGGAGAGTATTGTATTGAAACGAAAGTTATTTCAAAGATTATTAACAGCATTCCTTGCAATAATATTAGGTGTTATTAGTCTTTTGATGAATCCAACAGAAAAAATGTCGGCAAACTATCTTTTCGTTGTTGGTATTATTATTTTGATTGTATCGATTACAATCTATTTAAGAAAATCAGAAAATGAGGATGATTTATCGAAAGAATATGATGAAAGAGATGCTCTTATTGAAGGACAAGCTTCTAATATAACTATGCAATGTATTACTTCATTAATAATAGTATTGCTGTTTTTGAGTAATTTTATTGTATTGTCTGTAAAAGCAGTTCTTTTACTATTAATACTCGCTCTTTTCATTCTAAATACTGTAACCAAGTTTTTCTATGAACGAGTCCTTTAATTTTAAAGGAGAATGAATATGGAAAATATAGTACGAGATTTAAGAAAACAGCATAATTTAACGCAGCAAGAATTGGCTGATCGTGTAAGTGTATCGTCAAGAACGATTATTTCACTTGAGAATCAGAAGTATAATCCTTCTGTACTACTTGCGTATAAAATTGCATCGATTTTTAATAAATCGATAGAGGAAGTTTTTATTTTTGATGAAAATGACAAATAAGGAGATTATTTAGGTATGTTAGGTTTAGTTAGTATTTTTATTATTTTTGGGATTATTTTAACTGCTTGGGGAATTTATCGAATGAAGACAGATGATGGTATCTTTGGAAAGAGCCAAAAAAGCAAAAATATTTTTAATTTGTTATTAATGGGAGAAGCATCTGGAATCGGACAATTTTTAGGTGGGATTGTTTGTGTAATTATAGGGATTGCTTATTTATTGTTCGGGTAATTCAGAAGCTACCAACCGTTTAATATTATCCAATTAAGCAAAAAACCAGGACTCCTTTAATAATTTGAGTACCTGGTTATTTTGTGCTTCAATCTATATTTTGTATAAAGCTCCTGATCTGTTTTGTTTCGACTTTTTCAAATGAGAGCTATTATTATTTTTTGTGGCACAAGTTTACCCTTTTTGATGAGCTTCATTTTATAATAGGTACCAAATCTTCTTCTTCAATACGATTGACCTTAAACTTCTACTTCTTCACCTTCCATATCAGAAGTTATACCTTCTGCTGAATTATCCTCTTTATAGGAACTACGTTTTACAACAGATAGAAGTAATACTAAAATACTTACAACAGCAATCCAGCATAATGTAACTGCTGCAGAGCTCCAAAGTTCTCCACTGAAGAAAAGAATCTCCTTTAATCCTTCAAACATGAAGCGGAATGGTAACCATGGATAGATCCAATCAGTGTAAAAACTAGGTAACATTTCTGGTGCAATTTGTAGAAGCGGTAAACCAAAGAACATTAATAGTATGAAAATAGGTAAACTCGCAAATTGAATCCATGTAGTGATAGCTAGTATTAATAATATAAATGTTGCGCAAGTTAGTGATAAAAATAGAGCAACATGGTGAAAATCTGCAAACTCATAATCCAACATCCAAGTGGAGTACCAAGTTAATAAATAGCCTCCAAATAAACCAATGATTATGGCAATCAATGCCTGGAATACTCGGAATTTAAGTTGCTCCAATACAGTATTAAACTTACGATTTCTTCCAGTAAACCATAAAAGAATAGCACTGATTAAACTACTTATCCATATAGGCTGGAAGAATGAAAGTGGTGCATTGCTTAATTTACCGGTTTCATGCACATTGACTAGTTCACTTTGGATAGGCGTTGTATAAGTGCGTGCCTGATTAGCGTTTAACGGAATATTATTTTTTTCAGTAACAGCTAATAATTGGGCGCTGACATTGTCATTCATTTTTTCAACCATTGTAGATAAAGCTTGTGTAACCATAGTTGCAACGTTTGCATTTTTCCCTTGGCTTATATAAATCTTTAGCGTTGCTGATGTAGGGGTTGGTGTTTGGAATGAAGCATACTTTTCAGAGAAATCTTTAGGGATATAAATAGCTCCATACAATTCTTGATTCGCTAATTTTTCATTCATATCTTGTTCATTTTTAAATACTACCCATTTAAAGGGGGATTCCTTTGTTGCTTGTGGATTTTTTTGAATCATCTCGACAAAAGTTTGCCCCATGTTGCCTTCATCCTCAAGAACAAGACCGATTGGAAGATCTTTAGGTGATGAATGGGCTCCAGGAATTTGTGTTGCTACAAAAATGAAGGATAAGAAGAGTACAGCAATAAACGCTATACCGAAAAACTTATTTTCTTTCATAGAAATTCTCCTTTCAGATAATGTACAGCGTGTTGATTATTTCTTAGCTTGATTATATACTCTAAAAAAATCACTTCCTATAATCAAAAGTAGCCAAAGTGTTCAATACTCAACATATAAAAAAATGTGTTCATTAAAAGGGAGGAATGACTCTATGTCAAAAACAGATCGACGAATTATACGAACGAAAAATGAAATTAAACATGCATTTTTCTCTTTGCTTTCTGAAAAGAACTTTGAAGCCATTACCGTTCGAGATATTACGGAGCGTGCCAATATTAATCGAGGAACTTTTTATCTACACTACGTGGATAAATACAATTTATTAGAACAGTATGAGAACGAAATTTTTGAAAAATTCAACGCTATTTTAGATGAAACTACAATTTTAGTTATAGATATCAACCAGTTTAAACAAGAACGATTGCCTGTAATGACCCAAATTTTACATGTGTTTTATGAAGAAGCTGATTCCTTAAAATTAATATTAGGTCCAAATGGTGATCCATTTTTCTATGAAAAAATGAGACAGTTTTTTGTGAGATATTTCAATGCTTATCTTGGTAATCGTACTGATAAAAGCAAATGGAAGTTCCCAATTGAATTAACATTAGCGTATAACTCAAATGCAATTTTGGGAGTAATTACGTACTGGCTACAACACGATACACAACAATCACCAGAGGAAGTAGCTACGATGTTGATAGAAACAATATTAAAAGGAACTCTTGAAGCTAGTGGAATGCGTTCAATTATTGAAAAAGAAAGTGAGTTGGGAGATAAAGAAGTCCCTTGAATTTTGCTAAGATTTAAATCATTGAAAACTCAACGCTATTTTCAGTATCACTGCCAATTATCATAAGAGAAACTTATGGAAATTAATAATTAACATTGATTTTACTTATGTATTGAATGGTTGTAAAATAATGTTAGCGAGAATCTCCATAAAGATTGGTATAAAAACAGAAAAGAGTGATGAAGATGGGCATTGATTTTCACAATAAGGACAATCAAACTACTTATACAACTCGACAAGCTGACCACTCGTGGATGGAAGCAATGAAAGTACTTGTCCCTATCATGAATTTTTCGAGGGCTGCAGATATTGGCTGTGGCGGAGGAATTTATGCGAAAGCATTAGCAGATATGGGCGTACCTTCTGTAATAGGTGTGGATTTTTCACAGGCTATGCTCGTTGGGGCAAAAGAAAATTGTAAAGACTATCATACTATTACTTTCAAGCAAGGAAATGCATTGGCTACAGGCTTAGACAATGACAGCTTCCAGTTGGTACTGGAAAGAGCTTTCATTCATCATATCCAAGATTTAAAAGCTTGTTTTCAAGAGGCATTTAGAATTTTGGAGGATAAAGGGGTTTTCATTATCCAAGACCGGACACCTGAAGATTGTTTATTAAAAGGTGATGACTACCATATTAGAGGCTATTTCTTTGAGCATTTTCCAAAATTAAAGGAGCAAGAAATAAAACGCAGACATAGTAGTGAGCTAGTAATTGAGACACTTAAGGTAATTGGGTTTAGCGAGGTTAAGGAAGTAAAGCTATGGGAAACAAGAAATGTCTATGAACAGAAAGAGCAATTGTTAAAAGATTTACGGGAAAGAACAGGCAGAAGTATTTTGCACGAATTAGACCCTGAAGAATTAAATGAATTAGTGAATTATATTGATAAGTCGATTTCAACTGAGAGTCCTATAGTTGAAAAGGACAGATGGACCATTTGGAAAGCTGTAAAATAATTTATTTTTATAAAGTGTTGAGGGGAGTTATCCGTCAGTTCGGCATTTCTAAACCTCGATTCGATAAAAAGAAGCTCTCGTTCGCAGTTCAAACGAGAGCTTTTAACTATTTATCTTTATTGTCCTACTAAAGCGAGAAGGTATTTATCTCGATCTGCTTCCTCCTGCATTTTATTATCAACCAGCATGGCACCGTTTCTCACATTTGTCTTATCACGATCCACTAAAAATTGAACATTCACTTTTGCGGTTTTATTATTGATAGGACATTCTCCTTTAAATTCAACAACGTCCTGTCCTTTTTGGGTTTCAAAATACACCCAATATGGATTTTGACAAGCGTTTGCAAAGCCCGATTCTATTGTTTTACTACTATTTTCGAATGAATAGTTTTTTACATATGTAATATATTCATTATCTGTAATGTCCTTTTGTGGACCGTAAAAATACCAGAATACCCCTAAAATTCCGATTGGCACAATCCACAGTATATTTCTTTTGCTTAATTTCCCCATATTTGTAGCCCCCTTTATTAAAATATTTTATCATCATTATACCGATTTTTGCTAGCTTACTATAATATTTTCTAGTTTGCGATTTAATATTCTAAAAAACGAATTTGGGAGAGATATGATTTTTTCATTTTCATCTGTGGTTTGTTGATGAATCGGGATTTTTTTTGTAAATAAAAGAAACAATAAGGCTTATGATGACGTCATGTATGAAAGGGTAAGCAGATATTCAACTGAAATTTGCGCATGTTTGAAAAACTTTAATTTACTGAAAGCAAGGAGATTTACAAAATGAATTATGGAATATTTCAATGGATTAATGATCTAGCTGGTCGCTATCCTTTACTAGATAAAGGAATGATTTTCATCACTGATAGCGTTCCGTATATCGTAATCGTATTCATGTTATTTTTATGGTTTACTGCAAACAAGGAAAAAAGGGCAGAAAAACAATATACTGCAATATACATTGTCTTTACATGTTTACTAGGATTGGGTCTCAACGCACTCATTCACTTTGTTAACTATCACCCACGACCATTCATAACGTATAATGTTCATCAGCTAGTACCGCATGCTGACGATTCTTCGTTTGTAAGTGATCATTCAGTATTAGTATTCTCCTTGGCATGTACGTTGTTATTACGAAAAGACTCGTGGAAGTATCCTGTATTAGTATGGGCCATCCTAGTAGGTATTTCACGTATCTTCGTCGGCGTACATTATCCAGCTGACGTAATTGGTGGAGCACTTCTGTCATTAGGGGCAAGTTTTGTCATTATCAAGTTTTCCAAAAAATTGGAGCCGGTCGTTCAAGTCCTATTCACTATCTATAACAAACTTACGAAACGTATCCCTTTTTTGGCAAAATACGGCCATCATGATTTAAGACAAGGAAATTAAAAAGGTAAAGATGGAGAGTCGCATTTTAATGCGGCTCTTCTTTTGATAACAATAGAATAATGTGTATACATAAACAAAGGTTAATTCACTCTGAGATAGCGTTTTCTCTTTGTAATATTTTGTCGTTACAATAGATCATAAATCAATAAAATCGTACAAGTGATATAAGAAACGATTCCTTCTGCTACAGTTTTATTTATTTCGATGGCTTGTATCGCTATAGGTCTTTAGACATTTGACCATTTATGTATTTCCTGTATTATGTAGATATGGTTGAAAATGATAATCATTATCAATCAAATTGTATAGTTTTGAATTTACTATCATCCTATTAATTTTTAGTTGTCTTTTAATGACTAGGAACGTGTATTATTTGTCAGCAACACATTTGTTTCCATTTACTTCTTATTGTCAGTCTTTCTAATTAGGAAGACAAATTTTTTTAACAACCGATGAGAATCATTATCATTCGGTGAGTAGAAGACTCTGTGAAAGGATGGCTTATTTTATGCAACAGATTGCTAAACAGATTGCAGAAGATGCAACGTTTCAGGCGTTTATGAATTGTTATATACGAGAAGTGAGTAGCGGACATTGGGTCAAAAAGGAGGAGTGGATAAAAGAACAACGACTAACTTTCCTGATTACAGAGGGACATATGTTAGAGCTTGAGTTGCCGTTGCAAAACACTCGTATTGCATTTGGTGTAGAATACAAATCTCTTGTTGGAAGACATATATTTGGTGTCTCGTTGAAGTATTGTACGAAACAAAAACAGTGGCTTCTCGAAGATAAATTAACGACACTCATCTCGCTCATTCAAGAGCTACATTTAATGACAAAGTCGGATGGATGTCCTGGACTTTCTCCCCATTTTGATGAACTCATTCTTCGCTTAATTGAGAGCTATCAAACGATGGCAAATTATATTGAAAACAGTTTGGAATATAAAAAACAAAATGGAGCAAACGCTACATTTATTGAAGCTGAGCAGTCTCTCTTATTTGGACATTGGCTTCATCCGACACCTAAAAGTAGACAAGGTATGGCGAATTGGCAACAAATGGATTTTGCTCCAGAGTTACAAGGTCATTTCCAACTTCACTATTTTCGTGTAGACCGCAAAATTGTGAAAGAGTCCTCTGTATTAGAAAAAAGTGCAAGTGAACTCATTTATCAGTCTTTAATAAAATCACAACCTGATATTGTTATGTCAGAGAAGGATTGTCTCATTCCGATGCACCCACTTCAAGCACAGTGGCTTTTACAGCAACAGTATGTAAAAAAAGCGCTTGCTGAAGGATTGATAAAATACGAAGGTGCGCTTGGGGCATTTTATACAGCAACCTCTTCGATAAGAACCGTATATAGCTCTAATGAAGAAATGATGTATAAGTTTTCAATTCCTGTAAAAATCACGAATTCATTGAGGGTAAATCGAATGCATGAACTAAAAGCTGGAATTGCTATGGCTCGGTTAATGAATAAGATTGATTTCTTCGACAACCATTCATCTTTTCGGATGATTGATGACCCAGCTTATATGACTGTAGAGTTTCCAAATCAGACGGAATCAGGGTTTGAGGTGATTTTTCGCTCAAACGTATTTCCTAAAGGACACGATGAAGGAATCTGCATGATCGCCGCTCTTGTACAAGAACCTCTGCCAAAAGAAAAATCGAGACTATATCAGCTCATTATGGAAATCTCTCAATCAGAATTCCACTCATTAGAAAGCATAAGTTTAGATTGGTTTAAAGTCTATTGGAAATGTGCTATTGAACCATTATTAAGGTTATACGATGAGTATGGGATAGCTCTCGAAGCACATCAGCAAAATAGCGTGTTAAACATTTCTTCAGGTTATCCAACTGCTTATTATTATCGTGATAATCAAGGATATTACTTATCAAAAACATATAAAGAAGAACTTCTTTCGATAGAGCCTTCTTTACATGAAACAGATGAGCTATTTTACGAAGATACCCTTATTCATGATAGATTTACATATTATTTGTTTATGAATCAATTGTTTCCCGTTATTTCCCGATTTGGAGCAGATCAGCTAATCGATGAAAAAATTCTTTTGAAGTGGTCCAACGATCAACTGCACTTATTAGAAAAAGAATTTACAGGTCTCGGGAAGGCATTTGTTCGTAACGTTCTAGAACAAGATAAGCTTGCGTTCAAAGCAAATTTATTAACAAGAATTCATGATGTAGATGAACTTGAAGCCGAACTTGAACAAGCGGTATACACAAAAATTCCAAATCCGTTTGTTTTACAGTATGAGGAGGCAGAATATGCAGCAGCTACAGCCTTTAGCTTCTAAAAAAGAAGAGCTACGTGTAAGACGGCAACTTGTGGAAGCAATGATTTTTGAAGGACTAATCAGTTATGAAGAAACTCGTCTAGATAAATGGACTTCAATTTTTACTCTTTTTGGACAGAAGTGCACTTATCGTTGTGAAGGGCGAAGAATGGCATTTGATCGCATCCTAATAAAGGGAGATAGTATTTTTCTAGTACAAAAAGATGAAACGATACTAGAGGCAACGCTTGAGAATCTAGTAGATGAATTACTTTCTACCCATAGAGACAAAATTCGATTACTGAAAGAACTTCATTTAACGAGTAAGCTTTGTGAATGGAATGTTCGTCATCTTCAAATGCCAAAGTCTAGAAGAAATTCGAGCTATGAAGAATTAGAATCAGAAATCATTGAAGGACATTCATATCATCCATGTTTTAAATCAAGAACTGGTTTTACAATTGATGACCATAAAGACTATGGACCTGAGGCAAAGCAATCTTTTACTCTTCAATGGGTTGCTGTGAGAAGAAGCTACGTACGAATTTCTGTTCTTGAAGAGGAAGAGAACTTTTGGAAAAGAGAGCTAGGGCATTTGCTGTGGGAAGACCTTCTTGCAACGCTTGCGGTATTCGATGGAACATTTGAAGAATATACGTTCTTACCGGTTCATCCTTGGCAATGCATAACATGAAGCAAGAACTAGCGGGATTAATGGAGCAAAAAGATCTAATTCCTCTAGATGTAAAAGGAGATTACTATCGGGCAACTCAATCGGTGCGAACATTATGGAACTTTTCAAATCCTGAGAAGGCGCAATTAAAATGCTCGATGAATATGGTGAATACCTCTTCATTACGAAAGCTACATTCTCATGCTGTTTGTGCCGCTCCTCATATTTCAGCATGGCTTAAACAGGTGATTCAATTAGACCCCTATTTACAAAAGGAAGCGTCTCTTATTGTACTGGAAGAATATGCAGGGATAATTTTTGAACCAAATGCAAAAAAGCATAGCAGAAAACTAGAAGGTCAGCTTGGCTCAATATGGCGAGAAAGTGTGCGATCGTATATGAAGGATGATGAGGAAGCGGTACCGTTTACGGTGCTAATGATGATGGAGAAAGATGAGCGTCCCTTTATAGCTGATTGGCTTTTCCGATATGGAATGGATGAGTGGGTAAAGCGCTTAATCGAAGTGAGTGTTATTCCTGTGTGGCACTTGCTTGTCGCTCATGGTATTGCTGTTGAGGCCCATGCGCAAAATATGATCTTATTACATCAAAATGGGTGGCCGACTCGGGTCGTACTGAGAGATTTCCATGACAGTATCGAATATACGGAAGAATTTATTGCAGACAGAAGCCTCGTTCCAGACTTTGCAACGATACACGATCGTTTTAAAGATGCACCTGTCGATCATTATTATTGGATGTCTTCTGTGGAAGCTTTACGAGAGTTAGTTATGGATACATTATTCGTGTTTCATTTAAGTGAACTATCTTATTTGCTAGAAGAGCAATATGGATTTGCAGAAACACGTTTTTGGAATCAAGTTAGGGACGGGATACAGATGCACTTTGAACGTTTTCCATCATTATGCTCAAGGAATGAACAGCTTCAGCATACTAGCGCACATATTTATGTAGAATCTTTGCTAACTAAGAAACTTCAAAATCAAGAAGAAGGTAATTTTCGACATCTCGTCAGTAATACGTTGGTGCAAGCGGATAAAAAGGGGAAATGATGATGTTTTATGTCAATGATCAATTTTATACAGTAGAAGATATTGAGAAGCAATATGAAATATATGAAAGCTTATCTCATCTAAGAGAGTGTAGCAATCGCAGACTAGCTATTTGTACGGAGGATACTTTCCAATATATAGCTCTTTGTTTATATATTCGCCAAAAAGGTGGATCAGTCGTCCCAATCCATCCAGCGACGCCAAAAGAGGGATCTGTGCGGCTTGCTTCTTCAGCAGGTAGTCATCTTTTGTTGTACCAATCGATCGATTCTTTCATAGAACTATCAAATGATTCCAATGAACAAGAGGGAGTATTAGTTCAAATGAGCTCAGGTACAACAGGAGCTCCGAAATGTATTGAACGAACGTGGAGCTCAGTGGAAGAAGAGATTGGAAGCTATGTGAAGACGTTACCTGTTGATTCCTTGACAAATTCTATTGTCGCTTGTCCGGTTACTCATTCTTATGGATTCATTTGTGGTGTCTTAGCTTGCATAAGAAGGGGAGCAAAGCCGGTTATTATTACGAATAGTAATCCTAAATATATGTTGAAAAAGCTAAAAGAATATCCTAAGCACATACTCTATGGGGCACCAGCGTTACTTTATACATTAAGTAAATTATTACCTATTGATCAACAATTTGATCGCGTGATGACGTCAGGAACTGTGATGCCACATAGCTGGTTGACATCGTTAAGAGAGAAATCTAACCAAGTACTACAGCAGTATGGATGCTCTGAATCAGGCTGTGTTGCGATTCACCCTAGTGTGGAAGATCCGAAAGAAATGGGTTATCCCCTTCCTCATGTGAAGGTGACAGCTGGTAATAAACAAACACCGAGCGAAATTATCATTGAAACCTCTACACAAACGATTTATACGAAAGATCTTGGCTATATAGAAGATAATGTTCTTTCTTTTCTTGCAAGAATAGATGACACGATTAATGTAGCAGGCTTGAATGTGTATCCGCAAGAAGTTGAAAACGTGTTAATGGATGAGCCAAGGATAGCCGAAGCAGTCGTATATAAGAAACAAGACAACTTATCAGGAGAACGAGTATGCGCACTGTATGTGTCTACTAAACCGATCGATAATATGGAACTTAGAGAATGGTGCCGGAAATTTCTCGCGCCACATCAAATTCCGATTGAGTTTGTGTTTGTTCATGAAATCGAAAAGCTACCTAACGGAAAAGTAAGTAGAAAAAAACTTGGAGGCATACTAGTATGACGCGCCAACAATTGATCAAGAGCATCTATGATATTATGGAAAATTCATTAGAGTTGCAGACATTGTCCTCTTTTAATGAAGATGCCCGATTAAATGAGGATTTGTATATGGATTCAATTATGGTCCTTCAACTGATTCTTCATATAGAGTTGGATCTTGGCATTTGCATTCCCGATGAGGTTCTGGTTCCGAAAGATTTCAAAACAGTAGGAACACTAGCAAGCTTTTTAAAAAAACAGCAAAAGGTAGAATAATCGGAGGCTAAAAATGATAAAAGTTCATTGTTTTGTAAGCTGTGTTTGTGAGGTTATTAAGAAAACGAAAGGCGTCGATCATAGGCCATACTATTTTGGAGTATGGGACGCAGATTTTGATGTGCTTGATAACGGAGTGCTAGCATACCACTCTGATCAAATTGATCATCATTTCTTTCAAACATGGTATGAAATGCTCTATGGAATCAAGCTTTACAAATGGTATGACGAACAGCAATCAAAACAAGAAAATATAAACAAACTGCTAGGATTATTAGAGAATAAATCTCCACATCAACATGTGATGGTGATGCTGGATTTATCGATGCTTCCAGAGCGAGAGAATAAATTTCATCAACGTCCATTCCCTCATTATGTGATGCTAGAATCGACAGAAAATGAAGAAGAATGGTTTATGTATGACCCTGATTTTCGCTGGGAAGGGATTTTACCGAAGGAGAGAATTGTAGCTGCAATTCAAGAGCCAACTGTCGAAGGTGGTTATTACTTTGATGCAAAGACGATTATTCCCCCAACTACAGAGACAGTTGAAGCCTATTTTAATACATGTATAAAGCTTCATTGTAATCCGTTGACAGATGCAATTACCGAAATTATTAAAGAGTATATAGAAGGAAAAGAAAAAGAAAGGATGTCAAAACTTCCGATTGCGTTAAAACAATTGCCGGTTATAGCGATTAGAAAGTATGCATATGAGCATGCATTTGCATTTTTTTGGGAGGCACTTGGCCGCGAAGAGGAAGGATTTGACACATGGTGTGATGAAATTGAGCGTCTAGTGAATGGCTATACAACGATTCAGTATCGATCGATGAAGCTTGCGCTGACGGAAAATTTGTTATTAGCGGAAGATATTTTTGTGAAGTTAGAAGAACAAAATCTCCTTGAGTTCAAGATTAAGCAAGGATTACAAGAATGCTTTCAAGCATGGTTACCATTACAGCACAAGAAAGAGGTTATAATATGAAACTATCTATCTGTACAATCTCGTTTCGGCACCATCTCCACTCGATTGACCAATTAGCCCAATTTGCAAAAACGCAAGGTTTTCAAGGAATCGAGCTCTGGGGTGTTCATGCAAAGAACATGGCAGATGAACTTCATTATGGAGCGGATTGGCTAAGCTCCTACGGTTTGGAAACGAGCATGCTTAGTGATTATTTGCCATTAGAAGCACCAGTTTCTGAGATGATGGCTGAAACAGAGAAGTTATCATTACTTGCAAAACGCTGGGGAACGAATAAGATTCGTACATTTGTAGGAAAACATGGTAGTTCAGACACGAGTAAAAAAGAAAGGAAAGAACTTATTTCCAGGCTTAGAATGCTCTGTGATTATCTTGAGTCAAAAGGACAGTATTTGCTTGTTGAAACTCATCCGAATACATTGACAGATAATCTACCTTCAACGATGCAGTTACTCGAAGAAACGAATCACCCAAGCCTACGAGTGAACTTTGACGTTTTGCATATATGGGAATCAGGGATAAATCCTATTGTTGCCACGAAGCAACTTCGTCCTTATATCTCACATTTTCACTTTAAAAATATTGCCTCACGTGCACAACTTGATGTTTTTTCTCCAAACAATGTTTATGCTGCATCAGGGTCTAGAGAAGGGATGGTTCCATTGTTTGAAGGTGCAATTGATTATAATGAAATTCTAGAAGAAGTACTTTCAATCGTGGAGGTAGATGCGTCATTGGAATGGTTCGGATCGAATGTGAAGAGCGTATTAGCAAAAGATGTTCAGGAGGTTAAAAAAGCGTTGCAGTTGGTGCAAGTATAATATATAAAAGCTAAATATCCGCTTTCCTAAATTGAGAGAGGCTGAGAAATAAGTAACCATTTTAAAGCAAAATCTAAAAAATATAATCAGAAAAGTGTGAGATATCAGGAATTGATTTCTCGCACTTTTTAAAGTTTTGACTCTGCCTTCTAAGGCAGGTAGAGGGAAAAGCATTGCCCTAAGCTTGTTTCGATTTTAATTGAAGAGAGTGAAAAAGCAGGTTTTTGGATGTTTCAATCGTAAGCCCGTAATCAAATAACGCATATAAACAACCAGGCACCTCCGGTACGATAAATGTATCAAATTAGAGGAGGTGCTTCTTTATGACAACTACCAAACTAACTATTGTCCCTGTGACACTAGATCCGATCACTGACAACTCTTCATCAACAACTTCACCACAAAATTCTCCTGAGCCGAGCTGCATCATTAAAACAACTAGCACTGAAATTTCCTTCTTTAATGGCGTAGATGAGCGCATCATCCAAACGATCCTGAAAGAGTTGAACAAGCTATGAAGCATGATTTTACAAGCGTGCAGAACATCTATATTATTTGCGGCAAGACCGATATGCGTAAAGGTATTGACGGCCTCGCAACGCTCATCCAGGATTCTTTTAAACTCGATCTATATAGTGATTCCATCTTCTTGTTTTCTGGGTGGAGCAAAGACCGTTATAAATGTTTGTACTTTGATGGAGATGGCTTCGCAATGCTTTATAAACGATTAGATAATGGTAAACTGCAATGGCCAAAAGATGAAAAGGAGGAAGTGCGTAATCTTTCACAACAGGAGCTTCGTTGGCTGTTGGAAGGCTTATCACTTCAGCAGCCAAAGGCAATTGCGAAATCAGATAAAGGTGTCTTTTAAATCTATTCACCTAAGTGGTATCATCATCCATGACTTATACTGAACGAAATGTGGTGAATACAGTGGGTAACGTATCTTCTGACCAAAATGAACGATTCATTCGATTACTTGAGCAACAATTGGCCCATTCAAATCAGCAAAACAATGAACTGACAAAGAAGTTGGATCAATCATTGAAACAAATCGAATTGTTAACAGAACAAGTTCGCCAATTAACCAAGGCTTTGTACGGTTCGAAATCGGAAAAATCAAAGTATTCTACCGATTTATGAACAGATGAAGCAGACATTAACAGCAAAATCTGCTCTACATGTGGATGAAACTTATGCGCAAATAATCAAACGTTCAGACGGAAAATCCGGTCAATCGAACGCCTATAATTGGGTGTTCCGAAGTGTGCCAAGTCAAGGACCGATCATCGTTCTTTTTCAAAGTGCATTATCGAGAAGTCGTTCTGTATTAGAAGAATTTACAGAGGGCTTTAAAGGGACCGTGATTTGTGATGGTTATTCGGCATACGGGAATCTACCTAAGTCACGTTCGCATATTGTTAGGCGCATGTGCGACGTTATTGGCTGAAAGTTGATAGCAAAAACGGGCAAATTGGCGTGGATTACTGTGATCAACTGTATCACCTAGAACGTCAATTCAAGCATCTTTCACCAGGTAAACGCCGAAAAGTAAGGCAAAAACATTCAAAGCCGATTGTAGAGAAGTTTCTAAAATGTAAAATGGGTTGACGAATCACCTTTCTTCGGGAAAAATGCGCTCGCAAAAGCTGCCGAATACACATTAAATCGTGTGCACGGATTAAAGGCTTTTCTATTCGATGGTCGAATTGAAATCGATAATAATCCAGCTGAAAATGCGATTCGTCCAAATGTGATCGGTCGTAAGAACTGGCTTTTCTCTGTTAGTGAAGCAGGCGCTAAAGCAAATGCGATCTGTTTAAGTTTGGCTGAAACGGCAAAAGCAAACGGCATCGATTTCTATTAATACCTAGTGACGTTAATGACAGAATTGCCAAATTTACCGATTCACCAACAACCAGAGATTTTAAATAATTACATGCCTTGGTCGAAAAAAATCTAAGTCACATGTGCAAAATAGCCATCTATCCGAAAAAAAATTCAGATAGATGGCTATTCGTCGTGCGTACCGAGAAGATGCGCTTTTTTTATATGTCGGGCTTACGGTTGAGAGAGTCGTGTTTTATGCGGCTCTTGTATTTTTAAATTTAGTCAACTTTACATTTGAAAAGGTGGAATTGATATGATTATTATAATAAGAGTAAGGGAGTAAGCTAATGAGGAAATAAAAGTGACCTTCATTACAGAATGCTAACTATTTTGATGTTGAGTTATAAGATTCAGTTTAACTTAGTTCGAAAAAAATGGTGTCAACTTTTCGCAGACTTCACTTAAAGAAATAAATAGTAAACATATACCTTTTGAAATGTAAATGGAATGTTTAAAAGGTTAAGTGTTAATAGGAAAACTTCCATTTGCTTGGTAAATTAAATACAATATAACTAAGAATCAATACTGAAGTCTGTTCTTGATTGAAAAAGTATGTTGGTATAAGAGTACATATTTCGGTAAAGGTTAAAGTATATTGGTGGAATACAAAGAGGTGTTTATTATGAAGTCTTATACACAATTTGAACGAAGAAAATACATATTAGATGAGCTAGATCAATACAATCGTGTGATGGTCAATGATTTAGCAAAAGTGTTAAATGTAACGACAGAAACCATCCGAAGAGATTTAGATTTGTTGCATAAAGAAGGCAAGTTAACAAAAATACATGGTGGGGCTTTAAAGAAAAACGATCATACCGTGGAATTATTTTTTAATAAACGTCGCAATGAAAACATTGATGAAAAACGAAGAATAGCAATGGCAGCAAGTAAATTGGTAGAGGATAATGATATTATTGCCATTGAAGTTGGCACAACTACGTTGCAAATATTGGACTATATATATGACAAAAGAAACATAACCATTTTAACAAACTCTATACCTGCAGCTAATAAAATTATTGAGCTAAAGGAACAGTATGAGTCATTTGATTGCAAACTTATAGTAGCTGGTGGAATGTTAAATACAAATTCATTAGCATTGTCTGGTGATATGACGTTAAACTTCCTGGATCATTTTACAGTTAATAAATTGTTTGCTTCCTGTGATGGAATCTCATTAGAAAAGGAGTTAACATGTACGTATATTGAAGACGCTCAAATATTTAACCGCTTAAAGAAAAATGCAAGACAAGTTGTCATGATGGCAGATGAATCTAAATTCAACTTAATGAAGTTTTATAAAAGTGGGAGTTTTGATGATATCGATATATTATTTACGAATGCTAAACTCGATATAGAATGGCAAAGTGCTTTAGCAGCAAATGGTGTAGAAATAATAATCATTTAGAAGAATAGAAAATCCAATTCTCAAGAACCGAATTACTTAATTGGTATGGAACTTCAGACATTACTGGATGAAAAAGAAGTGAAAGTTATTTCTCAGATGAAAGATGTGCCAATCGTGTCAGATGAAAAGGCGATCCAGTTTATTTTCACGCAAATACTTGTTAATGCAGTCTAATGAAAAGATTGATAGTTTTATCTGGTTAAAAACTGGTTTTGATAGCGTGAAAAATCAGTATTCTCTAAGGATATCTGATAATGGTATCGGGGTGCTTAATTCTGATCTTCCTTTCATTTTTGATAAAGGATTTTCAGGAGATAATTCTAACAGAAAACAGTCTACTGGGATAGGATTGTATTTTGTAAAGAAATTATGCGATGAATTGCAGATTGAAATTGAAATTGAAGTTGACTCTAAGTATGGGAAGGAATTTGTAATTCAATTTCTATTTCCGAAAATTGAGGATTAATAGACATTATGAAAAAGGTAGGATATTTAATACCAGTATCTGTGGATGCTATGACCCATTGTTTATCGGGGGCAATGAATGAAACAGCCATTTCGATAGCAGAAAACACCTTAGAAGAAGCAAGTGAGACGATAACAAACCTATTGGAAGAGCTAAAAAATAAGCAAAAAAGGATCAACCTAGTTCTTTTTTGCTTATTATAATGATTTAAAAACACCTTTTTGTACAGATATAGAAATCCTAAGGAGAGGCTGGTAATAGATATGTTAGTTTAAGATTGTTACCTTTAATTGTTTTACTCCAAAATTGATTGCATCCTGTTGTGAAGGAAAAAAGACATCGATTCGATTTCCTTTAATGGCTCCGCCAGTATCTCCTGCAATCGCTTCACCATAGCCTTCTACATAAACTTTACTACCAAGTGGAATTATAGCTGGGTCAACTGAGATGACCTTTGCATTTGGGTTTGTTTTAAGGTTAATTCCAGTAGCGGTAATACCGGTACATCCCTCACATGAAGCCGTATAGGCTGAAGCCTCCACTGTAATTACTTTTGAAGCTGTATTACTTGTTGATGGAGCGGTTGCTTTAGGTGTATGATCCTTTGAAGCTGTATTACTTGTTGATGGAGCAGTTGCTTTAGGTGTATGATCCTTTGAAGCTATATTACTTGTTGATGGAGCAGTTGCTTCAGGTGTACGATCCTTTGAAGTTGTTTTATTTGTTGATGGTGCGGCTGCTGAAGTTGTAGCTCCCTTTGATTCATATGCTGCAGGCATTATTGGTTTTTCAGTTTCAGCCGTATTACTTGTTCTCAAACTGTCAAAGATGAATAGTTTTAAACCTGGATGAATGAAATCAGTATGTAATTGGTTCCATTCTTTAATTTGCGAAACTGTTACTTGATGATCTATGGCTATGTCCCATAATGTATCACCTTGCTTTACGGTATATTGTTTTTGCTGTGCAATGGTCAGGACCTCCCCGGGGTGAATAAGGTCGGTAGTAAGATGATTTAACTTTTTGATATTTTTTACAGATGTATTATTTTCACGTGATAGCTCCCAAAGAGTATCACCTTTTTGTACGGTAATCGTTGCAGCTTGAGCATTAGCACTTAAAGTTACCGAGAGCATTGCAACTGGTACAATTGATATAATTTTTTTAAGCATTTTTTTTATCCTCCATGTTCTTGGTTGCTAATTTTAAATAATCGTAACATAGATTTTTCTGAGAAAAAGAACAAAGAGATGTTAATTCGTTTACGTCCATGTCAATTATATTGCAATAATATTGCTAATATTAAACGTTACTAAGAAAGTATTAAGTGGTGCAAGAACAAACGACAATGTATGTCATGAATAATCTGGAAAAATTAGATATGGCTCGATCATTATTATGAATTTATTTCCATCACTTAAGGGCGAGTATACAAACGAATCGTCTATTGAAAACTTAACGTGCGTTCAAGAAGAAATGACAAAGGTAGATGATGTCATACTATTAAGACGTTGCTATAGCAACGTTTTAATAGTATGTCAGATATATAACATGTACGGGTGGTTTACGATCTTTCCGTGAGAGCAGATTCTTCTAATTGTTTCCCAAGCTGTAGATGGGTTAACTCATCTGCGAAGCGACCTGTAAATTGCAGCCCGATTGGTAAGCCAGATGCATTCATCTTTGGGGAGGCGGGGAATAAACCTTATCACAAGTAAGCGCGGTTTTTTAAAACAGGCACATTCTCTTCATGCGAATGTGCCTGTCTGATTTGTATTTTTACTAAAGTATTTGTTGCATTTAAATAGTATCTTTACAGGCAACTTTTTTTTCTTTTAAGTAAGAAATTTCATCGCATCTGCCGAAATATTGCTACCGTTAGTGTAAATATTATAGTAGCTCGAATGTGAATCAAAACGACTACCACCTTCCCAAAAAAATGCAATTTCACAAATACCCTCAGCAGTTTGATAAGTCCCAAGGTTTATGTGCTCGTTTTTTCATTAGGAAGTGTGTAAGTATACTGAGTAAAATAAGTAGACCCATCCAAGCAAAGAGCGTTGTAGAATAAATTTCACTCATGAATAATTGCTCATGTCATTTTTAAGCTGATTTCTTTTGTTTTTGGTCTAAAAGATGACAAAAGAAAGTTAATATACTTGCACAGACTGCAACTATTCCGCCGACCCATGTTATATTCATTAAATTCCCTTGATGGTATACAATTCCACCTAATGCAGAACCAAAAGCGATGCCTACGTTGCTTGCCACTGGCATAAGTGAAGCGGCGAGTCCAGTAGCATTTGGCTGATAAATTCCGGCAAGGTCTATTAAATATAGCTGAGTAGATGTTGTTAAGAGGATGGCCATTAACGACATTAGGCCAATGTTTACCAGTCCTAAAATAAATTGATTTGTCGTCCAAAATAAACTTGTCAGAACAACTGCCTGTACGAGAAAAACAAACCGAAGGCGACCGATTGCATTGTGGTTGGCAATTTTACCGGCGAGGATGTTGCTGAAAATCGAGATAAATCCGTAACCAAATAAGATTAAACTAATTGAATTATTTGGTGCTCCCATTTCCTTTAAGATAGGAACAAGGTAAGTAAAGACGGCATAAGTTGCGCCAAATCCGAGAGCAGGAATGAAAAAAGCCATCAAAATTCGTGGCTTGGTCATTAAAGAAAACTGATCCCGTATTGAACTGCGTACTTGACTGAGACTATTAGGTAAGACAAAAAAGGAGGCCACAAACGCCAATACTCCTAGGAAAGTGGTTAACATGAAAGTGGCATTCCAACCGTACCATTCTGCGATTACAATACCAATTGGCACTCCAACGACATTTGCAAGTGTGAAGCCACCGAAAACGAATGATATAGCAAGTCCGCGTTTTTTAATCGGCATGGTTTCACTCGCAACAATCATGGCTAGGGAGATTAATACCCCTGTTACTATCGCTGTCATAATCCGAAGGGCAAGGAGCATGATGTAGCTCGTCGAAATGACGCACAAAGCATTCAGGACGATGAAAGACCCTATCAAAAACAACATCCATTTACGCTTTGGAAAATGACTTGTTGCTGACATCACTAGTGGTGTGGCGATGGCAAACGTAATGGCAAACGCAGAAACGAGTGTGCCTGCTTTTGCATTTGTCATATGTAGGCTTGAAGAAATATCTGTTAAAATCCCGACAATAACAAATTCGCTTGTCCCGAGAACAAATGTTAATAAAGTAAGTGTTAAGATGAGCAACCAATGTCGCTTGGATAATTTTGTGGTGTGCATAAATACCTCTTTTCTTAGATGAATGTAAATGTGTCACATAGAAGATACACAACCTGAACATCATACCATAAAATTTTTTGTGAGAAAAACCCTTTCTTAATCAATGGATTACCAGAATCGACATGGCTGTAGAGTTAAATAAGAACATGTTTTGATCCATTTTTAATATGCTCTTTAGATTTGTTCGCATGTCAGGGTTAATATCGCTAATTGAATTAAATTATTTCTCAATGACTACGAGAAATAGTTTTTTTATTATTGTATTTTGGTTTTGTGTTGTTTTGTTTTGTTTATATGTTTATTTTTACAACTTGTTAATGAAATTACAACATCTGATTAATAATTTGGCATTACAATGTGAAGCAGGAGGTGACTTGAATGCAAATAAAATTTTCAAAAGCTGCGTTCTTTTTATTACCGGTTGGAATACCTCTTACACTCTTTTGGATTATTCCGAATTTGTTTAGTATAGGTATTAGTTTTACAGACTGGGATTTCATGACAAACGGTTTTCATTTTGTTGCTTTAGATATCTATTTCAATTTGTTTACCCAGTCATCGTTTAAGCAGGCATTACTAAACACTCTTTATTTTGGATTTGGGACAGTTATTCCAACGATTGTATTAGGATTAGGTTTTGCTTTGTTCTTTAGAAAAAATTTCAGAGGCTCTGCCATTTACAAATTGATGATTTTTTCGCCATGGGTAACACCAACAGTAGCTGTATCGATTGTATGGTCACTTCTTTATGAACCGAAATTTGGTGATATCAATACGGTGCTAGGCTTGTTAGGGATACCTGGATTGGCTTAAGAGTAGTGAAACCGCAATTTGGGAAAACACAATTATTGATTTTGTGGAAGGTAGATCGTTAGGATATACAGGTTCATCTGGTGACCAAGGATTTGTCTTTAAATCATTAGGTGAGGGAATGGATGAGGCCGAAAGACGAGCTACATTTGGAGCAGTTCCACAACCAGGCTGGGGTGACCATAAGCCGGCACCGAAATTAGAAGCTTATTTAACATTAACTAGAAATACTGATCCAGAAGTAGCACAAGGTGCATATGAGTTTATGAAATTTGCGACAAGTACTGAGAAAACAGCAGAATGGTCAATGGAAACAGGCTATATCCCTGTTCAAAACAATGTTACTGATTATAAGCCTTATGCAGATTTCGTAAAAAAACAACCACAGGCGTTAGTTCCGATAGAGCAAGCAAATAAATATGGAGTTTCGCCATTTATCGACCCAACAGGCGGAAAAATCTATGATGCACTAGATATTGCGAAAGATAAAGTAGAAATCGAAGGAATCTCTGCTCAGGAAGCATTAGATGAAGCAGCGAAAATAGCTCAGGAAGAATTAGACAAAGTTAAAAAGAAATAATAAACTTTTCGAAGAGAAATGGAGGTTCTTCTCTTTTGAATGAAAGAAGTACCTTCATTATTTGGATTGTTTTTATTAGAATAATAGGCTTTATGTTTTAGGAGGAGAAGAAGATGAAGAAAGGAATTATTTTCGATAAGGATGGAACATTAATACAGCTCGATGCTGTTTGGTACAAGATCGTTGATTGTGTGCTTAATGATATATTTCAAAAGTTTCCGAATGAAAAGAACAGACGAGATGAATATATGCAGATTATTGGAATGGACAATAATGATTTCGAGAGTACGAGTTTACTAGCTAGTCAAACGAATTCTTTTATTGCTGCTGCATGGCATTCAATTTTGAGAGAAAAAAATATTAAAAAAGGGGAATTTATACACGACGTTTGTGCATCATTCAAAAAGCACTCTACATCAGATGACCTCGTATTTACAGAAGTAAAAGGTGCACAAGAAACATTAAAGTATTTAAAAAATCATGATTATATTATCGGTATTGTGACAGCAGACGATGTTGATGCAGCTGTGCATTCGCTTAAAATGACTAAGCTATATGAGTATATAGATTTTTTAGGAGCAGATGATGGAATCAATAAACCTAAGCCTAATAGTGAATGTTATCATATTTTCAAAGATAAATTCCTACTGAATGATGAGGAAGTTTTAATGGTAGGTGACACGTTAACTGACATTCGATTTGCACGAAATAGCCGTATTGAAGTAGCTGGGGTTCTTTCTGGTGCATGCAATAAGGAAGATTTAGAAGGAAAAGCAGACTATATTATAGATAGTGTTAAAGATATTCAAAAGATTTTATAGCATATTGTCATTAAATGAGAGAAGTCTATCTAGTTAAAAACAATGACTAAATTGATTACGAAGAAGGTGAAACGGATGAAATTAGGCTTAGAAACGGAAACCTATCATTTACTTTTTCAAAATGGTCGAATGGAGATTTTCGACTTTATTAGAAAAACAGCGGAACACGGTTTGAATGGGGTAATGATAAATGTCATAGCATATCCTGGCGATAAATATTTACATCCTAAGTGGGGGGCTCTTGGCGGCGCTGAACCTGATCATTTAGAGAGGGTGCGTAAAGAAATTGAAAAATATGGATTATACGCTGAGATTGACGCAAGAGGAACAGAGCCTGATCATTTATCAGAGGTTATCGAAGTAGCACATAAAATTGGAGCAGATGTGATTCGGACGTATTGTTGTCCAGGGATATATGATAAAGATTTACTAGATCAAGCACCAAACAATATAAAAAAAGTTGTGCCACTTCTAAAAAAATATAGAATTAAATTGGCTGTTGAAAATCATGAGGAAGAAATAGCTGACGAAATCATACAGATTGTAAATGAAGTAAACAGCAACTGGGTAGGAGCTCATTGTGATTTTGGAAATTCAATGATGGCATGGGAAGACCCAGTGGAAGCAGCAAGAAAGCTTGCTCCGTATACGTATACAACCCACTTTAAAGATCATATTATCATCGAAGCGGAAGATGGGTATAAAGTGTGCGGTGTTCCGGCAGGACAAGGAAATATCGATTTAGACGAAATCTTTAAAATTATGGTGGAGCATTCCTCGTTAACAAGAATTAATATCGAAATGTGTTATCCGTATGTAGCTAGATTTAAAAGAGAGAAAGGGACAGGTGGTGTTTCGGAGGTAGGAGTAGGTGCATTTAAAGTAGAGAATCCTCCATTTGATCGCCATGTAATCGAGCCTGAAAATTATTACTATCCTCCTGAAGAACTTTTAGAAGAGCTGATCGAAAAACAAATTCAAGGTGCTGACCAATCGATAAAACATGCAATAGAGCTTAGAGATAAGTATTGTAGATAACGTAGATTTTTTCTAAAAAAATTACAATATTAGGAGGCAATAATGGCTCAACTATTATTTGAACATATTTATAAAAAATATGATAATGATACAACTATAGTAAAAGATTTTAATCTAGAAGTGAATGATGGAGAATTTATCGTTTTTGTAGGGCCTTCAGGGTGTGGGAAATCGACGACATTACGTATGATTGCAGGTCTGGAAGAGATTACAAAAGGGGACTTTTATATCGATGGAAAGCGTATGAATGATGTTGCACCTAAAGATCGAGATATTGCGATGGTCTTTCAAAATTACGCTCTCTATCCACATATGACGGTTTTCGATAATATGGCATTCGGTTTAAAACTTAGAAAGTATAGCAAAAACGAGATTGCCGAACGTGTAAAACATGCAGCGGATATCCTAGGGCTTGAGAATTATTTAGACCGAAAACCGAAAGCACTTTCAGGTGGACAACGTCAGCGTGTAGCATTAGGACGTGCGATTGTTCGGAATGCAAAAGTTTTTTTAATGGATGAGCCGTTATCAAACTTAGATGCAAAGTTACGTGTTCAAATGCGTGCCGAAATTTCGAAATTACACCATCAATTGCAAACAACAACAATATATGTAACTCATGACCAAATAGAAGCGATGACGATGGCTTCACGTATAGTTGTGTTAAAGGACGGCATCATTCAACAAGTTGGTACGCCTAAAGAAATATATGATTGCCCAACGAACGTTTTCGTAGGAGGTTTTATTGGCTCTCCAGGAATGAATTTCTTCAAAGGGACACTAACAGAAAGTGCTTTTATAGTTGGTGATTGGAAGCTCCAGGTCCCTGAAGAGAAACTAGAGTACTTTAAAAATAAAGGGTATATGAATAAGGAAATGATCTTAGGTATACGCCCAGAAGATTTCAATAATGATCAAACAGCTTTAGACTTGTCCCATCAAAATAAAGTAAATGTCAAAATTGAAGTGTCAGAATTACTGGGTTCAGAAACATATCTCTATTCGAATAATAATGGTCAATCTTTCGTTGCACGTGTTGACTCCTCAACAGATGTGCATAATCAATCAAAGATAGACCTTATGTTGAATATGGATAAAGCTCATTATTTTGATGCTCAAACTGAAAAAAGAATTATTTTATAAAGCCTTCATAATTGAAGATAGATTTCTTTAGAAGAATATAAAAAAGAGATTTAGGCTCATATCTAAATCTCTTTTGTCATATCAAAACTATTTTTTTGTACATAATGATTTTTTCCCACACATTAACTGGCAGTAATTTATTGAATAAGACCTCTACGTAATGCTTCGGCTACTGGTTATTTCTGTTTATCTAGTTGGATGCAAATTTGGATGCCTTTATACTACACAAGTTGTTAAATCGTCTCATATGAATATGGCATACTCTACGTTGATGATTGGTGGATTCTTCGTATTTATCGCTTTCTTAATAGCATACGTATTTTTACCGACAAATGCGTCAATTTTGTGTTCTTTATAATATGTCAACGTTTCTTGAAAGGCGGCTTTTGAAGCCAATAATTAAAATCATAAATGATATAAACGATACTTATAATAAGAGCTGGAAACAAAGAATTGAGTCAGTTCAGTTTGTAGCTGTAGAAAATCCAGTGAAAGCTTTGGAAGAAACCGATGCAGTAATTACGATAACGCCTTCGCGAAAACCATTGATTTTTAAGGAGTGGATTAAGCCAGGCATACATTTCAGTTGTGTCGGGGCAGACATGACTGGAAAACAGGAAATAGATGATAAGATCTTTGAGGTAGCTTCTGTATATGTAGATGATATTACACAAGCATCGACAGTCGGAGAAACACAAAGTGCTATAAGGGCTGGTATATTAGGCAAAAACAATTTGACTGAAATTGGACAATTCATACTTGGAAATGCGAAAGGACGTACAAGTAATGAAGAAATTACGATTTTTGATAGTACTGGTATAGCATTGCAGGATCTTGCAGTTTCAAATTATATTGTATCAAAAGCAGAAGAAATGAATGTTGGGACAATCGTGCAAATATAAAATCGATATAGAATTTGGAGGGATCATATTATGAAGTTAAAAGTTTATACATTAAATTCATTTGCAAAATCCATAGAGGGAGGGAACCCTGCCGGAGTGGTACTTAGCGCTGATTATCTATCAGATGAGGACATGAAAAAAATAGCAGGTATCATCGGTTTTAGTGAGACTGCTTTTGTCATGAAGTCAGACCTTGCTGACTTTAAGGTTAGATTCTTTACACCTAATGAAGAGGTTGATCTTTGTGGCCATGCAACGATAGCAGCGTTCTATACACTTTCAAGCCAAGGATATATTAAACCAGGAAAATATTCTCAAGAAACAAAGGCTGGAATTTTAAATGTAGAAGTAATCGAAGACCTATCAATTATGATGGATCAAAATGCTCCAAGCTATTATGAAATAATAGACAAGGAGGAAATTGCAGATTCCTTAAATATTACTATAGATGAAATGTTGGGGGATCTACCAGTGCAAATTGTATCTACTGGCCTTAGGGATATACTTGTACCGATTAGAAACTTAGATATATTAAATTCTATAAAACCAGATTTTGAAAAAGTAACAAATATCAGCAGTAAATATAATACCATTGGTTATCATATTTTTACCCTTGAATCACTAAAGGGTTCAAATGCTCACTGTAGAAATTTTGCACCTTTATATGGAATTCCAGAAGAATCTGCAACTGGTACATCCAACGGTGCCCTTTCGTGTTATCTGTATAAATATGGTAAAATCGAACCTGAACAAGTTATTAATATATCTGTTGAGCAAGGTTACTCTTTGAAAAAACCTTCAGAAATAGTTATAGCGTTAACCACTCAAGGGAAAGAAATTATTGAGGTAAAGGTGGGCGGAAAAGCATTGAATTTGTCTGAAACAGAGGTTGAAATATAATTGTAGAATATAAATTTCTAATAAATTGAAATAATAAGATAGCCGGATTAGGTGTTATGTTACATCTAGTATGGCTGTTTATTTCTTAATTAAGTATCCTTGGTAATATGTTGGCTATTATTATAACCAATTATATTATTAAGCATAAATTCGGGCGACATACAAAGGCAACCCCCTATATCAAAGGGGGGCTTAAGAGGTCTAAACCCATTATAAACCAGTTCGTCTTTTTAAAGTGCCCGTAGATGACAATCTAGATACGAATAAAATCAAGCCTTTTTACACCATTCAAACAAATACAACCGACTTATTTGCAATTGATGCAGATTATTTTAAGTGGAGCGCTGATGGGAGCTGGGTTAGCTTTCTATTAGCACCAACTGCGGCTTGGTCTAATGATAACAATACATTAGCTGTACTTTCATCAGCTGGAGATCAATTTCAAGTTATAGGGAAAATGCTTGGGTATGAAAAATGGATAAAGTGGGCTCCTACAAAAATTCAACTAGCCTTCATATCGGGTGAAGGAAGATTTTTTGTTGTAAACAAAAGTAGCGAGATTCCTACATTGAATAAACAAAAGGAATACACACATAAAGGATATGTAGACCTAGATTTAGAATGGCTTTCTCCAGATGAAATAATTGTTGTACGGGCGAAAGAAAACAAAGCGTGGAAAGAGGGACCAGTTCCAACTATGTTTACAGCGTTGTATGTAATTAATCTTGAATCAGGAGAACAAAAGTAGCTTACATTTCCAAAGAACAATAAAATAGATAATACACCTCAAGTAGTTGGTACATCTATTACTTGGTATCGAACATCTGAAAAAGAAGACCAAGGAGATGTCTGGGTTAAAGATAGTATGGATGCTCAAGAACATAGGTGGTTAAAAAATGTAGACTCTCCACCAACCCTTTTTTTATAAAAAGTAACTGAAACAACCGCAGATTTTATTTTTTATTATTTCAGTAAAGGGGGCGAACTACAAACCTTGATCTCGGTGAAAAAAGGGGACACTTTAATGAAGAAAATAATCCTACTTACCTTCAAACTATCGTAGCAGGTTAGTTGAAGAAGGATTAGAATAGAAGAACAAAATTAAATAACATTAGACCTTTGAGTGAAATGGGAGTTTTTTATTACTAGGAAATTTACAAGTATTAATAGAGTTTTATGAAAAATTAGGTCTTATACTTTATAAAAGATAATAGAGCAGCTTTATTGAATTAAAGAAGAAGAGAGTTGGACTGGTTATAGGTAGGGAAGGATCAGAAATTCCTTACCACGTTTCATAAAAACATATTGCATTTAATGTTGATTTAGAAGATTTAAAGAAAGCGAAAATATCGTTTAAATAGCATGGAATCATTGCAAAAATAGCAGGACGCTCAATGTATAAAAAGATTGAGCGTAGTATTTTGATCCTAAAAAGGAATTATTAAACCTGTATTCATTTAAGACAATAATTGAATTTCTATTACTCTTCTTTTTTAAGATTCAAGAAATTACTAATTACCTTTATATATTCATTTTTTGGATATTTCTTATATAATTCGCTGGATAATCGAATTGGGTCGCCAAAAAAGTATCGCTCATATTGGGTTTGTCTTGTTCCAAATGAACTCATTGTTAGATCCCAAGCTAAACGAAATATTTTCACTCGTTCCTCTGCGGTCTTAGTAGCTCCTTGAAGATAAAAATCTAAGTCATTTCTAATATTAGAATGAAACGCTTTCTCGGTTGGCAATGTAATCATTCCACTAGCTCCGATTAGCTGGATAATTTCAGTGAAACGAGGATAGATTTTAGGAAAGATGTTACCAGCAACTTGAAGCGGGAAAATTTCTGGACGCATATATCCCCATTCATCTAATTTTGCGTTGTTTTCAGATTTTTCTAATAAGGCTTTCATCGTTTCTAGACCAATGATGATTTCTGACATCTTTTCTTGGATATGTTGATACTCGCTTATATTAATTGTTTCTATAAGAAGCTCGGCAATACCTAAGACGAACTCTGTTTTTACAATTTGTCTAGTCAATACTTGGTGCTTAGTAAAGGGATGGAAAGAGCTTTGAATTGGGAATTCTCCGGCTACTTCTGCATTGCTGTAATAAAATACCCTATTCCAAGGTACTAATACATTGTCAAAGATGACGATAGAATCCATTTCTTCGAACCGCGAGCTTAATGGATGATTAAAAGAAGATTGTCCGCCGATGAATGTTTCCCTACAAATAAACTTTAATCCTTTTGTGTTAGAAGGGATCGAAAAAGCAAAAGCTTCATCTTCATTAAATAGAAATTTACCTACGCTAAATACTAATACTTCATCTGTTAAACCACCTTGCGTAGCAAGAAGACGTGCACCTTTAATGATGATTCCTTCTTCATTTTTATCAATAACTTTTGCGGCGATTGGCTCATCCGTATTTTCAATGTAGATATAAGAACGATTCACTTGTGGGGTAATAAAGGTATGTGTAAACGACAGGTCATTTTCCCTAGCCAATTCATAAAATGCTTGTAGATTGTTTGGAAAACATTTGTCCTTGTTATTTAAAAAGGATACTGAAGAGGCAAAGCTCATTAAAACTGTGTTCAAATAATCTGGGCTTCTTCCCATGATACCCCCTGAATACCTAGCCCAATGTTCAATCATCTTTCTTCTTCTTATTAAGTCCTCTTTCGTTTTTGGTTGCAAATAGGAAAGACCAATAAGTTCTCCTGATACTGGAGAAATAAAAGTCATCTCATCTTTTATTTTTGGATCATGTTGCAAATCATAAAGATCCGCTTTGGACTGAATAAGTCCCTTGAAGGCAGGGTGTTCTGATAACAACCCCTCAATTTTTTCACCGTCGTACCAAATTTCATTATTTAGCTGATTTAATCGGTTAATGTAATCTTTTCCATTAATAGCCCCCATGTTCCACTCCCCAATTTTAATTGATATTTAAATAAAATTATTCGTTTATAGCTGTTTTAACAAGTTAAATCGTCGAATATTTTATTACTATTACTAAAATTATTTTATGTAACTAGAGCTTGCTAATATTCTTTATTTAACTAACGCAGCATTAGTTGAAGAAGAAGGAGAAGAAGGTTTCTTTAAACAAAGAAACCAAAGTGAAACTATTAATTTCATAACTATATTGAATGAAATGGATGGCTAGAATCGGGAAGAAAGCCATTATGACTACTTCTTTAAATAATGAGGAAAGTAACTATAAAAGACTCACCAAGCCAGGGGCGTGACCCTTAGAAAAAACTTAGGAGGTGTAAGATTAAATTAGCTTTACCTTACTATTATTATGATGTGATAGCTATGTTTGTATAGTGAACGGCCTGTGATATAGATTAAACTTAAGATAATTTCTGGCATGTTTCTCCATTAAAGGGCACTGATGGAGGAAATATCATAGAAATGATCAATCTTTATTATAGAAGAATGATTCAATAAAATATACAAAGAGCACGTTTTGATTAAATTTTTTAAAAACATGCTCTTTCTTTTTGCTTGTTTATCAAGGCTATTATTAAACTCTTAATATAAGCTACAGACTTTCAACGATATGTTGAAAGTAGAATTGTTAGTTATTGTGGAAATTTAAAATTAATTTTACATTCTTTTTTATCCCAAATAAGGTGGGCATTAAAAGTTTTTTCTCCTTTTTTAAATCCTTTTATCAAGTTTGTTTCACCAGTTGACAAGAGTTTTTTCATATTCGATTGTGAAATAGTTTTTCTTAAAAGTTTCTTTGAAACAGAGAATTTACAATTAGCTGTTTTATAATTTGAACATCCGTAAAAATTGCCATGATCTATGATTGACCCCTCACAAAGGATACATTTCCCAACAACTGTTTTTTCTTTATTATATTTTTTGTTATACGGATTATTTGCAGTGATTTTATCGACTGCATTTTGATTAAATGCCCATTCCTTTTCACGCATGTTAGCATCTGAAATCAATTTGTCAGCAAGCTTTTTTACTTGTTCCATAAATACTTTAGGAGAAGCGTTGCCTTCACCTATTTCAGAAAGTCGTTGCTCCCATTTGGCAGTCATAGAAGGGGAAGTTAAGATACTTTCACCTAGTGCCTCAATTAGTAACATACCTTTAGTCGTTGCAAAGACTTGATTTTTCTTAACTTCGATGTAGTTTCGATCTTTTAATGTACCAATAATTCCAGCGCGTGTAGCTTCAGTACCTAATCCTTCCGTTTTCGATAAGACCTTTTCTAATTCCGCATCTTCTAAATGTTTACCAGCTGTTTTCATTACGGTAATTAAATTACCTTCAGAATATCGATTTGGTGGCTGGGTTTCACCTTTTTTTACGTTCGCTTTCGCAACGATACCTTGCTCATTTTCATGTAATAGGGGAAGTAGTTCATCTTTGTCTGTAGGTGAGTTATCTTTAGAATGATAAATAACCTTACGCCAACCTTCTTCCATAAGCACTTTGCCCTTAGAGATGAATTCTGCACGTTTATCGACAAGTGAATGAATCGTTGTGTAAGAAAATATGGCATTGTTGTAATGTGCAGCAATGACTTGTCTTGCAACTAAATCATAAATCTTTTCTTCTTCTGTACTTAGCGTCGCTACGTCTGGTATTTGCTCTGTAATAATAATTGCATGGTGATCGGTTACTTTTTTTTCATTCACATATCTTTTATTATTCATAATTGAACTTGTCGGTGGAGGAAGAAGTCCTTTATATTTATCAATTTTACTTAAATGCTTTAGTATCTTTGGTAGTGTTTTTGCTTCTTCATTCGTTAAAAATTGTGAATCAGATCTTGGATAGGAAACTACGCCCTTTAAATAAAGTTTTTGCAAAATATCCAGTGTATTTTGTGGTGAGAATTTATAGGCCTTGTTTGCTGTAGCTTGTAATGCAGATAAGTTGAATAACAATGGAGGAGCGTATTCCTTTGTTTCTCTTTTAATACTATTAATTTCTACATTTTTATTGATACAGAAATTAGCAATCGCAATAGCTTGTCTTTCCACTTGAACTCTTGAAATGTTATCTTTATGCCATTTTGCTTTTAACATTTTTCCATCAAAATTAAACTCTGTTTCCACTTCCCAAAATGGTTCTGATTTAAAATTCGCAATTTCATGCTCTCTCTTTACTATTAGTGCAAGTGTAGGTGTTTGTACACGACCAATTGAAAATACATCTTTCACGCCATTTCGTTTGAGGAGTACCGTGTATAATCTGGATGTGTTGATGCCAATTAGCCAGTCTGCACATGAACGACTTAGTGCTTCAAAATATATATCGCGTGTTTTCTCTTCTGGTAGTAAGTTTGCAAACCCATTTTTTACAGCGTTTTCTGTTAAAGATGATATCCATAGACGTTTCATCGGTTTATTAACACCGCATACTCTCAAAATGGTGCGGATAATTAATTCACCTTCACGCCCAGCATCACCACCAATGATGATTTCTCGAATATCAGGTCTTTTTACTAAACCTTTAATTACATTGAATTGTTTATATTTTGATTTTGTCACTTTATATTCGAATCGATCTGGAATAATCGGTAATGTTTCTAATGTCCATTTCTTCCATGTTGGATTATATTCCTCAGGTGCTTTCAATTCACATAGATGTCCTATCGCCCATGTAATTAGTGCTCCATCTGGAAAATATGTGTTAGGCTTAACTTCAAAATAACCAGCTTTTTTTGTAAAAGAAAAGGGGGCAGCTAATTTTGCTGCTTGATCTGGTTTTTCTGCAATTACTATTTTCATATATCCTTCTCCTATTAATAATAATTACAACTTCTTGTAAATTAATTATAAATTAATTTTCAGTATAACTGTTATATAAATAATTATGGCCATCTTTATTAGGAAATCTAATTTTAATGACTTATAATCTAAGCTTTCATACATTGTAATTAAGTCCATTACTATTTAGATAATGTACAGCAAGTGTCGCCTTAGAAGAAAGTTTAGTAGAGAAGACTGCTTAAGTATTGAACAAATTGAAAACAGGTTTACCGTATGAACATGAAATCCAGTTTTCCAAAAAGAAGCGTGTTTTCGACAACTCTAAAGTAGAAAGCCATAGTACGATTATACCGACGTATGTGATACCTAAAACTTTATCAAATGATGAGGCGATAGTTTATTATGCAATTTATGCCTATTGCTGAATATGAAACTCGCATAACTACTTATTTTATGAAATGAAGGTTATCTCAGCCTTATGAACTCCCAAGTATAAAAAGAAATCCTTTGTATTTTTATATTTTCCATTTATAAAAATATATAACCAAATTAAATTTTGTTTAATTAAGAGTAAGTCCATAGAATGGAATGAAAGATTTGTTAGTAGATTATGTAGAGTATTGACCTGAATGATATTGAATATAGAGAAGAAGGAGATGACTAATAGAGTACTTTGAGGAAATTGTATAGTAAGGTAAGATAAAATATTATCTAAATTTATTTATTTTTCTAACAATAATTAGTGTTTAATAGTTCTATTTTACAACTATTAATCTCTCGTTTATAACTATTTTTTCTTTAATGTAATATATAATATAATTGCTATCTGGAAAATATTCTGATATTGTTCCTCTTATAACTTAATATTTTTTGTTGGTGCGAATGACATTGTTCATTTGCTTAAAAGGGAAATCGGTGCAAATCCGATGCTGTCCCGCAACTGTAATGGAGAGTCTATACAATATGTCACTGTAGCGAGCTATGGGAAGGCGTATAGATGATGAACCTAAGCCAGGAGACCTGCCAATAAAAGCAACAAACTTACATAGAACCACGAGGATGGTTGTAGTGACTGGGAAGAGACGCCCTTTATTTAACTATGACATCCTCTTGTAGACAAGGGGATTTTTTTATGCCCTAAGAGAGGAGCACGTTTTGAAAAATCCAACAACAAGAAAAATCAACCTACTCTTATTAGTATTGACTGGTGTCGTTCTATTATCAATGACGTTAGCGATAATGGTAGGCTCTGTGTCTATTACACCTAGTATTGTATGGCGTATTATTTTGTCGCATATCCCGTTCAATCCACTTGGCATTACAGAAGATTGGGGTCGTTCGCAGGAAATCATCATCTGGCAAATTCGTACTCCCCGCGTAGTACTTGCCATACTAGTCGGGGCGGGTCTTGCAATTTCGGGAGCTGCTATTCAAGCTTTAGTTCGCAACTCAATCGCAGACCCCTACATTTTGGGAGTATCTTCCGGTGCATCTGTCGGGGCGACGTCTGTTATTTTACTTGGCGCTTTTTCATTTTTAGGTATGTATGCGCTATCACTTGCGGCTTTTATAGGTGCGACGATTGCAGTACTAATCGTGTTTTTCTTAGCACGAGTTGAAGGGCGAATTTCAGTTATTCGATTATTATTAGCCGGAATTGCCGTGTCACTAGTTTTGTCAGCAATGACGAATTTTATGCTGATGATGGCGAAAGAAGAGGGTGGCATAAAGGCAGTGATGTATTGGATGATGGGAAGTCTGGCTGGAGCGAAATGGGTAAATTTAATGATTCCGTTCGTTGTTTTAATGGTCGTCTACGTAATTTTACGTCTTCATGCACGTCATTTGAATTTACTTTTACTAGGTGAAGAATCTGCTGTTACGCTGGGGGTTAATTTAGAGAAATTTCGATTGCTACTAATTTTATTAATTTCCTTATTAACAGGTGTCCTTGTTGCTGTCAGTGGTGCAATTGGCTTTATAGGCCTGATTATTCCACATATCGTACGCATGATTGTCGGCTCAAATTATAAGTTTGTACTGCCAGTCAGTGCATTAATTGGTGCGATATTTTTAATATGGGCTGATGCAGCTGCGCGCGTTGTGATTGCACCTGAGGAAATGCCGATTGGAATTATTACGGCTTTATGCGGATGCCCATTTTTTATATGGATGTTGCGTAAGCAAATGTATTCTTTCGGGGAGGAGAATTAGATGGTATACGTAGCAAAAAACCTTACTTTTGCCGTGCAGCAGGTGAAAATATTAAACAATGTTTCTGTACATATTCAAGAACGCGAGTTTGTGGGCATAATTGGCCCTAATGGCAGTGGGAAATCGACCCTATTAAAAAATATGTATCGTATGCTACAACCTCAAGAGGGAGAAGTATTGTTATTTAATGAAAATATTTACAAGCAATCTTCAAAGGAGATAGCAAAGCAACTAGCCGTCGTAGGGCAGGAAACACCAGTGCTTTTTGAGTTCACTGTTAAGGATCTTGTTGCAATGGGACGTACCCCGCATAAAAGGCTTATGGAAGTGGATACAAAAGAAGATCTAGCTATTGTCGAGGAATCGATGCAGCAAGCAGGCGTACTGCATTTAAGTGAACGTACTTTTAGTTCATTATCTGGTGGTGAGAAAAAACGAGTCGTTGTTGCAAGGGCTTTGGCGCAACAAGCTAAGGTCATGGCATTAGATGAGCCAACGAATCATTTAGATATTCAGCATCAACTCCAACTCATGGATTTAATACAGAGCTTGCCGATTACGGTCATTGTAGCCTTGCATGATTTAAATATTGCAGCAACTTATTGCGACAAAATTTATGTTTTAAAGGACGGAGAAATTGCGGCGTATGGAACTCCGTTTGATGTATTAACACCCTCATTGCTACAAAAGGTGTTTGGTGTACATGCGGAAGTTAGTGTACATCCTGTCACGAAAAAGCCGCATATTTATTATATATCTGAGCAATTTTTATAGTTAGTTTAAGACTCTTAGATTTCTTTCTATCATATTTTTTAGAAAAAAGGAGAAGTAGACATGAAGACATTAAAAAGAAGCGTATGGCTTGTTCTTGCAATCGCAATGCTAAGTATTTTAGCGGCTTGTGGTAACGAGGGAAAAAAAGATTCAGCATCGCAAAGTGAACAAGTAGAACCAGCAAAAGCAGGAGCAACGGAAGTAACGATTGACAATAACAATACGACACAAGTCTATTCGCAAGCACCTAAAAAAGCAATTAGCTTAAATCAGCATGTGACAGAGATTATGCTAGCGTTAGGCTTAGAGGATTCAATGGTCGGAACAGCATATTTAGATGATGCAATTTATCCACCGTTACAGGCAGCGTATGATAAAGTTCCAGTACTAGCTGAGCAATACCCAACAAAGGAACAAGTGATTGATGCAGGAGCGGATTTTTTATATGCAGGCTGGAAAAGCGGGTTTAGTGAGAAGGGTGTCGGAACACCAGAAGAACTAGAAGCACTTGGCATCCACACTTATTTACATACATCTTCAAGCATTAAAAATCCTAAGTTAGAGGATATTTTCGGCGATATTCGTAACATCGCCAAGATATTCCATGTGGAAGAGCGTGGAGAAAAGTTAATTGAACAAATGACAAAAGATGTAGAGGACATTCGTGCGAAGCTTCCGCAAGAGGAGGGGAATTTACGTATCCTTGTATTTGATAGTGGTGAGAAAGAAGTTTTTACTGCTGCACAAAACTTCATGAATGAACTCGTGACAGTAGCAGGTGGAAAAAATATTTTCGGTGACGTTGAGTCTGGCTGGACAACCGTTTCAAAAGAAGATGTAGTTGAGCGCAACCCTGAAGTTATCGTTGTAATTGACTATGGTTCAACTACTACTGAAGAAAAAATTAATTTCCTGAAAAATGATCCGGCACTAAAAGAAACGGAAGCAGTATTTAACAAACGTTTCGTTATTTTACCACTATCAGCAGCATCTGAGGGTGTTCGTGCGGCCGAAGCAATTCGAATTTTGGCACAAGGATTTTATCCAGAAAGCTTTCAATAAAGAAGAGGAGCTAGCCATGTGCTAGCTTTTTTTATAGGAGGAGGGTAAAAATGACTATAAATGCTTTTAACCATAATATTCCTGAAAAAACATTTGCTAAGTTAAACAAAGAAGGTGAATTTACGCGTCTTGCTGTGAGTCCTGGCATTATCAACAAACATTATACACCAGCACAATTTCAAACAATCGCAGAGATAGTCGGAGTGAGTGGCGCTATTAAATATTCTGCGTCCTACAGTATACTACTATCCGTACCAACAATAGAATTAACGACTGCCAAAAGGAAGTTGGAAAAGGCGGGCTTATATATTGCAAAGCAAGGACAGATTGTAACTATGAAGGCTTGTGATTTTTGTGATGGCGATAAAATGGAGGCAGCACAGATTACAGAGGAGCTGTATCAGCAGCTTGAAGGCTTGGAAGTACCAAGCAGGATTCGCATTAATATGAATGGCTGTGCATCAGCTTGCTATAATGCCGTTTATGATGATATTGGGCTTGTATATCAGAAAGATAGCTTCGATGTGTATTTAGGGGCTGTTCCGATGGGGAAAAATGCACAGGCAGGGGAGCTATTTGTGAAGAAAGTGTCTGTACAGCATATCGAAAATCTTTTACAGGAAATAATTAGGCTCTATAAAGAACTTGCTCGCCACAAAGAACCGTTTTATAAGTTTTACAAGAGAACAAAAGCAGCAGACTACTGGCAAACGATAAAACATTACCCAGGTTATCCAATGCTATGAAAATAGTACCGTGGATTCCAGGAGGATATGATAAGCTACATACAAACAATTCGTATGCTGATAGGAAATGAAATGCTAATGACTGAAGCCTACCAAAACAATGGTAAAGAAATTGCTAGCCGATGGAACGGTATTGGTAAAAGGCTCAACAAGTAAAAAAGGTACTAAATTCGACGCTCATTTAAAATATGAGAAAAATCCAGATAACGAATACTTTAGTTAGAAGATGGGGTTTGCTGAAAATAAGGATTAAGGTATTAATTCTCTACGACCCTAAATTTCCAAAATGAAATAGGATAGCGTGTTCAATATAGAACATGCTATCCTATTTTTATACAAAATAGATATAATGTTCAGATGTTCAAAAAAATGTATATTAGATATAATATCATTAGTTGTTTTTATTCGTCAGGGGCTAAAGCCAGGCGTAGTATAGTAGGTAGACTAAGTTACTATAAATCTTTAAAAGGAGATATGTGATGACTACTATTAGAGAAATTGGAAGCTTATGTGTTACTGATAGAGATGGCCACATTATTAACCATTCAGACTGGAATAAAATCAACTCAATTTTTCTTCCTGTGATATACGATGTGGTTAATACGTATTCCACTCATCTTCAAGATGACTTACATAGTGTATACATAAGAGGATCCATTCCAAAAGGGATAGGTATTGAAGGCGTAGCTGACTTAGACACAATAGCGGTTACAAAACAAAACCCTAATAAACTGCAGTTAAAGCGGATAAAAGAAGTAGAACAAGAATTAAATCAAAAACATACTTGTGTAGATGGTATTGAACTAAGTTTTTACAGCATAGAAGATATTTTAAATACGTCATCTTTTTCAATAATTAGTTTCATACTCAAAACCCATGGAATATGTGTGTTTGGAGAAGACTTGATACCTCAATTACCAAGATATAAAGCTGACGAAGCTTTAGCAAATGACCACCTTATTCATTTACAAGGTCAAATTAAAAATGCCTGTGATGATCTTCAAGATAATTCTGATATAGAGGATATTAAAGATTGTTGCAAGTGGATTATGAAAATTATAGTAAGAGCAGGACTTGCACTTGTCATAACTAAAGCAAACACATATACAAGGGATTTATATCCTGCTTATAAATTGTTTTCGGAATATTTCCCTGAAAAGGAAAGCGACATGAAAAAAGCACTTGAATATGCCATAACACCAATAATAGATACAAACTTAATGTTATCGTTTTTAAATGAATTTGGAACGTGGATGGTTAGTGAAGCGGATAAATGGTTACAATTCTATAATCCCAATAGAGAATTAAACATGAAAATATAATCTAATTAATAACTTACGAAATTCGAATTTGGAATTAGCTTTGTTTTAGCCTATATTATTACGTTATAACAGACGGAATTGATTCCACATACAGAAAAAGGTAATCCCATCTTAGTCATGTCTAATATGGGATTACCTTTTAATTTTAAGCATTTTAGATTTTAGGTCAATCGTATAAGGCAAATCATTCGAGATGGATCATTTTCTACTTATGTTGCTCTACAATTGCACCCAATCAAATATTTTTATTTATTGATTTGTCTTTAAATTCTTTCCAATATACTGGACAATCTTGCGAAGTTCAGTAGATGATGGGCGTCCAAATGGACTTGTTTGTTTTTGTTGATATAGTAGTTGTCCATTTTCATCAACTAGGAAATAAGCTGGCTCTCCATGCGTACCATGATCCTCATAGGGTGCTTCCTCTCCGTGATAAAACACATCATATGCTTTTAATGTTTTTAACTCTTCATCTGCTAAGACAATAAAGGTAAGATTGTGCTCATCAACCATTTTCTTTAAATTTTCCAATTGATCCGTTGAGATTGTAATTAGATGTACATTCTTGTCTTTAAAATAACTTTTGTTTTCTTCAAGCTCTTTTAAGTCATGAAGACAAACAGGGCACCATGATCCTCTGAAAAAGATAATGAGATGCCAACTTTTATGCTGATTTTGATGAGATACAAAAGAGAATGCTTCTCCATTAACTGCTGGAAGAGTAAAATCGGGTACTTTGTCACCCAAATTAAATGTAGACATACTTATCCTCCTGAAAATTGTAAATTCTTATTGAGCTCTAGTCCGGATTTGGAACTCCTTTATATTCTTTCCTTTTCTAAATTAGATATGTAAAATTTAATGCCTAACTAGTTGCAAAAAAACCGTTTCTTCCAACAACTTCCGAGCTGTAATTTTTTCCGTATTCAGGCTTAGAAAAATGATATGAACATTGTTATTTGCCATTTCTTAGCATACTTTATTTCAAAGCAAACCACTTATTTTCATAACTAAAAAGTGGTTTTGCTTTTTTGTTGAATTTTTTGCAGTTAATATGGCAAACTGAATACGGAGATAAATCTGAACACGATCCATCTTTCACCTAATGGCATAAGCGTCTTACGAATAAATTGTTAAGTACGCCATGCTCCACATGGGGGACACTATACACTTTTTATATAATAAAGTTAGCAGGCTAACAGTTCGGGGGTAGAAAATTGAGCAAAAGGAGATCAGTTGGGTTAGAGTTGCGTACATTGTCGCTCTTAATGAGAAGACAATTGGATCAAACCATATGTACTATGCAAACGGATAGAGATAACCTTACTGCCATGCATGGCTGGACGATTGGTTATCTTTACAAAAATCAAGATACAGATGTGTTTCAAAAAGATTTTGAACGAGAATTTTCTATTCGCAAATCAACAGCGTCTAGAATACTGAAATCTATGGAAAGTAATGGATTGATTACTAGGCAAACTGTTCCCTTTGATTCAAGACTCAAAAAAATTGTCTTAACAGAAGATGCGTTGAAAATACATAACAGTATCATGACACGTAGAGTAATGCTTGAACAACAATTACTAACAGGTATCCCGGAAGAGAAACTTGAAGTTTTTTTTGAAGTAATGGATGCTATGAAAGAGAATATTGAATCTTGAAGCAGATGCTATTTTGAAGTTTTTATTACTATATAGTTAGCATGCTAACTAAAAGAGGGGGACTGCAAACATGTTAAAAATATTTAAATACTTAAAACCAAAAGAATGGACGCTAATTGTAGCCAGCATAGTGTTCATAGTAGGGCAAGTTTGGCTAGATTTGAAGTTGCCGGATTATATGTCTAAAATTACGACCCTTGTACAAACAGAGGGCAGTAAAACGAGCGATATATGGTCAGCTGGAGGGAAGATGCTTTTATGTGCCCTTGGCAGTATGATTTTGGCAATCATCGTGGGCTATTTTGCGGCAAAGGTAGCAACGTCTCTTTCGAAGGAATTGCGAAAAGGGGTATTTAACAAAACGTTATCTTTCTCTATGGAGGAGATTAATGGTTTTTCAATCGCAAGTCTAATTACTCGTTCTACTAATGATATAACGCAAATACAGCAAACTGTTGCAATGGGTCTTCAAGTGATGATTAAGGCTCCAATCCTTGCAATATGGGCTATTTTGAAGATTACCGGGAAAAGTTGGGAGTGGTCAGTGGCAACAGGAGTGGCTGTCATTGTTTTACTGATTATGATAGGCAACCTGATCATCTTTGTGCTACCGAAATTTAAAGTTGTTCAAAAACTGACAGATAATCTTAACCGAGTAACAAGAGAAGGTTTAACTGGTATTCGTGTTGTTCATGCCTATAACGCACAACAGTATCAGGAAGAAAAATTTGAAAAAGTAAATAAGGATTTAACGGATACAAATCTTTTTGTCAACCGCCTTATGGCCCTTATGCAGCCGGGGATGGGTCTAATTATGTCAGGTTTAACTCTTTCTATCTACTGGATTGGAGCTCATTTGATTTCGAATGCAGGGGGTATGGACCGAATCGGTTTGTTCAGTGACATGGTAGTATTTTCATCTTATGCAATGCAAGTAGTTATGGCATTTATGCTATTATCAATGACGTTCATTTTACTACCGAGAGCAGCAGTATCTGCAGCACGTGTTAATGAAGTACTAAATACACCTCAGACAATTATTGACGGAACAATGCAATCGTCACCGAAGGGAATCGAAGGTGAAATCGAACTGCGTAATGTTAGCTTTAAATATCCTAATGCAGAGGACTATGTGTTAAAAGATATTAGCTTTACAGCACATAAAGGCGAAACTGTCGCATTAATCGGTTCTACGGGTAGTGGTAAAAGTACGCTGATTAATTTAATCCCAAGATTTTACGATGCTACGGAGGGAGAGGTATTAGTCGACGGAATCAATGTGAAAGAATACGCACATGAAGCTCTTTATAATAAGCTTGGCTACGTTTCTCAAAAAGCCGTATTATTTTCAGGTACGGTAAAATCTAATGTTGCCTACGGTGATAACGGTCAAACTTCATCCACAGATGAGGAGATCAAAAAAGCGGTGGAAATTGCCCAAGGGCAAGAGTTTGTGGAGACAATGGACGGCGAATATGAAGCGGCGATTGCGCAAGGGGGTACAAATCTTTCAGGAGGACAGAAACAACGTCTTTCTATTGCAAGAGCAGTGAATAGAAATCCAGAAATCTTTATTTTTGATGATTCATTCTCTGCCCTAGATTATAAAACAGACCGTCAACTTCGTTCAACTTTGAAAAAAGAAACGAAATGTGCAACTTCTTTGATTGTGGCACAGCGAATTGGAACAATTAAAGATGCTGATAAAATCATTGTTCTTGACGAAGGTAAAATCGTTGGTATGGGGAAACATGGTGAGTTATTGAAAACTTGTAAGACTTATCAGGAAATCGCCTATTCGCAGCTATCGAAGGAGGAGTTGGAAAATGAGTAATACACAAACAGATAAGCCCCGAAGAGGTCCCGGCGGTCCCGGTGGTCCAGGTCCTATGATGGCTCCTGGAGAAAAGCCCAAGAATTTCAAAAAGCCTTGGGCGAAGTTGATCGCCTATTGTAAACCTTATTTACCAGCGATCATCTTTGCACTTGTATTAGCAGTTGTAGGAACAATTTTCACGATCATTGGACCGAATAAGCTGAGTGAGATCACCGATTTGATCATGGATGGCATGGCAGGTGAGATTGATATTACAGCTATCGGAAAAATTGGTCTGTTCCTTGCTATTTTGTATGGGTTGAGCTTTATATTCAATTATATTCAGGCGTTTATGATGGCTACTATTACGCAGCGAGTTTCCAAAAGGTTACGGACAGATATTTCGAACAAAATCGATAGATTACCGTTGAAATACTTTGACTCTACAACGTACGGAGATGTGTTAAGTCGTGTCACGAATGATGTGGATATGATTGGACAGTCTTTAAACCAAAGTATTGGTTCGTTAGTGACAGCGGTAGTTATGTTCTTTGGATCTTTGATTATGATGTTCTATATTAATGTTACGATGGCTCTTTCTGCCATTGCAGCAACTTTCGTTGGATTTGTATTCATGTCATTTATTATATCCAAATCCCGAAAGTACTTCGTACGCCAGCAACAAGATCTTGGTAGGATAAATGGCCATATTGAAGAAATCTATTCAGGACATAATGTCATGAAGGTTTATAACGGTGAAAAAGTGGCGAAGCAAGAATTTAATGAAATCAATGAAAGTCTTTTTAATAGCGCTTGGCGAGCACAGTTTATGTCAGGGATGATGATGCCGCTCATGATCTTTATTGGAAATTTAGGTTATGTTGTTGTTTGTGTAGTAGGTGCTGCACTAACAATGAAAGGTTCTATTACATTTGGTGTTATTGTTTCATTTATGGTTTATATCCGCTTATTTACGCAGCCGTTGTCTCAGTTAGCACAGGCAGCTACAAGCTTGCAATCAACTGCCGCAGCAAGCGAACGTGTATTTGAGTTCTTACAAGAAGAGGAACTTAAAGATGAAAGTGATAAGAAATCCACTTTAGATGCTAAAGATGTTAAAGGTAATGTGAAATTTGAAAACGTTAAATTCGGATATACGAAAGAAAAACTTATTATTAAAGATTTCTCTGCTCAAATAAAAGCCGGTCAAAAAGTGGCCATTGTCGGACCTACTGGGGCTGGTAAAACAACGCTTGTTAATCTTCTCATGCGTTTCTATGAAGTAGATAGCGGGGAAATCATGATTGAGGATGTACCGACTAAGTCCATTACGCGTAAAAATGTTCACGACTTATTTTGCATGGTGCTGCAAGATACTTGGCTATTCGAAGGTACCATTAAAGAAAATATCATTTATAACAAAGATCATGTAACCGATGAAGAAGTAGTTGCAGCTTGTAAAGCAGTAGGTTTACACCACTTTATTAGAACGCTGCCAAAAGGTTATGATACAGTTTTAAATGATAATACAAGTTTATCTGTAGGACAGAAACAGCTTATTACGATTGCAAGGGCAATGGTTAAAAAAGCACCATTGCTAATCTTAGATGAAGCTACTAGCTCCGTTGATACGCGTACTGAAGCACTGATTCAACAAGCAATGGATAAATTGATGGTGGGCAGAACATCATTTGTTATTGCACATAGACTTTCAACAATTAAAAACGCCGATTTGATTTTAGTTATGAAAGACGGAGATATTATTGAAAGTGGTAATCATGAAGAGCTAATTGCAGAAAAAGGATTCTATGCAGACCTATACAATAGTCAGTTTGAAAATGCAGATGCTTCTTAAAATGGAATGCCATCAATTCACTTTTGGTTACTAGGGTAGTGTGTAGCTTCGTAAATAAGATGGATTGTTTACAAGTAAGATTGATAAAAATCACCTCGTTCCTTAGAGGTGATTTTTTTATTGGATATTTATGTTAAAATGGATTTGAATGTTGTGAAGGAATGTAGTTAAACTAACTGCGCAGGATAATTCAACAAGAGTTTAGGAATCAAAACAATAGAAAGAGACCAAAGGGGGTATTTCTAAATGAATAATAACTTTATTGAAAACATTCAATCCTGTTATTCTGACCTTTCCGTTGAAGACTTTTATCTTAATGAAATCGGACAGAATAACGATGTATTAATTGTAAACAAATCTTTGGTTTTTAGATTTCCAAAATATAAAAATGGCATCATTCAATTAAGAAGAGAGACGGAAATTTTGAAATATATTAAAGGGATCGTTTCCATTCCTATTCCGAATCCAATTTATGAGTCTTTTGTAGAGGTAGCACCAGGTAAGGTCTTCAGTGGCTATAAACAAATAGATGGTGTTCCTTTATGGAAGGAAAGTTTAACAGATGTTAAGAGTGTTGAATTGGTGAAAGGGTTGGCAAAACAACTTGTTTCTTTTCTTGTAGAACTCCATTCTATTTCAGGAGAAAAAGCAAGTCGAGATTTGAAACTAAAGGTTCGTAATCCTAGGGAAGAGATGTATACCCTGTATGATAAGATTGAAAATACATTATTTCCTTTTATCAGATTAGACGCTCAAAAGGAAATATCACAATCTTTTGAAACGTTCCTAAAAGGGAAAGCATTCTCAAATTTAGATATAACACTTATACACGGAGATTTCGGAGCATCTAATATTTTGTGGAATCCAAAAACAAGTATGATTTCAGGGATAATAGATTTTGGTGGTTCTGGTTTAGGAGATCCAGCGTATGACTTTGCTGGCATACTCTCTAGCTATGGTGAAGATTTTTTTGATATGTGTATAAACCCATATCCTAACGGTAATGAAATATCTGAACGAGTTAAATTTTATAAAAGTACATTTGCTTTACAAGAAGCCTTGCACGGGATTGAGAATGACGATAGACAGGCTTTCGAAAGTGGCATAAAAAATTATAGATAGAGTGCATAGGCAGCTTTTTTTCTTTCATGAAAGAATGTAGTATTCTTTCATTCTCTGTTGTGTAGCGCTAGTTTTGCGCTACATGGATGGCTAAGGAGGAACCGATAAGTTGAAACTGATTTGTAAAGTATGTAATTTAGAAATTTCTGAACCATTATCGGAATTAAAAGACTTGAATTTGATTAATGAAAATGATGGTCAAGATTATATTCCTAGAGGCTTTTATTTAATTCAAGAGGAAACAGCTTACGCACTATTAAAAGGTTCTATCATTATCAACATCAAGGATTTAATCAATTCAAACCGCCATTCAGATAACAGTAGATTAAATGGTTGTTGTGGTCTTGACGGCTGTGATGGAATGAACAGGGTTTGCTTGAATGGCCACGAAATTGGTACAGAATATTCTGATTGTTAGAGGTATCATAAAGTTGTATTAAATCCAGAGTTAGTACAACTTATTTAAGATTTACACTCATACCTCATACTGGCCTAACCACAAAGCCGATTTTGGACAAGGTATAATTGATCGCGAAAACCTAAAGGTTGTGAAGTTATGTTCTTCATGCTAATGAGCATATACTTTAATAACGAAGTTCTTCTTTTCTTGTTCAACTTATTGGCAGGTTAGTTTTGTAAAGAAGGTGCACTACAGTGTCTTTGGTGCTCCATTTTTATTAGATTAAAAGATGGAGGCGAAAAATTGAATGCCCAATGATAATGAAGCTTTATTAGATAAAGAAAAACGAAATGATTTAATAGTGAAAGAAGAAAGGAAAGTAGAAAGGAAAGAAGGAGAACCGACTCCAGCCTTTAAAGGGGCTTCGTGGGCAGCGCTATTAGTAGGTGTTGCGTCTTATCTTATAGGTTTGTTTAACGCAACTATGCAATTGAACGAAAAGGGATTTTACTTTGCAGTTTTAGTTTTCGGACTTTATTCGGCGATATCTTTACAAAAAGCAGTTAGAGATAAAGATGAGGGAATACCAGTTACTAATATTTATTATGGTATTAGTTGGTTCGCACTTATTGTATCTATTACATTAATGGCCATCGGTTTATACAATGCAGGAAGTATTGTTTTAAGCGAAAAAGGATTTTATAGTATGGCATTTGTTCTTAGTTTATTTGCAGCTATAACGGTTCAAAAGAATATAAGAGATACACAGAGGGCAAGAGAGAGAGGTTGAGTTATGTACCACAATGGAGCAGAATCCTACTATGCTGCAAGGAGTTTCCATGGCTCGTTAAGGTTCTACTAGCGACTAAAAGATACTCATTTTAGATCAAGTGAAGTGACCCCTAATTGTATTTGAAGACTCAATAATTCAATAAATAAAAAAAGAAGTCTAAATCCTTCATAAAATATAACGGAAAACCGTACCATAAGTAAGTTCGATTTTAAAAATAGAACCACCTAGAAAATTGTCTGACAACGTTCTAGGTGGTTATTTTTAAAAGGAATTATCCAAATTCAACTATTTCTAGTGTAACGAAATCAGGGGGAAGTTTTAAAACTTGCTCTAAACTCGAAAATATTACCACCGTAAGATAACGGTTTATTATTACAGGTAAATAGCCTACTCCTAATTTCATTAAATCCTACCTTTTGTATAAAATGTTTTGTTTAATTGTAACTGTTTTTCATAAGAAATGTAATGTTAACAAAACCTTATTTTGGCATACCACAGAGAACTGTAGCATAAGTAAGTGAGATTTAAAGCCAATCATTAAATAACAATGATTGGCTTTTTATGTTTAATTAAAGTCTATCAATATCTAATTTTGACGTTATCCCTATGCTAGTCGCCACGTTTCTCAAGATTTTTAGCAGTTTTGCTTTGGTCAACATCCTTTTGGTTTTTAAAGGTACCCATGAGAAAATCATAGGCTGGGTTCGTAACACCATACCAGTAATTTTCATTTTTGAAATGATGCCATAAATGAACCTTTTTCATCCAACGTCCCCATGGAGATATTGGTTGAAGGGGGCGATGGGCGATATAATGCTTCCACTCATAAAATAATAAAAAGAGCATGATCCCTGCAATAAATGCATTTGTAATTATAAAGCTAGATGAAAGTAAATAAATAATGACTGCTACAATGACAATGTTTGGCACACTATACCATAAGGGTAAAAATAATAAATGTAATTCATTCGGATTTGAATGGTGGTCATAATGTAAGCGTTTAAGCATTTTTAACAAAAATGCATTCTTAGGTGGTTTCAGATGAAAAAGAAACCTGTGTGTAACATACTCAGCTAAGGAATACATAATCATTCCAAGAATAAAAGCACCCAAAATTCCGATAGAGGTTAAATGAAGAATCATAAATCCAAAGCTAATGAGGAATAGACAAGTCATGATTAATATATCAGGATATGAAAAATATTCTTTAAAATATTTCAATCTCATTTATCACGCCTCCAGTATTCTTTATTTTTTTCTATCTTTCCAGAGTGCCAAGCTTTTCGCCATTGTTGTCGTAGACAACTTTTTCGCTTCCATTGCATCTCCCTTTAATGCAGCCTTTAATAAGTCGTGGTAATAGTTGAAGGACAACTCACGATATTCTTTTACAGAAAAATATCTTTTCGCCATATCTATATAAATGGAATCGAAGCTATTTAAAATGAGTAGAAAGATTGGATTGACAGCAAGGCCAGCACACTTTTTTTGCAGATCCCAATCAAATGCCGCATAGCTTTCTGCACTATCTTCAAGCTGCTCTAGATTGGCAAGGAGAGCAACCACTTTAGGCTGATTAAACGTAACAGCATCACGAATATAAGTCGGAGTCAAAGAACTTCTTAATTCTAATAAGTACATGATAAATTCATCTGTTATGCTAGGATGAATTTCAACAATATTAACAAGTGTCGTTAGATTCCCATTGCGCCAATAATCATTAACAATTGCAGGCATTCCTTTTCTTCCTGTTATCCATCCACCCCTTCCTAAACGTTGAAGTGCCTCTCGAATAGTTGGACGACCAACACCAAATTCTTTTGCAAGCTCTCTTTCCGGCGGTAAAGTACTTCCTATAGAATAAATACCAGCCAATATGGATTTAATTATTTCATTCTCGATTTTATCTGAGGAGCGTTCCTTTTCTTTCAAATTATCGTCCCCTTTGTTTTATGGTAATACAAATAAAAGACAGTGGTAATACCAAGAATTATATAATTAATCCGAATTTTCTGTCAATAAAGAAAGGCGAATTTTTATAAATAAAATTATCAAACAAGCCCGTAAAATCCTTAGAAGATTTAATTTATTTGAATCAAACAAGTACAACATGTAATTCAGGAAATAATCAATGGAACTAATTAATATAAGGCTGTTTTCTAAAAGATTATTGATTTTTTAACAAGTATTTAATGATCAAACTTTCTGGTAAAATAAGTGTGAGAAATTGTAAGGGGTTTAGTTGAACAATTGATTATTAGGGGGAAAAAGTGAAAAAACTATTTTGCTTGAAAGAAAAATTTCTCTTATTTCTTTGCCTCTCACTTGTAGTTTTATCGGGATGTGTAACTAATGGTAATCCTACACCAAAGGATTTTCTTAAGGATGGTAAAGCAGACATCTTTGTTCTGGATGATATTGTATATTCTAATGTTGAAAACATAGATTGGGTAAAAGAATTAAATTACACAATAGGTGAAGAAATTGGTGAAATAACAAAACAAACCAATAAAGCAAAGGGTTTTGAAAACGGAACATCTAACAAACTACCCGTTGGAACCATAATTTATAAAACCAATACACCAATCGATATTGCTATTGTAGATGGCAAGGAAATACCTTATCTGAAGATGCTCGAAGGATAATAGATAAGTATCTGACCTCTTTAATGACATTCCTAAAAATATCTCATGTCCGTAAACTAACAAAAAGTAGGTACAAGAAAAAATCTTGTACTTACTTTTTTATGTTGTCGCAATTTCCGTAACTTCTGCACCCACATGGACGGGTGGTTTACGATCTTTCCATGGAACAGATTCTTCTAATTGTTTCCCAAGCTGTAGAAGAGTTAATTCTTCTGCGAAGCGTCCTATAAATTGCAACCCAATTGGTAAGTCAGACGCACTCATCGCAAGTGGCAACGATAACGATGGTTGACCTGTTGCGTTAAATAAATTGGTAAATGGCGCGTATGTGAAAATTTCCTCTGTCCATTCAATCGCCAAGATATTTGGATTATCCACATTTAGCTCACCAATCTTCGGTGATAGTACCGATTGTTGGACATAACATAATCTGTTCTTAAATTTAATGTAAGACCGGCTAATATTAATTTAGACTTATACTTTATTTATTAAAACAAAAGCTCCATAAAGTCGCTCTCTTTTTAAATCCGGCTTTAAAATAAACGTGATTTGCCTGATCATTTTGATTATTTACATTTAGTGTGATTTGAGTGATTTCTTCGAATCGAAACATTTCTGTTAAAACTTCTTTTAGTAACTGGGTGCCTATTCCTTTGCCTCTGTATGCAGGATTAATAGCTATATATTCTAAATGGGCTTCTTTTGCTGTTAAGTCCATTTCATAATAGGCATATCCTTGAACGATTCCATCCGTTTCTATAATTCTTAAAACATTTTCTTCTTCCAGTTGAACTCTATTTAAAATGGTATCTGCATCGTAATACGTTTTTGAAAATGCATTTGTATGAATCTTTTTAAATTGCTCGTAATCGGATTCTTTATAATAACGACTAGTCATAGCAACTACAGTTTCAAAAGAATCTTTCGAAACTTCAAGTAATAGATGTTCACCTGTTTTATTGGCGTTTATTTGCTCCATAAATGCTAATTGTCGAGTATTCAGTTCGTTAATGAAGTAATAATAGGTTGAAATGTGTGGATATGTCTGCTGCAATGTGAAAAGTAATTTCTCTTGGATCGTTACATTATCATTTATGGAAAATGGTCCCCATACTTCACTTGAATCGTCGTCTATATCTAATCCAATAAGTGCTTGTATATTTTCATTATCGAAAGAAGCTACAATCGATGTAAATTCACCATCGATAAAATCTTCCTGTAATGTGCGCAATAGTTCTTGTTCATTTTGACCACAATAGCCAATGTTATGTTGTTCTTCGGTATTTTGCTGTGCAATAAAATGCGCGACTTCCTTTAAATCAGTTGGGTAGATTCTTTTTATTGTATAACACATATCGCAATCTCCTTAAAGTGATTTTTTCTTGATTTTGATGACATAAATGTAAAACATAATTTATTGTTTGCTCAACTAAACGTAAACAGACCCTCAAGACTTAAAAGTATTTTTGATTTCCCGCAATAGGGCACCGATTATGGAGCGATACAGGAGATGAGTGCGTTATTCTTACAATGCAAAAACAACCGTCATTTTATACGGTTGTTATGAATTGCTATTTACTTACTTTAATAATAGTACCTTGATTGATTCTTAATAAGTCCTGAACATTTATTTTAACTAACGAGTTTTCAGAACCGCCACCAGTATATATGTAATCCATATTGGTTACTTTGGGGTCAACTAAAAACTTTGCTTGAAAACCAAAAGAAGGGACTCCACCTGGTGGAAAACCTGTATGTTCAATAATTTCATTTCCGTTAGCAAGTCTTGGTTTTTCTATGTTTAATGATTTGGCAACACGAGTTGTACTAGCTCTATTGTTTCCTTTTACAATAGCAACTATTAATTCATTATTTGAATCAATCATGCAAATATTTTTTACAAAATCGTCTTCCGAACCATTAACTGCTTCAGCAGCTTCTTTTACAGAGTGGCATGATTGATTAAATACGAGGTGCTCAGCTTGTACATTATTAGAGTCTAAAAAAACTTTAACCTTAGTTTCATATGAATTCATAAAAGTCTCCTTTTAATATTCTTATTTATGTAAATATTAGCACAATAATGCAGGTTTTAATACCACTACTACTGAGCCATGTGAGGAAAATAATAAATAAGGTAATCCACTACATATTACGAATATCCAAGAATTTATGAGAAAGTATATTTTGCTTCTTGCTGAAAAGCTGAACGAGTAGAGAAGGGAATAAATTCGATGCTTATTCAGAATACATTAGCAGGAAGGTAGAGTTTATTAACTTAATAAAAAAGTGATTTTATAGGGTGGAAACCCGATAGGTGAAGACAATTTATCACTTTATCCCAGTAGAATAGAGAGGCTTTTGCAGCCATCTGGCATCGATATTTAATCGAGGCTAGGTGGCCGTTTCGTTTGGAAGTGGATATAAAATAAATAAAACATAGTTGACTTATTGGTTTTATATGTTTAAAATCGTAGTAATTGTTCGAATATATCGAATGATTAACTAATAGGAGGAGGGTTAAGGAATGACTATTGAAACACTGACAAAAGAGTTGACTGTTTTGTTTGAAGAGATAGTAGAAAATCGTCGCTTTTTACATCAAAACCCGGAGCTTTCTTTTCAAGAAGAAAAAACATCTCGCTATATCGCGGATACATTAAATAGTTATGGAATATCTGTTCGGGAAAACGTTGGTGATAAAGGTGTCGTCGGAATTATTCAAGGTAGAGAGCCGGGAAAAACGATTGCATTTCGAGCAGATTTCGATGCATTACCGATCGAGGATCAAAAAGAAGTTACATATAAATCTACAGTGCCTGGCGTTATGCATGCCTGTGGACATGATGGGCATACAGCTGCCTTACTTGCGGTGGCAAAAGTTCTTCAAAAACATAGAGACAGTATTCATGGAACAGCTAAATTTATTTTCCAACCAGCAGAAGAAAAGCCACCAGGTGGGGCGAAATTTATGATTGAAGATGGGGTATTAGATGGTGTGGATTATGTGTTCGGAGCACATGTAGCGACAGACCTCCCTGTTGGCAAGCTGTCAACCGCCTCAGGGGCAATAATGGCCTCAGTTGATGCTTTTACGATTAAAATTATCGGTAAAGGCGGGCATGGAGCCCGACCACATGAAACGAAAGATTCCATTATTGCGGCAACACATTTAGTCCAACATCTACAACAAATTGTTAGTCGTCGTATTAACCCAACGGAAGCGGCGGTTGTCACAGTCGGAAGTATTCATGCTGGAAATGCCTTCAATGTTATTGCAGACTCTGCTGTTTTAGAAGGAACCGTTCGTGCATTAAATAAAGACGTTCGTGCGCAAATTGAAAAGGAAATTCGAGCAATTTTAGAAGGGTTAAAGATTACTAATTATATAGAGTTTGAATTAGATTACCTACATGGTTATCCGGTACTTGTTAATCCAGTAGAAGAAGCTGCACTTGTGGAGCAATTTATTAAAGAGCAGTTTGGAGAGAGCGCTTTTATTCAGAAAGATCCGGTGTTAGGAGCGGAAGATTTTGCTTACTATTTACAAGAAAAGCCCGGTAATTTCTTTTATGTAGGCGCCCATAATGAAGATCCAAATACACAATATCCTCACCATCATCCAAAATTTGATTTTGATGAACGAGCACTACTAAATACAGGGGGAATGTTCCTAAAAATCGCGAGTCATTTTTTGATCGATTAATCTCTGAGAACTATGTGATTAACTTTAGTGCAAATTTATCCGGAGGAATAATACATTGATTGTCTTTAAACATATCGTAAAAGAATTTTATCAAAAGAAAAAGAAAATAGTCGCTTTAAATGATGTTTCTCTTGAAGTTCAGAAAGGCGATATATTCGGGATCATTGGCTATAGTGGAGCGGGAAAAAGTACATTAATTCGGATGGTAAATGGCTTAGAAGATCCGACTTCTGGACAAATCATCGTAGACGGCAAGGATATTCAAACATTAAGTCCGAATGAGAAAATTTTAAATAAGAAAAAGATTAGTATGATTTTTCAGCATTTCAATTTACTTGAGTCAAAAAATGTTTTTGACAATGTCGCTTTGCCATTAAAGCTACGGAATGAAAGTAAAGAAGACATCGATCGAAAAGTGAGGGAAATGCTTTCATTTGTAGGGTTAGAAGATAAAGATAAAAATTATCCGAACCAACTTTCTGGAGGTCAGAAACAACGCGTTGGAATTGCGCGTGCACTGGTTACAAATCCTGAAATTTTATTATGCGATGAGGCAACCTCTGCACTCGATCCTAAAACGACAAAATCAATTTTAGCATTGTTAAAACGAGTCAATGAACAGTTTAATATTACTATTCTATTAATTACACATGAGATGGAAGTTATTCGTGACCTATGTAATAAAGTAGCTGTGATGGAAAATGGTCAATTAGTTGAGACGGGAAATGTTATTCAAGTGTTCGGTCAGCCGAGCCAACCGACTACTAAAGATTTTGTAGAAACGGTTATCCCAAATAAAATTCCACAAGACCTATTGGATTTTTATCAAAAAAATCAACAAACGTATACGTTATTACGACTAAAGTTTTTAGGAGAAAATACGGCTAGCTCGTTATTATATCAACTAAATAAACGTTTCCATCATGTAGAAAGCAATATTGTCTTTGCCAATGTTACAGAACTAGAGGGAACTACTTTAGGCATCTTTACGATTGCTTTTTCTGCAAATGAGCCAATCATCCAAGAAATTAAAGCATTTATTAAAGAGTTTAATGTCATCGTAGAGGATGTGAAAATATGAATCGGATTTCCCCGGATATTATTTGGCAGGCCATGACCGAAACCGTTTATATGGTTTCTGTATCGCTATTAATTGGAACGTTATTAGGGTTACCACTTGCACTATTTCTAGTACTTACAAGGCCAAATGGCATAAAAGAAAATAAAATTATATATTTCATCTTAAATTCAATGATTAATATTATTCGTTCATTACCGTTTATTATTTTGCTCGTAGCGATTGTACCGTTCACACGCTTAATTGTTGGGAAAACATATGGTACGGAGGCGGCGATTGTTCCGCTCATTATTTACATTGCGCCATTTATTGCACGATTAGTGGAAACATCTCTATTAGAAGTGAATCCTGGAATTATCGAATTAGCAAAATCATTAGGCGCAAAGCCTTTACAAATTGTACGACATTTTTTAATTCCTGAAGCACTTGCTTCTATTATATTGACGCTAACAACTGCAACCATTGGATTGATTGGCGCAACGGCAATGGCTGGCACAGTTGGGGGCGGTGGTATAGGGAATTTAGCCATATCATATGGTTATCAACGTTTTAATACATTTGTCATAATTTTAACTGTCGTTATTTTAATTATTATTGTACAACTTATCCAATCACTTGGCAGTTATTTAGCTAAAAAAATTAGACATCAATAAAAAAGGGGTCTTCATTTATGAAAAAGTATATTTCAGCATTCCTATTAGTATCGCTTGCCATTTTTTTAGTAGCTTGTGGTAATTCTGACTCGAGCTCATCAGATGACAAGAAAACAATTAAAGTCGGCACGTCACCTGGACCTTATAGTGAATTATTTTTAAAGGCCGTAAAGCCAATTCTTGAAGATAAAGGATTTAAAGTAGAAGACACAGAATTTACAGATTTACGACAAGCAGATGTTGCATTAGAAGATGGTGGCATAGATTTAAATGTGGACCAACATACAGCATATATGAACAACTTTAATAAGGAAAGTGGCTCATCTCTTGTTTCGTTAACAGCTGTCCCAACAGTGCCAGCAGCTTTATTCCCTGGTAAAAAGAAATCATTAGATGACGTGAAAAAAGGCGACGTAATTGGTATTCCACAAGATCCATCCAATGCAGCTCGTGCCTATGCTATTTTACAAAAAGCGGGCTGGATAAAAATTAAAGAGGGTATCGATCCAATTCAAGCAACAGCACAAGATATTGTGGAAAATAAATATGAGTTAGAAATAAAAGAAATGGAATCGGCTCAAATCCCACGTACTTTAGAAGACTTGGACTATGGGGTAATTCCAGGAAGTATCGTATATTCTTCAGGAATTGATGCGAAAAATGCCATACTGCAAGAAGATGTTGTGAAAAAATACGAATTAGTAGCCGTAGTAAATGAAAAAAATAAAGATAGCGAATGGGCAAAAGCAGTAAAAGACGCGTATAACTCTCCTGAGTTTAAAAAATACATGGATGAAAATAACAAAGATAACTATTGGTTTATTCCTAAAAATGATTAAACCTAGTGTTCTAGGGGTAAAAAAATTGTTTCTTTTATGCTACAGATGATTTATCTACTGAGAGGAATCTATTTTGATTGATTATTGTCAAAATGGATTCCTCTTTTATGTTTTCAGATAAACAAAATTAATGTTTGTTTACAAATAAATGAATTTATTGTATTGAAAGTTTTCCAAGTAAGGAAAAACGAAAAATAATTTTACTGTAACACATTACAACGAAGTTTGAGGTAGGGCATAAATATAATGAAAAAGAAGTAAATGAGATTTTGAAGCCGATTTATAGCGATTATGTATCAATTAGAAGATATTTAATTGAATATGGCTTCCTAGATCGAAGTGACGATTGTACGACGTATTGGGTGAAAGAGGTTTAAAATGAACATAGGTAAATTCAGTTACCTAAATATTTCTATAAATCACATTAGTTGTTACTTATTTTTATTTTAACTATACTTACGTTGTAGTCATATAGAAAGGGTGATTGGATGAGTAAGAACTTTATTATATTTGGAGCAAGCCAAGGATTAGGTGATGCATTTGTAAAGGGGTTACCAACAAAAGGGGATACAGTATGGGTGGTGTCACGAACACGACCAAGTAGCTTAGATATAAATGATGGCGTAAATCGTAAGTGGCTGACTATTGATTTATCTAGTCAACAACATATTCCTGTTTTAAAAGAAGCTTTACAAGGCGTTGCTATTGATGTATTAATTTACAATGTAGGTGTATGGGAAAAGCGTGGTTTTGAAGATGACTATACGTTTGATCACGATGAAGTTGGGGATATTGCAAATATAATTAATATTAATTTAACTTCCACAATTACATATATCCAAGCGCTATTACCTAATTTAAGACAGGCGAGAAATGGAAAAATAATTTTAATAGGATCGACAGCAGGTTTAGATCATACGAATAATGCACAAGTTTCGTTTGTTACATCTAAATTCGGCTTACGAGGCATTACAAATGCTTTACGCGAGCATGTGAGAAAAGATAAGATCACTGTAACGTGTATTAATCCAGGGGAACTGGCTGCTGAAGTACCTTTTGAAGAAGGGGCTGAAAAAGCAATTAAGTTGTATGAAGGTACACGTATTCCGGTACAAGATATTGTAGCCATTGTCCAATGTGTTATTAATTTATCACCAGTTTCATGTGTGAAGGAAATAAATATTCCTGCTATTACAGATATGAATGTATAATTCAGTATAAAAAACGGCCCACATGTTGAACGATTCTGTTCAATATGTGGGCCGTTTAAAATGGTGCTTATTTCATAATTATTCTGATTGGTAATCACGTTTTTCGGGAATTAGAATTTCTAACTCAAGAATATGACTATTAGTAAAGATGCCGCTTGAGAGCTCCATTACATAGATAGGGGCATTTTTCTTGTCGATAATGGATAATACTTGTTCCTCAAATTCATCATCATTTTCACCAATAATAAGTATAGAACTATATTTACCTTCATTCATGATGAAATCAGCTTTATGGTCTGATTTTATACATATATGATATTCATCTTCTTCAAAAACATAAATAATGTCATTATAAAAAAATTGCGTGGATAATTGTAAATTAAAAATATTTTTGGCTGATAAAGTTTCATTTGGTTTTAAAGTGATTATTTTTTCTAAATGATTTGTTTTTAAGTATTTTGTAGAACTTACTTTTTTATTTGTAATATTTACATAATGGTGATCAATTGCCTTTTTAATTTTTTGTAGTTTGTTTATTTCGTCTGAAAGTTCTTTTGATTTTTCGCTTAATAAACTCAAATAATCATTTTTTTTATATGTCGTTACAACATCTTTAATTTGTGCGATTGAAAGATTTAAGTCTCTCAACATTAAAATTTGAGCAAGTTGATAAATTTCCTTAAGAGAATATTTTCGATATCTATTATTATCTGTGTAGGATGGAAATAAGAGTCCTTTTTCTTCGTAATATCGTATTTGATGATGACTAATATCAAATATTTTAGCTAACTGATTTATTGTAATTGTTTCATCCATAATATCCCTCTTCTCTAGATAAATATAAACTTTAGGGCTAGCCTAATGTCAAACGATAAACCTAAGATCCTGAACAGTTATCCCTGATCATGAAAGAAATGGATGGGGTATAAGAATATGTAAGTATAAATCCCATGTGATAAAGCTAAAGGATTTGCTCCGTTGGATTTTAGCATCATTCTACCAATGAATAATTGGGCAAATGAATGGAGAGGTGGACACAAAAAAAGTTGGTTTGACATTAGGTCAACCCTATAGTTTATAGTGATGATGTATTAAGTAGGGCGCCCAAAAAATGCATAGGTTTCTGATAAATAATGGTTTCATCAATATTTTAGTAGATATAAAAAGACTGCAATATCTATAAAAAGATGTCCCAATCGTGTACTTAAGGAGGAACATTTATGATCAAACAGTTACAATCTAAACGTATGGAAGGGTTAGATTTCGCTAGAGCCTTGGCTATGTTTGGAATGCTGATAGTTAACTTTAAAATTATTATGGGAGCGGCAGGGAGAGGGCCGGATTGGCTTATATGGTTTACTGGACTTTTCGAAGGAAGAGCGTCCGCTGCTTTTGTTGCGCTGGCAGGTATCGGTGTTGCTTTGATGACAAGAAAAGCTAGAAATGGCGGTGACCTTTCTACTATTAAAGAAAATAAGGTGAAATTATGGAAACGTTCCGCTTTTCTTTTTATTCTAGGTTTACTTTTATATGTTGCAGATTGGACTGGAGATATCCTTCATTATTATGGCGTTTATATGCTGATTGCATCCTTTCTTATCGTAGCATCTACAAAGCTCATGATCATCATATCTAGTCTTTTTTTAATCACCACGCAGGTCTTACAAGTGACACTGAATTATTTGAAAGGTTGGCATCCCAAACAGCCATTTATGGAATATCTTGATTTTTGGACGATTGAAGGTTTTATTAGAAATCTGTTGTTTAATGGGTATCATCCAGTATTTCCTTGGATTTGTTTCTTTTTACTCGGAATGATCCTTGGCAGATTTGATTTATCGAAGAAAGCTGTAAGAAACAAAATGTTGTTTATTTCTATAATTCTACTCATAACAATAGAGGTACTTTCAAAAATATTAATGCGACTATCTTTGGCGGTGTTAGATGTAAACAGTGCAGAAGTCTTGTTTCAAACAGGGCCAATTCCACCAAACATATTTTATATGTTATCAAATGCCGCCTCAGCGATCATTGTCATCGTTGCCTCTATTTATATTGTAGAAAACTTTCCTAGGCATTGGTTGACGAAATCACTTATTCAAACAGGACAGTTAACATTAACTCACTATGTAAGTCATGTATTTATCGGTGTTAGCATATTAACTTTATTCAATAGATTAGAAAACCAAACGTTAGCATTCTCATTAGTATTTACACTATTGTTTTTCGTAGCGAGTATTTTATTTTCTGTTTTATGGAGCAGAAAATTTAAAAGGGGACCCATTGAATGGGTTATGAGAAAAATAACAAAATAATATTTTGGTAGAAGAAATAGTTTTTATTAAATATGAGAATAATATAAAAGCGTTCTTGTAACAAGTAGGAACGCTTTTATACAAAAGAAGAAGGTTTTAGTGGAAAATATTCAATCTAATAACCAATCGTGGGATTCATCGGCAAAACTCTGAAGGTAATTCATGAATAACCCTGCATGATAACCATCACAAACAGCGTGGTGCATTTGTAAAGAAACAGGAAGATAAATAGCATTTTCCTTCTGCGAAAATTTACCTGCAGTTATAATCGGTAAAAGATAATTACCCCCATTATTGATGTTGAGATTGAAACCAGTAAATGAACTCCATGGTATCATTGATATGTGAAAAATATTTTCTGGGATAGGGGATTTCGGAAATAAACTGATCTTCCCGTTATATTTCTTTAAATCACTTTCGTAATTCTGATGGAACTGTTTAAAATTATCCGATATTTCTGTCCAAATGCTCGAAAATGTCTCTGATTCCTCATTAAAGATCGTGTAACTTGGATTTAATTTTTCCCAATAACCTAATTCTCCTTGGCTATTAAAACACGTTCTAAATGCAATATTAGTGTTGATAGCTTTTGTTACTATATATATGAATGTTGGATAAAACTTAAGATTAGTATCCTTTATGTTTTTATACAGAATACTAATATCTATTTCTGTCGTCATACTAAATGTTGTTTGTTGGGTAATATAATGCTCAAAATATTCGTGTCGATACCAGTTCTTTCGATCAATTTTATTAAAAATCATTATTTTTTGCCTCCTAAATAGTATTTTATTTAGAAGGCTATTTTCACTGTTTTTTTCATTTACTACACCTCGTATATGATATTGTCTGATAAAATTTTTTGTTACTCAACGATTAATATCCTTATAATATAGTAAAGAGGGCTTTCAAGGACAGCCACTAAATGAACATAAATATTACCGGACAGTCCAATGCCATTTAATAGCATCTTTTTCAACACTTTTGACAAAACCGTCTTTCCCGTTACAATAGCCATCAATATCATTTGGATACTGCTTGGCAAGCTGGCTCTTTAGTTCCCCATACTGCCTGCAAACTTCGGGATGCTCTCGAAGGTAATCTCTAAATGCTAAATGTCTTTCTATTTCTTCCATGTTGTTATATTGAAAAGCGTGAATTTGGTGTGTGCGATGATCGCCACCTTTACGGAAATATCTTCTTCCAGTTATCCCGAATTCCCCCTTAACTTCGTATCCAATCTCTTGAAATTGCTTAGAAAATGAATCTAATTTATGAATATCATTGACTACTAGTAAAATATCAATAATGGGTTTTGCTTTTAGACCTGGAACTGATGTACTTCCAATATGAAAACTATTCACCAATTCATCTTGAAGGATATTTCTAATAGAACGTTCCTCTTTCTGAAAGTCGCTGCTCCAATTGTGGTTATAATCTACAACTTTTATAAACCTCATTCAATACACCTTATTCTTTGTTCGCATGTTGTTATACAAATTTTATTCATTATTACAAAATATGATAAATCTAATGTCTTGTCAATAATGTTGTTTGAAAATAAAGGATATTTTAATTTTATCTACAAAGAGGTGATTCGTTTTTTTGTGGCGATGAAGAGTTTTAGTAGCAACTCTTCATCACTCTAAAGGGGAGGTAGGTAACGCTCAAACTTTATTTTTGTGTTGCTTTAATTAATTCTAAATATTGAGTATCCCCTAAACCATATTGAGGGAAAAGATGCAGCAAGTTTCGAACAATTTCACGGTGAGGAAGGTTTTGATGTGTTTGAATGTATTTTGTTATTTCGTTATCGCTTTGTAACAATTCTAAATACAATTTGATTCCTTGATACATTACCGGCATCAATTCTACATCTGGCATACGGTGTTCTACTAACACTGATTCATATATTTGATAATAGCTGCCTAATGTGATTTCAGTTTCTTTCACGTCATATGTTTGCTCTCTAACCGCATGATAATAAATAGTTCCTTTAAATGATATATGTTCTAAATAAGCTAAGATCGTTATTACATTCATCTGACAGAACATATCTTCACCAAACCAAAGAACGATACATTGATACTTTTTTGAAAATAAGGTCTTTTCAAGTGGTGCAACTGTAATTGCTTCATATTCAGCAAATGAGACTTCATGACCTGTCGCTCGAACCTGTTTGAATGAGTCGCTAAAAATTGTTTTAACGGTGTCGTGTACACACATTGCTTCATTAAAAGGTGCGTAATCGCTTTTTCCCATTAATTGTTGAGAACTGAATTCTTCGTACATATGTTGTCCATTTAAAATGTTCAGTACTTCGTGATCAAAATGTTTATCCACATGCTTTTGTAAGTCTTCAATTCTTAATTTTTTTGAAATGTCCATATAATAACCCCTCGCTTCATTCATAGTGAGTTTTACATATGATTGTAATGGTTCAGGACAAGAACGAAAGACATTAGGGCTAACTCCAAATATCTCCTTGAAAGCTCGGGAAAATGCTTCTTGGGACGAGTAGCCATGTTTGATCGCTATTTCAATGATCCTTTCATCTGTTTCACTAAGACTGATGGAAGAAAGATAGGTTTTTCTAAGGGTCATATATCGTTTGATACTAATGCCCGTTATTTGATGAAATTTAAAGGAACAATAGTAAGAAGAATAGCCCATTGCTTCACTTAGTTTCATCAGGGAAAACCCTTCAAACAGATGCTCTTCAATCCAATCAATCATATCTTGAATCATGGTGTTCATCATATATCACTCCTGTTTTTAATTATAGTGAAGAATGAAAAGGTGTTTTGATATTCGTTGTGTTTTTTGAATGAATCGAACTGGATTCAACGATAAAGTGGAAATGATGTAATATCAAGAATTTTTTATGTAAAATCGAATTTGCCTTTAAGGTATTTCATAGAGTGAAATTGGTTGATTGGAAAATAACTAAATATAAAACATATGGTATATCTAGGAGCCATTAAATTCGGTGTTAAGAAAAAAGAATAAGGAGAGTATTAGGTGAAAAAAAGAAGATTGCTTATTTTTGCGATATTACTAGGATTGTTAACGCTATTTATAAGTTTTAGTCAATTTTCAGGTCCTTCTAAAGAAGAAATAGAGGGGACTGAAAAGGATTTTTCATCAGAACGAGCTCTTGATTATTTAAAAGAAGTTACAAAGGTACCGCATCCAATGGGCTCTCCTGCGAATAAAAAGGTCAGAGATTATATTGTCAAATACTTTCAAGATATAGATGTGCCTGTTGAAATTCAATCGAAGCCGGTTAAGGATATTAGAGATGAGAAGTATGCTGCGGAATTAGGTGTAGAGACTGTTGAAAATATTATCGCGAAAATCCCGGGGACATCAGGAGATGACAATCCGATTTTATTAACAGCCCATTATGATTCTGTAAAAGAGGCTCCTGGAGCGTCAGATGATGGTTACGGAGTTGTCACAATTATGGAGACAGCTAGAGCATTAAAACAAATGCCGGCACCTAAAAATACAATCTATTTTGTGCTAACAGACGGTGAGGAGCTAGGGTTACTTGGAGCGAGTGCTTTTAAAGATAGAACAGATATTTTGAATAATGTTAGTGTAATGTTAAATTTTGAAGCAAGAGGAAATACAGGGGTACCGATTTTGTTTGAAACGAGTTCAAATGATTTAAAGTTAGTGCAATTGTATAAAGAGACCGTTCCATACCCCGTAGCCTACTCATTTGCTTCTGAAATGTATAAAAGGATGCCGAACGATACAGATTTTACAGAATTAAAAGTGGCAAATAAATTAGGCTATAACTTTGCAAATATGAATGGATTAGAGGCATACCATACGGAGTTAGATCGTGTGGAAAATAGTGATGAGGGAACAATTCGTCACTTTGGGAGCTATGTTTTTCCTTTAGTGAAAAAGTATATGATGATGGATGCAAAAGAGTTTCAAGCCATAGAGGAAAGTAAAAGCGATGCCATTTACTTCCCATTAATGAAAAAAACATTAGTCGTGTATTCCGAAAAGGTAGTCATTCCATTGATGGTTGTTTTATTGGTCTTAACAGCAGTAATATTCTTCTTCAGTTTTAAAAAGCAAGTGATACAAATTAAGGGCCTTGCTTTAAGTTTCTTTGCGATGATAGGTAGTTTCGTTGCCATTTTCATCTTCTATTTCCTTCTAATACGTCTTTTAACTATCGTATTTTACGGTGGAATAAATGAATATAATATGGTTATGTTTGGTACTTATGATTCGACAATACTTACGTTGCTGGTCTTACTCGCTATAATTCTTTGTTTCTTTTTTGCGAAGTGGATTTCGAAAAAATGGGGTCCTTCGAATTTCGCGATGAGTACGCAAGTTATATGGGCTATATTGGCTGTAATGACTAGTCTAACTTTCAAAGGTATAAGTTATGCATTTACGATTCCAGTGATCATTAGTTTGCTGTTGATTATACCAATCTTATTAAAAGTAAATTGGGCGAAGGGTGTATATAATTATGTAACGGTTGCCGGATGGGGAGTCCCGAGTATTTTATTACTGGCACCAGTTATGTATCTGATGTATGTAGCGCAAACAATTAGTATAGCACCTATATTAGCCATACTAACAGCAATCATTGCATCCCAAATAATAGCAATTGTGAATTGGATAGTGGCGCGAGAAGAGGCATAGTAGAGTTTTTATATAAAAAGAGGAGAAAAGCGACTTCGTTTTTCTCCTCTTCAACTTTTAAGCCATCAATTAAATATCGAATTGACTTTTAAATTTGAAAATCTCATCAACAGCTTTGTGATATCCACCTGATGTACGGAAGGATTCTTTACTATTTGCAACAGCTTTATGGATGGAAGGGTTGTTTAACACCTGATCGGCAGCTTCTTTTAATTGGTTTGCCGTCAAGGTTTGCATTTGTAATTGAATACCTGCTCCGATATTGGTTACCTGCTGAGCGATTAAAGGCTGATCCGCACTAAGTGGGATAACGATTAGCGGAACCCCGTTATAGAGAGCTTCATTCGTACTGTTCATGCCGCCGTGTGTGATAAATAATTTAGTGTATTTTAGCAATTCGGTTTGTGGAACATAATTTTTCACAATGAAGTTTTCGGGAATCTCTCCCAATTCATCAAGTTGAGTTTGTCCTCCGATAGACATAACAACGGTATGCTCAGTATTTCCGAGTGCTTTAAAACAAATTTTATAGAAATCAATGGCTTGATTTAAGACCGTACCGAGTGAAATGTAAATGAGGCTTTTTCCTTTGATGGCAGTAAGATCGAAATCTTCTTGTGTTAATCGTGAAGAGATGGAGGGACCTACAAATTTATAGGTTTGGTCAAATGTTTCTCCAAAAGGTTGAAATTCTCTCGTTGTATAAACGATTGTAAACGGTGCGGGATTACAAAAAACGTCATAAGGTGAATTGATTTCAACATCATATTTTTCTTTAATTTTTGTTGTTAGATTTAGAAAATCGTCATTGATAGTTTTTAAAACTTCAGTTGGGACATTTTTTGAAAGATGTTCTATTGTTCTATCAAATGATTGTTTAGTTTCAGCAAAAGATGTACATGAATTGATTGCCGGAAGCTTAAGGATTTTGGCCAGTAAATGGCCACAACCAAACATAGAATCGTGGATGATGTAATCAAAATGCTCTCCTTTAATTTGTTCAAGGACGCTAGGTATGACGACATCTGCAGTAAGTAAAAGTCCGTTGACCCTTTCAAGTAAATGATTTCTTCCACCTGAAATAAAGGCTTTGATAAATTTTTGACCATCAAATGTGCGTACAGTCGCTCCCGTCTTCTCAATACGCTCTCGAAAAGCTTCTATCGTAAAGAACACGACCTCTTCGCCACGCGAAATTAACTCCTGCACAACGCCAATAGTTGGATTGATATGTCCTTCTGATCCACCGTTAATAAATAATACACGTGCCAATTCTATCACTCCTTCGGTAAAGATTTTCAAGATTGTGTAAGAGGAATGGATACCGTCACATATCATTGCTTAATTATGTTAAAGCAGTATAAGATCTTTTTGCAAGTTTAAGCATTTATCTTTTTTAGGTGGACAGCTTAGATTGAAAGGCGAAATGGTAAAAGGAGCAAAATAGCCACTTATATACCAGTATTGGACTTTTACACTTGGATTAGCGTGTAGAAAAATCAATTTAATTGAAGATGTTTTGTTAAAGTATCTCTGGTTTTGAAGAATATCGCAAAAAAAGTCAAAAATTATTAATTTTTATTCGTTATGATTATAGTGAAGAGGAGGTGAAATACCGTTGAAAAATGACTGGCTAATTCAAAAAACAATAAATTGGATTGAATCACATTTACATGAGCAAATTTCCGCCAATGATATTGATGCAGTGAGTGGATTTTCAAGATATCATTTTCACAGGGTTTTTCAAGCCTCTGTTGGAATGTCTGTCACGGAATATATTCGAATGAGGCGACTTGCAAATGCTGCAAGTATACTTCTTCATACGAATGAAAGAATTATTGATATCGCGTTCTATTATCAATTTGAGTCACAAGAATCCTTTACACGAGCATTCAAAAAACTATATGGTTTGCCACCAGGGCAATACAGGAAAGTAATGAGAGCTATGAGAAGAAACAAGGAGGAATCAATAATGGAAGAGAAAATTAAAGGTTGGTTCATTAGTGGGAGTCATCCTTATAATTATGAAATTGGTATAGATCAGGAAACTGTACATCAAGGAAAGGCATCGGGATATTTAAAATCAAAAACTGTTCGGGATCCAGATGAATTTGCAACAATGATGCAACAATTTAAGGCGAATGAATATAGAAATAAAAGAGTTAAACTCTCAGGGTTTATTAAAACTGAAAATGTTAAACAATTCTCAGGACTTTGGATGCGAGTAGATAATGCATCGGAGGATATGCTGCAATTTGATAATATGAGTGATAGACCAATCACTGGTACAAATAGTTGGAATCGATATTCTATAGTTCTGGATGTTCCAGAAAGTAGTGCAATAATATCGTTCGGTATTTTACTGACAGGAAAAGGGGAAGTTTGGCTAGATGGGCTTCGTTTTGAGGTAGTTGATAAAGATACCCCTACCACCCACATTAGTTTTGAAAACCATCTTTTAGAGGAACCAACAAATCTATCATTTGAAGAATAAAGGATTTTTGGAATTTATTTTTTGAAATCTAAAATATCTTCTAAATGTTCTCGTTGAAGATAATATTAGTTTATTTTAGACTCAATATAATAGTTACAATCCACAGACAACTTCAGATTATCGATCTAACTTAAAACATCAGCCATTTAAGTTAATAGACCAAACCATTGGTGATCGTCCGGAATTTACTTTACAAACAAATTGATGTAAAAATGGATAGCCAGTGCACTTTAGTCTCTAGCTATTCAATAACTGTTGAAGTCGGTATGGATCAATAGGTTGAATATTATGAGCAATTATTAAAACTAATAAATAGAATTAATGGAGCGTGTTTTTTTATCATTATAAAACACGCTCTTTATTTTTTCGTTGAGCCCGCATTAACTGGCAGTAATTTATCTGTAACGAAAGTGAAACGTAAGGTACAAGACTCCCACCTGAAATTCGGTGAAAGCAAAGAAGTTAGGTGGGAGATTAACTACCGCTCTATTGATGAAGACAATAATCAGTAGGAGATGAAAAAAACCCCCACTGATTAAAATTTCACTTTATTATGGTAAGTAAATAACCGGACTGATAGCAGGAGCGCTGCAAGACCAATATGAGTCCCGACCAGCCGAGATTCCCTATGGAGGAACTGCTGATTACCAGTCCCCGATTATTGAGCCGAGTGCTAAACCAAACTGGTTAAGCGAATATTGACGCTAAGAGCAATATCTGGCGAGTGTGGTACCGAGGAAACCAAATACAACTGTTGTGCTGGGGAGGTCGCCCATGTTGCCATCATCCATATCATGATTAACGGGATGATAGCAAAAATCAATCCGTCCTGCCCAAGTCACTAGCAGTTGTATTCCGGCTTGAACGGAAAAACCAGTATAGATCATGAACTTCTGCCCTTTTGTATCAGCACTCACTCCTCCAAATTTGGAGTCGAAAAAACTGCAAAAACCAAAAAGTAAATAGAATACCGGAAAGCGTAACAGCCGACAGCTCGGCACTCGCCTGTAAGAAGGGAGCGCTGTAAGTAAACAGCGTAGAGTATCAAAACGTGCTACTTTGGAGAAGAGCCATTATCTAGTTTTCCGCTCTAGCTGACTTCAAAAATTGTTTTAAATGGCTGTCTATCACTAGAGAATCCTGTTCGTTTTGTCCAATTCCAAAGCAATGTCCCCACTTGGATTCGATTGATCGAAAAACAGCATTAGACATATATTTCACCTCATATGCATTATCCTCAGGAGGAAAAAACAAATCAGTCGATCCTGGCATAACAAGGGCATGAGCTGTAATCTTGTTTAAAGCCTGTTCAAAATTTTTGTTGTCTTGAGGATTGGCACTGATATCCCCGTTGATCCCTGTTCGGAGCATAGCAATTAAGTCGTTGGCGTCAAAGGAAAGGAACACTTGATCCCAATAGTCTTCCAGATATGCCTTTAACGTCGAGTATCCCTCCATCTGATAGAGCTGCTCCAAATAATAAGCTTGGGAAAATCCCCAAGGAGCATAGGCTCGTCCCATCGCGGCGAGTCCTGCTACAGGCTGATGGGTATAGAAGCCTTCCTTCCAATTAGAGTCCGCTTGCAATGCTGCGATAAGTCCTTCAAAAACAACTTGAGCATGTGGTCTGGTCTTTGCAGTTCCACCAAACGGTGCAATCCGCTCGACCATCTCAGGATAACTTGATCCCCATTGAAAGGTTTGCAGCGCTCCGAGCGACCAGCCAACGACTAGAGCAATTTTCTTAATACCAAATTTCTCGGTTATTAGCCGATGTTGTAGCTGAACATTATCATAAATCGTAATGAGTGGGAAATTAGCTCTGTCAAAAGGGGCTGGTGTGTTGCTTGGGGAGGACGAAAGACCATTCCCCAACATATTAGGTACAATAATAAAGTATTTATCTGGATTGAGAGCTTTACCAGGTCCAATCAACCACTCATTATCAGTGTGCTGACCAGCAAACCAGGTAGGGTAGACAATTACATTTGACTTGGTGGAATTTAAAGTTCCATAGGTTTTATAGGCAAGAAAGGCTTGAGGCAACTTTTGGCCCGATTGTAGCACGACATCTCCCAGTGAATAAATTTCGTAATCTTTCATATGTGATTCTCCTTCGTTTTACAAGATTTGGTGTTGAAGCTTGATTTTTACTTTACGGTACTGTTACCATCAAATCAACGAAACGTTTTTGATCATAATGTTCATTTTTTTTGAATGAAGAGGTGCTGTCTCAATGGAAATTCGCCAACTTAAAACATTTTGGACGCTTGCTTCCACACGCAGTTTTAGCCGCACTGCCGAAGTATTGAACTATGTTCCATCTACTGTAACTATGCAAATTAAGGCTTTAGAGGAAGAATTGGGGGTCAAGCTGCTGGATCGCTTAGGCAAGAGTGTTGTATTAACAGATGCAGGCCAGCAATTGTTACCTTATGCCAACAAAATATTAAACGATATAGAGGAGGCACGGTATATCTCAAGTCAAAGCGGAGAATTAACTGGTACGGTTATAATCGGTGCAGACGAAGTGCTTTGTACATACCGGCTACCTGCATTGCTCCGGCTTTTTCGCGAACGATATCCGCACGTTCGTCTTTTGTTTAGGCCCTTGTCTAGTCACAATTTGAAACAGAGTTTGAGAGAAGGAAATGTTGATGTGGTCTTTATGCTGGATGAACCAGTCGTATCGACGGATCTTCATACAGAGATTTTATTGGACGAACCTTTTCTTATGGTAGTTTCACCCGACCATCCATTAGCTTCACGCTCTACATTAAGCATAGAAGATTTTAACAGAGAGCAAATTCTATTAAGTGAAAAGGGTTGCTCTTATCGGACATTCTTCTATCGAACGTTACTGAGAAATGGGGCCGACAGCTTAACCGAACTTGAGTTTAATAGTGTAGAGGCCATTAAACAATGCACAATGGTAGGGCTTGGCATTGCTTTACTACCTGAAATGGCGATAAAGGGAGAGATGGAGCGGGGAGAACTGATTGCTTTACCATGGGATTTATCTGAAATACGATTTGCTACTCAAATGCTGTGGCATCAAGAGAAATGGATTTCACCATCAATGAGCGTCTTTATCGAATTGGCAAGAAGTATACTAAAACAAAACCCCTAAGATGTTTTCAACAAAATCAATCAATTATGCCGAGGCATAATTGATAAATACTAATACTACTAATTCGTTCTAAGTGTCTTATTAAGGTGAAATGCTAAAAAATGCTTAGCCGAAAAAAATATAGAATGCGAGAGAATGATTAAATAATTACAATTTTGAAGTAGATGTTTACTAGAATTAGATGAAGGAACAATGGAAAGAAAAAGAAAAAGAAAAAGAAAAAGAAAAAGATTAGAAAACGATAGGGTAAATATAGTATTTTTAAATATAGTTTCAATTAAAGGGGGAATACGTATGTTTTCGCAAACGATAACTGACTATTGGAAGTTGCAATTTTTTAACGGAGATGTTATTTACAACGATAAAGTCTTTACGGTCACCATCAACCCAGACCTGAGCGAAGACAGTCGGGTCATGGTGCTAGAAACTACTGACGGACGGTTTTTGGCAGTTTTGAAGCCTGAGATGGCCGAAAAGTTAGACCTTTCAAAAGGACAAGAAATGTCGGAGCTGATCTTCCGCCAGAAATTAAATGAAGCAGGAGTCACAATGCATGGCGCAGATTATCTTTTTTATTTTTCAGAAGCAGAAAAGAACATCTTGCTGCAAGAAGACCTGGAAGGTACATTGCGCCAATTAACAGAACGAGATGATGCAATTTTCTCAGAGTTCGAGTCTTCCGCTACTGAACAAGACTTAGATGATGCTTATGTCGAGTTGGATCACTGGGCGGTATTCGGCTCTTTTGAGCAAGATCGCTTGGTCTGTGCTTCCAGCATGTATCCTTGGGAAGAAGATGTGCAAATTGCGGATCTCGGTGTACTGACTCTATCACCTTTTAGAGGAAAAGGTCATGCTCGCAAAGTGGTACGTTCAATCTGCAAGTACGCTTATGAGCAGGGATACGAACCGCAGTATAGATGCCAGCTCGATAACGATGCTTCAACAGTCTTAGCTAAAGCAGCTGGCTTGACGGCGCTTGGTAAGTGGGATGTAATTTCCCCTAACTGCACTGTCGGAAAGTCCGAGTAGATACGCTCGTTCTTACAATTAAATTAAAAATCGATTTTTTCTTAGCATAGAAAAAATCGGTTTTTAATTTAAGAAATCCTTGCGCCTAAACGAAATTCTAATCCATATAAACAGTCGTCATCTACTAATTTACGAACATATGGCATTCATCTATTCAATAAAAAATAATGGTATTATATGGGTCTAGATAAAATAAAGAATTTGCAATAATAAGGAGACTAAAATGTACACAATTGGGCAAGTAGCTAATTTTTTAGGTGTATCTAGAGATACCTTGAAATTTTATGAGGAAAAGGGATTAGTAAAGCCGAAGCAAAATATAGAGAATGGATATAGAAAATATAATCATTTTGATATTTATGATATTACAACAGTAAATTTCTACAGAGAAATTGATATTGAAATTAAAAAAATCCAGGAATTAAGAAAGAGTAAGAGTATTGATGGAATTCAATCATTATTAGAAGAAAAAGAACAAGAGGTTTTACGGGAAATAGAATATAAAAAACTTTTATTGAAAAAGATTCAAATAGTAAAAGAAGATTGTAAGAAAATCAAACAATTCTTAGGAGAGTACATAGTTAAGGAAATGAAACCTTTAGCAATAAAGGGAGAAATAGAACATTTTACTGCTTATGAAGAATATGACACTTTAAAAAAGAATGCGGACAGCTTAAAAAAAGCAGTTACGCTCACATCTTTAAGAAGAGTCATCAGCTTCAATGAAGAAGGTATTATAGAAGATAAGTTTATCATTGTAAGAAAAGTGAGCGACCCTGATGAAGAAATTGATGGTGAAATTCTATCCCATCCAAAATGTATTTATACAATTATGGAAGATGGAAGATGGTCAACTGGCGGAAAAAATATTGATCAACACGTGGAAGCGAGTTTAAGAAACATAGCATTAGAAAACGGGTATGAACTTTTGGGACAAGTTTATATAAACTTATTACTGACCACTTATGAAGACGGACTTGAACGTGTATTTCTAGAGATTTATGCGCCTATCAAGTGAAACTTATTATTTCCTCGCTTTGCTGAAGAGGCATACTTTATTCAACTTAATTTCATCAAGGGAGAACCCTTCATTTAGGGGTTCTTCCTTTTATTTGAATATAATACTTGCGAAATTAAAAGTCATAGTGTACTATTTAACTAGTACACTATGACACGGAGTGTATATGATGTGGAGCCTATTTTAGATCAAATCATTTTATTATAAAATGGTTCGTTCAGTGCACATGAGGAAGTAGAGACGCTTCGAGAAGAAAGCGTATTATAAGAAAGGATGAAATTAATGACTAGATGGATTGAAAAGGAGATAAATATGAAAAGATTTACTTTATTTCTATTAATGGCGTTCACTATTGTATTGATGTGTGCTTGTTCACACGATACAACACCTAACGAAGAAAGCAATAAAGAAAGTAAGGAAAAAACTGTTAACAATGTAGCTGTTGAAATTCCAGATGATATATTTGTTTCTAATAAAAAGAATGAAACTATTAGTGAAGACGAAATGAAAGCAAGTATAAAAAAGTATATGGATTATAGTCATGTGTTAGACAAAGAAATGGAGATAATTGTTTATAAATATGAGGATGCTACTAAATCTGATCAGGAAAAATTACATACATTAGTAGCTGAAGGGGAAAAGAATGATGCGAATTTCAATGATTTTATTAGTAATAATACTATCCCTGATGATTATAAAGAACCTTCAAAAACAATCTATGAATTTGTTTCATCGATCAGAGAAACTTTAATACAATTTGAAGATGAAATTGTTGGAGTGATCGAAAAGGGTAACTTAACAGATATAACAGATTTTGCTTCAGAGCATTTTACTAAAGCGAACGGAAGGCAGCAATTAAAAATCGAAAAATTTTTAGATGAGAAAAATATTAAAACTACATATTTCGATGAATAGAAAGAATATATTTAATTACCCTTTAAGTCTTTGAAGGGTATTTTTTTATTATTCTTTCGCCGAATTTTGAGGCGGTCAAAGTGTTGACCTGTGAGTTACCCCTAGGTTTAAGCTTAAGGTATTCTTAAAATTTTTAAGATAACTTTAGTTTGAAACGGGGAATATGCATGAATAGAGAAAAGAAACTAAAAAAACCAGTAGCACGTTTTATTTTACTAACCAATATCATTTTTTTGCCACTTTTTTGTCTTGTAGGAGCCGCAAGTGTGTTAGGATTTCCTAAATGGATTTTTGATGTAATGCTCTGTATATCAGCTTGGTCCTCAACCTTTGCTTTTGCAATATTGTTTAAAAAAATCTATCCTGGGCAAAGTTTTATGCAATTTGTAAAAGATAAATTCAAGAATAAACTTAAGTTTTCTGTGATTTTTATTGCAAGTATGATTCAAGCTTTCATATTTTTGATGATTTTGTTTATTGTATCTAATACTAGTGAAGTAGATTCTATTTTTACTGTTTCTTCATCGGGAATGCTGATCTATTACTTTTTAATCACCTTCTTTCTGGGCCACTAGGAGAAGAATTAGGGTGGAGAGGTTTCGCTCAAATGGAGCTCCAAAAGAAGCATTCGCCATTAAAAGCTTCCATCATCATAGGTTTTTGGTGGGGACTGTGGCATCTGCCTATATGGTTTACTACAGGGTATATGGGCATTGATTTAATCAAATATATTCTATTCTTTATGATTGCACTCATTTCCACTAAAATCGTCATGACAGCCTTTCATAATTTAAATCAGAATCTAGTCATCCCAATCATCATTCACCAATTATTTAATTTCTTTTTGGGCTTAATAAACGGGAAATTAATTGATTTACTCATGTATAACGCCATTTTTTACTTCGTTGCAGCCGTTTTAATCATTATTATTAATCCAAAGAACGTATTGTATGGAAAGGAAGATACAATGTTATTCATGCAAAGCAATACATGATTTAATGTTAGTTAAGCGCGAGAAGCAACAATCGATAACCGAACGGCTCATTTCAGTGGGGGTTATATGCAAATGGGCAATTTTTGAGGAATAAGGAGGAGAAATAGTTGAAGAGAAAAAATTTGGTTGTCGTTCCCTTATCAGATTTTGAAACAGAGATTGGTCGCTGGATATGGTGTTTGGAAGATGTTCGGCGAACGCTTATAGAAAAAATATCTGACATAAGTCAGCAACAGCTCGATACCAAACTAAACGGTCACTCCATCGGATCGTTGTTATATCATATCGCTTTAACTTCTATCAGCGGGTGTACAAACATCCGCTGATAGAAGATAAAGCCTCCGGCGGATGTCACGGAATCGGAAAGGAGTTCTTTGTGCAAGCACAAAGCCGATTCCGGACACAATTATGCCAAGGCATAATTGATTTGAAGCAGACTGGCTCTATGAAGAGGTTCTGGGCGGTACATGGAATCCAAAGATCCGTTCCTTATTTTCTCATGAAGACCGTAATGAGGATGACACCTTGAGCCATATAGAGGGACAAACCTTAGATGAACATTTACTTCGTCTACAATGTGTACGTGATGAACTGCTTTTCCATTTTCGTTCAATGGATATAGAGGATTGGCGTACAGCCAGAAATCTCCCTCATTACGATGTCACACCTGAGTGGGTTATTTACCATATCTTTGAACATGAGTCCCATCATAGAGGACAAATTTTCCAGATGCTTGCCCATTTAAAAAGACAAAGCTAGCAACTATCTTTAGACGATGGCTGATTTTCACCTTAAAATCACAATGAAGACACAATCATTGAAGTAACAAAAATTCAATGCTATTATAGATATGTAAAGTCTCTAATTGAGGTGAATAATAATTATGAAATATTCTAAAGCTACAAATTATGCACTACACACAATGCTTTTTCTTGCAAAGGAAGCATCAAATAAACCAGTAGGTGTCCAACAATTAGCGGAGATGCAAAATGTGTCTCCTACGTATTTGTCTAAAATCTTAACTAAGTTAGTAAAAGAGGGAATGATTAATTCTGTATCGGGTGCCAATGGTGGCTATACACTTAGTCACCATTGGGAAGAAATTTCATTTTTAGATATAATACATGCAATTGAAGGCAAATCGTCTTTGTTTGATTGTTGTTTATATAACGATCCTAAGTGTGTAATAAAAGAAGTAATGCTATCTGCAGAGGAAACACTGGAGAATGAGTTAAGAAATAAAAAAATATCGGATCTTGTGAAAAAATAGTAGTGGATGAATAGTCCACCATTATTTTTTCATTAATCGTGGATATAAAGAGTCTTTTGAGTCTGTGATTGAATCTTAACGACATTTACTTTCAAGTGGTTATGCTTAGAATCATTCTATTTTTAAATTTTAATTAGAGCTAGAAGGCATGTTGTGATGTTTAAGAATGAATATAACTAACAACATGTACTCTATACAACATATGAAGGAGAGTTAAATGATGGAATTATTTGATTGTGCAATTATAGGTGCAGGTGGCGGTGGGCTAAATGCAAGTTTGATTTTAGGAAGAGCTCGGAAAAAAGTCGCGTTATTTGATAATGGAACAAGTCGGAATCGTGTGACGCAGAAATCACATGGATTTCTTACACGTGATGGCATTAAACCTGCTGAGTTTAAAGAAGTAGCATTGAATGATGTGAATAAATACCCGTCAGTACATTATTATCAGAACACGGTTAGGAATATTACGAAACAACCAAATGGCTTATTTAAAATTGAGACTTTAGAAGAAGTTGAGTACGTTGCTGAGAGAATTATATTGGCAACGGGTGTTCAAGAAGAATTTCCGTCAATTCCGGATATTCGAAAGTATTATGGGAAAAGTTTATTCAGCTGCCCAACTTGTGATGGATGGGAATTAAGAGATCAACCTCTCATTATTATTTCTGAAAATGAAGAACAGACGCTTTTTAAAGGAAAGCTTGTTTCTAACTGGTCAGAGGATTTAGTGATAGCCACAAATGGTCATGAACTTTCTGCTCCGACATTGAATGCACTTGAAAGAAAAGATATAACTGTCATTACTGAATCCATTCAGAATCTTCATGGTGAGGATGGTTATTTAAATAAAATAGTGTTTAGATCAGGACTTGAAATAGAAAGAGTTGGAGGTTTTATAGTGCCAAACTTTGTGCGTCCGAACCGATTTGCAGAGCAGCTTTGTTGTCATTTAAATGAAAATGGTAGCATTTTTGTGGATGAGGCAGGGCGTACATCACTGGAAAATGTTTATGCAGCGGGAGAGACAGTAAAATTAGGCCAGTCTTCATTAATAGTCGCTGCTGCTGAAGGATATAAAGCGGCGATGGCAGTTATTTTTGATAGTATAATTTAAAAAATTTTCACTTAATTACGGATATTAAAGGTCTTTAATATGTGATAAAAGGGAAAGAGTAGGGTCTAATAATAATTATAAGCATATTATAACTTCAAGATTTTTATTTTCACAAAGGAGGAAAAGAATTATGTCGATTGTTCATGTCACAACAAAGAAAGAATTAAGAGAACACTTAAATACTAAAAAAGTTGTGTTAATTAATTTTTGGGCCGAGTGGTGTGGTCCATGTAAAATGTTCGCAGGGGTTCTTAATCAACTCAGTGAAGAATTCAGTGGTAAGATAAAAATTATAAAGGTGAATGTTGAAAAAAGCCCAGATATTGCAGCAGAATATAAGGTAATGGGAATTCCTCATTCTCGTTTGATTATTCACAATAAATCATATGAACCCATCATTGGATATGTGCCTTTTGAACAACTAAAGCAGGTGATTGGTATTTGATGTATGGAATTATGATTGGAGTATCGGCATAATTGATCTTGCTAGAGTCTATCCGAATTTCGAGATGGTGGAACTTATAACATTAGAGAGACTGCCCATAATAACTTTTTGGGATCAGAAACCTTTGACGCATCAATATTTGTAGTGAGATGTTAGAATAAGCTTTCTTGAATCTGTTTAATTATTTACCAGTTCATGTTATAATGAATAGCTTAAGGTAATCAAAATGTTCCTTATAACAGAACGGATGCCAAGAAAGCCTCCGCGCAGAGATAAAATATAGAGGTGTAAGAGATTGAATAAAAAATGGACGATTGATAAAATTAAAGAATTTATTGAGAATAATTCGGAAAGTAAGTTGCTAACGACTGAATATCACGGTTTCTCTCAAAAGTTATTATTAAAATGTGCATGTGGTAGCAAGTTTGAAAAAACATTTACAAAGTTTAAAAATAAACATCAACGTAAATGTGATGTCTGCCAACCACCAAAAGAGTCACGCTAACCGTATAAATGATACGACGTATTAGCTATGTGCATTACAACAGATAAAAAAGAGCTCAATGTTACAGCTAGAAAGAATATATTAAAAGTGAGTAGGAGAACAAACATGATAGAGATCAAAACATCTCCTTTAAGTGATGGAGAATTCAATAGAGGGGTATTTGCAACATGCGATATCAAAAAAGGAGAGCTTTTACACGAAGCACCTGTCATTTCTTATCCAAACGAACAGCACCAATACATTGAGCAAACCTTACTCGGTGATTATGCTTTTGAGTATGGAATAGGTCAATCTGCTATCCTTCTTGGTTATGGAATGTTGTTTAACCATTCTTATGAACCAAATGCAACTTATGAAATTAATTTTAAAAATCGCACTTTTGACTTCTTTGCATATACAGATATAAAAGCTGGAGATGAAATTCTAATCAATTATAATGGCGACGTTGATGACAGAGATCCACTATGGTTTGATCAGGAATAAAAAGGATTTAAAATAAATCAGGGCGTTGATCTAACAAAGATAAAGTTACTTAATCAAACTAGTTTAACTTAGTAAATGCAGTTCGATTTGACTTTCCAAATCGTTGTTCAATAAGGTGAAAAATAAAAACAGGGTTGAATTCTACAATTTGTAGAACTCAATCCTGTTTTTTTAAAAGGCTGTTTTCTAAAAGATTGTTTTGATATTTCACAAACCAAATTTTTAACTAAAGCACTCAGTTAGTTTAAATATGATTTTTCATAAATTCTTGGATATTCGCAATAAGTAGTGGACTATCTACTTTATTATTTTCCTCAAAGTGTACCAGTACCTATCCTCTGTTTATAGAAGCAACAATCTTTGAGAAAACAGCCAATAATTAAAAAAAGCATTCAGGGAACAGTTCACCTTTGAATGCTTTTTCACTTCTTTTATTTAGAGTGGATTTCCTGTACACGTCCAATCTGTCCATCTGTAAGCCTGATTTTAATTCCGTGGGGAAGGGTGCCCGATTTGGTAAAAATATCATAAGTGATATCACTGGTAATCTTCCCTTTTACGATCCTTTTTTAACAATATCAACAGCTTTGTCGGGTAATATGTCTTCCCGATATTGTCCGTAAATTAGACACCCATTTTTCTACGGGTATTGCTTGTTTTTTTCGTTTGCTGGCTTTTCATTTTTTTTGTTGAAAGGTCGGCATTCTTTCTTCCTTTATTAGAAGAGGACTGCTTCTTTTTGTTTTCAAGCTGCTGTTTAACTGCCTCTTGCAGGGTGATTTTTTTTTGGGGTACTTCAGAATGATTATTCTCGGTCATAGGAAATGCTCCTTTTTGAATATGATAGTTAGTCTAGTATAATCTATTTTCTATCATTTGTGAAACTTTCCACTTTAACTTACAACAAGTAAAGACGCTTTTTTACGAACGGGGCAATTTACTTTAAGATTTTTGTTCATTTTAAATGGATAATTTAATTAAAAATTAGTCCCTAGCTATTAAATTGGATTAATTATTTCATGAATATTCACTTGTAGCAACGGGTTTGTCATAACAAACCCAAAAAAATGGGGTTTTTGACTTGGTAGGTGATTCATACGACCTTTACAAATATAACTGTTATTTTTCAAGAAAATTAGCAATTAATTTTGTTTGTCGCTTACACTCGATGAATTGTCCTAATTCTAGGATTAAACTTTATATAAAACATGTGAGCTTTTAGCTCCCAAAAAGAGTAGCAAACGCTACCCTTTTTTAATCATAATTAAGCTTCCCCTTTGTTTTTAAAAAGCTTGCTCCACCATGATGATTTTTTCTCCTCTTGTGTTGCAAAGGGGGAATTTATGAACTTAAGAAAAGTTTCATTATGTACAATTTGCCCTTTTTCTTATTGAACTACCATGAAAATAAACTTCTGATAGTAGATGGACTAAGTTCGATACAATAGGGAATTAAGGATTATGTAAGGTTTAAGTTAATAAGGTGTAATGTCGAAATTCTATTATTAATTTTGCAGAAAGGAGATAACTATATGAATTTAATGAAAGAAAACTCACTCAATCAAAATAGAATATATGAACTTGATATAATTAGAGGATTTGCTTTAATAGGTATTTTCTTAGTTAATATATTTAATTTTATACAAACGGCAGGTGTTGATGTCAAGCTACTACCTGACAGTAATTGGATTGATATTATTTTTACAGGAAAGTTTTACGCTATCTTTTCTCTCTTATTTGGAGCTGGTGCAGCTATTTTCATAAGCCGTGCTAAAGAAAAAGGAAAACCATCTATACTTTTCATTCGTCGAATGGTTGTACTTGCAGTGATAGGATATCTTCACTCGCTAGTTTGGGGTGGAGATGTGTTGCTACCTTATGCTTTGATTGGATTAGTACTATTTGCTTTGCATAAAGTCCCTGCAAAAGCATTGTTTACAATAACTTTTAGTTTGCATATTATAGGCATACTAGTTAGTGCATCTGCCTATGATTGGCTATATGGTGGAAAGACGGATATCCCTCCTATATTGGATTTCCTACTTTTAATCACTTCTTTAACATCATTTTTAGTTTATTTTATAGAAGGCTTCACACTAATGAATATGAATGCTCTTGCAAAATTAAAGATGCGTCCCAAAATGAACAAATGGTTGTTAATCACTCTTGGAAGTATTTCTGTTATCACCATCATTGCTCAATTCATGATTACTAATCATAAGCTATCACATATTTTATTAATCATTTCACAACTGCCATTAATGCTAACATACATTCTTCTTTTATTATTTTTGGTTAAGAATAAAAGAGGAAGTTATATTCTATATCCTTTACAAGCTTATGGAAGAATGGCGATGAGCAATTATTTAGGTCAAACTGTAGTAGGGATATTTATTCTACCAATGTTGATTGGTTATTTCTCTCCATCATTAATTATCTATGGATTATGCATTATTACTTGGATTACACAAATAATCATTAGTAATATTTGGTTAAAATATTTTTATTATGGACCTGTAGAATGGGTTTGGAGATGCTTTACCTATTGGCGTCTAGCTCCTCTACGAAAATAAAATATAATAAATAATAAAATGTATCGCTATGAATACTCCGTGACTAAAACTGTTTCCTCAGATTTCTTATCTTCATAGCGATTTCTTTTATTCACCATTCCAGCCAATTCTTAATGCTATAGAGAGTGTGAAATAATGCACTTAAACTCCCATGAAAGAACTTAATCATCTTTCATTTTCTGTTGCGAAGTGCTAATTTTGCGCTACATGGGTGGTTAACGGGGTGCATTAATTGAACAGAGAAAAATCTAGGTGTTGTGGTAGGTATAACAACAGGGCTATTTTCTGCATCACATTCTATTCAATGGCTAAAGCAATTGAATAAAGCCTCTGGCAATGCTGGTATCTTTTTATTATAATAAACGTCCCTTTGTTACTACTAGAATTTGAATACAGGATATTGCAAAATAACAGAAACAATGGAGGTATGAAATTTGAAGATCCGAAGAATAGATCATGTGGGTGTAATCGTAAATAATCTCGCTGCCGCAAAAGAGTTTTTTCTCGATTTTGGACTTGAGGTAAAAGGGGAATGGGAAATGGAAGGAGACTTAATGGGATATGCAGTTGGGCTTAATGACGTTAAAATAGCGTGTGTAGGATTGGGAACGACAGACGGTCAGACATGGATAGAGTTAATCAAATTTTATTCACCTTCAGATGAAAAAGATATTCAGCAACCCTTTGCAAATACACTGGGTATCCGACATATTGCATTTACTGTTGAAGATATTGAAGCTGTTGTTGCCAAATTGAAAAAGAAGGGTACGGAAATCTTTAGTGAGATACAGCAATATGAAGAAAGTTATAAATTATGCTACGTTCGTGGTCCAGAAGGAATTATTTTGGAGTTGGCTGAGGAAATCAAATAAGTAATGTTAATTAAAATGAAAGTACGACTCTTCGATACTTTCTTATTTTTTCAGTTTGTGAAGAAATGTACTTAAATTAACGGGTGCGTTGATAAAAAAACATTGAGTTACATACGTAGCTCTTTGTTCTTTCTTGAACTAACAATACAGTTAGTTCAAGAAATGGATTGTTACATAGGTTTATTATGTAGATGGTATGTGTAGATGACACAAGAAAAGGCGGTAAGTTTTAAGTGAAAGAATTAAGAGACTTGATTTCAACAAGAAAACCTGGAGTTACGGATTATGATATAAAATCTGCAGAAGAAAAGTTAGGTGCAGTTTTTCCTGAACAATACAAGGAACTTTTTAAATTAGTTAATAATGCTGAAATCGGCGAATGGACTCTTTTTCCTATCAAAGACCAAAAGAATCCTAAAAAAACTTGGGATGATGTCGTAAGGCAAAACCAGGATGCAAAAGGTGAAGAAATGTCAGGTGATCTAATCGCTATTGGTGATGATGGCACAGGGGATAAATTATGTCTTCAAGTTATAAACGGGAAAATGAATGATGAAATTTATATTTGGAACCACGAGACCGCAGAAATAGAGGAATATACCTCAGATTTAAAGGGTTTTATTAAATTGGATTCTGAAAACGATGAGTTCGATGAAGATGAATTATGTCCAATAATAAGATAAATCCTTGTTCAACTACCAGAGCTTTACTTCAATAAGAAGTAGAGCCCTTTTCTGCTTAACTAACGGAGCAAGTTATCTCCATAAAGGGAAAGGTTGATATTACCATTTTTGTGGTATTATGAATGTACTTTTAAAAGGGGTGGGTGAGTTAAGTTGAGTAAAATGAAGCAGAGTACAAAGTTAGATTTAGAGAGAATAGTTTTTATTGGGAGAACTTTTGAAGAGTATTTGGATATGTTTTTACTTTCAGAAGAAGAACTACGAGGAAAGAAAATACTTGATTGTCCAGCGGGAGCTTGTTCATTTACAGCCATTGGCAACAAATCAGGTTTCGATGTAACCGCTTGTGACATTGCCTATTATCATTCTGGTGAAGACTTAAAAAATAAAGGTTTTCAAGATATTGAACACGCAATGAAGCATATGGAAGAAGCTAAAAACAACTATAAATGGGACTATTTTAAGGATATAGAAGGTCTTAGAAAATTTCGTTTAACGGCTTTACAAGATTTTAATAATGATATGAAAAAATCGAGTGAAAGATATATACCTGTTAAATTGCCTTCTTTGCCATTTAAGAATGATGAATTTGAGATTCTTCTCTCAGCACATTTTTTATTTATGTATGCAGATAGGTTAGATTATCAATTTCACTTAGAAACGCTAAACGAGCTGTTGAGGGTTACAAAAGAGGAAGTTCGTATTTTTCCATTAGTTGATTTAGAGGGAAAAAGATATAAGCATTTAGACAAACTATTAAGTTATCTTGCTGACAATAACTGTACAGTTGAAGAAGTAAAAGTTCCATATGAATTTCAAGAAAATGCTAATTCTATGTTGAAAATAAAAAAGGCTTATTGAACTAGCAAATGCTTTAGTTGAAGAAGGCTCTTAATTGATCAAACTTTTTATAAAAATCTCATACTTAGTTAGAAAGATTAACTCCATTTTGATCAATCTTTTTTCAAAATGGAGTTTTTGCATTTGCTGATCTAATTTTTTAATCAATGTCCACCTTCAAATCAAGAACGAAGGTAGCTTTTCTCATGTTATTTACGATAGTTGGGGAATGGAGTTCGAGAGGTAGATGACTGATAAAATTTGCTAATAACGAAATTTTCTGTTGATTTCTCACAAAGGGTTATGTCACACTATAGGGGTGGAATTATATTCCAACTTTTTTCTGCGAAAGGAGATGTTTTTAATGACAACTTATATGGTATTGGTGGTTTTAACTTAACAATATCGGGCATAGTAAGTTCCAATTTTTGATTATTGTTTGGAATGAGAGCAACCGGGAATATCACCCGTGTTTTTTGCTATGCCGTAAACAGTAACCTTTCGTGAATACTGCTGTTAGCGGGATACGATGAAGGTCGTATTCCTTTTTGATGATAGTCGACTTTTGACTTTTCTCCGCGAAACAGCAGCTTCTTAGGAGGCTGCTTGTTCGCGGTATTTTTATGCCCAAAACAACTTTTAGGAGAGGGTTGGTATCGATCATTGATTTGAAACAATACGGCTATATCGAAGCCGAAACGCCTCCGATAGGTTTAATACCCGGAAGGATTACGGAACTACAGCGAGAGCAATATACAGTCATCACCGAACAAGGAGAAGTGACGGCTGTATTGAAGGGCGCTTTTTACCACACTGCGGTGACTCGGGAAGATTTTCCGTGCGTTGGCGATTTTGTATTTCTGCAATATAACGAAAACGGTGCTTCGCGCATTGCCAAATTGCTGCCTCGCCGCTCGAAATTTTCCCGCGCGGACTATTCGGGACACGCCGTAGGATATGTCAAAACCATACTGGAGCAAGTCGTAGCAACGAATTTTGATTACGTATTTATCGTGTCGTCCCTAAACTGGGATTTCAAGGTCAGCCGCATCATGCGCTACCTGACACAGGCACGGCAGAGCAACAGCCAGCCTGTCGTAATCTTAACAAAGGCTGACTTGGCTCCGGATTTCAATGCACCGTTAGCTGAAGTTCAGAAAGCCGCTCCTGATGTGCCAGTACACGCAGTTTCCAGCCACACCGGGAGTGGTTTAGACGGGTTGAGCGAATATTTGCAACCAGGAAAAACCGTGGTATTACTCGGCATGTCTGGTGTGGGAAAATCTTCGTTGCTAAACGCCTTGATGAATCAGGAAGTGATGACTGTCAAGGCTATTCGCGAAGCCGACAGCCGGGGCCGGCACACAACAACGCATCGCCAGCTATTCATGCTCCCTTCCGGTGCGATGGTTATTGATACGCCTGGTATGCGTGAACTTGGGCTGTTCGGTGCGAACGACGGGATTAGCGCGGGATTTAACGATGTGGAGGAATTATTCACACAGTGTCGCTTCAATGACTGCCGCCACCAGACGGAGCCAGGCTGCGCAGTTCTTGCCGCCCTTGCTGATGGTTCATTGGCACCAGAACATTGGGAGCGTTACCTTGTACAGAAGCGGGAAAATAAATTTGTGGATGATAAGTCGGGGTATCTCATAGATAAACGGGCGTGGCAAAAGTCGATTGCCATGCGACATAAGGGGAAAAAGGGAGGATACAAGAAATGAACAACCAGGATGAAAAGTTTGTAAAGCCCGAAATACTGACGCTTGTTTTGAGTAAAATGCTCGACAGGACGATAATCCGCGCAGATTATCAACTTAAAGAGTTGCAAGGCGGGACAATAGGAATTGTTCGGCTTGTAACAGGCATGGTTGAAACTTCTGATGGCGAAAATCTGCCGTATAAGATAGTTTGGAAAACACAGAAAAAATTTGAGCGTTATGGTGATCCGGATTCATGGCGTAGGGAATACGACCTCTATGCATCGGATTTCAAAAAGGTTTTCTTCGACTCGTTCCGTTGGCCGGAATGTTATCACGCCGAAATAAATGGCGATGAGATTCAACTGTGGATGGAATATATTGATGGAGTGTCAGGCTTAAATCTAACCTCGGAAATGTATGAACATATAGCCGAGGAATTGGGGCGATTTCAAGGTAAGTTGTACACTGAACGACCAAATGTATTGCAGAATTTGCCCAATTTAAGCAAGGTTGAGTTTATGAAAAACTACTACCTGCATTATCGGTCATGGAATGTTTTGTATGATTATATACGCTCCGATGACTGTGAAATCCCGAAGCACCTGTGTAAAATGCTCATAGACTTAGATAACAATGCGGACGAAATATTCAGTCGAATTGAAAAGCTACCAATAGTGCTTTGCCACAGAGATTTTTGGGTGGCAAACATATTCTATTCGGACAGTAAAATCGTACTTATCGATTGGGATACCGCCGGATGGGGGTACATGGGCGAGGATATCGCGAGTTTAATAACTGATGAAGCGGACATTTGTCATATGATTGAATACTATCAAAAATGCGTTCCGGCATATTACAGGGGTTTTTCGGAATATGCGGATGTGGCCCGTATATCCGATCATTGTATCTATGAACTAATTCTTGCTATGTTTGGATACAGGCTTGTGGTGTGGTATAAATTCGCTAAGTCGCCTGAAGATAAATCATTGCACCTTAATACCTTGCAAAAAATCCATGAGATGAGAAATGTGTAGATAAATATAACTATTGTGTAATTATATGTAAAGAACTGAATGTATCTGTTTGATGTATCGTTTTAATATATGGAATTTAACAATTTTAAAATAAGAAAGTAGAGAAAATAAATAAAAACAACTAATTATCCATTAATGAATAATTTGAGTTTTGTTTATTATTTCTCCTATCTATTTCTTAGAACTAAAGGTTACAAAACCCTTTAGTAGAGTTAGCATTGGTGAATATTTTGTGTACCCTATTTTGAGAATTATGGAAATGATATTTGGAACGTTTTAGGCCATGTGTAGAAGTGGCTTGTCTTAGGAGAGGAGATAAAAAAATGATTGAATTACGAAAAATAACCAAGGATAACATAGATGAAGTAATAGCACTTGAAGTTGGAGAAAACCAGAAAGACTTTATAGAAACTACTAATCTCAGAAGCTTTGCAGACGCTCATGTGTTGAACGCAGACGGGATACCAGCGACTCCCTTTGCCATTTATGCCGATCAAGTTGCGGTTGGATTTTTGATGTATATTTATGATACGTTGGATCACGAATCATTTGAAAATGAAGTTTTTTACGGGAAGAAGTGCTATTTTATCTGGCATATTATGATTGAAAAGAGTTATCAGGGGAAAGGATATGGCAAACTTGCCTTTGAAAAAATGTTGATGGATATGGAAACTTTGCCATATGGGGAAGCAGAATATGTAGCCCTCTTTTATCGAACAAGTAATGTCAAAGCTAAAACATTATACGCTTCATTTGATTTCGTAGATACAGGCATCATTCAGGATAATTCGATGTTGGCGATTAAAAATCTAGATGGGAAAATAACAGAATCTTAGTAAAATAGGATTTCTAGGAAAGAAATGTCGAAGAAAAAACCGATTTTATTAACTCTGTCTTAGCAAAAATATAATATTTATACTGCAATCGGGCGCGATTGTTCATGATCTATTGAGCGATTCATTTTTTTATAAAAATCAAACTTACATCTGCTTAGAAAGAATCCATTTTGATCAATCTTTTTTCAAAGTGGGTTCTTATTATTTTATTGAAAAATGCTGGCGTGCGAGGGTGATTTGATCAAACTTTATTTCAAAACAACACCAAGGGGTTTTCTGATGAGGAATTTCTAATAGGGTCGCGATATGTTAACTGTAAGATTATCCTGACAGACGGTTGTTGATTTCTTCTGATAAAGGTATCTCCTATAAACTACAACTGTATTGAATGTAATGTATGAACTCCAGAACCAATGAATATTATTATTATCTTTACTTTGGCGAAATTCTCCGTAATGGTGAGACAGAATCTTTTAGCCTTTTAGAATGAGATTGAAAGAGGGGGGGCATGATATGTCGCAAAACATCATTCCTAGAGCCGCTGTGCGAGGGACAGCTTCTGGAGTTATTTTCATGGCATTTTTCGGTACTCTGTGGGCGGGAATTGGAATTAGAGGACTGCAGGGTTGGGGATTTCTCTGGCTGTTGATCTTATCCCTATTGATTGGTGTAATATTGCTTATTGGAGGAATCGTATTGATAATGAATTCAAAAAGGTTATCAAACGAGATGGCGGAAGGGGATTCCCAGCGTTGGAAACGAAAGAATATGTGGTTCGGTATTATTTTCGGTTTAGAAGGCGTGTTGATAGCCATTGCTGCCGGAATTTGTGGATCTACCAATCATTTGGATTTGTTTGTCCCTGTTATGGCTCTTATTGTCGGTGCTCATTTCTTTCCCCTAGCGCACCTTTTCCAGGTGAAGATCTATTACATGACGGGTTCACTTCTTTGTCTGCTTTCGGCAATCGCGCTGTTTACTTTCCCTATAAAAGTTACCTGGGGTAATTATCAAATTATGGTGTGGTGGACATCTGTTGGTTTTGGCTCAGCTCTGATATTGTGGGGGACTGGAGTGGCAGTTTGGATTACAGGACATAGACTACTAAGCAGGGCTGTGAATGGATCCGAAGAAGCTTAGGCATTTTTAATAAAACTAACAAACAGAGACCTATATAGTTGTCCAGGTCTCTGTTTTATGTAGCAGATTTTTTTAGAAATGAGATTCAGCAAATTGCCACTTATGTCGTTCCCAAAAACCAAGTTATTCACATAATAGAATTTGACGTAAAAACGATTGTTTTTTAGCAACGCATCGATCTTTTATAATCAAACCTGCATCTTCTATCATGTCATCAATTGTTTCAATTGTAACGACAATAACCTTATCGGCAATCCGGCGAGCATGTTTTATAATATCAAATTGATCTTCTGGTGAAGAATGCGTAAATAAGTTATAAGGTAAATCAATTATGGCGACATCATAGTGTTCCGTTACTTCTGAGATTGGACCTACTGTAACGTTGCCTGTTAACCCAAAATAAGCGATATTTTCGCGGGAACCTTTGCAAACATTGTAATACATATCTCGCCCTTCCATATTAATTCCCATGGAAAGGGCTTCAATTACTACTGTCCCTATACCACAACAAGGGTCGATCGCACGAATATTTTGAGGCTGGGGAACTGCGATATTCGCAACAGCACGGGCTACTCGTGTACTAAGTGCCGTAGAATAACTGTTTGGTTTGTGTAAATGTTTACGCCAAATGGATTCACTCTTCCTATACTTTCCAAAATACCATATCCCATCTACTAACATAAGACCAAATACAATATCAGGATGATTTAGGTCTGGTTCTCCATCAATACACAATCCTATCTCACGTTCGATCAATCGACGCTCTGATTGAGGGATCTTCTTCGTTTCACCTATATCCATACTATTTAAACAAATCACTTTAAAAGTTGCTTCATTTATGTTTATATCCTTCACCATTGTCATGATGTTTTCTACGCTATTATCTTCATATAGCACTTCAAGTCTCTCTTGTATAAAGGGGCTACGACTTGGATCAATTTTAATATTGCTTATTATATAGTTTGATTGGGAATCAAGGCTAAAAAATGAACGCATCTCCATTCTACATAAATCGTACTCGTCAACATGATGGACATATGTGTATATAAGTTTATTTTTATTTTGTTCGGTGCTCAATTGATTACCATCCTTTTATATTGTTATTCACTTGATTTCACTATAGTTAATAAAAAACAAATGAGGTTGCTTATTTTGTAATCGTATCATAGGCGTCTCTATCAAGCCACTCGATACACAATTATGGCGAGGGTTAATCGATTAGAGGGAATAGTGGAAATAATCTGTTAGAAGAAATAATATAAAAATAGACATCTATTCATTTCAACATGTCTGATTTTATGTCCTACAATAACAGGAGGGTGTTAAATGGTTGTAAAAGAAGATATTTTACATAGAAAGGGTGCTAGAAAAGCTAGCGAAATCCCTAGTGAAGTTTTAACATCGTTGAATCAAGGGAAAATAGAGAGTGTTAATTTAACGGAGTGGCAAGCTGTTCAGCATTTTACTTTATTAAAAAATGTTCTACCATCCATTGGGCTAGAAGAAAAGTTAGGATTTATACTAACTGAGGTAGAGAAGCAAAAAGTTGAAACGGGAATGAAGGCCATACGTTTAATTGGAAGTTTGTTAGATACAGTTTTAATGGATGAGCGTGTAACAAAAAAAGAGGAGCTAATTACAATATGCGCTCATCACGTATCTGATAGTGTCCGATGTTGGGCGGCATTTATGAATAAAAACAACGATTATTCTTTAGAGGAAAAGCTTTTGTATATCCAACCTTTCGCAGCAGATCATCATTTTGGTGTTCGGGAAATTGCATGGATGTCAATTAGGGAGGACCTTTCAGCAAATATTGAGCATAGTGTAGAGTTGTTAACAGAGTGGGCGAAAAGTGAAGATGACAACATTCGTAGGTTCAGTTTAGAATCAATCCGGCCTCGCGGAGTATGGACAAAGCATATTGAAGTTTTAAAGGAAGAACCGCAAATTGCACTTCCGATTCTAAATTTACTTAAATCCGATCCGGCTAAGTATGTTCAAGATTCTGTCGGCAACTGGTTAAACGATGCTAGCAAAACTCAACCAGAGTGGGTAATAAACCTATGTGATGAATGGCAAAAAGAATCTCCAACTAAGGCAACTGAGAGAATTATTAAAAAGGCTCAAAGAACAATTGTAAAAAGTTAATTGGCCATTGAAAAATGTATTCAGCCTTGAATTTTTCACGATAACAATCATCAAACCGAACAAGCAGAAGGTATTAATCCTGTTGCTTGTTCATTTTGTTTTGCTTGATTGCTAAATATAATGTGAAACTAATCACAATAAACATTATCACAGAAAAAATAAGTGAAAACGTCGCTTTATAGTAGGGAGATGTAATCATTATGACAAGGGAACTAATAATGATGACAACACGTAATAACATATCTGTTTTTTCACTTGGATTAAAAAAATCTTGAATAATAGCAAATAAATAAGACAAACCGAAAAATAGAAGCTACTCATAAACAAAAACAGGCTTTACATAGTCGGGAATTCCAAAATAAATTATTTCAAAAATATAAATGAGTCACACTACATATTTTGAATATTTGTTAAAAAAGTTTAACAAAGTACCACCCCTTATTATTAAAAGGTTAACACATATTGTAAAAAAAAATTAAAGCATTTTAGTTTTCGATCTTTAATTATCTATAGGATAATGGTTATATTTAATGGCAAAATATTAGAGGGAATACTCCAAAAAGGAAGTGCAAAAAATGAATCTAGAAATGGTCATGCAGGAGCTTGAGGCTCTAGGCAAGGAACGAACTAAAAAAATGTATATGTCCAATGGTGCACATGAGCCGCTTTTTGGCGTGGCAACAGGTGCTATGAAGCCAATAGCTAAGAAAATAAAACAAAATCAACCGTTAGCTGAAGAACTTTATGCCACAGGGAATTATGACGCAATGTACTTTGCAGGCATTATTGCAGAACCAAAAGCGATGACTGTGTCAGATTTTGATCGGTGGATGGATTCCGCATATTTTTATATGCTATCGGATTATGTGGTAGCAGTAACTTTAGCGGAAGCAGATATTGCACAAGAAGTTGCTGATAAATGGATCGCAAGCGGTGAAGAGCTGAGAATGTCAGCAGGCTGGAGTTGCTACTGTTGGCTTTTAGGGAATCGCTTGGACGATGAATTTTCTGAGAGCAAAATGGCCAACATGATTGAAATTGTGAAAAATACGATTCACGAATCGCCAGAAAGAACGAAATCTGCTATGAATAATTTTCTATACACTGTTGGGCTTTCATATTTACCGCTCCATGAAAAGGCTGTCGAAATTGCAAAGGAAATAGGTCCAGTAGAAGTTAAACGAGATAAGAAAAAAAGCAGTGTCCTGCATGCTTACGAAGGTATTCAAAAGGATGTAGATAAAGGGAGAATTGGTTTCAAACGCAAATATGTAAGATGTTAAACAATTGCCGCGCATCGCGAACAATATATCAAATCTTGTTTTAGAGAGAATTTCAATTTTAGTTGAAAATCTCTCTTTTTTATTTATATAGTTATTTTGCTTTGTGATACTAATGGATGTTTTTTCTTAAGAAGTTGTTAGGTTGAAAAACTATTTTTATTTTCCATAAGGATGGTCAATATAAGGACCCTTCACTGTAATGCGCATTAGCTGAGTAGCCATAAATTTTGGTGAATAAGGCATATCGTTTTCTAACCACCAAACAATTACCTCCAGAAAGGAAGCAGCAAAATATCTGACAGCCATTTCACGTGGAACTGTAAGCTTTTTGTCATCGGGCTGCATAGAGTTTATGCCATTTGAGACAAAATCGATGATGATTTCCTTCAAACCTGAAGAGAAATAAGGAATGTCTTTTTCAGTTAAAAACACTTTATATAATTTGCTATTTAAAGAAATTTGCTCGAATAAATGCATAAATGTATCGTGTGGCTCATCTGCATCTTTTGAGAAATCAAATTCCACCTTGCCCTCAAATGTAACGTTAAGACTGTTCACTAAATCATTTAATATTTCCTTTGTACTTTGATAGAGAAGATCAAGCTTATCGCTATAGTGTAGATAAAAGGTAGCACGATTTAAGGTCGCTCGCTCTGTAATATCTTGTACCGTAATCTTGTCATAGCCTCTTTCCTCAATTAATTCCACAAGTGCGTCTCTTAGTAGTTGGCGCGTCCTCATAACCCGAGGGTCCATTTTCTGTTTCTTATTCGACATTTTTAAGCTCCTTGTCTTATTATTTCTATTTTTACAACACTAGCTATAAATTCGTTGATAAAGCATCGAATCTATGAAATGTGTTGTTTGCTCTTTTGAAGAGTATTGATATACTTATATTAACGACACAATGTCGATAATACAACTAGTTGTTAATATGTTCATGAATTAGTCATTTTATTAATTGGAATAGATATCTAACAAATATAGAGAGGAAGATTTAAAATGGGTCGTTTAAATGGAAAAGTAGCCATTATTACAGGGGCAGCAATGGGGATGGGTGCTTCTGAAGCAAAATTATTTGCTCAAGAAGGAGCGAAAATTATCGCTACAGATGTTCAAATCGAGCCATTGAACCAATTAGTAAAGGAAATTAAAGAAAGTGGCGGACATGCTATAGGAATCCAGCATGATGTGACATCTGAAGATGCTTGGAAGTCCGTCATTGCCGAAGCAGTGAAGACATATGGTCAAGTCGATGTACTTGTTAACAATGCCGGTGTTTCTTCACCAAAAACGATTGCCAACATGGAAATGGACGAATGGAATAAAATAATGGACATTAACTTAAATGGCTGCATCATTGGTATGAAATATGTGATTCCTGAAATGCAAAAAGCAGGTGGCGGCTCTATTATCAATATTTCTTCAATTGGCGGTATTGTTGGTATGGCAGGTACAAGTCCATACACAGCGGCTAAAGGAGCATTACGAGTATTATCAAAATCAGCGGCAATTGAATACGGAAAAGATAAAATCCGTGTAAATTCCGTACATCCAGGTATCATCGTAACACCAATGACAGCACCAACGATGGAAGAAGGAGGAGCTCTTCCTTTCTATAAAACGTATACGCAGCTTCCTTACTTTGGTGAACCAGAGGATGTAGCCTATGGCGTTGTATTTTTAGCATCAGACGAATCTCGCTTTATGACAGGTGCAGAATTAGTTATTGATGGTGGTTGGACAGCTATTTAATAAAAAGAGAAAAGCTAGGTTTCACACAGAATGTGAGCCTAGTTTTTTTGTTATGTATAAGAATGGATGCAAAAGAAGAGAATCTTCACGAAAAGGGGAATGAATACCTGTGTGAAACAGGGAACTAGGTAAGCTATAGAAATGCTCAGTTCAGCAAAAGAACTTTTTGGATAGAACTATAGTTAGGGTAGCGGAGGATAATATTTATGGTAAGATGAAGACGAAAAGGGGTTTTATTCCATATTATTTGCAGGCGCAGAAAACGATGCCTGGATTGAATTAATATCGTTTTAAATACTACTATTCATATGATGGAACGTACACGGGGTTTGATCCTGCTGGCGGATATCCTGAGTTATATAGATACGTTTGTAATCCGTATGGGTTATTTGATAGATGACGAACTTACAGCGCATGTGCATGATTGGAGGTATTAAAATTTATGCCATTATGGAATGACTTTATAAATGCCGAAATTCCCAATGCGGGAAGCGGTAAATGGTTTCAAATTATAAATAATTCAAAGCAGTATTGTGTTGCAATAAAAAACGATGAACTCGTGATTTCTAGGTATCGTGAAAAGCACAGTATACAATTTGACTATTTAGATTTAAAAATAATTGGCACAGATTATGGAGAATGGGGAGGAGAGTTAAAGGTTGTTTATCCGGATTCATCAGAAATATTTTTAAAAAAATGTAATGTCAAATCAATATTTGAATATAAAGGAGATCTATATTTTTTAGAAGGCTTAGAACATCTGTATTTAAATACAGGAAGTTTATATCAGCTAGTTTACGATGGTACTAACTTTTCTATTAGAGAGTGTCTTGATTTAAAAGAATGTCCAATTGCTTTTTATATATTCAATAGTCACTTGTATATACTTTCTAGCGAAAATTTATTTAATTTATCTATTGAAGATGGAACATTTAAAAAGAATATTATATTCAATAATTTCCCATTCAGTGCTTTTGTACCGAACTCACTTATTATCTATAAAGGGGATTTTATTATAGGGATGAGAGGAGGATTAGGGCGGATAGATTACGAAAATACTAATAATGTGCAGTATATGCAATTGAAAAAAATTTGATTTTCAATTTTTTATTATGATGATCCTGCTTAGGCAATGAAAATGTCCGAGATTGGAGAGAGGTTTATGAAAGTAGAAGAGGCTTTAGAAATAGTTTATGAATATACCATTGGTGATAACTCAGTTCTACATTCAATAAGAGTGGGATTGGGATTAAATGAAAAAAACTATCATTCATTAATTGAAGCAATGAAGGTACTAATTACGGAGTATTCGGATAAACCCGAAGTTCCTAAAAAATTAGCTTTATGTTTTGTAAATATCAGCAAAAACTTTTATTTTCATGACGGCAAGTATTCTACAGAAGAGGAAGAAAAGTTTGAAGATGCAATTCACGAAATATCATATTTAGCAGAAGAATTATTCTGCTAGATTTAAATAGGATTTTTAGTTATGTATTAAGAGATAAGTAAACTTTAGACTTTAAATGGATTCTAGATGCCAAGGCGTATGAAACGTGCCTTTTAATGGATTATCTTAATAGAATTAATATGAGCATACTGAAGGCATTAAAGGCTTGGGACTCAAATGGAAGTTCCGAATGTAAAAGCTACTAGATTAGGATGTTCTATGGAAAAGAATAATAATAGAAAATTGGAAGTGAGGTAAAAGTATGTATATGTCTAAAGTGCATGTATGGGTAGGTATTAATAATGCTGATGATGAAACTTTTGAAAAATACTTTGAATTAGACTATGATGATCCAGAAATGGATATTGATGATCCTCTTTATAAAGTGTGTCAATTTTGTCTGGATATAAATGAGAAATGGTATGATGAAGACTGTATTGGAGTTTACAAGGAAGATAGTACGTTAGATGTTCGTATTGCATTGGAAGAGTTATCGGTATCGCAGGAAACATTGTTAGAAATACAGGACATTTGTATTAAAAAAGGATTAGAAGAAGTAAATGCTATGTTTTATTTCATGGATTCAGAGATAGATGTCGTCGATAAAAACAAACTTTATAATGAATTAACTTATATTGGAGAATTTGATACAAATTTACGATAACTAAATTTAATATTATGTAAAATGTAAAACATATGTAGAAAGTGTCATAATATCCTTTTTATATATGTTTTTATTGTTAGTAGGAATCTTCTGTATAGATAGATGGTCATAATAGAAAAATACCTTACTTAGTATTGAGAGATTTAGAGAATAACGAAGAATGTGTATTGTAAAGGGGACGTTAGTAAAATGCAGAAAAAATTAAACCCAGTTGATTTAGTATTAGATATTAAAAAAGAAATTTATTTAGAACATATTTCTAGTTTTGAAGGAACTTTGAACACTCCCCCTTCAGATAATATGGACATGCTTTCAGAAGGTGTTCCCTTTTATCAATCCCTGAATGAATATCAAAAAAGTTTGTTTTTCTATCTTATTAAAAATTCAATTTCAGATACAATCTCCAATGTGTTTGGGTGGTTAGATGGTGTTTATTACTTAGAAAAACAAACTAAGAATTTAGAACTAAAATTTGAGAAAAGTACAAACAATTTAAATGGGTGATTGCAGGATATTTGGCTAGCTATAGAAGAAGGTGAAGATATTGAGGAGCTTAGAAAGCTATATGATGATTTTTAAATATTTAATGTAAGATCTCTATATTCGCAACAGGTCTCATAAGAAATACTATTTATAATAGAGCAATCAACTTAAATATAATATTTGTTATGGGAGAGCTATTTTATGAACGAATTATTAAAAAGAATTAATTTTGGTTTCGATGGTTTAATTAGAAGTTTGAAAATTAACAACTTTAACTCTGCTGAAATTGTTATTTCTGTTCAAGATACTGAAATAAATGAGTGGGTCAATGTTAAGTTTATTATGGAGTCACTTGAAGAATTTAAAATATTAAAGAATCAAAGAGTGTCAAATGTGGTATTGTCGTCAGGTATAAAAATGAAAGAAATTTCGGGTTTGTATTATATTGATTTTGCTCCTTTCTCAGATGAAATTGATTCAGTTTTTGATTTCCGACAGTCTGACATTTATTTCTCAGGAAAATTATTACGATGGAGCTTTGAGCAATATTCAGAAATCTAATGCTTAGAGAAGAATAATTATATTTTAACTAAAGTTGATATTTTGGATTACACAAAGCCTGGAGAAAATTAGACGATTTATTGTGAGCCCAGTATGTGATCAATATGAAAGATATATAAAAGTTTTTACATAAAAATATGAAATGACAAATAAATATTTGAGGACAAACAAAGGTACAGGCACAGAAAAAGGGATAGATTGGAATCAGATTTCAAAGGAGAAGTGTTATGGAAAAGAAAGTTGAAGATTATATTAATGAATTAGAACAATTAATAAAATTAGCTGATCAGGAAAAAGATAAATATTTATTCCAAGAACAAGCATATGAAATAATGGATGAGATTGAAGAGTTAGAAAATGCATTTGATTTTGTAGAGCCTATATTTCTATTAGTGGAAAGAAGCGAAGATATTGATTTTGGCGGCCCAGGACCATTTGGTAGTTTTTTAGAAAATTTTTATCGTAATGGTTATGAAGACATATTAGTAAAATCATTACACCGTAAACCTAAAGAATATACAATTTACTTATTAGAACGCCTTTGTAGTGATGAAAGTAATCCTAAAAGAAAAGAATATTGTTCCTTATTGGATTCATTAAAAAAGTGACATCAAAAATATATGTAAGAAACGAAAAGATAATGTTATCCTGCTCTACATATTTTCCGCTGAATGATTCAGAAAAATTTGAATCTATTTTATTAATGGGTTCCTTTTACGACCCCCAACTGTAAATTTTTCTGCGAAATCAAAAGAAGTATTAGTTCAAGGTTATGTACCTGCCTTCAGTAATTAGAAAATATCAATGGTGGAGGAGAAGATCGATGAATTTAGATGAGGCACTTAATGTTGTTTATGATTATACCATTGGTGAAAGCTCAATACTGATAGAGTTACGAGCAGGGAAAGGATTAAATCACCAAAGCTACAGACTCTTAATCGAAGCAATGAAAAAGTTAATTAAAGAATATAAAGATAAATCTGAAGTTCCTAAGAAGCTCGCCTTATGTTTTGTAGATATAAGTAATTACTTTTATTTTAACGAGGGCAAGTACAGCAAAGAGGAAGAAGAAGAATTAGAAGATGCTGTTCACGAAATATCTAGTTTGGCTGGGCAATTATTTGAATAAAATCTAGAACACTTAAAAAAGAGAGTTGGCTTTGAAATACTGTTGAACTATATCATATAAACATTGCAATTATATATCTAATCTAGGTTATTAGGGAGGGAGACAAAGAATGAAAGATTTTTTTATTAATCTAAGAGAAAGACTTGTCAAAGCTATAGAATTAGATTTTACTAACATAAAAAAAATGATCGGTAAGGAAAAAATATATACAGTAAGTTTAGTAACAGATAGTGATACAGTTAGTCTTTTCTTGGCGGTGAATACAAACGAATTTTTAGAGAAAAAAAATGATGAGAAGGACATGCAAGATAACGAATTGCTTGCTCAATTCGCAGAATATTTTCCTGGGAAGATCGATGAGTTGGATAATATCACCTACAACACAAAGTGGATACCAGCTGAATGGGGATATTCTAATAATGATTTAATACATAGTGAAATAGCTTTAATCGTACCTAAATTATTTGAAAAGGGTACTACATTAGATTCACAGGAACTACCATTGTTTCAAAGATTATTTTTTGAATGTTTAACATCTACATTACAAACATTAATAACAAAAGGAGTTTTTAGTGATAATAATCAAGCAATTACGATATTTATTTCAATATCCGATGATGAACGAACTGAAGAAATAGAAAATATCTCTGCAAAAGTTCTTAATTCAGAAGAAGTTTATAATAAATTCAGTCAACGATAAAAGTGAAAAATAAAAGGGATAATGAATGGTAGTAGAGTTCGTTTTATTTTTTGGTTATTACAAACCCAAATATTACATGGAGGTTGAATAAATGTTTGATAAGTGCTCATTTCAGCTAACACGAGAAGATATCGAAGAAGTTGAAATGTTATTAAGTTTTCAACTACCTCAGAAATTGAAGGATCATTACCTTCAATATAATGGTGGTTTACCTAAAGACCCTTGCTTTTTTGAAGAACAGTCAGGTTTGGAAACTAGGGTACATGTTTTCCTTCCGATAAAATATCGTAACAATATCGGGTACACATTGGAAGAAGGATATTTAGATTTCAAAAACCGAAATATTATTCCACGAAAGTATCTACCGTTTGCAAATGACGCGGGTGGGAACGTTTTTTGCATAGATCTCAATTCAAAACAAGTGGTTCTTATTTATTTAGATTTAGGAGAAGTGACTAACAGAAGTATTAAGTTTTTAGCAAATAGTTTTATGGAATTTATTAATAATCTCGAGGAATGCATGGATGACGAAGTAGAAGATGATTCATATGAATTCTGATATAAATAAGCGTGAAATTTAGTTCCATACTATGACCTAAATCAAAATGATAGAAAGTATGAATCTAAAGGGGATGTCCATGCCCTTTTTTAAAGAAGGGGTCACCATAGACCTCACAAACAAAGCATACTCGAGTTTTTAATAATGAAGTATTACTACAGCTCCAAAATTTTGATTCCAAAATGGGAAGATAGGCAATGGAGGAGAAAATGTCTATGAGAAAATTAAATAGAGACGAGCTTATATTGCTTGTAACTAGGATAATGAATGATGAAGGAAAAACAGAAGCGGAGGATGATCAGTTATTAGAAGAGTTTCTTCATAACGTAATTGATCCAGAAGCGGCTAATTACATTTTTTACGATAATTTACTCCCAGAGGAAGTAGTTGATAAAGCTTTGAGTTATAAACCCATTCAACTATAATAGAATATTTATAGTTTCTTAACAGACAATCTTATTTCATAGACGAAAAGATTGAGCAACTAGTGAACTTAATTATAGAAGTCAAGAAGATTTTATCTAAATCAAGAACGCCTGCATGGTATATATAAATACTAGAAAAGGATTTGAAAAAGAAGGAATTAAAAGTGAAAAATAGCATTGAAGGTAGACAGTTGGAGGAATTGGCCTTTATTAGAGAGCGGTTTAATTTTTATAAAAAGATGTTTAAACAATTGAAAGATAATTATGAAAGACAAGAATTGCAGTGGGAATGGTCAAAGGGAGGATTTTATTATAATTTTACCCCTTTTGAAATTGAAAGATCAGGATATAAAAAAGGGAAGTTGTTGAAAAAAGAACCTAAAAAAAGGGACCAAATGATTGCTTACGGTAAGTTAGGAAACGATATTGTTAACATTAAGTTGTATTCAAACGATGAGTATATTTATGCTGAAAGGTTTATCCTTAAAGAAGGAAATTCATTAATTGAGGTTAGATATTCTGATGGAATTGAAATAAAAAGCCTCGATAAAATATCGATTTTATTTTTTAATACTGAAGGACATCCACAAAAATATTTAACATACGAACATGAAATAGACTATGATGAAGAGTATACTATTGTTAAGGAACTGTATGAGTATAAAGACTCTAAAATAATGAGAATAAATGTTAGAGGTTATATTCAAAATAGTATAAATGGAATAATAATTGATAGGGATTATAATATAGTATATGATTTGTCTGATAACTTATCAGAAATTCATAGCCAAGATCATAATCTTGCAAGTGGTAAACCATCGATTACAAAAATATTTTCTAGGTAGGTTTAATTCTTCGGCAATTATTAAGTCGTTTGATCATCTAAGCTTTCTAAAATAAAAGAGATTAGACAGTACTAGAAACAGAACTACAGTACAACCAATATCGTTTCATTACTTAACTCAATAGCTAGTTCATAAAGATTTAAAACATATGAAGAAGACATCATTAGCTCTTCTTTTCATATGTTTTTTTGTTAGAAATGGAATTGTTTTTTTACTTCATCTGTTTGCTAAACCATAAAATACCAGATAATTTAGTTGTATGGGTGTTTAAAATATGATCACGAATGAAGGTAACTAGTGACTATCTTTTAAACGCATCATGTAATTTCAAAGCAAGTAAGAAAATATTGAAGAAATATGATATAGATGTGGTACATAATATAAGAAAATTCAATGTAGGCATAACTGTTGAAGGAGTTCAAATATTAGGAGGGAGGTTATGAGACTGAATGCTTTCTTTAAAGAACTAGAAAAGAAGATGGTTAATGCCATTAAAAATGATTTCAAAGAAATGTTGCATTTTATCGGGGATGAAAGAATCTATGCAGTTTGTTTTGTAACAGATAGCGAGGCTAGAACCACATTTTTTGTAGCGAACACTTATGAGTATATTGAGAAAAGAGATCAAGAATATATTGAGAAGGGTTGGGAGAGCGCATACGATGAACTAAAATGGGATCCTTCCGATTGGGGATATGGTAATAGTCATTTTCAATCAGATGCCAGTATGTCTGTTGCAAGCTATTTATCAGAGAAAAGAGAGGACATAGAAGAAGAAATCTTTGATGGATTTGAAGAGAAGCTTCATACAACTATGATTTCAGTGCTTGATAATCTTCATAACGAAAAAGTTTTTTGTCAAAATAAAGATGATATTACGGTCTTCATTTCGATGTCTGATGATGAAAGAACTGAAGAAGTTGAGAATTATTCAGCTAGGTCGTTAAATTCAGAAAAAGTTTACAATGAATTCTTAAAAAGATTTGATAATATCATATAGCTATATACTTAGGAAATGCATGTAATACACTTTCTACATAGTATTGTGCTGACTTTTTAGTGATTAAGGTGTTATGGAAAATAGATCATCTATTGGTAGAGCAGTCTTTATCTAAGCTAAGAGGGTGAATTTAAAAAACTAAGGAAAGGCTGTGAAATTATGACGAAAGAAAAATTGAATTTAATTAGTGTTGGGGATGTGTTATCACATCCAGAGAAAAATCCAGAGGCTTGGCTTTATCTTCCTCCAAATTCAAAAGAATGGAATTTACATTCAAAGGGAATATTTTCGCTAGATAGCTTTGATTTTCCACCCGATTCAGATGATTTTTTACCAGAACAAGTGAAAGAAAATGGTTGGATAGAAACATTAGATGGTGCAAGTATTGAGGATGTAATTGACAATGTAAAGGAACAGTTAGAAAATCCATCACTAGATCAGTTACTCCAAGCGTTCATTTATTATTTTGAAAATGATGCATTTTTAGCTTTTTAAGTAGTTAAATTAAAAATAAAGATAAAAGAGTAGAAAACCTAAATACAGGATATTTTCCACTCTTTTTCTATTAGAAATGGAATTGCTTCATCTCGTGTATTAGTGTCTACCCTCAGTAATCAGAACATAAAAAAATAGATGGAGGAGCATTCTAAAGAATGAAGTATGATGATAAGGCTTTAAAAATTCTATTAAATTATAGCTTGTTGAATCCAGAGAAAACATCAGAGGAAGATTTTCAATATGCTAAGACAGCAGGTTATACGTTTGATAAAATTTTGCAGACGCATAATGAAGCTATTGAGAATGCAATGTTTGAAATGAGGAAATGTAATAAAGGTTTCGCGGTCGATTTATTTCTGGCCAGTTTAAGTACCCAGCGTTTAGATTGGAGATCAGGTTTACCAGTATTTGTGATTATGAGACAATTTCCTACTCATAACTTTAAAAGTGATTTTATCTCTTGTGAGAAATGTGCCAATAATGCCGAAGATTTAGTAGATTTAACATTCATAAATAAAATTCGTTTTGGTCATGGTGGGGTTATTTCAGGTAACATATATGATTTTTCATTTATACTTCAACAGCATAATAAGCTTCCGCATATAAAACCGACAAAAAAAGATTTTGATATTTTTCAATTTATTATTGAAATTATTAGGAATACAGAAAGTAATGATACGCCATTTAAAGTACAAAAAAAGATTAGAAAAATTGAAGGATTTAAATCAAATGAAGAACAAAGAAAAGCATTACTGGAGACGCTTGGTTTTTGTAGTATTTTAGAAACAGAAGAGCATAAAGGTTTTTTACATCAATTCATAAATCTTGGTTTAGCTCCAAGATCTAGATATAGTTCGGATTGGCTATATCCCTTCGATTGGTGGAAAGGGAGTGACGGTATAAATCAAAATGCACTAAAATTTTGGTTTGGTGGATATGAGGAATTACAAAGTTTGTTTACGTAAAGTGAATGAATACTCGGAAAACATTAGTAAATGGTAAGCTTATCAAAGGCCCGAACCGTTAATATATCAACATTTATAGAGGGAGGAATTGAATTGAAGGTAATCGTAGAATATGTTCCAGAGGACAGTATTACTTATAAGAGTTGGTTTGTCATTAAAGATGAATTGGAAGGAAAATTTAGTAAAGACACATCTAGTCCTTGGGAAATGGGAGTAGAGGCTCAAACCGGTTATACATACTATCCAGTAGATAATGCTGTTATTACGCTCTTTCCTGCAAAGTCGTCGGATAAAAAAGATGATTTGAATGGTGACAGATACAAAGGAAAGTATTTAATACAACTTTCAAATACAGCTGATAGTGAAAGGTTTAGCTCTTATAAAATGTATACTTGGGAGGAAGCGATTAACATTATTTCCTAATTGAAGGATTTATCATTTAAAGCTGCATTACGTGTATGGAAGTCAAAAAAAATTTAAAATACAATGAGAAATTGAAATTGTTGTAAAATCTATATCTAAGATAAGATGGGTTCTTTTACGAGAGTAGCATAAACATCCTTTGGGATTATTGCTACTCTTTTTTTATGATTATTATTGTATTTTTTGAGTGATGTCCCTCATTTAATGAAAAAAGTAATCGTTTTTAAAGCAAAGCAAAAAGTACTAACTATAGTACGAATATCTTGGGTTAAATTCAAAATAAAGGTACTTTAAGAAGGCAAAAAATGGATTGAAATATGCTATTGTAGATTTATTAGTAAACATGGTATGTCCATATGGTGTGTGATTCCTCGTGGTAAAGAAGCAGATTTATTCAAGGGAGATATGATAAAGCTTTAATAATAAATCCTGCTGTTCAAAATAGGAGGGCAAAGAGGGGATTATGGTATTCGGCAAAGTTTATATATAGAAGATTACTTGATCGGTACATGTTTAACCGGATCATGGAAAAAACAATTACACTAGTTCGGGAGGAGAATAATGGAAATATGTAATGATGAAAAAATAGAATTGAAAAGAAAAGAGCTATCAGAGTACTTTAATAGTTATTCAAATGACATTCATCAGCATTATCTTAAGTTGAAGAGCAAGGTTACTAAATGGTCGTATTCTTTAGGAGTCACTGAAGAGTTAATTCCATTTGAGAATTTAATCCCTTCCGTCATATCAATCAAGAAAGGGAAGCCTCTTGCTAAACCTAGTAAGTCCAACTTTGAGTCGAAAAATTTAGTTACCTATGGTATCGATAATAATGAAAATATTCTTTTGGTGATTAGAAAATATGATAAAGATGTTATGAAATATGGAGAAAACATAAGATATGTAGATTATATAAATGAGGAAAAAGTAATTGTTAATGCGCATATTTATGAGTCCAATCCTACTAGTTCTAGATTATCTTCTCTTTGCCATGTTTATGAGGAAAATGGTTTAGTGTATTATGTTTCAATTACACCACCCAATAATTGGTATGTTAGAGTTGATGAGTTGCAAGATAATAGAATTAAAAAAATATCAATGTTTGCTACAAGTTGGTATAAACAAATGGATTACAGTATTTACTATGTTGATAGTACCGTTTTATCAAAAATAATGATTGGTGAGCATTTACATTGGGGAAATCGATAAGTCTAAAAATCAAAAAGGAGCGGAAGAATGCGAACTAATAAATATTGGAAGTATTTTGATAGAGTGATGAAAGAGTACAAAAAACGAGTAATTTCAGATGAAGAAGTAAAAGAAATATTAGATAATCGACTAAATGAAATGAAAGACTTAATTCAAAAAAATGAACGAAATCGTTTAGCTGATCGCTTAAAAATATTAATAGGTGTTCACCTTGAAATGAATGCCAAAAATAGAATACTACATGGAGAGCCATCAGCATGGATTTTATTAGAGCAGCAACTTTTTTGGTTGATTCAAATGATTCAAAGCAATCCTAGTAGAGGAAGTGTATCAGACAGGCAAATAGGGGGACTTATCGGGCTTTCTTTATTGTGGGGTTATGAAGATATTGCAGAGCTAACATACAAATATGCAACTAATATGTTCACAAAAGATCGAGATTTTTATGCTGAGAATAAGACTCATCATGTTTTTATGATATGCCTATATCATTATTGGAAAACTGGGGAAATGCCTGAATTGTTTAATATTTTACCAGAAGATCAAGTCTATCAAAGATTAATGCGCAGTTGGAACGATACAAATGATTTTGGAGAAAATCTTTATGAACTATGTGATTTTCACATCTATAGTTTAAGCGACACACCTCATAAATCAAGTGAAATTTTATCGTTTGACTGTATTCCTTACGATTATTATTGTATTCAATTAATAAGAGAAAAAGAGGGACTAGCTACACCTAATATAGAGCATCCGTTACTTCAAACACCCCTGGCCGAAATTCCTAAGGATAAGCCTGGATATAAACTTAATGAGGATAAGATTTTGCAATTCGTAATACAAAATGAAAAAGTACCTGATTTACAACGCCTTATACGCTAAAAGCATTGGATGGAAAAGGAGTGAGTGTATGAATGCACTGTTGTTACTTGTGAAAAAGCTTTCGTGTGATGTAGAAGAACAAATTTTTCCAGAGGTTTCATTAGCTATAGAAAAGCCAGAAACCTATTTCGAGAAGTTCCAAAATCGACTGGATGAAAGAGGAATAGATAGCCCCATTGATCAATTGGCATGGATATCTTTGGTTGATGCACTTCTCGATCATGATTTGGCATTTGAACTCGATTGGAAAGAATCAGGGTTATACATTTGCGATGTTGTTGATGAATTGCTAGATAGAAAAAAAATGGCGTGCATAAGTTGGGAAGACTTTGAAGATGGAGAATTTGACGAGCTACCAACTTCCCAATGTTTAAATGAAATTTCCGAAAAATTAAAGGAAGAGGGAATTTCGTTGGCATTTTTGGATATTGATAGTGACTGTTACGTTCTGATCACTGTTCCATTATCTGATATTGATGATATTAAGAAGTTGGCACAAGAAGTAGGTTTTAGAATTCAAGATTCTTATTGATATAGTTAGCATCTCGTTACAATTGAGCAAATAGAGGAGGGTAAAGATTAAGTGCAAGTAGAACAAGGATTTAAACATAAGCTGATTCAAAAAGCAATGAAAAGGTATAAATATAATGAAGTTATTAACCAAGACGAAACCAATAGAGATTTTTATGATGAATACTCCTTTTACACCAATAGAAAAAACTGCAAAAAAAATCTGAAGAACATTTATGGTGCTTTTCAGGGTACACCGAATTGTAATCATATTGCAGCGAAGAACTTACTTTTTCAAGATGATAGTGACTGCTGGAAATTCTTTGAACGTACCGCACATTTCTTTGCTATCTCATATACAGGTGGTAGTTTTCCTTTTATTGATCCAATTGCACCATTATTAAATTATGCGCTATATGTGGAAAGAATAGATTTAATAGAACTACTATTAACAAAAGCTGCTGATGATTTGGAAAGAGATGAGTATAAGAATAACAAGGATTACATTAAGCAAAAGGTATACCCAAGTACGTATTTGATACATTTCTTAATTGAGAAACTAGGGATACCGAATCCTGTAAAAGATAAGGTCATGGAATACGGTGATGGATTAGGTATTTATGAGCGAATTGTAGCTGAGTGGGATCATCCATTCAATGAAATTGAGGATGAGTATTGGAATAGCTTGTGTGAGTATCATTTAAATGGAATTGGTGTTACGGGAACCAAATGGAAAGATGAGGAGCTTATAGATTTTGGTCTTGTTCCAATCGAGCTAATCAATCTATTTAAAGTGAGAAAGAAACTAGGTTTAGATGTTCCGGTAATAAAACATGAGTGGTTTTCAACGCCAATGGCTGTCTATCCCACGATTCCTACTGGCTATAATTCAGACCTAGACGTAAAGTTTCAACTTGTTGAGAGAACTAAGAAGGAGGCAAAGATATATACATTTGAAGAAATAGTGGAGCAATTAAAAAAAGAGTATGGGGAAAATGTAGATATCTTTTACTAAATTTTTCGGCAAAATAGGATACTTTTTTGTTCAGAGGGGTTAAGTTTGGAGAAATTATATTATACAAAGTAACACCTACATGATGTAGATAAGCCTATAGGAATAACAATAAATGTTAGAGGGAGCGGTAGATGCCAGAGTTATAAAGATAAACAGTAAAATGTTTGGGGGAAAACAATGTCTTTTGAAAAATTAAAATCTGTTCTACCAGTACCAAATTTCACAAGGTCCTCAGATAACTCTCCGAAATGGAGCGAAGTTGAAAATAGATTAGGTATAGTATTACCTTTAGACTATAAAGAGTTTATCGCTTTATATGGTTCAGGTAATATTGGTAACTTTATAATGATATATTCTCCTTTTGCAAAAAATGATAATATGAATTTCTTTATTCAACAAAATTTGAATAAAAGTGCATATCTAACTTTAAAGGAGAGTTTCCCTGAGGACTTTCCATATGAGGTATACCCAACAAATGGAGGAATCTTGACCTGGGGACGAACTGAAAATGGGGATACATTAAATTGGATTGTGAATACTCAAGGTGATTGGGCTATTTTAGTAGATGATGGATCAGGTGATTCCTTTGTATATAAGGGCTCTATGACTGGTTTTCTCCATGATGTATTAAGTGGTAGTATTATTTGCCCTATATTCCCAAGTGATTTTCTTAATAAAGATAGTAAAAATACCTTTGTTGGTTTAAAGGATTAATAATCGAAAAGTTGAATTAAAAAACTATAAACCTATCGCAGTATTTAATAAAGTATAAATCATAGTAATGCAAAAATATTCATTCAAAAGTCATATTTCGAATTTTTATAGTGGAAAAAAGAGGATAATACATAAAAATTCAAAAAATTAATTGACGCTAGTATTAAATGTGTGATAAAAATGATAGTATCAATTCGGAAAATTAATATTTGGGCAATGATAGGATTAAGTAGTGAAAATCTCCCTATTTCAGAGAGCTGATGGGTGGTGCGAATCAGTATATAGATGATCATGAATTTCGACCTGGAGCATCTTTCATAAATCACACGTTGTGAGGAAGTGGAAGACGGTAGTGAATACCGTTATCAAATAAAGTGGTGAAGAATTTTTTCACAACTAGGGTGGTACCGCGATATCTATCGTCCCTACGTATTTACGTAGGGACGTTTTTTTATTAAGGTCTTCCTCTTGTTGTATTTTCATAACTAGGGTGGTACCGCGATATATAATCGTCCCTACGTGTTTACGTAGGGACGTTTTTTATTAAGGCTTTCCTCTTGTTATATCTTCATAACTAGGGTGGTACCGCGATATATAATCGTCCCTACGTATTTGCGTAGGGGCGTTTTTTATTGTGATATTTTTATTTTCCCTACGTTTCGTTGAGGCGATTTTTATTTGAAAGGACTTACGATAGACCAATATGAATAAAGACCGAATTGTAATAAACAAAGAAATAGAAAAAGAGAGGAGATAAAGAGATGGAATCACAGCAATGGACATCGAAATTAGGTTTCATTTTAGCAGCAGCAGGCTCGGCAATCGGTCTTGGCGCGATTTGGAAGTTCCCGTATATGGCCGGTATTGGAGGTGGCGGTGCGTTCTTCCTTATTTTCATCGGTTTTACTTTATTAATTGGTTTACCGTTATTATTGGCGGAATTTGTAGTTGGAAGAAGTACGCAAAAAGAGGCTGTTGATGCTTATAGAAATATTGCTCCTAAGACGCTATGGCCGTGGGTTGGTAAATTAGGGATTGTAACATGCTTCATCTTGCTTTCATTCTACAGTGTTGTAGGAGGATGGATTTTATTATATTTATGGAATGCAATTACAGGTAGACTATGGGAAGGAAATGGGGCGTACGAAGCCACTTTTAATGAAATCATTGCCAATCCGTTTTTAGCGGTTGGATCACAGTTATTATTTATTCTTATTACTATTTTTATCGTTAGTAAAGGCGTTCAAAATGGTGTTGAAAAAGTAAATAAATATTTCATGCCAGCACTGTTTGTTTTATTCTTTGTCTTAATTATTCGTGCTCTTACATTAGATGGAGCTGGAGAAGGGGTTCGCTTCTTCTTACAACCTGATTTCTCAAATGTAACATCTGAAATTATTTTATATGCGATGGGGCAATCGTTCTTCTCGTTATCTGTCGGTGTAGGAGTAATGGTTACGTATAGCTCATACTTACCGAAAGAAGAAAGTTTACCGCGTTCAGCATTTTCTATCGTTGGTTTAACGCTTGTGATTACATTGCTTGCAGGGCTTGCTATTTTCCCGGTAGTTTTCGCATTTGGAATGGAACCATCTCAAGGACCAGGGCTATTATTTATTGTCTTGCCAGCGATTTTCAGTAAAATGGCATTCGGGAAATTTTTCTTCATTATTTTCTTGTTACTATTTTTCTTTGCAACAATAACATCAGCCATTTCCATGTTAGAAATTAGCGTTGCCTCTTTAACGACAAAAGGTAAAGGGAAACGTGAAAAAATGGCATTGATGGTCGGATTACTAATCTTTGTTGTAGGGATTCCATCGGCACTGTCATTTGGCGTATTAAGCGATGTGCAATTGTTTGGAAAAACAATCTTTGATTTAGCAGACTTTGCAGTAAGTAATGTTCTTATGCCACTCGGTGTATTATTAGTTGCGATCTTTGTACCGTTTAAAATGAAGAAAGATGTATTAATGCAAGAACTGGGTGTAAGTAAAAATAAAGGCTATAAATTATTTGTATTATGGTTATTCTTACTTCGCTATATAGCACCAATTGCAATTATTATCGTATTTTTAAATGTAATTGGATTGATTTAAAATACAATATAAAAGGCTCTAGCATAACGTTATGTTAGGGCCTTTTTGTTATAAAATGATCTGAAAGCAACTCCAAAATATCAATTAAAGTTGATGTTGGAGTTATTTTTTTGTTTTCTTTACTTTCCAAGAGAAAAGTGATCGGGGCCCTCAAAGAACTGCTCCGGTCCAAGAGAAAATCGCTCGGGCCACCCCGAAGAACTGCTCCGGCCCCTACGAATTCAACCCTCCACAGAATAAAAGCGGAAACCAACGCAAATCAAAGCAATCCCCGCCTAAAACAGATAAAAAAATCAAAAAAAGAATAGCTTGACATCATTCGAAATAGCACAAACATCACAAGTTTTTCTGCATATCATAATGGGGAAAGCGTTTTCTTCAATTAATATAGAAGAAAGGCACTACAATTTAACTTCTTTCAGCATTCATCTCCGACCTATATAGTTGGTGAGTTGAATGTGGTTTAAATCACTTTTCATCGGGTGTCGCAGAAAGAAGTTAAAGCCTCTGGCGGATGTCACGGAATCGGAAAGGAGTTAATAAAGGATGTTAGCCTAAAATCATCGCATCCATGCGATAACGGCTAACTGACCTGCATCGTGCAGGCCCAAGCATAAAGCCGATTTTCGGACGCAATTATGCCGAGGCATAATTGATTCAGGTTTGCTGAAAAACACTTGCTAATTTAAGTATGTACAAAAGATTCTTGCATGGTGTACTTTTCGTTACTTGGTTTTATTACAACACTAAGAGAGATGGGCATAAAACCTTGAGCTATTTATCTTGGGATTGTCATGTCCAAAGATTTTCGGCTTGTAGATGTTGTAATAAAGACCCACATTCTGCTGTTGAATTGATACATCTTATTTTTATACGAGCAAAATTGTTTATATTGATATCCGTATCTGTTTTCGAAAAGACGTGATTTGGTTTGTCATGTTAGGTCTAGTGTTAAAAAATTCTGTAAATTAGATGATTTCAGCTAGTTCAGACAAATATTTGTACGAATATTGGAAATCTACGAAAAAAATTTGCAAAAACCTTAACTATTTCCTACGAAATCCGTATAATAAATCAAACAGTGTGAAAATTGTCCATTTTCCATCGATTAATTGCGTGAATTTTTTAAATTGTATTGACGTGGGGAACTTTAATTTGTACACTGTGTACATTCAATTGTTTTTTGGAGGAATACATTTAATTTAAAAAGTTAGGATTTGATGGTTATGATCGTATGTAAATTTGGTGGAACATCTGTAGCAAGCGCAGAACAAATTCAAAAAGTCGCAAACATTGTAAAATCTAATCCGGCACGTAAAATCGTAGCCGTTTCTGCACCTGGGAAGCGTTCTGGTGACGATATAAAGGTAACTGATTTATTAATTAACTTAGCGATGGCAGCATTAAAAAATGAAGATATTGAAGATGAACTGCAAATCGTTGTCAATCGCTTTATGGCGATTGCGGATGGTTTGGAATTAGATCATACAATTTGTGATGTGATTGCTGAGGATTTACGTGAACGCGTACAAGGTGATAAATCGAATGAGGAATTATTTATCGATAGCATCAAAGCGGCAGGGGAAGACAATAACGCGAAACTAATCGCTGCTTATTTTAATTCAATCGGTATGCCTGCACGCTACGTAAGTCCAAAAGATGGTTTGGTCGTCAATGATTTACCTGAACGCACGTATGCTTTACCAGAGGCTTATGCAAATTTAGCGCCTCTAAAATTTACCAAGGAAATTATTGTATTCCCGGGTTTCTTTGGTTTCACTAAAGCGGGCATACTGCGTACATTTGACCGCGGTGGCTCTGATATTACAGGCTCGATTTTAGCAGCTGCTGTTGAAGCAGAGCTATATGAAAACTTTACGGATGTGGACTGTGTGTTCTCCGCGAATCCGAAAGTTGTGAATGATCCAGTGGAAATTAAAGAAATTACGTATCGCGAAATGCGCGAATTATCCTATGCAGGCTTTTCAGTTTTCCATGATGAAGCGTTAATGCCTGTTTACAAGATTGGGGTGCCAGTTAACATAAAAAATACAAATAATCCATCAGCCCCGGGTACTCGTATTGTACCAAGACGCTCTGTAACAGGACGTCCGGTCACAGGTATTTCGGCAGACAGTGGCTTTTCAACTTTATATGTGTCAAAATATTTGATGAATAGGGAAGTAGGCTTTGGCCGTAAGCTTCTACAAATTTTAGAAGATGAAAATATTTCATATGAACACACACCATCTGGTTTAGACGATATTTCTGTCATTATGCGTTCAAATCAAATAACACTTGAAAATGAAGAACGAATTCTTTCTCGTGTGAAAAATGAGTTGAATGCAGATGATGTGCAAATGCGTCATGGGTTCTCTATGATTGTTATTGTAGGCGAAGGCATGCGTAATAACACGGGGCTAGCGGCACGTGCTGCAACTGCGATTTCAAAAACAGGTGCAAATATAGAGATGATTAATCAAGGTTCATCTGAAGTCAGTCTAGTATTCGGTGTGCTACAAGAATATGAAAATCAAATTTTACAAGCGCTTTACGGGGAATTTTTTGCACATGTAAGAGTATAAGGGAATAAGGTGTAACTTAATCAGTGGGGGGTTTTTCATCCCCACTGAACGGGTAGTTAATGTACCACCAAACTTCTTTGATTTCGCTAGATATCGAGTTGGAGGTAGTATTGCTAAATAAACGCTAATCCTTAAACTGGATTGGTGTTTTCTTTTTGACGGGAATACGGTAAAATCAAGGGCGTACATTGATTGGAGGTCTTTCTGTTGAAAAAATTATCGATTGGTATGTTGCTATCAATGATAGGCATACTATTTGTTTGTTTAACGATCATGGATATTTTACCGTCCTCGACAAAAACGATGAAAATTGTTTATATCGGTATTGGCTGGGTGTTTATCATTGCAGGATCTATTATTCGTTTTAAAACCTTAAAACAAAGGCAATAACGGAATATCTTAAAATTGAATTGTGATAAAACGTGAATTTGTGATACAATTTCAAAAAAATAAATAATTTATGTATGATGAAGTTATGATGCTGTACGCAAATTCAAAAGGTTTATATTTGGGATAGGTTATTAATTTAAGACTAAACAGTACAAATTCTTCTTTGTAAGAATTTGTTTTTTTTTCTTTGAATAGGAGGCGAGATAATGCCAGTACTTCGCAAGGAAGATATTCATATTTCCGACCATTATGTTGCCATCCAAACAGATTCGCCGATGAAGGTCGTATCGTCGGCAGTACATAATCCAGGCTTTGGCTTTTATACACATTTGATGAATCGTTCAGTGCCTTATACGTATGATGAACGCAAACCACAGTTAGAATTACAACGGTTTTTACAGTCTGAGGGTTTTCCGATTGACAATACAGTTGCGATGATGACAGCCGTCTATGCCCGATATGCAACAATTCGTGAGTTTACATATGAAGGAATTCATCTTGTCATCATGATTACGGCAGGTCTTGGTAATGCCGTCGATATTACGCGTGCCTTTCATCGTCAGGAGCAGTATCATGCTGGGACTATTAATACGTGGGTACTGATCAATGGAAGATTGTCGGATGAAGCTTTATTTCAGGCAATGATTTCTACGACAGAGGCTAAGGTCAAAGCACTTATTGATGAGGATATAACAGATCCAACAACGGGTACACAAGCTACAGGCACCTCAACGGATAGTTTGTTAATTGCTTCAACAGAGGAAGGCGACTACCATCAATATGCTGGACCGATTACGATGCTAGGAAAAGTTATTGGCCATGGTGTTTATGAAACGATGCGTGAGGCCATTCAAAAATATAAAAAAGACAAAGAGGAGAATCCTTTATGATGGCACTGGTGATTGCCTGTATCATTGGGCTTGTTTTTGATTTAATCGTGGGTGATCCTCCTAAAATGCCTCATCCAGTACGCTGGATTGGGAAGCTCATTCAATCTCAAACAGAATTATGGAATAAAGGAAGAATGAGAAAATTCCGTGGCATGGTGATGGCACTAGCTGTAGTAGGAACAACAATGTTTGTTGTGACAGCCATTATGCTACTAAGCTATCAAGTTAGCCCACTATTTGGCATACTGGTTGAGGGCTTATTGATTGGGATTGGACTAGCACAACGTAGCTTGAAGGAAGCAGCGATGGCTGTCTATGAACCGCTTGTCAAAGGTGATTTTGCTGAAGCTCGTGTGAAGCTTTCTTGGATTGTCGGCCGTGATACGGAGAAACTTGACGAGGATGAGATTGTTCGTGGTGTTGTTGAGACGGTCTCAGAAAATACGAGTGACGGTGTAACTGCTCCATTATTTTATGCCTTTTTATTTGGCGCAATCGGGTTATGGGGCTATAAGGCCGTCAATACGTTAGACTCTATGATTGGCTATAAAAATGAAAAATATAAAGATTTTGGTATGTTTGCTGCAAAGCTAGACGATGTGCTGAATTTTATTCCAAGTCGATTAACAGGTCTTCTGATGGTGCTAGGTACGAAAAATGAAACGAATGTATCTCTTGGTAAGCGCTTAAAACGTTGGGCACAAGATGCGAAAAAGCATCCAAGTCCTAATAGTGGTTATTTAGAAGCAGCTACAGCTGTTCAATTAGGGGTACAGCTTGGTGGAAAAAATACATATAAAGGTGTCGTATCTCATCGAGCAATAATGGGCGAGAAATTAGTTCCATTAACAAAAGAGCATATTGCAACGTCTGTGATTCATATGCGCATTGCGACCTTGCTCTTTACGCTTGTTATGTTAACAATGGAGGTGTTAATTTTTGCAATTACCTAATCACGGAGCAAATCCGCAAAATGTTTATCATCAGCTAGGACTTAATATGCCCGAAGAGGTGTATGATTTTAGCGAAAATGTTAATTCGGCAGGGCCACCTGCATTTGTTGAGGCGCGTTGGCGGACATTTTATTCGCTTATTCAACGTTACCCAGATCCGGACGGTGAGCCGTTTTTATCAAAGGTGGCAGCTTTTCATGATGTTCAGAAAAATTCTGTATTACTAGGTAACGGTGCATCCGAGCTTTTTAGTGTTCTAGTTAGACGCTACGCCAATAAGCGGGTTATTATCGTACATCCAACTTTTTCAGAATATGAACGAACATTAACGGCAGCGGGTGCTGAAATTGTGCCCGTTATTGTAGAGGATATTGTTCACTACACATTGCCGATGGAGCATTTGAAGGGTGAAATGGTGAACGCAGATGCTTTATATATTTGTACACCGAACAATCCGACTGGGGTGCTTCCAAAGAAAGAGGAGCTTCTCGAATTAATCTCTCACGGTGCAAAGGTCAATTGTGAGCTTGTCATCGATGAGGCATTTATTGACTGGGTAGATGAAGCTTATTCATTGATCCAGCATGTGATAGAAAACCCACATTTGATTGTCGTTCGTTCGATGACAAAAATGTATGCGATCCCAGGATTACGCCTTGGCTATTTAGTAGCAAGTCCGGTAGTTGTTACTGAGCTAAAGAATATCCTACCGCATTGGAACTTGAATGCCTTTGCCCTTGTTATCGGTACAGGCTGTTTAGATGAGCGTGTATATTGTGAGCATGCCATTGACTATGCTAAAAATCAACGGGAATCACTACAGAACTATTTACAAGAACATGGTTGTCAGGTGACGAATAGTGTAACGAATTATGTATGTTTTGCATTACCGAAAAATCAGCAAGCAGATACATTTTTTACATATTGTTTATCAAGGGGAGTCGTGCTGCGCCATACAAAAAACTTTATGGGCTTAAATGGTGAATGGTTCCGTATTGGAATTAAAGATATTGCAGCCATGACATATTTAAAGAATTGTTTGCAAGCATGGTTTAACGCAAATTAGGGGTGACAAAGTTGACAACTTTTTATTTAATAAGACATGGCGAAACGATGTGGAATAAAGAGCAGCGGCTGCAGGGATGGTTAGATTCGCCATTATCCGAGAATGGTATTTTACATGCAGAAAAACTTCGAGATCATTTGAAAAACTGCTCTTTTACAGCGGCATATAGCAGTTCAAGTGGCCGTGCTAAGGAAACGTTGCATATTCTTCTAGGTAATCGACAGCTTCCAATCTATTATGAGGATAATTTCCGGGAGATTTTTTTAGGAGATTGGCAAGGAAAAACCGTTGAGGACATTATGACTACGCACCGCCTTGATTATGAATTATATACCGATTATCCTGGACAATTCGTCGCGACCCATACGGAAAGCTTTGGTACGGTAACAGAACGAGCGATGTTTACGTTAAAGGAAATTACGGAAAAATATCCCGAGGACAATGTTTTAATTGTGTCTCATGCTGTAACGATTAAATGCATCATTAACTCCATTTTAGGGCGTAGCATTAATCAGCTGTGGGCAGAACCATTTATTCATGGTACAAGCGTCACAATTATTGAGAAAGTCGAGCAACAATGGCTCGTGAAAGATATCGGGAACATTCAACATTTACAACAGGAGGCGTAACAAATGCCACTGATTTTCATTACAGGGGGAGTACGCAGTGGTAAATCCCACTTTGCTGAAAAAGCGGCTGTTACTCACTATCAAACAACGTTGAAACAAGCGCAACGACTTATTTATATTGCTTCTGGAGTAGCGTTGGACCATGAGATGGAGAAGCGAATAGTGCGTCATCAGGCAGACAGACGTGCACAAAATATTGAATGGCTGACGATAGAAGCACCTTATGACATTGCAAATACATTACATAAACTGACCGATGGAGATGTCGTGTTATGGGACTGTGTTACGACATGGCTGACAAATGCTTTTTACGAGGGTTTTGACTCGGGCACTCCCTGTGTGGAACAACCCGGCTGTTTAGAGCAGAAGCTAGAAGTTTTAAAAAAGGCGGTAGAGACGTTGCTTAAGAAAAGGGTGACGTTTTTTATCGTCTCAAATGAGTTATTCGATGAGCCTCCTTATTTTAGCGAGGAAGTAGAATTATATCGACAAATGCTTGGGAATTTACATCAATGGTTCGTATCGATAGCGGATGAGGCGTATGAAATAAATTATGGTGTCGTAAAGAAATGGAAATAATGAATGACGCTTTAAAATAGAAAGAAGGTAGGCAAGACGATGAAAAATTTCTGGCATAGCATACAACTTGCGTTTCAATTTTTTACAGTTTTGCCGGTGCATAAAGAAATTCCTTTAACGAAGGCAACGATTACCGGGATGTTCGCCTTTTTGCCGTGGATAGGGGCGCTTATGGGTACCGCAGTGGCAGCGACGATTTATAGTTTAACTGAATGGACGGCTAGTAGTGAGGTCTTGCTTTCCTTTGTGATTATCGGATTGTTTGCTTTATTTACGGGTGGTTTACATTTAGACGGTTTTATTGATATGGGGGATGCTTATTTTTCGTATCGAGATCGTGAGAAGCGGCTTGAAATTTTAGATGATCCACGTGTTGGCGCATTTGGAGTACTATCCGTGCTATTTTTAGTGCTTGGTAAATTTGTGATATTGCATGAGTTATTCGTACAGCATAAGTTTGCACTATGGATGCCTGTGTTTATTCCGTTATTAACACGAGTAGGCATGAGCTTTTATTTTATGTCGCTCAAATGCTCAAAGGAAAAGGGGCTTGCCTACTTTTTTAAAACACATATTAAGCCGAGAATACTTATTTGCTTTATGCTTATCACATTAGTTTTGGCGTATAGTAGCTTGTTGTTTGTCATAGGTTTTTCCATTGTTCCACTAGTGTTGATGGCTGTATTAGCGATTGCCTTTTTAGTCTTTCGGCAATTTACTGTGCGCAACTTTGGTGGCGTTTCTGGAGATTTACTCGGTGCATCAATTGAAGGAATGGAGGTTGTATTGTGGGTGACGTTGTTATTGTTCACTTAATGAGACATGCACCGACAAAGGGAAATTTGGAGAAGCGTTATATAGGCTGGACAGATTCTGCATTAGCTGATCCTTCTTTACTGACTAGTGTAGATCAAGATGTCACAAAGGTGTATGGTAGTGATTTGCTGCGCTGTAGAGAAACAGCTGCCCATTATTTTCCGAATGCAACATATGTGTCTGATAGGAGATTTCGAGAGTCGAACTTCGGTGAATTTGAAGGGCGAACATATGAGGACTTGAAAACAGATAGTCGTTATTGTGCATGGTTAGACGACCCCGTTCAGTCACCGCCTCCAAAGGGGGAAGGCTTGGATGCTTTTTGTGCGCGTGTCATTGAAGGGTTCACGGCATTACCAAAAAACGAAGATGTTTATCATCTCGTTGTCCATGGTGGAGTTATTCGAGCACTTCTCGTTGAATTTGCACCGACTGAGCAAACTTTTTGGTCGTATCAATCACCGCATGATAAAATGTTTTCTTTAACGTTTACAAGAAAGGCTTGGGAGGAGGGAGCGAGATGCATGTCTTTATCGGAGGTGCCTATAGTGGAAAAACCGACTATGTCATGAAATTGCTCGAAGGTCAAAAAGTTGAGCTAGTAGATGGCAATCTACCTGATGGCAGCCCAGCCTGTGATGTACTAGTTATTAAAAATATAGAGAAGTGGCTCCTGACACAAGATCTTGAGGAGGATGAACCCCTTGTCAAAACCTTTTTGACAAGACTAAAGACTCTGGAAGAAAATTGTGCAGTCTATATAATAGTGACCGATATGGGACGTGGAGTTGTGCCAATGGAAAAACAGGCACGATTGTTGCGTGATACATGTGGGCGTTTGTACCAGGCATTATTTGCTGAAGCCGAACAAATCGTACGCATTTGGTACGGTATTGGGGAACAAATCAAATGATATAGTTTTAAAAAAATTTTATTAGGCTTTTCATGTTGGGGATAAGATTTCCAAGGACGTATGCTTTGTAAATAAGTTGATTGGAGTGGAGGTTGGGCGACCCCTTGGGGATTAACAATAGAGGAACGAAGGCTAAAACCATCACGTCCTGTGATAACGCCTTCGTGACCAACATCGTGTTGTGCAGCGAAGCGGCTCATCGGACGCCCCCAGGAAAGCGCCCAACCGGAACGGAAATCAATCCCACGCTATTATAAAAAATTTAAAGAAAAGAGGAAATGGGATGGATCGACAAAGATTGATAAAATTGACGCTCACTGCTATGGTAGCGGCAATTTGTGCAGTAGGTGCAGTTATTAAAATTCCAATATTTATTTCAACTGCTGCGCTTGACTCTGCACCTGCATTGTTGAGCGTTGTATTTTTATCTCCAGTATTAGCTGGAGTTGCGGGAGTCATTGGGCATTTTATCTCAGCCTTAACTACTGGATTTCCATATGGGCCTCTACATATTATTATCGCAGTAGAAATGTTTATTGTTGTATGGGTCTTTGGGGTCATGCATAAAAAAGGAATGCATTTCTGGAAATGGCCTGTGGCACTTGTTTTAAATGGCGTTGTGGCACCTTTACCATTTTACTTTATCATTAGTCCGGCATTTTACTGGGCGGCACTGACTAGTCTTCCATTGGCAACACTCATAAACCTAGTGATCGTTGCAATTGTGATGCCAATTTTGTCGAATGTGTTTGGGCGTAAAGAAGGTCGAGTACATTGAGAAATGCAATAAAAATAGGTGAGCTGTTTGCTACAACAGATAATGCCGCGGCGATTGGTGAAAAACCACAAGATGTTGTGTCTGCCCCAGACCAACTAACGGCATACTTCACGGCGCGTGTTACTTTTTTAGAGCAGCTTGCTGCAAATGCTTTACCAAGCCATATTTTACTCGCTAATTTTTCAGGGGATGCTGCATGGTCTCGTTATGTTGCAGGCATTCAGCAGGTTTTTGATGAGGCTGGTCTTAGTTGTCCGCCGATAGATGGTAGTACAGAGTCCAATATGGCGACTGTACAATCAGGATTGTCTATAACGATGCTAGGTGAGCAGCAAAAACACGCAGCAACTAAGCATGAACAGCTTAGTTGGTACACCTATGGACTACCGCTTGTAGGCAATGAAATCCTTGCACAGCCTGAAGATGTCGCACAGCTGCAACCTATTTTTCAGGCGTGGAAAGAGGGAATCGTGCAGCAAGTATGGCCAGTTGGATCAAAAGGTCTACAAGCCGAATTTACTCGGCTTTTTGGTGAACAACAGGTCAAAAGTTCGTTAGATGTTGAGAAATCGGCTGGTCCATGTGCAGTAGTTTTGCTAGGAATACAGCCTGAAAAAGAGCAGCTAGCACAAAAAAAATTTCCTAGAAATTTTGAAAAACTACGTAAAACTGCATTGTAATTGGGCTTGCTTCGAGAAAATGTCGCACTTTATAACGTGCAAGGGGCAAAACGCCTATTGCAACAATAAACACAATATGTTAGATTTGTTTAGGAGTTAAAACACAATATATAGTATTTTGGACGAGCGGTACCAATATGGTTTAAAAGGGAATTCGGAAAAAGAGTCATCTTAAGCCGAAGCTGTCCCCGCAACTGTAAGTGCTGACAAATGATGAGTAGGCCACTGTGAAGAACGGGAAGGTTATCATTTGGAGGAAGCATGAGCCAGGAGACCTGCCGATATGTTCAAGACAGCAACACATTCTTCGGGGATTGAGAAGTGGAGGCGAGAGATTTGTTCACTTCTTTGTGTGCATGTCCTTCATTTCCATTTCCGATTTTACTGCGATCACGTAACCGATAGATGTTGCGTGATCGCTTTTTGTGTTGCTGGAGAAGGAAAGGGAGAGAATGTGTACATGACAATTCAAATCGAACAGCAAATTGCTAAGCTAAAGAAAAATTACACGGAGGATGAACTCGAAAGTTTTGTAAGATTATCGGATCGATGGCTACGAAAAAACGACAATGCGACATTTGAAGCATGGGCGGATGCGATGATTTTACAAACGCTTAGCTTAATTGATGAGGAGGAGCCATACTGGACATTTGTCGCAGCTCAAGTTTATTTAGAAAAACTGTATGATCAATTTGCAACGCGTCGTGGTGTCTCAGTGAAAGATGTTTATAAGGTTTTTCCAGAACATTTAGCACACTATACAGAAGCTGGTTTGTATCATGAAAGTTTAACAACAAAGTATAGTGAGCAGGAGCTTCAGGAACTCGCTTCTTATCTAGAATCAAGTCGTGATGAGTTGTTTACGTATATTGGTTTAAAAACATTAATGGACCGCTATGTAGTCCGTGATTACACGAAAACACCAGTGGAATTACCGCAGGAACGATGGATGGTCATTGCAATGACTCTGATGCAGGATGAAACAGAAAATCGTTTAGAGAAAGTCCGTGAATCTTACTGGGCAATGAGTAATTTATATATGACTGTTGCCACACCGACATTATCGAATGCAGGTAAAACACATGGACAGCTATCTAGTTGCTTTATCGATACAGTAGATGATAGTTTACAAAGCATTTATGACACGAATACAGATGTCGCAACATTATCGAAGTACGGCGGTGGTATTGGTGTTTATATGGGTAAAATTCGTAGCCGAGGCTCATCTATTAAAGGTTTTAAAGGTGCATCAAGTGGCGTTTTACCATGGATTAAACAGCTTAATAATACAGCGGTTTCAGTCGATCAGCTTGGGCAACGACAAGGAGCTATTGCTGTCTATCTAGATGTTTGGCATAAAGACGTCTTTACGTTTTTAGATTTACGCTTAAACAATGGGGATGAACGTCTACGTGCCCATGATATTTTCACAGGGCTATGCTTACCGGATATATTTATGGAAACTGTTGAGGCACGTGGGGATTGGCATTTATTTGACCCGCATGAAGTACGAGAGGTTATGGGCTACTCACTAGAAGATTTCTACGATGAGAAAAAGGGTGACGGTTCTTTCCGTACTAAATATGAGGAATGTATCGCGAATCCATTGTTAAGTCGTGAAGTCGTACCAGCCATTGATATTATGAAGCGTATTATGCGCTCACAGCTAGAAACAGGCGTGCCGTTTATGTTCTATCGTGATGAAGTAAATCGTATGAATCCGAATAAGCATGAAGGGATGATTTACTCAAGCAATTTGTGTTAATAGTAGCACCTTCAATCAGAAATGGTTGTCGAAAACTCCGTTAAACGGGGAAAGTCACAATGTGATAACCCACCGTGCTAAATCTTTTGATTAAATTAATTAATCAAAAGTAAAAGCCTAACGACTATCGAAAGCATAGCTCATTGAAAAATATGAGTGAAGAAGCGAGTAGAGTACCCCTCAAGCGAGGCCCTATAAAATGGGATAATTCATAAAGGGAAAAGCGGAGCATCCTACAGGTAGAGCTGAGGATGATGATATAGTCTCCTCTGTATAGTGATATACAGCAGTTCAAAAGAGAACGGATTAGGTTTAGCGAACCTAGTTGAAGAAAAAGGACAGAGATATTCCAAAATATGTCAGCGACTGAATTCGAATCTATTACCCTAGAAGATGATGTCATCGTAACACGTCGCAAGCCTGGAGATTTCGTTGTATGTAACTTATCATCTATTAATTTAGGTAGAGCTGTACCGGCTGGCGTTCTAGAACGATTAATCCCAGTTCAAGTACGTATGTTAGATAACGTTATTGCTCTAAATACAATTCCAGTAAAACAAGCAGAGCGTACGAACCTACGCTACCGTGGTATTGGACTTGGCACATTTGGCTGGCACCATTTATTAGCTTTGAAAGAAATTCAATGGGAGTCTGAGGAAGCTGTAGAGTTTGCGGACAAGCTATATGAGGAAATTGCGTATTTAACGATTCGTGCTTCTAACGATTTGGCATGTGAAAAAGGAGCTTACCCATTATTTGAAGGCTCAGATTGGCATACGGGTGCGTATTTTGACAAACGTGGCTATGACAGTCATAAATGGAACGCGTTACGCGCCGCGGTTGCTGAAAAAGGGATGCGTAACGGCTATGTAATGGCAGTTGCACCGAACTCATCAACATCTATTTTAGCAGGCAGTACGGCTACGATTGATCCAATCTTCCAAAAGAGTTATTCAGAAGAGAAGAAGGATTACAAAATTCCAGTAACAGTACCTGATCTATCACCTGTGACGACTTGGTATTATAAATCTGCTTATTTCATCGATCAAAATTGGACAATTAAACAAAATGCTGCACGAGCACGTCATATCGACCAAGGCATTTCACTTAATTTATACGTTCAAAATACGATTAAGGCGAAAGATTTACTAGCATTGCATATGAATGCTTGGGCGAGCGGTGTGAAAACGACTTATTATGTGCGCTCAACGTCTGTAGAATTGCTAGAATGTGAGTCTTGCGCGAGCTAGGAGGAAGTAACAATGACAACTATTACAAAACGACAAATTATGGATAAGGAAGCACCAAACCGTTCAACAGGAATTGTCAACGGACGTTCTTCTAACATTTTAAACTGGGATGATGTGCGTTTTAGCTGGGCATATCCAAAGTATAAAAAAATGCTAGGGAACTTCTGGACACCGTTTGAAATTAATATGAGCAATGATGTCAAACAGTTTCCACAGCTATCAGCAGATGAACAGGAATCCTTTTTAAAAATCATTGGCTTGCTAGCGCTATTAGATAGTGTACAAACCGATTTTGCGGGGAAAGTAGCGGATTATTTAACAGATTCAAGCTTAAATGCACTAATGATTATTTTAGCGCAACAAGAGGTAATTCATAATCACTCTTATTCCTACGTGCTATCAAGTATTGTCAACAAAGACGAGCAGGATCGTACGTTTGACTATTGGCGTACAGAGCCAGTGCTAGAGCGACGTAATGACTTCGTTATTAAGGGCTACCAAGCATTTTCAGAGGAGCCATCTGTTGAAAATATGCTAGAAGCGATTGTTTATGATGTAATTTTAGAGGGTTTATTCTTCTATTCTGGCTTTGCGTTCTTCTATCATTTAGCACGTAATCAAAAAATGGTGGCCTCGTCAACGATGATTAATTATATTAATCGCGATGAACAGCTACATGTCGATTTATTTGTGAAAATTTATCAAGAGCTATTAGAGGAATATCCTGAATACGATACACCTGAACGAGCAGCTCGTGTACAGGAAATCTTCCGTGAAGCCGTTCAACTAGAAATCGATTGGGCCAATGAAGTGATTGGCGATAAAATTGCTGGCCTCGATGTGGAAGATGTGCATGATTATGTACATTTCTATGCTAATGTACGTTGTAATCAGCTTGGTGTAGAGCGTCCATTTGAAGGCTATCGTAAAAATCCATTGAAGTGGGTTAAAGCATATGAGGATGTTGATTTAGGGAAAACAGATTTCTTCGAGCAGCGTTCTCGTCAGTATGTAAAGGTTAATGTAGAAGATAACGGCTTTGATGATTTGTAAAAAACTATAGAGAAAAAAACAGCCATGTTGCGTGTAGAATGCTAACATGGCTTTTCTCTAGTTATTCAAAAAAATCGTCTTTGAAAAATGGTGGAATACCAGCTTCTCTTAAAAAGTATTTGTATTCAGTAGGGACTTCTAAAAGTGATTTATTGGGAAGTAATACTTCATCTCTCAATCGTTGAACGAGATGAGCATCTAATTCTGGAAACCATTTTTCATACGGTACTTTTCTTCCTTCTTCAATAGAAATTAAAAATTCAATAATATATTTAAACATCACAGGGAAATCTTGTTTTATATGTTGATGATGAGCAACGAAGGCTTCAATGTAATTATTCAATTCATGATACGGTTCATTTGGATCATAGCCACCTGAATATTTTCGGTCTTGCTGTGGGATAAAGGTAAAACCACTGAGAGCATGCCATGCACCGAGCATTACTGTAAAAGCGGTAATGGCACATCTCCGTGTTGCTAAATCTCGATCATTAAAAAAGCGATAATATTCATCATATTCAAAACCGCTACTAGTATAAAAACCTCCAATACCAAAACCTTTAAGACCCTCTGTTACTTTTTCTACGATAGATTTTGTAGAAGGTTCTGTATGCAATGGTTGATTTTTATCAAGTGGGATAATTTCATCGCTACTAGAATCTAATCGATGACCTAAATAAGTAATTGTTCGATAGTACTTTAATATATCTTGATCAGTTGTCGTATAAGCGATGTTATTTATTAAGAAACCCATTGCTTCAGCATGTTCTCCTAAGTTATATAATGCCATCGCGTAAAATATTTTCATTTGTTCTTTTTTCGGAAATTTACTCATCGCTTCTTGGTATAGCCTTTTCGCCTCTAAAAAGCGTTCGTGCGTTCGATAAATGCAGCCTAATTTGATAAATGCGTCCTCTAGTTCGTCATCTGTTAAGCCTAATTCAATGGCCTTCTCATAAAATGGCATTGCCTTTGTTTCCTCAGCTAAAATATCAAAGCTGCGTGCGCATTGAAAGTGGAGGGAAGGATTGAGAGGATCATTTGATAATAATGTCAAAAACATTTCTTTCGATTCTTGTAGTTTTCCTTGGCTTCGTAGTTGTAATGCTCTATGTATAGTGTTTTCCATGATTCATCCTCGTCTCTGCATTAATGTAAGGGCTCATACCAAAAGTTAGAGATAATTGATTGCAGTGGGGAAATGGACGTCCTCAGTCGGAACGGAATGCAACCCCAAGCCATGGTGATGAGCCAATTAATCACCCCTTATTATTATTCTGGAAAAGTAGGATAAAGCCTCCTTTTGTTTCAATTAAAAGTTCATTTACATGATTAAACGTGTTCCGAATATTACGAGACACGAAAAATTAATTACCATTTGAGAATGATTTTCAGTTATAATTAAGATTGAATGTGAAAGAAAAGAACGGAGACGAAGAATGCAGGCAATTAAACAGTTAGGAGGGTTTTTAGGGCCCTATAAATTTTTTACCTTGATTGCGCCATTATTAATGGTACTAGAGGTAACGATGGATTTACTTCAGCCGACTATTATGCAGCATATGATTGATACCGGTATTGCTAATGGCGACAATCCATATGTGCTGAAAATGCTCGTCTGGATGCTAATAAGTGCGGTATGTGGACTTGTTGGTGGGATTGGATGCTCTTATTATAGCTCAAAGGCAGCAATTCATTTTGCATCGGATGTTCGGCAATCACTGTATGAAAAAATGATGACGTATTCGGCCAAGGAACGTGACGCTTTTACAACAGGGAAGCTTATTACGATTTTAACGAATGATGTGGAAAGTGTTCAGCGTGCGTTTATGATGACATTGCGTATTTTTGTGCGTGGTCCTCTATTATTTATTGGAGCGGTCATTATTGTGTTTGTGACGGCACGTGAGCTATTTTCGATCCTACTTATTATCGTGCCGCTATTAATTATTGCGATGTACTTTTTCACAAAGTACTCAGGTGTGCTATACCGTAGAGTGCAGGAGGCAATTGATGGTGTTAATACGAAGCTTCAGGAAAATTTAGCGGGGATTCGTGTCGTCAAGGCATTCCGTCGTGAAACGCAACAGATTGACCAATTCAGTGGGCTTAATGATACGTTAACGAAGCGCTTTATTACAGCCGAGCAAATTGTTGGCGTACTTGTGCCGTTTACGATGTTCGTTGTCAATCTAGGAATTGTCGCAGCGCTTTGGCTTGGTGCTATTAAAGTAGAAGCCGGTACATTACAGGTTGGAGTCATTCTCGCATTTATTAACTATTTAACAATTATTTTAAATGGATTAATGACTTCTAGTATGGTGCTAATGCAAATTGCACGAGCTATTCCTTCAGGAGAACGTATCGTGGATGTTTTAAATAAAGAAGTAGCGGTAAAGGAAGCAGAAAATCCACTTACATCGCCAATTCAAGGGGCGATTGACTTTCACAATGTGAGCTTTCGTTATTATGAATCGGCGGAGGATGTGCTAAAAAATATTACATTTTCAGTAAAGCCGGGACAAACGGTAGGTCTAATCGGAAAGACGGGCAGTGGAAAATCAACATTAGTGAAGCTATTACCACGTTTATTTGACCCAACGAGTGGAGAAATACGCTTGGATGGAAAACCCCTAAAAGATTATGCATTATCTACTTTACGTAAACATATCGGCTTTACCTCTCAAAAAGCATTACTGTTCTCAGGTGCAATTGACAATAATATACGGCTTGGCAAAGAGGATGCAACGTCAGAGGAAGTTCAGCAAGCTTTAGATGCAGCATGTGCCACTGAATTTGTGGACCGGTTGGATAAAGGCTTAGCATATGAACTTTCACAGGGGGCAACTAATCTCTCTGGCGGTCAAAAGCAGCGATTAGCGTTAACGCGTGCACTCGTAAGACAACCTGCCATTTTAGTGTTGGATGATACAACATCTGCTCTTGATAGTGCTTCTGAAAAACATGTCCAGCAAGCTATAAGCAATGAATATCAAGACACAACGACGTTTATCGTCGCGTCTAAAATTACTTCTATTCAACAGGCGGACCTGATTCTAGTAGTAGAGGATGGCGAAATTGTTGGTCAAGGTACACATCAACAATTATTGCGGAATAATAAACCCTACCAAGCAATATACGCTTCACAGCAAAAGGCTGGTGTACAACAATGAGTAAAAGTCAACCAAAGCAAATGAATTTTGGGCGTGGGCCACGTATAGCTGGGCCAGCTGAGAAGGCTAAAAATCAAAAATCAACGATTAGTCGTGTGTGGCAATATGTGAAGCAACAAAAAATAGGCCTTTATTTTTCTATCTTTTTTGTAGTAGCTTCTACATTTTTAAGCTTAGCAGGGCCGTACTTAATTGGACATATCGTTGATGAATATATTATGAAAAAGGACATTGCTGGTACAATTCGTCTAGGTGTTGTGCTAGCAGTTATCTATACAGCAGCATCTATTTTTACTTGGTTACAAACATATGTCATGATTCATGTAGCGATGAAAACTATTCGAACATTGCGACTGGAACTATTTAAAAAGCTACAAACATTAACACTGAGATTTTTCGATCAGCGAGCGCTCGGTGATTTAATGAGCCGTGTAACGAATGATATTGATAATTTAAATACGGCACTCGCACAAAGTGTGACACAAATCGTATCGTCGGTCCTAACGGTCATCGGTGTTAGTGTTGCTATGTTTTCGCTTAGCTGGCAGTTAGCAATCGTGACGCTGATCATTATTCCACTCATTGTTTTTACGACGAAGCAAATTGTCAAACGTAGTAGTAAAAACTATGCAGCGCGTCAACGTGATTTAGGGAAGCTGAACGGAACTATTGAGGAGATGATTACGGGGGCGGAAGTTGTGACGCTTTTTGGGACAGAACAACAAACAATTGAGACGTTCCATAAACAGAATGAAAATCTTCGTAATTCAGCACAGCGAGCAGAAATCACTTCTGGTCTCCTAGGCCCCATTAATAACTTTATGAATAACTTAGGTTTAGCTGTTGTTATTGGCACAGGGGCATTTTTATCGGTAAAAGGAATCGTTTCAATTGGGGTTATCGCCGCATTTGTCACGTATACACGTCAATTTTTCCGTCCGCTGAATCAGCTATCTAACCTTTTGAATACATTCCAGTCGGCGATTGCTGGGGCAGAACGAGTCTTCGAAATTTTAGATGAACCATCGGAAGTAGCAGATAAAAAGCATGCCATTGATTGTCAAAGTTTAAAAGGGGATGTGTCATTTCAACATGTGTCTTTCAGCTATGTGCCAGAGAAGCCAGTACTGAAAAATATTAGCTTCCATGCCAAAGCGGGTGAAACGATTGCACTTGTCGGCCCAACCGGATCAGGGAAAACAACGATGATCAATTTGTTAACTCGTTTTTATGATGTCGATGCGGGTGAAATTTTGATTGATGGTCATAATATTGAGGATTATAAAATGGCAACGATCCGTCAACGAGTGGGTGTTGTATTGCAGGATACGTATTTATTTTCCGGAACGATTCGTGAAAATATTCGTTTCGGTAAACTGGATGCGACAGATAAAGAGGTGGAAGAAGCGGCGAAAATCGCGAATGCCCATAATTTTATTAAATATTTACCAGCACAATATGATACATCTGTACAGGCAGGTGGGGCGAACTTAAGTCAAGGTCAGCGCCAATTATTAGCTATTGCCCGGGAAATTTTAGAAAATTCGGATATTTTGATTTTAGATGAAGCTACATCCAGTGTGGATACGCAAACAGAGGTCGATATTCAAAAAGGTTTACAGCATTTAATGCAGGGACGTACAAGCTTTGTCATCGCGCATCGCTTAAAAACAATCGAAAATGCTGACCAAATTCTTGTTATTCAACAAGGTGAAGTTGTTGAGCAGGGCAATCACGAGCAGCTCATGCAAAAACAAGGTATTTATAGTAATCTCCAGCAAAAACTTTTGCTGGAGCAAGTGGAATAACATATAGAAGGCTGTCTATTAAGGTTGTAAAAACTTAATAGACAGTTTTTTTATTTTCTGCAAAAAATTTATGGGAAATTTATTTTTATTGTTTATCCTTTTCATTATCAAATGAGAGGGGAAATTTATGAAAACAATGTTTAAAAAAATAGTCATCTACTTTATCGCGTTCATGCTTATTGGACTAGTGGCGATATTCAGCTATCATCGATATCAGCTTAGTAAGGAATCCAATCTTTTAGATACTTACGGAACACTTGTCGAGGTCGATCATCAAAAAATCAATGTTTACACTGAGGGGGATGGTCAGGACACTTATGTGTTTATGGCAGGTTCAGGAGTTGCGGCACCCATTTATGAAATGAAAGGACTGTACAGTAAATTTTCTCGAGAACATAAGATTGCTGTTATTGAAAGAGCGGGATATGGCTATAGCGATGTCTCGAAGGACGATCGAGATATTGATACAATATTAGGACAGACGCGAGAAGCGCTCCTGAAAAGTGGCAATAAGCCTCCTTATATATTAGTACCACATTCCATTTCAGGAGTTGAAGCGATTTATTGGGCACAAAAATATCCTGAAGAAATTAAGGGGATTATTGCGCTTGATATAGGTTTACCAAGTCAATATGTGGAACATGAAATGGGAGCAGTCGATGTATGGACTGTTAGGGGAATGAATTTGCTAACGAAATTGGGCGTACATCGTTTAACACCTTCGCAAGTGTATAATCCAGAAGTAATAAAGCAATCGTTTTTAACGGAGGAAGAAAAAGAAATGTATAAAGCATTATCCTATAAACAAGTTTTTAATAATGATATGAAAAATGAGCTACTACATGTGTACGAAAATAGTTTAAAATCAGAAGAGCTTCCGAAACCAAAAGACACACCGATATTATTAATAGATGCTATTGCTGAACAAAATAAAAATTCGGAATTTACGAAGTACCATCGCCAGAAATATGTAGAATTCGCCGAGCAAATTAACATAGCGGAAGTGAAAGAATTTATCGGTACGCATAGTATTTATTTATATAAACCTGAAGAAATTTATAATCTTGCGATAGAATTTATGAAGACAAAAGTTGGTAGCAAAGAAAGGTCGAGGTAATGAAAGGATTTACGATTTTAATAGTAGAAGACGACCAAATGATTGGCGATTTGATGCAAAAAATACTACAACGTGAAGGTTACGACGTTGTATGGAAAACGGATGGACGAGAAATTATGGATCTTATTCATCAAATCGATTTAATCATCATGGACATTATGCTTCCAGGGGAAGATGGCTATCAGCTGACAAAGAACATTAAAAGCTTAGGCTTAAATATCCCCATTATTTTTCTTTCAGCTCGTAATGATATAGAGAGCAAGCTTCAAGGGTTAACTGTTGGTGAAGACTATATGACAAAACCATTTGATCCGAGAGAGCTCCTTTTAAGAATGCAGAAAATGCTAGAGCAGCAATATGGAACTTTCTCGCAAATCCAGCATCTATTGATTGATACAGAGCATCGTAAATTATTTAAAAATAATATACATGATGAAATTTCATTAACAGCCATCGAACGTAAAATCTTTTTTTATTTATATGACAACAAGGATAGGGTGTTAACGAAGGATCACTTTTTTGACTATTTATGGCCGCTTGAAGATCGAAATCAAAATATCATCAATGTTCACATCAAAAAGATTAGAACAAAAATGAATGATTCATCAGGTATCATCCTACAAAATATTTACGGAGAAGGGTATCGGTTAAATACCTACATAAAGAAATGACATTAAAAACAAAATATCGATTATTATTATTTACCGCTATAGTCAGTGTTCCAATCGTCTTGTTAGGGATCAGTGTGTCGATGTCTATTATATATGAATTCGCTTTTAAAACTAGAAATAAAGGCACTCCATTCCATGAATCTTTCGCCTATCCAACGATGCTTATTGTGTTCTTCCTATCTTTATGTTTGCTAGCATTTTTATTTTCGAAATCAATCAATTCATTACTGACGAAAATTAATATGCTAAACAAAACGATTCGTGATTTAGCGAGTCATGAAAGTACACCGAGTACATTAGAGGTTGGAAGTGAGGATGAACTTGGACAGCTGATTCAGTCGGTGAATATACTAATTGAGCGAACTACTTATCGAGAATTAGAGCTTAAACAACAGCAAGAGCTACAAAAAGAGCTACTACAAAAGCTAAGGCACGACATTAATACACCGTTAACTGCGATCCGTTTACAATTATTTTATCTAGAAGATTACTTTAAGGAACAACCAAAATTGCTGGAATCCTTGAATGAGCAAATTCAATATATCTCTAGCTTAACGAATGAATTTAATTTGCAGTCCTTAGACACAATGGAGAATTCTTATATCGTGACGGAGGAAGTGCAACTCACGATATTGTTAGAAACGATGATAAAAAAGTGGAGCTATTTATATAGAATGCATAATATCGAACTAATCTATCATTCAGAGAATACAAATGTAACATGGGAAAGTAATGAGCTATGGCTACAACGAATGTTCGATAATGTGTTCCAAAACACTTTGAAACATTCAAAAGCAACAAAGCTCGAAATAACAATGAAAGATAATCAGATTTTCATGATGGATAACGGTATTGGCTTTGAACAAAATCGTGTAAGTGGGGGTCTTGGTTTGAAGATCGTTGATGACATCGCTAGAATTCTTCAAGTAACTTATGCATTACATTCAAATGATGAAGGGACATCTTTTTGTTTTTCTATTACAACCTAAAAACAACGGCTTTTTCACTTTGCCGTTGTTTTTTTATTACATCGAAAAAAGCTAGGTGTTGCTGCAGGTCAACAAATGAACAGCTGTTTTAATGCCCATTGTTGTTTTAAAATAAGGCTGTATCCATATCTTTTTCATACACTAAAACACGACCATTATCATCAACAATGAAATCAAGCTATATGGAACAATTACTAAAAAAGCATCGCTCTAAAATTTGAGAAGATGCTTTTTAATGCTGATAGTCCTTCAATAATCAATTTAGGATTTTCTTAGTTTGCATTTTTATCATTATTGCAGAAACTAATCCGATACTAAGTGTTGTAGCAAGAAGAATGAATGCTAATGTAAAGCTACCAGTTTTCATAAAGTAAACAGATATAATGGGAGCAACACTTGTTCCAGCAAATAAAATAACCGTATACATAGAGATTGCAATGCCACCCATTTTCCAGCCTAATTGACCAACAAGTGTCACTAATGAAGGTACAGCAAGGGCAATGCCACTAACAAATATGACACTAATCATGGTTAAACCAATTATGTTTGAAATAACGCTCATCATGATTAGTGCGATAATCGAAAGAGTCAAGGCAACTTTAAGTACAAACAACACATTGAATCGTTTTGCTAATTTTCCTGCAAAAGGTGACGTTATCATTCCTAAAATACCAAAAGATCGAATGTAAATTAGTTTCTGACTACTCATCCCAAAAGAAGCACTTGTAAGGTACTCACCCAGAATAATGTACATACTGACAAAAGACATTAATAGAACGAATGCAATCATATAACTGAATATTAAATTTCCATTGGTAAAAATAGTACGAATCTTTTTCATAGGCTCCCATATATTTTTGGTTTGGTTATGAGTCACTCCTTTTGGTATAAACCACGATACTAGGAAGGCAGTAAAAATATATACTATAGAAAGAACATAAAATATTACATGCCAATGAGTATGTTCACTAACATATCCGCTAAATACCTGACCTACAATCCCAGCTACAAGAAACCCTGTGCTTATAAAACCAACTGCTCCTACTTTTTTATCATTTGGAAATACCTCAAGAGTATATGCAAGTGCTACTGGTGAAAAGGTAGCCGCCGCAAGTCCCTGTAACCCTCTTAGTAGTAGAATTAAAGAAAAATCAGTAACCATTCCTAGTAACAAGGTTATAATACTTAATGAAAAAAGTCCCATTACAATCACATTTTTTCGTCCATATTTTTCTGATATAGCTCCATAGAAAAAACACCCTGTAGCAAAACCAAGTGAAAAAATACTTGAAGTGATGCCTGCTTTGGACAATGAAATATGAAAATAATCACTGAAAAGACTAATAAGAGGTATTGTTAAATATAAACTAGACATAACTACCATCCCTGACCAAGATAAAATAATTGTCATCAGAGAATAATTCACTTGGTTTCCTGTAATTGCTTTGTTCATACAATAAATCACCCTTTTTAATTTGATTGACTTATAGTTAGATAATCTAATTAAATGATTTAAAAAATTAAACTGCATCAACGAAGCTACAGTTTAACGTTTCACCTCAAGTCTTCTTTGTATAGATATTAATAATTTATTAACCAGCTTCTCAAAGACTTTTCGTTCATCGGGTTCCAAATCAATCATGTTAGAAGCACAAGACGACCAATAAGTTGGCAAAATCTCAGCAACAAAACTACGACCTTCATGAGTTAAACTCACATAAATTTTCCTACGATCTTCTTTACTATGATTCCTTACGACAAGATTTCTCTTTTCTAACCAATCTATCATTGAAGTTGCCGATGCCCTCGTAATCCCTAATCGTTCAGCTATAGCAGAAGGAGTCGCTCGTCTTTCACCATGTAGTGTAAGTAATATTAGTAAGTCTAATTTACTTTCTGTAATTCCGAAAGGAGCCAGCTCAATATCCATTACATCTAAAACGTAGTCACTTAACCACAACAACATTAATCCTAATTTTGCATCTTCTTGATCCGTATTACCCAAAGAAGACGTTTGAATCAGCTCAATATACGGCTCTACGCCTAATACTGGTAAGTCATCTTCATTAGTGAACATTTTTTTAAATTTTGTCATTTAATCACCTTTTAATTAGAGTATCTAACTATCTACCATTCTAACTATAAATCTAAATTGATGCAAGAAGTATTATTACCATAAATTTCTTTAATCTAAAAGCAACACAACAAGCATTAATCTAGAACGGTGCTTTCCTATATTTCAAATAAACCTCACTTATTTATGATACAGTTCAGCGAAACTATATTAAATTCGTTATAAAAATTGAATTCCTTATTGGACTAACCTACACCGTTAGTTGAATAACAACAATCTTTTAGAAAACAGCCTAAATAAAAAACAGGGAATCAAAAACGTAAAAGAACCATATAAAGCTATAAAAGGAGGAAGTTTTCATGAACAAATATTCCCCTGCAAGTGTAAGCATGGTTTACATGATGACGAATAATGAAGTCATGAATCAAGTTATTGCTTTTCACAGGGACATGAATGGAATGCTCACCTTCGCGGGTGCCTACCCGACTAATGGGAGGGGTACTGGCATAAGGAAAGTTTCTGCGGCAACCCCAAACAACGGTGTCGATCCTCTGACGTCACAAGGAGCATTAACCTTATCCCGTGATAGTCGTTTTCTTCTCGCAGTGAACGCAGGCAGCCATAGTATCAGCAGTTTTAACATTAGTGACAGTGGTGTGCCTGTTCTCGTTGACGTGAAGCCATCGGGAGGTGCTCAGCCGAATAGTGTTGATGTATTTGGTGATCTTGTCTATGTAGCCAATGTAGGGTATGCCGCAAATAATTTTGCATCTAACATCATGGGTTTTCGCATAGATGAACACGGGCGCCTTACTCCTATTGCTGGCTCCTCACGTTCTCTCAGCACTTTTAATGCCGAGCCCGCTCAGGTTCTTTTCACACGTGATGGAAGTAAGCTTCTAGTAACCGAGTTTACTACAAACCGTCTTAGCGTTTTCAACGTCAATCAAAATGGTACAGTTTCAGAACCAATCGTTAATGATTCTTATGGTGATGGGCCATTGGGTGCCTATTTTCTATCCACTGGAATCCTCTTAGTTACTGAAGCAAGTTCAAATGCCCTGTCATCCTATTCAATGAACAACGATGGGGCTCTCCATGTGATTAGTGGCTCCGTACCAAACGGATATAAAACTGCATGCTGGGTAATCACAACAAGAGATGAACGTTTTGCCTTCATAACAAATACATTAAGCGGCACTATTTCCACCTATCGAATCGATACCAATGGTGAACTGTCAGTGGCAGGGCATATTACTAGTACACCGCAGGGTACAGCTCCAGGACTACCGATGGATGTTGGAGTGAGTAAAGATGGGCGGCATTTTTACACCCTGAACGGAAATCAGGGAACAGTCTCCGTTTTTGCGATTCAAGAGGATGGAAGTCTAGTTAGATTGCAGGTTGCTGCATGGACGCAACTCCCTTATTTTGGCTCGCAGGGATTAGCGGTTCTTTGAGTAAGTTAGGGGATAAATTAAAAAAGTTGGGTGATAAATAACAAAAGGTCAGTGATAGATGAAACTTAGGCGATAAAACACAAAATTGTTCCGACAAATTGCTAAAAGACCTTATCGAACTAGCTTCATTCGATAGGGTCTTCTAGCAACAATGATTCAATCACATGTTTTAATTGAAAAATAGACGATTGTTGACTCTCGTTCTTCTTGTAAATAAAGACAGTCTCTATCACTTTATTTAACTGCGGCAAATCGTAATAGTGAATGTTGGAGTAGTTATAAAGGTCAATTAGTTTTGTATTTAACACAGCAATCGTATTGTCTATTTGTAAAAAATCAAGGATACTACTTACCGATTTTATTTCCTTCATCGTAAATGGAACTTCATTCTTTTTTAACCATTCTGCCATCGCCCGTGTATACATACAGCCTTTACTTAATACTAGTAGTGTGACAGGTGAACGTTTCTTAAAATCAATAATATAAGAATTGTTCGAAATGACTTCAAATGTTTCTGTTGCAATCAAGTCATAATTTACATCAGGGTAGTGTTTAACAGGATTACTCGTCAGTGCACAATCCATTTCGGCATTATGTATTTTTTCATTTAAGGAAGTGCTAGATTCCACAGTGAAATCGACATCTAAAGGAATATTATTTGTCTGTAAGGCATTCATAATGGATGCACCATAAATTTTAATCGTTGTATGGGAAGTGCCGAGGCTAATTTTCGTATTCGTTTGTGCCGAACCAATCCCTTGTAAAAATTCATCGTACTCTTCTGTAATTAGCTTTAGAAATTTTAAATATTGTGTCCCTACATTCGTAATCTTCAAGCCTTGCGGTGTGCGCTTAAACACCTCTTGACCAATTTCTCCCTCCATTTTCTTCACTTTAGAGGTTAAGGCAGATTGCGTATAATTCGTAATTTCAGCGGATTTACTAAGATTTTGCCTCTCTAAAATCTCGATTTTTAATGCTATTTCTTCTATGTTCATGTTGTAGTTCACACACCTATTAAATTTTTTGATAGCTACTATCATTTTCCTCTATTTTACGCATTCATTAAGCAAGCGTAAACTCAAATACGTAAAGTTAATGAATCAGTGAAACAGCATTGGAGGAATTATTATGAATACATATTATAAATGGATCATCGTATTAGTAGCGACACTGTCCCAAACTGCGGCAACTTTTGTGACGTACGGCATGGGGCCAATTGCCACATTTTATCAAATTGAATGGGGTTTATCATCGTTTCAAACGGGTTTTATCGTTTCTGCTGTAAATATTGGGCCAATTTTTTCGATGATGCTGTTCGGCTATTTAATGGATAAAAGAGGGGAAAAACAAATTATCGGATGGGGCTCCATTTTATTAGGATTTTCAGCGCTGCTTCTCATGTTGGTCAATAATTATGCGGTGTTGTTATTTTTATTATTAATCGTGGGCGTATGGTACGGAAGTGCACAAACAGGAGGCAGCACCGCAATTGTGAAATGGTTTCCAGACAAACATCGTGGGCTAGCGATTGGTATTCGACAAACAGGCATTCCAATCGGTGGAGCTTTAGCATCAGCCATTCTCACATATATGTACTATCATCATAGCCTAACGTCGGTGCATCTTGTGCAAGGCATAGTAGCTATTGCTGGCGGACTGCTTTTTTTACTGATTTATCAGGAGCCTAAAAATCGCGTAGCAGTAGCTACAACCTCTGTCACTTTTAAAGAGAAGCTCCAAGCTATTAAAAATAATAAAGATTTATATCCAATCTATATTGTTGGAATTGTAATGATGACTTTACAAATGATCATCGTTGCCCATTTTATGAGTTATTTACATCAAGAAGGAGGTTATTCCTTAACAGCGGCGGGTCAATATTTAAGCCTTGTATTAATCGGTGGAATGATTGGCAGGGTAGCCATTGCGTGGATTAGTGATCAATTTTTTGCGCAGAAGCGGGAATATTTATTAATAATCGTAATGGCTAGTGCAGTTATTCTTATCGTCATATTGCCACTTATGCTACATGCGAGAATGTTGATGCTATTATGTTGTTTCGTATTAGGATTCGTAGCACTTGGTTGGTATTCACTGTTTATCGCTTGTGTAACAGAGCAATCGAATCCGCATTATGTTGGTCTAACTGTAAGTGCAGCCTTGACGTTGAATCAGTTATTTATTGTGATCGCCCCGTCGTTATTTGGATTCATGGTCACTTTTTTTGCAAGCTATCAATTGGCGCTTGACATTGTAGCCATATTTGTCGCTCTCGGTGCAATGAATTTATACAGGGTGACCCAAAACAAAAACGCTGTAGTATCGTAGTAATAATAAACCCAAATTCCTCTGGGCAAGTAGAGGGGGAAAGAGTATGAAAAGTCAATTGCTAAAGAAGCCGAGCTTCAATCAATCTTTAAGAAATTCGTTAACGATGGCCTATCGAGGCGTATTAAAAATTCGCCGTACACCTGAGCAATTGTTTGACGTAACGCTTCAGCCGATTATTTTCACCCTTATGTTCACCTACATTTTTGGGGGAGCCATTTCGGGTAATGTGCAAAACTATTTGCCAGTTATCATTCCAGGAATTCTCGTGCAAACGGTCATCACTACCTCAATCGTTACAGGAGTCCAATTACGGGAAGATATGGATAAAGGGGTGTTTGATCGATTTAAATCACTACCGATCGCACGCATTGCTCCGCTGGCAGGGGCCCTATTAGCGGATACGATTCGTTATACAATTGCAACTGTACTTACTTTTACTATGGGATATATCATGGGGTATCGACCAGAAGGTGGATTAGGTTACGTTACGTTGTACTTGCGGGGCTTTTAGTTATTGTCTGTGCCTGGGCTATTAGCTGGATCTTTGCCTTCTTTGGTGTCATTGCACGTACAGCTTCGAGTGTACAGGGGATTTCCATGCTAGTACTGTTTCCGCTGACATTTTTTTTCAATACTTTTGTCCCAGCTGAAACTTTGCCAAATTTCCTGCAGTGACGAAATGTGAAATTTAATCCAATTTCACATTTCGTCACTGCCGTCAGAGAACTTGCAAATTCGGGAGCAATAGGTTGGGATTTGTCAGCTTCACTTATTGGAGCTGCAATTGTTGTCATCATTTTTGCGCCACTAACAGTTCGGGCTTATATGCGTAGAACATAAAAAGCCCTTAAAGAGTGTGTTTTGAACAAGCAATTGTCAAAACACGCTTTACATAGAAAGAACAGAAGTTGTAACTGTTGTCGATTCCAATAATAGGATAAAATGAAAGGAAGAGGAACATATTCGACAAATGGAGGAATGCGAGGATGAATCAAGAAAAAAGTTCGATTTGGATTGATGCAAGTATTGCTACAGTTTGGCGGGCTGTCACAGAGGAACAGCTGCTGGTGCAATGGTACGCCCCTGATTCAACTTGGGAAATCCCCAAATTAGAGGCTGGAGAAGAGATAATTTTCTCGATAATGCCGAATGAACAAAATCAGCTTGCAGAAAAATTACCGATGGTGTTAACGATAAAAAATGTAACGCCAAATCGAGAGTTTTCTTTTTACTTAGGTGTAGAAGAAACGCTGATCGCTATCGTATTAGAGGAAGAAAAAAATGGTACCACGGTCACTTTTAATACGAGCGGCTACGAGGCTTCTCTCACTAACTTAAAAGCTTTAGTTGAGGGATATAAAACTCTTTAACATGTAATGTAAGTTTCATGAAAAAATTTATCTTCATTCAGTGAATGAAGATAAAGCCTCCGGCGGATGTCACGGATTTTGAAAGGAATGAATTGTGCTCGCACAATTCAAAATCCGGACGCAATTAAGCCAAGGCGTAATTGATTTTTTTCATGAAACTTTTTCGTTGTTCATCAGTCTAACTGTAAATGCTTTTGAGGGGGCGAGCAAATTGTTAAAAGAACAGAAGGACGCTCACTTAACTAGAGCTATGACAATGTACGGAGACTATTTATTACGAGTTTGCTATACATATGTACAAGATTGGACAGTGGCAGAGGACTTGGTACAAGACACATTTGTTAAATACTATGAAAAAATGGAACAATTTCGTGAAGAAGCTTCCATCAAAACATATTTATATCGAATTGCGATTAACAATTGTCATAGTTATCTTTCAAGCTGGCGTTATAAAAAAATACAAGTCATTGATTATTGGAGCAAATTAAAGAGCCTTTCCAACAATCCTGAAAAAGAAGTATTGATGGGAGAGGTAGATGCATTGCTAGTGGCATCGATTGAGAAACTCCCGACGAAATACAAAGATGTACTACTACTATTTCACTTTGCCGAGTTTTCCTTAAAGGACGTGGCAGAACTGCTTAAGCTACCAGAAAATACGGTCAAAACACGATTAAGGAGAGCGCGTCAAATGGTTGGTATCACGCTATTGGAGGAGGGATTCGAATATGGATCAGATTCGTAATGCCATCAACGAAATGTATAAGGAAGGCAAATTCTCTCATGAAAGTCACGTGAAAACGTTTCAAAAAATCAATCAAAAAACGAAGAAGCGAACAGCGTTAATGCCAATTATCCTAACGGTAGTCGTATCAGCTTGTCTGATCATTGGCTTAAAGATGATGCTTTTCCAACATGATATCCAATCAACGACGTCGACGGTTATCGATTCAAATTTCTATCCAGAAAAGTCTGGAAGGGTGAAAGACTATAGCGTCTTAACACGACCATGGATGGTAGTAGGATTAGTGAGTTCTGTGTTCTTATTTATTTTTGCGATATTAGCATTTATGAAAAAATGGTTTTGGCGCGTACTACTATGTATCGTCATTATTATCGCCATTTTAGGGAATATGTCTGAACGAATTGGCTATCGCGTTTACGTACAGAATGAAGCGGACATTCATAATGCTATAAAGTGGATACCATTTAACCCTGATGGTGTGAAAATGAATGATACAATAACGATTCGTCAGTATAGAATTGGTTATTTTTCAAAGGATAGCTTTCGAATTATTGTAATTTTCAAGCATGATGGAAAAGGTTATGCATTGGATCACTATATACAGAGCGAAGTAGATACCATGGTTTCTGTTTATTTGAAAGACATCCACAATCTTGTTATTCCATTACTTAACAATCATAATATTGAAAAAGTAATAATAGACACTGGTGCCGAGCGTATTGAGAAAGCAGTTGATTCGAATGATGCGCAATTAATATCAGTGCCTCTAAAATCAAAAATAGATACTTCTCAATTAGTGATACATGCACTGGATCATGAAGGAAATACTTCTATTCTTTATAAGGATTCACGTATTTTCACCTATTAACTGCTACCCCGTATGAATATGATGTTTTCATACGGGCTTTATTTTTGACATATCCATGGGAGGAGTACTCACTACGTCTTAGGTCTTAGAAGATTTTAAAGCGGAGGGTCGTTTTTATAAATGAAAATTCCTATATAATGAATTTATTGGAATATTATATAGCGGGAGGAAATTACATTGAAAAAATTTATGGGACTTGGTTTGGTTATAGGCGCCTCATTAATTGCGCTATCGGGGTGCAACTCAGTCATGCCAGGTAAAACTAAAGATGAAACAATCTTAGTCGAAAAGGATAAGGCAGAAAAGTTAGATGTTGAATTACAACTTGGAATTGGCGAAATAACAGTAGAAAAAGGTGCTAAGGATTGGGTTGAAGGTACTGCTCAATATAATATTGATAAACTTGCTCCAAAAGTAAAATATGACTTACGTGGCCAGACAGGAAAAATATCGATCGACCATAAAGGTTCAACTAGCGTGCGTTTAGGGAAAATAAAAAATATATGGGATATTAAACTAAATGAAGATATTCCAATGGATCTCTCAATCGAAACGGGAGCGTCGGATGCAGAACTAGATTTACAAGGGTTACAGCTGGAAAAATTAGATATTAACACGGGTGTTGGCGATCTTAAAGTAAATTTAGGTGGCGATTGGAAAAAAAGCTTCGAAACGAATATTGAAACAGGTGTTGGGGACACTACTGTCACTTTACCGTCAAAGGTTGGGGTAAAGCTTACGACAGAAAAAGGCATCGGCACATCAAATATTGAAGGCCTCATTTCTAAAGGAGAAGGGGTTTATGTAAACGAAGCGTATGACAAAGCAGATGTAAAAATAGAGGTCAATTCAGAAATCGGAGTAGGCGACATTACTTTCAAATTGGATAAATAATGAAAAATTTAGTAGGCTACTTTAAGTGAAGTAGGCTACTTTTTTTTGTAGAAAACATAGGTGACGGATAGATTGACAAAAGTAGTGGATAGAAGAGCCAAAGTCGTGGATAGAGAGCCAAACGTGGATAGAAGAGCCAAAAACGTGGATAGAGAGCCAAACGTGGATAGAAGAGCCTAAGACGTGGATAGAGAGCAAACGTGGAAAGAAGAGTCAAAATCGTGGATAGAACAAATAAAATGCACGATAGCAGAGCCAAAGTGACGGATTGAACGTCACCCCCGCATTTGAAGAAGAACCACTATATTTGCTTATCACCAAAATTTGGGGGAGAAATTTCTATTACATATGCAATTGTATATTGCTGGGAGACTCCATGGGGTCAAATCATAGCGTTACAGACGAGATCCTGGAGCGAGCCGGCAGAGGAACGAAGGCTAAAAACATCACATCCTGTGATAACGCCTTCGTGACCAACATCGTGTTGGCCCAATCGGCTCATTGGAAGCCCCTAGGAAAGAGCCCAGCCGGAGCGGAAATCAACCGCCCGTTAGGCCATTTTAGTTTATCTATAAAAAGAATTTTAACAAAGTGAAACCTTTTGATTGGGTTAATTACTCTAAGTATTGAAAGGAGGAAACAGCATGGAACATGACTTATCGATCGTTAAACAGGCTATTGCAGGAAATAAGGAAGCGTTTGAGCAGCTACTCATTTTAGAGGAAGAAAAATTATTTTATACCGCGCTTTCTTATGTTGGCCAAAAAGAGGATGCATTGGATGCTATTCAAGAAGCAGCATGTAAAGCCTATCTAACTGTGCATCAGCTAAAGCATCCGGAATTTTTCTCCACATGGCTGTTTCGGATTTTAATACATGAATGCTATCGTTTGCTAAAAAAAGGGCAGAAAATCATTCCTTATGAAGAAAGTGAATTATTAAATCGTTTACAGAAGCAAGAAAATGTTATGACGAATCCAATCGATTTATCGGATGCTATACAGCTTTTGAATCATTCTCAGCAAATGGCCATCATTTTATTTTATTATCATGATTTACCGATTAAAGAAATTTCAGAAGTAATGGAAAAGCCGGTTAGCACTATTAAAACGTATTTGCATCGTGGAAAAAAACAATTAAAACGAGAATTAGAAAGGAGTGCAACGTTCAATGAAAAAGCCATTTAATGAAAACAGTACCCTTCCGGAATTCCCAAGAGATGAGGTACGAACAGCGATTGTCAATGGAATAAAACAAGCAGAGGAGCAAAAAAATATGACTCAAACACCTGTACAAATTAAAAGAAAAAGCAAACGTAAACCATTATTATATGTAGCAAGTGCGGCAGCCGCATTTAGTATTATGGTAGGTTCTGCCGCGTATGTATCACCAACTTTCGCAAGTACATTATCACAACTACCAATTGTCGGGTCGGTATTCAGTAACTCAGGCTTACCTGGGCTAAAACAAGCAAGTGAACTAGGTCTAACGAGCACTATAGGAGAAAAACAAACAATTAACGGTATTTCTGTAACGATAGACGAAGTCCTTTATGACGAATCTAATATTTCTGTTGGATTTACAATTGATTCTGAAAAGGAATTAAGTATGGAATACTTTGGGTCAGGGCTTGATTTAACGATAAATGGTAAATATCCTGAGGCGAGTTCTGGTTCCTATGGTACAAAAGTTTTAAGTCCTACAGTTCTTACAGGTATCGCGACATTTGATGTAAAGGATAACATGCCAGATTCCTTTGAAATGGGCTTAGTGCTGGAAGGTAAAGGAGGGGAAAAATGGGAATTCAAAGCGCCGGTAAAAAAAATTACGGATATTGTTTATGTTCCTGTCAGCCATCAGCAACAAGCAGAGGGTATTCAACTGGATGTGTCAAAAATTTCATTAAGCCCATCAGGTATAGCACTTGACTATAAAGCTTCTGAAAAGGGGACAATTGATAATTCACAAGTAGGTGCATCGTTTATAGAATTCCGTATTACCGACCAGAATGGCAAGGAGATTACTTCGCATTCTGGTGGAGGAGAAGGTCATTTCGATAATGGTGTATGGAACTTTAGTAGCGTCAAGTCCTTTGACCCAATTTCAAACGATGTTCAAAAATTAACGATTACCCCATATTTAATGCTTCCTTCAGGCGGAGGCGGTGTACAAATGGATAAGAATGGCGCAGAAACAAAAATACCATTCGATAAGTCATCACTAAAAGAAGTGAAGTTCCAACCATTCACAGTAGAATTACCTAAGCAAAATAAATAAACATTCAGGCGTCAAATACAACCTTTGTATTTGGCGCTTATTTTATGTTAGTTTATAGAAAGCAACTGAATGAAGGAGCGAACGGATTGAAGATTTATACATACAAACAACCAGCGGTCATTGAATCAACAGAGACAGTATCAATTTTAAATGAAGCGGGGGAAGTTTCGTCGACTGTCCAACGTGTTTATTCGAATGGACTGAAAAAGGCATTTGACCGCACAATGGACTATCGCTATTTTGTACGTTTTGATGTCAGTGATGTCACTGGTCAGCCTCTTTTCACATGTAAGAAGATGTCGCGTCGTGGGCGAGTGCATTTTAAAGGGAAGGATTTCGTCACAGGCAAAGAGTATATGATTGCCTATGATGGTTGGCAAATTATGATCCCTGATTTAATCATCTCAGACGGGGTCCAAACAATAAAACTGAACAAGGAAATGGAGGACTGGTCCGAATTTTCGCTAGAGGATCAACCAATTGCACGCTGGCAGGCTGTCTTTTGTGAAACTCATTTTGACATCACCTTACAAATTGAAGACAACAGCCCAATACAGCATGAAGCCTTTTTTATTGCGATCGGACAGGCAGTGCTGTTTGTAGGAGCGTAAGATGGCGATAAATTTGAAAAAGTGTCCGATAAATCTAAAAAAATGGGCGATAGTTAAACGATAAATCTTTTTAATAATTTGTGAACAAAACTAAAGAGCATGTCTTGGTTATTCTTTCCAAAACATGCTCTTTTTAATTTATTAGAAGATAAAGCTCTCAAGTCATTTCGATTTGAAGAGCCATCAGCTGCTCCAATCCTTCTTTTAATGACGGTTGTGCCTCTCGGGCTGCCTCTTCAAGTTCCTCTATGCTCCCAAAAATCCGGTGCAGTACCATTTCGCTTTCATAAAGCTCTTTGCCTTTTAGCGCCTTGAATAGCGCCTCGGCTAGCTCAGGAGTGTCGATGGTTAAATTGGTGACTAACGTGCCTTCATCAATTCCTCCCTGTAAAATGGATACAATTACTGGCATAAGCTCTGCCTTTACGCCATGCACCTCAATAAATGCTTCCGCATAGCCATCTTGCGCTAACTGATGCTCTGTATCTACAAGTTCCATATAGCGGCACAATAGCGGAAAATAAGCTTCGCTGTACAAGCCAAGGCCCAATACTGCATAAGTGCCCGGCATGACCGATTCCTCGCTTGGCTCCACGTCCCCGTACCACGCGAACTCTTCCATAGCTGTATCTATATATTCTGCAATCTTCGGGAACAAATTAGGGTAGCCAAGAGCATTTGCAAAAAACTGATGTAGCTCGGACTTCGCCAGCTCCTCCAAGGGAAGGAAGTTCTTTTGGCTACTCTCTAACTTTAGTTGATAACTTTTAGGAAACTCTTGTTTCAAAAGATCGATAATATAATCCAACGCTTCTTTATAAGCAAGTTCTTCTTCGGAGAGAATTCGGATTTCAATCGTTTGTGTAATATCGTTGTTTCGGCCTTCTATCAGCTCTCCACGATATGTACGAGCAAATTTTCCACTGCCTTCTTTTAAATAATTAGCAGCCTCCTTGGAACCCAATTGGACTGCTAGTTCCATATATTTTTGCCGAATATCTGGCTCTGTGAAGCCAATCTGCAATGCTGCATAAAGAAAGAAATCCATCTCTCCGATATCTACGGAAGGATGAACCTCTTTCAAAGTCCAAATCATTCCATAATGACCGGATCGGGTAAAATGCTGCAGTAAAAAGTAATCCAGCGCCCATTTTTTTAACGTATAAGTATACCGACTGATCCAATCATTTTTGAGCTCTTGGTCGTTATCTAATTTGTCGGAGAGACGACGAATTAACGGATCAATTACTTCCACTTCCTGTTTCATCAAATCAGGATTGACCAAATGCAAGGCGAAAAAGAAAATGTCAATCTCTACAGGTAACACAGGTAGATCAGTAAGAATCATTGTTTGAATAAAATGATCCAGCCTCTTTTGGAGTTGAATCAACTTGGGCTCATTATATAGCTGTTTGTTAAGCGTTAATTTCGAATTCTCCCACTCAAACTCAAACACAACTTCAAACTTGTAATCAAAGAAATCGGGTTCCAGTTTTTCCGAGCGGAACAGGTCGTCTACAAGCCCGCACAAGGTAGGAAAGAACTCCTCAGTCAGAAGTTCATCGGTTAACTCCATGATGTAAGTATCCGCTCCAAATTTGTTCGAGCTGGATAATAATTTGGAGAAATCAATATAAATTTTCCCCTTAGACCAGTTAAACTTGCCTTTTCTCCACGCTACCCGGAGGTAGTTGTGCACTCCAGCTTGCAACGTTCTTTGATCCTTAAACTCATTGATTCTTTTGCTTTCTTGTTCGTAAAGTGTAGTGATTTCCTTCCATACCTTATTCAGAAAAGCTTCCACAGCCTGATTCAACGGTATCTCCTCCTAATAACTATTCTATTAGCTTAGTTAGTTTTATAAGTAAAATTGTATTAGTCTACATATATTTTACATAATCTTACACAAGAAGCGAACATCTTTTATACTAATCTGCTTCGTTCGCTTAGTTTAAGTACAAAAGTTCACACATTCATTGTCGGATTAGCATTAAAAAATAGCTTATTTCTAAGAAAGCTATTTTTAATAAAACTCTGTTTAGTTGAACGATAAATTTAAAAAAGTGTCTGATAAAATGAAAAAGTTGGGTGATAAATCAGAAAAATAGGCGATAAACTGAAAAATTTGAGTGATAAATGAAAAACAGTCCCTCTGCTACTTAAGAGGGGCTGCTTTCGTTTAAATATCAAGCATTTCATTCGCTAATTTTTTACGACTAATCCAGTAACCTTGTAGCGTAAAGACAATAATTGTCGCGCCTAAAAAGACGATACTCGTAACACCTAATGTAACGAAGTCATAAGATCCTCCGTCAATCGTAAACATTAATTTTGTAAATAGAAGTCCAAGAAATGTCCCGACAGCCAGCCCATAAAGTACAAAGGATAACACTTGCGTCAAAATTAGCTTGATTAATCCTCGTGGTGAAAGACCTATAAGCCGCTGAATCGCATAATCGGCACGTTTTGAGTAAATGGAGTGAAGCAGTGTTTGCAATACGCCGAGACAAGTTGCAGAAATTAAAATAACAAAGACTCCAACAAAAAGGCTCCAGCGCTGGAAGGTCATTTCATCGTTTTGTTTGATAAATGTCTCTTTATCAGTAATTTTTAAAGCTGGCCAACGCTCTTGTAAGTATGAGAGATCAGCTAATGCCTGCTCTGTATCATCTGCTTCCACCATTATGTTTGTAATGATAGTTGAATCAGAAGATACTAAAAAAGAAGACCAATCCACAAATAAATCCATATATTTAGTATAAGAATCAAGAGCTACATCAATTACTAGCAATTCACCAATTGGCACATTTTGTTGAAGTATTTCATCAAATGTCCCTGCCATTATACGATCACCAACTGCTAATTGATGTTTTCTAGCAAATCTTTCTGTAATGATCACTCCATTTTTCAAATCTCCATTAACAGCATCAAGCTTTTTTAATTGGACGTATTTTTCAACATCAATGGCCTGGAAGTTACTACCTTCTTCCCAGCCATTTTCGCCTTCAAGCGCGATCCAAGGTGCTTCACTTCGTGCATAGGCATAGTCCACGCTCGGCAATGCCTCAATTTCTTTTATTAGATCCGGTGTAATGGTTGGGTCATTTAATTCATTATCAATTTTAATCGATGTTTCATATTGAGAGTTAATATACTCATAGGAGCTTTGCTGAGCAGATTTAAATAATGAGCTACCAAATATTAAAATGACCATTAACCCGATAATGCTAAGTATAATCGGCATATTTCTTCGTACCTGTGGCATAAGCTGCTGACACGCTAAGTATGCTTCTTTGCCGAGCACAGTACGAATAGGCTTCAATGTAATTTTGAATAGTGCTGTAAAGAGGTATGGCATTATATAAAGGAAAATTCCACTAACAAGTAATGTACCAATTAAAATCATAAGTGCACCTTGTCCACTATTCTTTCCGACTTTATAAGCATTTAAAAACAAGAATAGGGACATGAACGCAACGCCACTCACAACAATCGTTTTCCATTTTGCCCATCGTAAACTTAAATTTTCATTCTCTGTTGCGATTTGTAAAGGTAATAGACTTGAGCTTTTATGAACTTGCCACTGTGTGATTAGCTGGAGCAATAAAAAACTTACAATAGCAATCACCAACACAAAGATCATCGGTAAATCAGTTTTTGCATCTGGCATTTTCATCAAACTAATGAGCTGTGGTAGCCAACTTTTTATTATCAATAAACTGACCGTCGTCCCTAGCAATACGCCAACGCCAATGATTGTAGATAATTGCAATTGTACAATGCGTCCTACTTGCTTGGTAGAGGCGCCAAGTGCACGAAAAACCATAAGCTGTTCTTTAATTTTGTAAAATAATAGCTGGAACGTTGATAGCAGTAAAACACTTGAAATAAGTAATATAAAGAATGAAAGTACAATCATAAAAATGATTAATGCTTGTAAATTTCTCTTAAATTCATCATAGTCACTCATGACATCTACACGTAATGTTTCATCAAGTTGTTTCAAATCTGTACCAACTGAGGTTGCCATATTATCTTCCGTTTTAATGAGTGCAAACATACCGGCTGTTTGTGCATTACTATTATTCATCCAAGATTTCAACACATCATTTTGCATAAGGATAAAATTAGGACTATCTGTGCCTTTAAGAGGTGGAAGGATTTCTTGTATCGTAAAGCTACCTGTATTTGCTTCATCAGAGTCTCCAGTCGTTTTATTGAAAGTAACGTTTAGCGTATCGCCGACCTCTTTGTGGAAAAGACGTGCCACATTTTCAGCAATCACAACTTCGTTCGGGTCAAGATCGACATTAAAATGATAGCGGCTTTTCACTAAGTCGTCGTTTTCCACACCAACTGTATAAAATGATGTATTTTTCTCATTTTCAACATTTGTTTGAGCTAGTGACACACTCGAAACTTTTGTAACACCAGGCATTGCTTCGAAATTTTCGATTTGCTGTGAAGTTAACAACCTATTTTGATCGGGGTTATAGCCGACCATTAAATCCATTTCTCCAAATTGTGCTTGTATGTCTTCTTTCATTTGACTATGGGCATTCCATATGTAAACACTCATTGTCATGACAAGGCAAATGGAAATGGTAATAATACTAATACTCGTTAATACATTGGCCCATGCTGCACGAAATAGCTTCAGAGCAATGGTACGCATCGTAAACATTACATATCACCTCTAGTAATCAGCTTGAACTTCGCTAAAATACAATCTAAATCCTCAGCTGTTTGCGTATTTTGATAGGAATCCACAATAGCACCATCATGGAAAAATAATACACGATTTGCATAAGTCGCAACATAAGGGTCATGTGTCACGAGTAACATGGTTTGACTCATATTTTTTTGCAAGTCTACTAACAGCTCTAAAATTTCATCGGTCGTATTCACATCCAATGCACCCGTCGGCTCATCTGCCAGCAATATTGGTGGGTTTGCAATAATAGCGCGGGCTATGGCCACTCGTTGCTTTTGACCACCAGAAAGCTCATTTGATCGATGCTTTGCCCATGCAGCTATATTAAGCTTTTGCATCATTTGCTGTACGCGTACTTTGATCTCTTTACTCGGTATATCATTGAGGATAAGAGGGAGCGCAATATTATCTTCAACTGATAAATCCTTCAACAGATGGAATGATTGGAAGATAAAGCCGATATTCTCTTTGCGGAATTTCGATGCTTTTGGCTCTTGATAAATATCATGCGCTTCCTTTCCAAATAAGAATAACGCTCCTTCAGTCGGTTCATCGATGGCGCTAATCATATTGAGCAGTGTACTTTTACCAGAACCACTCGTCCCCATAATGGCCACCATTTCACCTTGATAAATCGTACAATGGATATTTTTCAATGCATTGACTGTATGATGCTTTTGTTGAAAGATTTTTGACATCCCTTCGATGCGTAACACTTCTGTTAAACGTCCTTCGGGGATCGGAATCGCATTAATAACTCCTTTCAACGGATTGAACCCATTCATCTATATATGCCCCCTTTAATTGTTGTCGTAAAGCTTGTAAACCTCGGCGAATATGCGTTTTCACAGTACCCTCAGGACATTGTAAAATCGCTGCAATATCTTTTACCGAGTAGTCTTGATAAAAACGTAATAGTAAAACCGTTTTGTATTTTTCCTCCAGCTCGCAAAGAGAATGCCATAAATCAAGTTCTTCTTCGATATATGTAGGTGATGTACTATTGAGATCCTCTAATGTATGTGGTTCTACAAGCTGTACCGAATTTTTCTTGACAAGATAGGTTTTACAGCAATTAATAATAATGCGCGTTAACCAGGTAGAAAAATATTGAGGGTCGTTTAATTTAGGTAGGCCCTCATATGCACGGATAATGGTCTGTTGAAAAACTTCTACGGCGTCATTTTCATTTTGTACATAAACATAGGCCATTCGATATAACTTATGTTGCTCCTGCTCAATAAGCTGATAAAAAGCTTGTTCATCTCCGTTTTGTGCTAGCTGTACTAATGATTCTTGCTTTGTAGTAATGAAAATCGCCTCCTTCCGACTATTAGACTTGGCAAACTATCATTTCGATTCAATTTTTTTATTTTCTTGGAATTAAGTGGGTCAACACCAGAACGTGGGGGATGATTTCCGTTCCGACTGGGGGCGTCCGATGAGCCACTTTTGTTGCTGTCGCTGTCGCTTTGCTTTCGCACAGAAAACATCCGCTGAGCTCCAGGGGCTCGGGCCAATACGAAGTTGTTCACGTAGGCGTTATCACAGGACGTAATGTTTTAGCTTTCGTTCTTATCGCTAATGACAAAGAAGTCGCTCAGTCTCCACTCCAATCAACTTATATTCAAGTGTCATCCCAAACTTATTGTGTCGTTCCAGTTTAATAGATGAAGTCCAAATTATGGTTAAAAATTAATTTATTGCTATAATACCATTAATAGAGTGGGAGTTATGGAGGTTTATAGAAAGTAAACTAAAATAACCAATAAGCGTGTTCTAAGGAGGAAATATAGATGAAGAAAAAGCCTATTTATGTGGAAGTGGATATACGAGCACCCATCGACGAGGCTTGGAATTATACCCAAAACCCTAAGCTGCATGAGCAATGGGATTTACGTTTTACTTCTATTACATATATCGATAAAAAATCTCCTGAAGAACCTCAGCGCTTTACCTATGAAACGAAGGTGATGCCGGGCATATCAGTTAGTGGCTGGGGAGAGAGTAAAGGAGAGCATCATAAAAATGATGGCACGAAAACATCTTCGTTACATTTTGGTACACCCCAAAAAATATCCCCAATTGCAGAGGGGAAAGGATACTGGCAATATATTCCCAATGACAAGGGGCTTACATTTTTAACGAAGTATGACTATGATGTTCGCTACGGGAAACTAGGGACATTATTTGATGCAGTGTTTCGTCCCGTAATGGGCTGGGCAACAGCTCTTAGTTTCGATGTTTTAAAAAGATGGCTTGAAAAAGGAGAAAATCCTTATTCTCAATATCGTCGCTTCTTTTTAACAACGCTCATTAGTGTGCTTTTTTGTTTTGTGTGGTTGTACCACGGTCTTGTGCCGAAAATCATCGTACAACATCCTACTGAGGTGATGATGATTGAGGAATTACTAGGCAGGGATTATAGTCAGTTGAATGGATCGGGTGTTGAGCAGAGCGGACCTGCAATCGAGCAGAGCGGAAATGTTGCAGCTCCGAGCATATCTGCAGGATCCGATAAGAGTAACACGAGCCAAATAGTAAACTGGATTGGACTTGCGGAGATAACCTTTGCACTTTGTTGGTTATTGCCTCGAGGAAAGCGTTTATTGTTTGGAATGCAAATAGTGCTATTCCCATTTTTAACATTGGGTGCCGTACTAACAGATAAAATGATTGCTACTGCTCCATTTAATCCTGTAACACTTAATGTAGCATTATGGGTATTATCTATTATCGGGTTGATTCTAAGTAAAGATATGCCTAGTGCCACAAGCTGTAAACGAAAGCAAGGAGGAACAACATGACGATTTATCAAACTTTATTAGGCGAGGACTTTACTCGACTCCATCCAATGCTGCAGAAGCGTTATATGTTACCTGTAGATCAGCCTTTTTATGCTACTGGCGTGATGCATAAAATTGAGTCTGGTGCAAAGTGGCTGCGTCCTTTTTATGCGATAGCTACCAAAACTAAATTCCTGTTTCCTGAATCAGGCGACGATGTTCCATTCTCCATTTGTAATACTTGTCGAGTATTGCCAAGTGGAGAACTTGAAGTGTTATGGGAGCGTACTTTCAATTTTTCAAACAGAACAAGACATTTTGATGCGAGAATGACGATTGATCCAGTCCGAAAAATAGTGAAGGATTACTTAGGATCACCAGCTCTTTTTTATTCAGATTTGCATTTTACGGTGACACGTGAGGGGAAATTGGTCATTCGCTCTGGGGTTCAACGATTTGTAGTTTCCAAAATAGAATGTTCAATACCCAAAATATTAGAGGGGCGTGTTATCGTCGAGGAAGGATTTGATGACAAAAGGAATGTGTTTACGATTCATGTGTCCATCCATAATCCATTGATAGGGAGGCTAATGATGTATGCTGGAGAATTTACGCAACAATCTAGGTAGTCCAGTCCTAGTATTAGGTCTTATGTTGTCGGTCGTTTGTTATTTGTTTAGCCCGCAGCCTGAATATATGTTGCTACTTACGGTTGCACAGCTGATCTTTGTTCCTGCGATGGTGAAAATGGTCATTCCCTTTACCAAAGCCGGCGATGCTATTATTGTCACGATGATGCTTGCTATTACGATGCTACATTGGTGGTCTGAAGGTTGGATAGCAATCGTTCTCGTACTTATTTACGTTCTTTATACGGCGTTTATAGCTATACAAGGTGTGAAGCGATTTTTACAGAGAGGCTTTACAAACATGGCGGAGATATCAATTGACGTGGGGCTAATTTATATATTGATCGGTGGACTATGGTTTTTTGCTTTTATCGCAAACATCGATACAGGTTTTTCATCGCTGATAACATGGTTAACAGCCATCCATTTTCATTACTCAGCTTGTTTATTAGCTATTTCTATAGGTCTTTTTGGGCGAATACATAAGAGTAGATGGTACAATGCAGTCGTTGTTATTTTATTGACTGGCCCGCTTCTTGTTGCAGTTGGTATAACGTTCTCTACACTAATAGAAATTATTTCTGTGACACTTTATATCGCTGCGATTTACAGTTTATTTTTCCTTGCTTTAAAAACGAAACTTCCTCGTGGACAAGGTTTACTGTTACGCATTTCCTATGGGTCTCTATGTATCACGATATTATGGTCGTTTATATATGCATTTGGATATGTAGGAATACCAGGAATGCTAAAATTCCATGGATTTATGAATGGTATTTTCTTCGGTAGTGTAGGGGTGCTAGCTTGGGCAATAGCTATTCCCGAAACTAAATTTCATCCATTTCATTTTCCTGTTAGCCAAATTAGGGGGAAATTGCGAGAACGAAAAGATCCGCACCCAGGTTTAGTCGATGCGCTTAGTGACTTTGTTGATACGACAAAGCTGCCACACATCATTCCACATTTTTATGAAGAAACCAATCAGTATCGTTTAATGGCATCTGTAAAGTGGAAAAGCTGGTTTAAACCGTTTGCTTTGATTTATCAAGGCTTGAGTCGCTTCATGCAACAGCTGAATTTACCCTTCTCCAGTAAGCAAGTTGAGATGACAGGGAAGGTTGTTAAAGTAGATGAGCTGCACGATGGGCGTCCAGCTCCACGTGCATGGATTCGTAAAATAGACGAACAAACAACTTTTGTCGCAATCTATTCAAAGCATACAACAGGACAAACCACCTATATGAATATTGCACTTCCATTGCCTTTTTCAACAATGATTGGGGTGTTACATTTATATGAAGATAATGGTGCTTTATATTTAACGAGTAATCACGATGGGGATGCTGGGATTTATTTAGCCATTAACCGTTTTTTATTTCAACTTCCATTACAGGAGCATTTTAAGATAAAGGCAGAAGATTCAACAACACTAACGGCTGTGCACAAGATGCGTATTTTCTGTCTTCCTTTTTTAGAAATTAACTATCAAATAACAAGAAAATAGATTCTTATTAAAGGAATCTGCCTATTTTTACTAGAAGGTCATATAGACACTAAATGGTTGATTCGTTGCGATTAACTAAAGGGATTTCAGGTTTTGATGAAGACCATCTTATTGAACAGGATTTGCGATCTTTCCAGTTGATGGTTTATCATTTAGTTACAAATGAACAACGAGCAAAAGCTATCCAATTTATTGATCAGCCTCGGAGATGTTATGTTTAATTATTGGGATTAATATTTAAATAGAAGGAACAGCCTACTTTTGAGGTTGTTCTTTTTTTGTATCAAAAGTCCTGTTTTGGGGTCTTTGGGGTAGTCCATCTGTCTGAAAATTATGGCTTTTATAATCCGCTGAAAATTACATAAATATCAACTAGTTATTTCGTTTAATCTAGAAAAAATTCCAAATCAATCCAAACTTGGCTCGCGAGTGTTAAATTACTAATGGTATGCAAATTATGACAATGCACATTATTGCATTTGGAAAGTAAGGAGAATTTGAAATGAATTTTAAGTCAATTAGTAAAAGAATCGTTTTTTCCTTCAGCATTGTAGTAGCAGTAGTGATTTTATACATTGGTTACAATTTTTATGCAGTCAACCAAAGCAACAGCGCAACAGAACAAATTATTGATGAAGAATTGCAATTATTAATTTCAGATTATGAGGAAGCCCAGACGATAGGGCTAAGAATTGCGGCAGCTAGAGGGTATATACTTTCTGGTGATGAAAAGTATAAGGAAATTTTTGGAAATAATGTCAAGCATGCTGATGAGAATGAGAAAATACGTTTAGCAATATCAGAGACAGGTGATTTCAACAAATTTGCGGAAATGGCTAAAGAATGGAGCAGTTATGTTGAAAAAGAAGTATTTACTGTTTATGACCAAGGCCAAATTGAACAAGCAACAAAAAATTTAGCAACTATGAGTGATAAGGCTACGGAAATACGTGAAGGCTTTGAGGGGTTAGCAGAGCATCGTAAGCAATCGATTAATGCGACTGGTGCAGACATTGTCAGTGCAGGCGAGACTAAGCAGCTTACAGGTATAATCGTCGGCATTGTGATTGTTATCGTTTCTATCGTGATTGCATTATTAAGTGCTCGAATCATTTCAAGACCAATCATCGCTGTGACAAATCGTATGCAACGAATTACTAAAGGTGATTTAAGCGAGCCTGCACTTGTTGTGAAATCAAAAGATGAAGTAGGACGGCTTACAGAAGCGACTAATACGATGTCCGATATTTTGAACCGTTTATTAAAGAAAATTCAAACCGTGTCTAATGATGTAGCTGCGCATAGTGAAGAGCTTATGCAATCAGCAACAGAGGTGAAAACTGGTACGGAACAAATTGTCGACACAGTCACTGAAATCGCGAGTGGTACTGAAGTGCAGGCAAGTAATGCATCAGATGTAGCTACAACAATGACAGAATTCACCTTAAAGATGACAGATGTCAATAATAGCAGTACGGATGTTCAGCAATATTCCCAAAATGTTATGGCTTTAACGAAAGATGGCCAAGATTTAATGGACGCATCCACTGAACAAATGACATCCATTCATCATATTGTGAAGGATGCAGTTCAAAAGGTGGACGAACTAAGTAAACAAACTCAGGACATTTCAAAAATCGTGGCAGTGATACAGGGTATTGCTGCACAAACGAATTTACTGGCACTGAATGCAGCGATCGAAGCGGCTCGAGCTGGGGAGAATGGTAAAGGATTTGCGGTCGTGGCAGATGAGGTTCGTAAACTCGCTGAACAAGTAGCAGTCTCAGTTGACGATATCACAGGCATCGTACAAAAAATCCAACAAGATTCCAACATGGTGACATCCTCATTGGAAAATGGCTATGAAGAAGTTGAAAAAGGTACAACTCAAATTGTTGCTACAAATGAAACATTCAGCCAGATTGCAGAAGCTGTTTACTCAATGTCCGCAAACATTGACAGCATGACGACAAAGCTAGAAGACGTAGTACAAAACACTGTCAATATTCATAAATCAGTGGACGAAATTGCCGCTGTCTCGGAGCAATCCGCTGCAGGTATACAGCAAACTTCTGCAACAATCGAACAAGCAGCCAGCTCAATGGATGAAATCAATAAAAGTTCAGCTAATTTAGCGGAAATGGCAGAGAGTTTAAACGACCTTGTTAGGAAGTTTAAATTGTAATTAAGTCTGTTGGAATTCTGGACTTGCATCTAATCCAGCATTAAAAGTAGGACAATCGGTAAATTTTACAAAAGCAACTGACGAAACATAAGAAAATTGAAAATCAGTTAAACCAGCAATTGACGAGAAAATCGTTAAATTGCTGGTTTTTTATTGTTTGGTTTAGAAGGGTGAAATAGAAGATATATGTATTGTCATCGCTCTAAATAAGAAACGGTTGTAAATTATTTGTACAAAATTGAATAATAGGAAGTTCAATGGGGATATAAATAAAAGAAAACCGACAATAGGAGTGTAGAGATGGCGACACTTGTTGTAAAGAGAAGTATTATGCACCGATACCAAAGCATTGGGCAGGCGATTCAAGAGGCAGAGCCGGGGGATTTCATTGAAATCCGGGATGGGATATATGAAGAAAGCTTCGAAATTTCCAAAAGGCTGACACTTTATGGAGTAGGGAATGTGACCATTAAAGGTGGCGTGTTTATCCGCTATCAGACACTTGTAAATATGCGAAACCTGCGTTTTACTCAAGGGCAGGGTATTTATGTAAAGGGAGATTTACAGCTAGAAAACTGTGTAATTGAGCAACAAATGGTGCAGGCACAAGTGACCGTAAGCTTCGGTAGTTTAATGATGAAAAATGTTGATATTTTAGCAAGCCCAATCAATCATTTTGGATTAAGTATTGATAATGGCTCAAGCGTTATTCTAGTGGATACAACGATCCAGCATCATGTTAAAGCTCAAATTAATGTACAAAATAGTGAAATCGCAATGACTAATTGCATGCTGTTAGAAGGACGAACGAATGGCATTTATGCAATACGGGATGTAAAAATGGAGCTTGTGGATTGCGAATTTCATGGACATAAAAAAGCACAAATTGTAGCAGGCTCTAGTTCAATTTCAATGACCAATACACTTATTCACCAAGGGCAAGATGTAGGGATGCAAATTTTTGATAGCTCGAAACTTACAATAGATGGCTGTGAAATCAAGCAACATCAAGATACCCAATTGGTTGTTCATCAAAGTGAGTTGTTGATGACAGATTCTATCTTGTCTGATGGCGTAGGGAATGGGCTTTATATTGGTGAGAAATCTAAGGCGATATTGTATGATTGTAAGATCCATCGACATGTGAAGTCGCAGCTGTTAATTGAAAATAGTAAAGCGGAATTACGTACATGTGAGATTTATAAGGGAGAGGCAACCGGAGTTACCATTGTCAACGAAGCCGATGTATCAATGACAGAGTGTGATCTCCAAGAACACCCGCAATTTCACTTTATTGTTGATTCAAGCGGGTTAAAGCTCAATCAGTGCATGATCAAATTTGGACAGGCAGGTGGTATTTATGGCAATGATCACGCCAAGATTACGCTGCAGAACACAACAATTCAAGAGCTTCGAAGTCATCATATTTATATAAATAATGCTCGACTCTTTACAGATAATTGTACTTTTGAACACATCAGCGGAAATGCGATTACTTGTATTGATGCTATTTTTGAAGTTGCGAATAGTGAATTTAAAAATTGTCATGAAGGCCCATATGCAATAGTTTGGTCTGATAAGTCAATGGGGCGTATTGAGCATTGTACAATTGATAAAGCAGATCGCCCATTTTTAACGATGTCCAATCAATCTTTACTTGAAATGGTGTATACAGATTTAACTGCTGTAAAAATACCGGCTATTGTTCAGGGGAAGAGTCAGTTATTTATCGAAGGATATACAAACGAAACAATCTGGAAGACTGATGCAACGTCGAGAATAGTTAATTTACCAGTCAATACTAGTGATAAGACAAAGAACATTATATTAAATAAAGTAGATATAGCAGATATCCGAAAATTGGATGTAAAATTACAAATACCAGTTGAAAATTTACAAAAATTTAACATTAATCTCCCGCAGAATAATATCAACAAAACAGTGTAAGTTAACCGAATAAAAAGTAGGATAAGTAGTTTCAATATTTTGAAATTACTTTTTTTATGAGCTTAAAGTACTGTGGTAACGACTTATAATGTATAATTAAGGTAAATAAATATTAAAAAATGAGTATTTTATTTATTGTCTTTATTCATTCAATTCTCAAGCATATTTTAATATGAGCGCTTTCGCGTTAAAGCTTTTAAAGCGGTGCCGCAGAAAACTAAAATTCGACAAAAGGGGTTATTATTTTTATAATAGAATTAATGAATATCAATAATCGTTACATATACTTCGCTAAAAATTATTATTGAATAATAATGATTTTTTATAGAGGTTGGAATTTTATTAAAATAAAGTAGAATTTGGATTAATTAAGTCCATGTGTTATCCTATAATTAGTGAAAATAGGTCATAGAATGGTTGTATTAGTTCGCTGTTTGAGAAAAGTGAATAATGATTATGAAATAATAAATGATTTAATTGGAGGTGAAAAAAGTATGTTTGGGCTTTCGAAAGAAGAAATTATGTTATTGCTTGAGAAGGTAGGATTAGAAGAAAAACAAAAAAATGCAATTGCCAACATCCTGCATCTTAACAATGAGCGAATAGAGCAACAACTTGCATTTATTATCCACCTAGTAATGGACGAGCGCGAAAGAAACATTTCAGCCAATACATATTTAAATTAATAAATAATACATATCTTCTATATCCAAAATAAAAGGACTTTTAAGGCTTGTGTTCCTGTTATAGATCCTTTATATATCGAAAAAATATAAATCACAAGTGTGTAAAAAAAGCACTTGTGATTTTTTTTTTTTTTAAAACAACTGTATACATTTTAGGATTTAATTGGTTATATAGTTGAGTTAACTACGAAATGGATATCCAAAAGTTGGTGAAGTATGAATAATGAGTGGGAGCGTCTATTGCTAGCGCATGCAGAAGTCGTTTTCAAATATTTGATAAAAATAGGGGCTACAAAAGAAGATGCAGAGGACGTAGTGCAAGAAGCAATCATTAAAACAATTGAATGTCTGTCTACAATTCGACATGATAATTTACGAGCTTGGTTATTTAAGGTCGCCCTTAATCGTTACTATACGTTGTATAACAAGCAAAAGCGCGCAACATTAATTGGTGATAATGAAATTGAAAAATTAAAAACTGCATTGGATGATGCAGAGCAACATTTTTTACAAAAAGAGCAAAATGCAAAGATTAATGAAGCCTTGTTGGGGCTACAGCCAACATTTCAGCAATTGCTTTTAATGAAATACGATATGGAATTATCTTATAAAGAAATTGCTACGATTCTAGCGGTGAGTGAGTCGCATGTAAAAACTTATTTACAGCGAGCACGTAAAGCATTTAAAAAACAATGGGAGGCGTTAGAAGATGGACAACCTTTTTAATACAGAACAGATGAAAAAAACAATGAAAAAAGCACAACGTTGTGCAACTTGGAAAACAATCATTATTACGTTTTGCGTCATCATTGTGACATCGTTTGCTGGGAAAATAGCTAATGATGCAATTACTAGTTTTTTGCAAAGCCATGCACAGAATTCCTTTTATACACTACATCAAGTAGAAGGAGCGAATGAGTTTATTGGGACAACGAAGAATTACCCTGGCATTTTAGGAGGTGAAACACATTATAAAACGTTTAAATACATTGAAGGTAAAATCGTTCCTACTGGAGATGACACGTATGGCTACGGTCTTTTTCGAGATGAGATACTTTATGAAGGTTCTAATTCTCCTCTTCCATTTGGAAAGAGCGGCAGTGAAGAAGATTTAGATGTTCAGCGTTACAATGAGCTTGGACAGCGCGAAATGTTGTTTTTCTATCCATTTTTAAATTATAAAAAGACACGAAATGATTTAGCGTTGTTGCCTCAAATTAGTGACGATAAAATTATGGAGATTGCTTTATCTTTTGATAAAGGCTACACAGTGCAAGAAGCGCTTGCAAAGCTGCCGAAAAATGTGACTACTTCTTGGTTATGGGTGAAGGATATTAACGAGTCAGATGACAATATTGTTAAGATTATCAATAATGATGGAACAGTTAAGAAAGGGGATTACCTTTTGCGTTCAGAACAAAATGTATATGGTTTTTCACTTGTAAACATAAACGGTGATTTAGAAGAGAACCCAGCTGAGCTATTTGTGAATTCAATAACTAGTGGCACTAGACAAAAATCAAGTTTACAAGATGAGTATAAACGGTTAGAAAAAGAAATTGGTGGTGCGGATGGACTATCAGTAAAAGATCTTGTCATATATGGGGCTGTCGTAACTGGGAATACGAAGACACTTTCAAGCTTACAAAATCTTGATTATATTAAAGCATCCTCAATCGGAGTTATAACAGATAAGTATTGACATCTGAATAAGGTCATCCCATAGAAGGATGACCTTGTTTTTATAATTCCTTCGTAAAACAAATAATGCGGTTTGCCTCGGTGAAACCTAATTTAAGATGGACTGCTAAACTTTCGAAATTTTGCATATCACAATCACTCGCGAATTCTTTACATCCTTTATGTTTAGCCCAATGCTCACAACTCTCAATCAGAAGCTTTGCAAAGCCTTTCTGTCGATATTGTTCTTTTACGAAGAGTCCTTCTAAATAGCCGACTGGGCTTGAGTGGGTACCTTCAACATAATCTGTTCGGAGTTGACATTGTGCAAAACCGACTGCTTCCTCATCCTCGTAGGCGAGGAAAATCGTAGCGTTTGCAGCATCAATTAGTTGCGTCATCTCCTCACTAAATTCTTCTAATGAATGATTTGGCCAAAGTTGTAGTGCTAATAATGCTGCTGTTTGAGCATCTTCCATAGTGGCTTGTTTAATCATATTGAGTCTCCTTTTTATAAAATGGTAAAAATTGAAACTTTTAATTATATTAAACGAAAAAAATAGAAGATATAAAAATACAGGGAGGTTACTATTTTGAAGCAAGCATTAATGATACTTGATATTCAAAATGATTACTTTAGTGATCAAGCTCGAATGCCTATCGCCAAGCATCAAATTGAGTCAACTATAAATTGCATGAATGACCTGATAAAAAGAGCTGGAAAGTCAAATGTCCCTATCCTTTATATTAGGAATGAATTTGAGCGAATGCAATTACTTTCCAACCTTTTACGAAAATTCATGCATTTAATAATCCCAGCTTAACAAAGTATTTAGATAATAATGGTATAAACGACTTGATAAAGCCTCCGGAGAGGGCTGTGTCACTGCAACAGTAAGAAGGGCTATAGCTAGAAATTTTGCTGTAACTGTTGTGGAGGATGCAGTCGCAGGTGCTAGTGATGTGGCCTTAACAAAGTTAGCTTCACAAGACATCTTAATCTATAGTTCTCAGCGATTATTGAAAGTGAAAATGCCAAAGGGGGAATATGAAATGACGCTTTTACAACGATTAATTGAGCAAGCTAAAAACCCAAGAGGATTCATGGGCTCATTGATGTTACGAATTATGAATAAGGCACATAGTGGTATGAATACTTGGCTAATGAAACAGGAAGCTATAAATGATGGCGATATTGTGTTAGATATTGGATGTGGGGGTGGAAAAACACTTCAATCCTTATCGAAAATTAATCCAAGTGGTAAAATCTATGGTATAGACTTTTCTGCGCTGGCTGTGAAAGACTCTATAAAAACAAATCAAGTGGATATAGCAAATGGCAAAGTGATTGTGACGCAAGCGAGTGTTTCAAGTATTCCGTACTCAGATAAGTTTTTCGATACGATTACAGCGTTCCAAACGCATTATTTTTGGCCAGACTTAGCAAATGATGTGAAGGAAGTATTTAGAGTATTGAAGGACGATGGGAAATTTATCATAATTTCGGAGCTCTATAAAATTAATTATCATATGAAAGCCTATAAAACTAAATCTGAAATCAAGCAGTTGTTTGAAAGTGTTGGGTTTCAAACCGTTACAATACAGGAAAACACACAAAAAGGATGGCTTTGTATAACAGGGATTAAATGATACATAAAAACGGAGGAGATATAAATGAAAAGATGTGACTGGGTCAAGCTAGATGAACCTTTATATGTTGAGTATCATGACAAGGAATGGGGTATTCCCGTCTATGATGATCAGCATTTATTTGAGATGCTCTGTCTAGAGGGGGCACAAGCTGGACTTAGCTGGTGGACAATACTACAAAAAAGAGAGGGTTACCGTGCAGCTTTCGATCAATTTGATGCTTTGAAAATCATACTCTATACGGATGACAAGCTACAGGAGCTTCGTCAGGATTCTCGCATCGTTCGTAATAAGCTTAAAATTGCTAGTGTTGTGACGAATGCTCAAGCCTTTCTGCGGATACAGGAGAAATATGGCTCCTTCTCTGAATATATTTGGGGCTTTGTGGATCATCAGCCTATCATCAATGAATGGACGTCCATAGCAGATGTACCTGCTACAACAGAAATTAGTGAACGAATGAGCAAGCAATTAAAAAAAGACGGCTTTAAATTTGTTGGAAGTACGATTTGCTATTCATTTATGCAGGCTACTGGGATGGTGAATGATCATGTCGTAGACTGTATTTGTCGCAGTGAGGGTTCAGTTAATGAAAATGGATGATATTAAGTCACAGCTAGTAAGAAAGGCAACAATCTTTAAAACAGGTGGGGTTAGACCTACACATGACATGCTAGAAAGCTGGATTGGCTATGTTGGATGGTCATTACCTGAGGAACAGAGGCCACAAGGGTTTCAGCCATTAGCGACATTATTTTTAAAGGAACTTCGTTTTGTACCCGCATCACTAAAACATATTGAGCTTCTAACATTATTTATTAATGAAGAAATATTTGATCACCTCATAGAAGATGATCTGAGCCGTTTTTTTGAAATAAGAGCATATACATCTATAGAAGGATTAATCCAGCAAAATTGGCAGCATGACCGTATTCGCGCTTTCCCGCTTATTCCTAAACATATTGAGAATGATTATCCGACATGGGATGGAGGAGGGATTCCATCTGATATGGAGGATGAAATTTTGAGGTTAGAGCACGAAGAGGATTTTGAATACTTCGATGATATCGTAGAGGAAATATACGCTATTCATAAAATAGGTGGCTATCCTGCTTTTTGTCAAAGTGGTCATGATTACGGTGAGGCCTTTCCCTTTGTTTTACAGATCTCCTCAGACGAGAAGGCGTATTTCAATATCGTCGATAATGGAAATTTCTATTTCTTTTTTAATCAAGAACTAAATGAGTGGCGTGTTCATTGCGATTTTTATTAGCGGTAAAAGTACTTCTAATAGAATAAAAATAAGCATCCTTAAATAGATACATCCGTAATGATATGAATAGGAGGAATGATGATGAGGAGACATACTTCCGAAATTAGAAGAGAAAAGAAGGTGGGGAAAATGAAAAATAAAACAGTTATTAAGAGCGGTATTAGCTTTGGCTCCGTATTGGCCATTACTATTTCTTGGAGCGTAAATCATTCAATTATATGGGCAATTATACATGGTTGTTTAAGTTGGTTGTATGTAATCTATTACGCACTAATAAGATAAAATGTGATTAACATGTGGAATCCAATTAAAGAAACGGGATGAATGTGGGACCTAAAAGCTGTGCAATTGTTTAGAGGGAAATGCATCGTATACATACAATAGTGAATGTGTGCTTTGTTCATAATTTTTGAGCATTTAGCATAAATAACTAAGTGCTCTTTTTTCGATGAAAAGCTCATATTAAGAAAGATTGCTGACATCTTTCCATGTATCGTAGAAGAAAGGTTGATAGGATGACACATCAAGTGACCGCCACAAGCAATATTGATTTTAATGCTACAGGTGTTGATGAAATATTACAAAATGTAGCTTATATATTATCTACTTTCGTAATATCTTGCCCTTTTTACAGAGATTTTGGTTTAAAACTAGACACTCTTCCACCTTTCCAGCTTGTCAAAAGACGTAATACCGCACGTCTTTTGGAAAGCATTCAACGTTTCGTGCCACGAGCAATAGTAATAGATGTTGATTATGTTGGGGATGCATATGTAGGAAAATTAGAACCTGTTGTGAAAGTCATCGTAAACGAATAAACGATTAAGGTGAATGTTGTCCCTTTGCCAGGCTATCTAAAAGTTAGCCTGGCAAATATTATAAGGATTATTAAACAAAAAGTTCATACTTGGCCAGTGGGATTCATTCATTATTTTATAAGATAAGCGTATTCTATTAAAAAGATGAAATGGAGAGAATATATGAGAGGATTAATAAAAGGACTATTTATTTTATTTTCCTTGATGTTAGTAACGGCAGCATTGCTAAAGTATAATCAACCTTCATATGAAAGACCCATTCAAAAAAATCCCGATACAAATTATAGTGAAGAAATTGGTGAAAAATTACAAAACACGAATTTCACACAAAAAATTATAGTAGCGTTACGAGCAGCAGGCTATTTCCCAGATAGTATGATCAGCTACTTAATTGAATCTCCAAACAATCAAGTAATGACTATACAGTTACATAATTTGGATAAACTTGAAAAGAGTACGGAAAGCGAAATCCAAAACATCGTCAACAGTATTACGGAAACTAATGATCTTCAGCAGTTTATTGTTAATATCAGACTTACTGATGTTCATTAACCGTGCTTAAGGATGGAAAGTGACCTCTCTAAATAGTTACAAAAAATTTGTATGCTATAATAAAGTAAGAGGTGATCATTCTGAAAATTTTAGTTTTAGGTGCGACTGGCCGCGTTGGTAGCCACATTGTTTCCCTAGCGTTACGAGATGAACATAGCGTTGCAGCTTTAGTTCGTCATCCAAATAAGCTACAAATAAATGATGAAAATTTACATACTGTACAAGGGAATGTCTTAGAAAAACAAGATATAGAAAATGTCATGTCGAATGTAGATATTGTGATTAGTGCATTAAACACAGATGGCATAAATACATTAACTGAAAGTATGCCGCTAATTCTTGATGCAATGGAAAAAGAGCATGTGAAAAGAATTATAACTGTCGGAACGGCTGGAATTCTCCAAAGTCGACTGACTCCAAGTATTTTACGTTATCAATCGAGCGAATCCAAAAGAAAAACAACCTTTGCTGCAGAGGAGCACCATAAAGTCTATAATTTCTTGAAGAACTCTAATACTGATTGGACAATCGTCTGTCCTACATACTTACCCGATGGTGAATATACGGGCACATATCGAATCGAACGAGACTTTTTACCGAATGATGGGGCAGAAATATCTGTAGCAGATACCGCAGAGTTTGCCTATCAACAAATTCAAAGTAAGGAATTTGTGAAATCGCGTGTAGGTATTGCGTATTAAATTTCAATCAATTGCGTAATTAACAAAAAGAAACTGAAAAAACCATGTTTAAAGGTTGGAAGAACTTTCTTCAGCTTAAGAGGGGCGTTAATCGAAAAGGGTTAACGCTTTTTTGTTGTTAACGGAATCGAATCTGAAAATTATGCATGTGTATAAAGTGGGGAATAAGTAAGTATCAATTAGAAAGATTGACACATTGAATTTTATGCAGATTAGAGCTATAACGGACTAAGTTGCTGGCTACGACTCATTTTTGAATATAAGATTTTCGAAAAAGAAGGAATATAAGGGTATTTCCGGAATAAATAAACTGAGGTGTGAAATTAAATGTAAGGTCCTAAAGTTTGAAAATAGACGAATATTAAAGTAGGGAGTGAAGAATATTTCTAATCATAAAAGAAGTTTGCATTATATCATGACTATCTTTTTAATATTTCTCTATTATGGTGTATTTTTATTTTTGTATCTTCAAGATGTAATAGGTGGAATTTCTTTTGTTGTTTTACTATTGATTAATTTTATCATCTTATTAATTGCTCGGATTTTATTGAGAAACAAAATATATAAAAGAAGTATCACGCTCGCTACTTGCATGATGTTCTTGCTATTTTGTTTCGAATCGCCCCTTATATTTTATGAAGGAACTTCTCATGTCGCATACATATACACAGAGCCATTACATGCCAGAGGTAGTGAAATCTATTTAATAGGCGTAAATAGAGTGGATTTTCAATTTATGGAGAGTATTCAATCTGTTGAAGATCTTTTAAATAAACAGCAAGTTCCTTTTGTAAATGTGGATGAAATTACAAATTTAGTTCTTTATAAGAGCAAGAATCAGCAAATATTAAAGTGGCTTCATCTTCAGAAAAATGAAGTAGAGCAAATGAAAGACAACGTTAATCTTTATCTAGGTAAAGAAGATGTACGTATTAATGAATTTTTTAATCAGGATAATATTGGTGGAAATAGTGCTGGGTTAGGGCTAGCACTAACAGGACTCATTATTCGAGGCGATTTGCAAAACAACGTAGCCATTGCGGTGACTGGGGCAATAAGCGAAACAGGTGACGTCTTACCGATAGGGGTACTAAAAGAAAAAATTTTAATCGCAGAGAAATACGGCTTACCATTTATGATTATCCCCACTAAAAATGCAGAAGAAGCGGCACAGATTCAAAAGGAGCTAAATATCGACATGAAAATTTTGAATGTGTCTCATATCGATGAAGCTGTTCAACTAATTAATGAGATGAACGATAAAACTAAATGACTACAAGGCGTCTAATGACGTCTTTTCTTTTCGCCCATAGGCTAAAAAAATTAAGTCACCTTCAAAAATGAAAGGTGACCTCCAAAAAAAGATTTTAAAGGCTTTGCGTAACCATTGGCAAAATAGTCAAATCATACATTTTTCTTTACCATTTCGCTTAATTGTTGATAAATAACATCTTGATAGTTTACGTCTCGCCATAATGTAATAACATCTAATTCTGCTAGTTCTTGAAGGCAGCTTTGTATGAATTCATATGCAATAAAATAAGCCAAGCGATTAAAACCAAATCGTTTACCTCCATTAATAGAGAACCATTCAAAAAACACTGCTCTTGCATCAAGTGAAGTTAAATCGCTTAAAAACTCTTCTATAATTATTTGTTTATTATTTGTAGCAAATGTTATCCACTCTAAGTCTTCTTCAAATGCAAAGTATTCATCTTTCCTCGCACTTACCATTTTTGTAGAAAAATACGTTGCAATGCCTTCCTGTAAAAGCCAAGTGAATGGGCTCTCCCAGTCTACAATTGCCCAATCAATGCCTCTTTTTTCGGATAATAAATGGTGTAAAGCGTGCCCCAACTCATGAGCAATAATAATTTGTAAATGGCGATCTTGAGGGGAAAGTTTCTCTAAGCAAAATGCAATTTCTGGTATAATCTGTCGGTAAGTAAAAGCATTACTTCCGAATAAACCTACAATCAGATGTACATCTTTTGTAAAGGCGATATCGTACACCTGCTCATAGTCCCTTGCAATATCACTAATAAACATTGGCATTTTATCTTTTATCTCAATTAACGCTGAAATCTTTTCCTGGTGCTTTTGAATAGCCATTTCCATTTTCTCATCTACATTATGGCAATGAAATCGAAAGTATTCTTCAAAATGGCGCGCATGCTTTTCATAATATTTCTTTAAATAATCAATGGTAGGCAGATAATTATCGGTGAAATCTGTAACTGTATCATGAATGAACATATTCGTCTCCCTTCTAGGAAATCAGCCCTCAGATAGAATCAAATATCGTTTAACCACATTGTTATATTTCACGATTAAAATATCATCACGTTCTTTAACAGAATAAATCTGTGCACCAATTGGTAAAAGGTTAGCTGTCCCATTTTTAAAATCCTCAGCTTTAGTTGCATTAAATTCTATCTCACCAATATTTTTATCTTCATTGACTTCAAGTTCATCAATCCATTCGATATTCGTTTCTAAAATGTTACCTTCCCATTGAAAAATATCTGCTTGGTTGTCTAATCTTAAAGCCTCTGCTGCATCAGGTTTTTTAGATTCAAAAGTATTTACTGTGACTTTTTCATTACAACCAACTAAAAATAAACTAAACGATACCACAAATAAACAGGATTTTTTCTTCATATTCCACCTTTTCACTTAAGACATGTTTCTAAGCCAGATTCACTCCCAAATTAATTCGGCTGGTACTTACAGTTTAATGGAAAAATTAGCAGAGGTAAATATTACAATTCTCTAAAATGCTTATGGTAAAATAATGGGGAATAAAAAGATAAGGATGACTGATAAACTGTATACAAATGTAAACGATGAAAGGGGGCTACCAAATGAGTAGCGAAAAATTAAAGGAATTTCGAGAAGAGGGACATCATCGTGGGAGAACGTCAAAGTGGAAGGGACGGATCTCAACAACGTGAACCTAAAACTTTCAGACGTAGAAGAGCCATTGCTTTTTTATAGATGATGAATCTAAAGCGTGCAACGATTATAAAACCCCGTTTTGTTGATGCTTTATACAGTGTTCTTAGATTACATTTAACAATATAAACGCTATAATCAATCCTAATTTTCCTTCGCTAAATCTCACATACTTTATATCAAATGAAATTTAAATAATACTAGGATTAGTATTATGATAATGATAATAATCCACCAACTAGCTCCAGAAGCAGAAAGTAAATAAATAAATGCTAAAAAACATGAAAGAAGAAATGTTGATAATAAAATATTAATAAATTTTTTGTTTTTCAATTAAATCATTTCTCCTTTCAGTTATAAAATCATATTGAGATTATTTTAGGCGCCCCAGTCTACAACACATAAAGCTAGACACGACAGAAATTCGGGTGGATTACCAACTAATCCAACACAAACTGTTGAACATGTAATGTATAAAATTCGAGGAGTAGGTTCTCCTTGTAAAGAATAATTCATGTTTACTTCTCCGTCATTAACGTCAATTACATTAGTTAAGCCTTGAGAGTTATAGAGGACAATTTGATAGTTATCTTGAGATTTACTCAGCATAAAAGCTACATTTACTTGAGATTCTTGATCTTTAGGAAAAATCCTTTTTACTTCAATGCTATTTTCCTCTAAAGAATAACCTTGTTATGTTAATACCTTATCATTTGCTATTAAATTTTAAAAATCAGTTTCTTCAGATAATTTAACAAAGATTAATAAAACATAAATTTGACTTTTATCCAATGATGTGCATACTCGTAATTACAATAGGAAGCTGTATTAAAAGTTGTCTGAATTGTTTAAGTATCCCTTAATTGAAATAAAAGTAATAGAGCTATTAAATAGTCATCATTGGTGTGGAAAACTAAACGAGAACGTTTTTTATCATTAACGATTTAAAGCCATTTATAGATTTAAATCTTATAATTTTCTTGGGTATTTTCGGTTAATTGAAATAATTATTATCTTAAAAATTTAAGTTTACCATGTACGAACTGAATGAGGTACATATTACAAATTCTCTAGATCCTAATGTAAGGTGGAATAAATATAGAAGGGTGATTGACAAGGTGTATACATTTGTATACAATCAAATTGAAACGAAGTGTATGCAAATGTATACAATGTGAGGAGGATAAAAATGAGAAACGAAAAATTTAAGGAATTTACAGAAGAGGGACATCATCGTGGGGGACGCCACAGAGGGAGAGACGGCTCTCATCAACGCGGAGCTAAAACTTTCCGACGTGGAAGAGCCATTGCTTTTTTAGAGATGATGAATCTAAAGCGTGCAACGATTAAGCAACAATTAGAGCAACCAGAGTTTCAATCTATTCAGCCCATATTAGTGGGTGAATTAAAAGCCATTGATATGATCATCAATGAGTTCATTCAATTATTTGAAATACATGAAAGTGAAACGATGGCTACATCTGACAGTGAAGAAGATAATGAAAAATCTTTAAATCATGAAGAGGAAGGGAAGAACCTGAATGAAAATAATTAATCATTACATTGATACTGTGTTCCATAGCGAAGACTCAATTTTAGAGGGGGTCATTACATCTATTGAAGAAAACGGAATGCCCGCCATTTCTGTTTCTGCTTCCTCTGGAAAACTTTTAACAATGCTTGTCTCGATGACAGGAGCTAAAAACATTCTTGAAGTAGGGGCTCTCGGTGGATATAGTGGAATTTGTCTAGCTAGAGGGTTCGGCAGTGATGGAAAATTAACTTCTCTTGAATTAGAGGAAAAATACGCACAATTAGCTTACGGTAATTTATCGAAGGCAGGTTTTGGTGAACAAGTGACATATATAACAGGACCTGCATTACAAAGCCTTGAAGTGCTAGTGCAAAGTAATGAACGATTCGATTTTTTCTTTATCGATGCTGATAAGGATAATTATGAAAACTATTTAAATTACTGTGTACAGCTAGCAAATCCCGATGCAATCATAGTTACTGACAATGTGCTTGCTGCAGGAAGTGTGGCAGATCCAAATGCCAAACCAAAACGATATACGGAATTGATGAAGAAATTCAATGTAGCAGTCGCAAATCACCCACAACTAGAGTCGATTATTATTCCAATTGGTGATGGTATGACACTTTCAAAAGTGAAGAAATAAGCACCATATTAAATACGAGAGGCACTGACGGACCGCATGTTAGTGCTTTTTTTTGATTAAGCTGTTTTCTTAAAGATTGTTTGCTATTCAACTAACGAAGTAAGTTAGTTGAATAAAATTTGTTTATTCCATATAATTCATTTACTGTATAACATGAACATTATTTATAGTATCTTGAGGAATGATTTTGTTAAAAAATAAATGGATCGAGGAGGTACTTTGTTTAGATATATAGTGGATGGTGTATATCATTTTTTCGATGGATTGTAAGCAAATTATGCATTATTCTTGCGGTTGGATTTAAAAGAATACCTCTTGTCGAATTTATTATACTAACAGTTTTATTCAGTGTAGCGATACGATTATGTTTACTTTTATTAGTGGTAAGGAAGGTAAAGTTGGATAGGATAATAGAAAACATGAAAAGGCCAGCTGTGAAGTTCTTTATTTTCGTTATAGCCCTTGATGTGCTTATATTTTTATTAAAGAGTAATAATTATTATTTTTACATTCTTGTAGGCATTGGATACGGTTATTTATTTCCTGCCATACTGCCACTGATTTCTTTTTATCTGTTTGCGAATTTGGTTAGCTTATTTGTTCGCAGAATTTGATGTTAACCGCATTGATTCTCCAACAGGTGAAGATGCACTGATCATCGAACATAGAACAACTATAATTCCTCCAATAGTCAAACCTAGCAATAACTCTACGAAAAAGTTTCTCCGTCTAAAAAACAGTTTTATCTTAAAATAACCTTAAAATTAAATGAATAATATTAATGATTACTTGAATTTTATTTAATTATTGTTTAACATTATTGAAAAGGAGGGGTGATATGAATCGTGATGAAGTACCAGCTTGGATTTTGTCTTTAGATAAAGAATCTGTTGAATTTATAAGAAAATTTATAATTAATTCTGGGTCTTTAAAGAATATATCTAAAATTTATGGTGTATCCTATCCGACAGTAAGGATTAAATTAGATACATTAATTAAAAAAATTGAACTGAATAGCAATACTGAAGACGTGGAGTTTGTAAATATGATTAAAAATTTGGTAATTGATGAACGGTTGAGTTTAGAAACGGCAAAAATGATTATTGATAAATATAAAAGCGAAAGGAATGATGAATAATGGATCCAACTTATAAATGGATAATAGCCATTTTAATAGCCATTGTAATAATAGGAATTCAATCTTTTTTATCTAGAAGAACAAACGTTTACTGGGGAGCAATTGTACCTATTCTATATTTAGTTTTTATTTTCGGATGGTGGTCCATTAGAGTGGATAATGTCAATACATCTTCACTTATTAAGGCTGCAGTTGGTGGTTCGGTGTTTTTATTAGGAACTTGGGCTAAAGGAAGAGAATCTCTAAAAAATAAAAGAAAGAAAGAATTAGAAAAAATGAAGTTACATGATATTAGTTAATGAATACAGAAAATAGAGTGATTAAACTTTTTGCAAGATATGCTCTGACTATTGCTTTTAAATAAAATGTATTAGTTGATTATTAAACTTTAATTCCAAGCTCAAAAGATTCTCTTTTCATATCTAAAAAATGAAACAACGACAGAAAAAATAAAAGGGCCACATTTGTGACCCTGCAGAAGTCTCCTACCTCTATAGGTGGAAAGATGAATGCGGATTTAAGTTGCTTTTCAACGGGTGTTCAAACACCTGTACCTGCCGTTTCTCTTACGTTACATAAAACATCTGTAGCTGACGCTACGCTTTCGCTACGCTTTCGCTACCAAAACATTTGCTGAAAGAAGTTTAAAGCCTCCGACGAATGTCACGGCATAATTGTTTTTATTATCTGATATACTTCTAAGTATTTTAGTTTGCTCCTGCTGTAAGTTTATTAATTTGATTAGAAACCAAATGATAAATGCGGCAGGAATAATTTAAAATATTAATATAACTAAAAGAGGTATAAATGCAAAAAAAATTTACATAACGTATCCTTTCTTAAACAACGGGAAAAGTCTTTTTTCTCGTTACTTCAATCCTAGATGTAATATTGGATAAGGGCGACCAGAACTATCTGTTGGTTCTTCACTGACAATCGTGAAACCATTTTTTAAATAAAACATCTTTGCGTTTTCATTGTCTTTATTAACATCAACAGACCTTATATAAAAATCTCTAATGAGTTGTTGTATTATTTGTTTTCCATAACCTTTTCCTATTTCACCGGGTTCTAAAAATAGCATTTCTAAGTGCTGATTATTGATACCTGAAAAACCTATCAATTCATTTTCCACAAACCAAAGTCTCACATCAAGATGTGGGAAATACATAGGAATTTCCTGTTTAATGTCTTCCTTATCTTTTAAACTTAAAAAATCGTGGGTTTTGGTAACGGATCTATCCCAAAGATTTATCATCGTTTCATAGTCATTAGTTGTTGCTTGTCTGTTTTTCATAATGTTCTCTCCTTTTTCTCTTCATTATCACGCTCCTTTCTATTTTTTATTTGAAGATCTTAATGATGTAGCACCAATCAAAATAAATTTTCATTTTCTATGATCCTCTCGATTTAGTGGATTCGTTCTACTATATGTAGTAAAAATTGTAACATGTGGTACTAGATGTTACAAAATAATAAAAGGGCCACACATTCGTGACCCTTAGTATCAAGTCAGGAGGTAGAAGGCTAAATTAGCTTTACATTATTAAATATATGATGTAGATGTAATATAAGTTAGTTTTGTGCCTGTGAAATAGATTCATTAAAAATTAAATTTTCAAATCACAAAATCCTAGACTTAACTAATTTTAGTTCCGTTTGGTACAGGTTGATCAGGAGATAATAAAATGACATCACCTTCTACAGGAACTCCACCAATCACTAAAACTTCAGATTTAAAGCCAGCCACACGACGGGGTGGGAAATTAACGATCGCTACTACTTGCTTATTAATAATTTCTTCTGGCGTATAGCGTTTAGTAATTTGAGCAGAGGATTGCTTGATTCCCATATCTTCTCCAAAATCAATTTTCATTTTAATAGCAGGAACCCTTGCTTTCGGAAGTTCCTCAGCTTGGATAACTGTCCCAATTCTAATATCAAGGTTTATAAAGTCTTCTATAGTTGCCATAAAAAATACTCCTTACTTTTCAATTTGTATAAACTCTTGTAAATTCTTTTCGATGAAAGTATTTATTTTTTCTATAGTAGCTGGATAAATGTTTTCGAATATTGCATATAGCGATTCAAATGATGCATGGAGCTCTTTGTTTTGATCTAATTCTTCTCGAGTGATTGTAAAATTCTCTAATGTAGTAGGGTGATTATGTTGTTTTAGTTCCCGTTCAATTTTCTCAAGGAGTAAAAGAAAAGGTTCATCATTAAAATACTTAAAGCAGGCTTTGAGAGCTGCCCATTTTTTAGACTGGGCCATGAAATAAGTACTCCACCAATAGAATTCGATAAGAGATTTACTAATATGGTTATAATAAACATAAAACATAAATAATGCTCTTTGACCTTCTGTAAGTTCCTCATAAAAACGTTCTTTTACACCGAGATTAGTTTCTTCGGACATTCTTACCTTATAAATCTTAATGAGTGGTTCGAAACATCTTTGACTTAAACTGGAGCCATTAAAATCTAAATCCTCTTTCTTTACACTGATTATCAAAATAATCACACTCCTTCCAAATAATATAACATTTTTAGGATTAGAATGTGCAGCGTTATTTATATTCATTTTGGATTGTTATTGGTTTTATATACAATTAAAAGAACAAAAATAAAAGCATTTTTTAGTTTAAACCTCAAATAATAATGATTAGAAATAATTATTTGCAGGAGGTGAAAACTTGAGGAAATACTATCTGCTGATCGCTTTATCCTTTTTCGGGCTATTTTTATTTTTTGTAAATGAAAAATCATTTGCAGACAAGGGAAGGAAGTATTACGAAGAGGCAGGACAAATTTTGTGGGATATTAATACGGATGAAAAAGTGATCGCCTTAACCTTTGATGATGGTCCTCATAAAAAGTACACACCTGACATTTTAGATATATTAGACAAGTACAATGCAAAGGCCACATTTTTTATTGTGGGTGAAAATGCAGAAAAAAATCCAGAGCTTGCTTTACGTATACATGAAGAAGGTCATGAACTAGCCATTCACACATATACGCATCCTTTTAGAACGAATGTTTCCAATTTGATGAAAGAAATAAAACAAACACATGCAACAATTTATGGTATTACAGGTTATGTCCCTGTTTTATTTAGACCAGTTGAAGGCCAATACACGGATTCCATGATTGATGCAATAGCAAAAGAAGGGTATAAAGTTGTCATGTGGTCATGGCATTTAGATACATTTGATTGGAAAAGTCCTGGAGAAAAGAAAATTGTCAATACTGTTTTAAAAGGTGCTAAGCCTGGAAGTGTCGTGTTATTTCATGACGGCGGTGGAAATCGTGAGCAAACTGTCAGAGCCTTGAAAAAAATCTTACCAGAGCTTGAAGAGCAGGGATATAAATTTGTAACGATTTCTGAACTACTCGAGATTCAAAAGCTAAGTAATAAGGATGGAAAATAAATATAGGCAGGGCTCATTTTTTTTATGTAATCTGGGCCTTGCTTTTTTGTATTAGAACCCTGATTATTTAAGAAATAACGGGAAATAAGGATGTTCATGGTTATTTTAGTTTTTAATGGACTGAAATAGTAAATTGTGAAAAAGAATGTTTTAGGGATCTACAACTTTACAAATCAATGATGAAAGTAGCGAAAATTGCGCTTTTTATCGAGAGATGAAATACCTTTAAATCTTAATCCTCACCAATCCTCATTTATTAAGGATTGGAGCAATGGTATACGTACACCAGTAATAAAATGAAAAAGTTATGGGTGCGTTTCCTCTAGAAGTTTTATATAATCATAAAATACACTATTTTCCAAAAAAAAGGAGTGAAAAAGATGAAACAAATTATTGCATTAGGAGGGGGAGGCTTTTCTATGGAGCCTCATAATTCATTATTAGATACATATATTTTACAGCAGTCTCACAAGGCCAATCCTAAGATTTGCTTTGTACCTACTGCAAGTGGGGACTCTGAAAATTATATGGCAAAATTTTATTCTTTTTTTAACTCACAACCATGCATTCCGTCCCACTTATCACTTTTTTCACCTCCGACTCGAGATTTAGAAAGTTTTATTATGGAAAAAGATATTATTTATGTTGGCGGAGGAAATACTAAAAACCTTTTAGCTTTATGGAAAGAGTGGTCGTTAGATAGCGTTTTTAAGAAAGCTTGGCATGAGGGAGTCCTTTTAACTGGTATTAGTGCTGGTTCAATTTGTTGGTTCGAGGAAGGAATAACAGATTCATTTGGAGGAGAATTAGAGCCGATAACATGTTTAGGGTTTCTCCCAGGAAGTAATTGCCCTCATTATGATGGAGAAATCAATCGAAGACCAGCTTATCATAATTTGGTGAAAGCTAATAAACTCTCATCTGGAATTGCCGCTGATGATGGAGTAGCCGTTCATTTTATCGATCAAGAAATCCATAAAATTGTTAGTTCAAAACCTAATGGTAAAGCATATAAGGTCTCCTTGGATAATGATATTAATGAACAAGCATTATCTGTAGTGTATTTAGGAAATATATGAATATAGCTTAAAAAAATAAGCCTACTCAGTGACTTTCCATGTCCTAAATAGGCTTATTTCTATTTTTAGAAGAATGTCTAATATTTATGATGAAGAGATTATACGTCCTTTACCAAAAGGAATACATAATGGTGTGCCAAAAATAGGATCGTTCGTCATTTTGCAATCTAGATCAAAGACATGCTTTACCAACGTCGTCGTCATGATTTCTTCAGGTCTTCCTTGTTGAAAGACACCTCGGTCTCGAACAGTTATGATGTGGTCAGCATATCGACATGCTAAGTTAATATCGTGTAAAACCATAATAATTGTTCGTTTTTCCTGTTGATTTAATTCAAATAATAAATCTAAAATTTCTATTTGATGTGTTAGATCTAAGTAAGTAGTTGGTTCATCTAATAGGATAATATCTGTATCCTGTGCAAGTGTCATGGCAATCCAGGCACGTTGACGTTGACCGCCAGAAAGCTCGTCCACGGGTTTATCCTGTAAATGATCAACACCTGTTGCTTTTAAGGCATTTAACACTATTTCTTCATCTTTTTCTGTCCATTGTTTGCGCCAACTTTGATGTGGGTAACGACCTTGTTTAACAAGCTGAAGTACTGTTAATCCCTCTGGTGCTACTGGTGACTGTGGAAGAATAGAAAGTTTTTTTGCTACTTGTTTAGTAGATAATTTGAAAATATCTTGTCCATCCAATAATACAGATCCTTGCTTTGGCTTTAATAATCGAGCAATGGAGCGTAAAAGTGTAGATTTTCCACAACCATTGGCGCCAATTAGCACAGTAATTTCATTCATCGGAATAGTTAAATGTAGATTTTCAATGATATTGGAATCACCATAATTTAGGGTAAGTGATTTAGTTTCTAAAGTTTCAGTCATGAAATTTGACTCCTTTATTTTCTAGGGTTTCTAAATAATAAATAGATGAAATAAGGAGCACCAATGGCAGCTGTAAACACACCAGCTGGTACTTCTAAAGGGTTAAATGCAGTTCGTCCGATAATATCTGCTACCATTACTAGTAAAGCGCCAATTGCAGCAGATGTCGGTATTAGCACACCAAATGAAGGCCCTACAATGCGTCTCGCAATATGAGGTGCCATTAAGCCGACAAAACCGATAGCTCCTGCAAAAGATATAGCACTAGCAACTAAACTTGCACTCAAGAGTAATAAGAATAAACGAGTTTTTTGTACAGATTGTCCTAAACTAGCAGCCGTATCATCACCCAATTCTTGAACATTTAATTGTCGAGTAATAAAAAATGTGATTAGTAGGAGGATTAGTATCAATGGAACTACAATTTGAACTTGACTCCAATCTGCACTTTTGACGCTCCCTGTAATCCACTTATTGGCTTCACTAGCTTGATAGATGGGTCCGATAATCATCAACATCGTCGTAATGGCTTGCATAAATGCAGAGACTCCGATACCGATTAATACAAGACGGGTGGGTGTCACACCATCTTTCCAAGCAAATACATAAACAATAAGTCCGACAATGGTTGCTCCGATAAATCCTGCGAGAGGTAACCATTCAATACTAACTGTTAAGGAATGATTGGAATCACTAAACATAGCTAAAAAACCAACAACCGCAGCTCCGCCACCAGCAGAAATACCGATTATATCGGGGGAGGCTAATGGGTTTTTTATTATTCCTTGTAAAATTGCACCTGCCACTGCTAATGCCATCCCAGCAAAAGCAGCAATAAATATTCTAGGCATCCGGAAATCAACAATAATTAATTGATCAAACTCAGATCCTTTGCCAATGAGGACTTGCAAAACCTTTATTGGATTTATAAAGGACTCACCAAATGAGGCACTAAAGAAAAAAACAGCTAGTGCAATAATACTAATTAAGGTAAGTTTTTTGGAAGCTTTTATATCAAGTAAAAAGGATACTTTATGTTGTAGTAAACGTATTGTTTTTAAATTTTTCATTATTTTTTTCCACCTTTTCGCGCAAGGTAAATAAAGAATGGTGTACCGATCATGGCTGTCATTACTCCTACTGGTACTTCTTGAGGCATTATGATATAGCGTGCTGCAACGTCGGCTAACAATAATAGAATGCCACCTAATAGTGCAGCCATTGGAATGAGCCAACGATGATCTGTTCCAACAAACTTTCGCGCAAAATGGGGTACCACAATTCCAACAAACCCTATAGGACCAGCTATTGCAACTGAACCACCGGCTAATAAAACAACAATAAGACCTACCATCAACTTCATGAATCCTAGTGGTAATCCTAGGCCTCTCGCTACATCGTCTCCAAGAGCAAGAATATTCATTTTGGAAGAAATGAACAGAGCGGCAATCCATCCAATAACTAAATAAGGAAGTACAGATAAAAGAATTTCAAGCTTTCTCCCCTGTACGGAACCAGCTAACCAAAACAATACTTGCTCGAGTGCTGCTTCGTTTGTTGCAAGTAATCCTTGAGTAAAAGAAGCAAATAATGCACTGATAGCGGCACCTGCTAAAGTTATTTTGACTGGCGTTACGGCATCTCGTCCAGCCGAGCTAATACCATAAACAGATAGAGCGGCTATTGTAGCACCTAAAAATGCAATCCATGCAAAGGCTTGTAAACTTGACACATGGAAGAAAATCATAGCAAATACGACGGCAAACCCAGCTCCAGCATTAACACCTAATATTCCTGAAGATGCTAAAGGATTCTTCGTTAATGTCTGCATGAGCACGCCTGTAATAGCTAAGGAAGCACCCACGCAAGTAGCGATTAGAGCTCTTGGAATACGAACATTTTGAATAATAATATGCTCGTTAGATTGATTAAAATGTGTAAAAGATTCAATCGTCATTTGAATGGACGTATTTGCATATCCGTATACAATACTTATCCCCATACAAAGGAGTAGGAGTAGTGTTCCTACTATTAATGCAATTGTTTTTGAAAAATTATTTTTTAAAATCATATACAGTTGTACTCTTCCTTCAATAGAATGTGCTTACATAGTAGTTAAATAAATTATTGACAATAATAGATTCTTACAATATGCTTAATTTCGTTCTCGAGTAGATGAAATTGATTCTCATTATCATTGAATCTGCTTAAACATTCTATCATATACATAGGGGGAAGAAAAGATGCAAAAGGCATTTCAAAAACTACTAGTTTTGCTTGCTGTTGTCGCTGTATTTGTTTTAGCTGCATGTGGCAATAACAAGGAAAACACGAAAGAAGAAAGTTCAACTAAGAGTAATGCTTACAGTGTCGAACATGCAATGGGGACAACTGAAGTTAAAGACACACCAAAACGAGTTGTCGTTTTAACAAACGAAGGGACAGAAGCACTTCTTGCTCTAGGTATTAAACCAGTAGGTGCTGTACAAGCATTTTCAGGTAATCCTTGGTATGATCATTTAAAGGATAAAATGGAAGGCGTAGAAGTTGTTGGGGTTGAGAGTGAAATTAACATTGAAAAAATTGCTTCTTTAAAACCAGATTTAATCATTGGAAATAAAATAAGACAAGAGAAAGACTATGCAAAATTAAGCAAAATTGCTCCGACAGTCTTCGCAGAGACATTACGCGGTGATTGGCAAGACAACTTTAAACTTTATTCAAAAGCGGTAAATCAAGAAGCTAAAGGCGAAGAAGTTTTAAAAGCATATAATGATAAAGTTCAAGCTGTCAAAGAAAAGCTTGGCGATAAAACGAATCAAGAGGTGTCATTCGTACGCTTTATGGCTGATAAATCTCGAATCTACTATACAGATTCATTCTCAGGTGTTATTTTTGATTCATTAGGATTCAAACGTGTACCAGAGCAAGCAGAATTATTTAAAGATAATGCGAAATTAGGGAAATTAGCTGTTGAGGTAGGAAAAGAAGTAATTCCTAAAATGGACGGAGATGTACTTTTCTACTTTACTTACATGCCAACAAGTGATGAAACAGGTTTAGCTACTGAAAAAGAATGGACAGAAGACCCACTTTGGAAAAACCTAAGTGCCGTACAAAAAGGGAATGTCCATAAAGTTGACGATGTAATTTGGAATACAGCAGGCGGAATCCTAGCCGCCGAAATTATGCTTGACCAAATCGAAGAAATATTTGTTAAATAACAACAACCTGAATCAAAAAACGCTATACTTTCATCGATGATGATTGTATGGCGTTTTTCATTTGTTCAATTTCAACAGCAACTCACATTAGCACTATGGAAAATTCACCTTATAGTTGAAACAAAATATGTATTTAAACGTAAAATAAAAAAGGGGGCGTTTAAATTGAGGCATTTATTAATGGGTGTTTTCTTATCACTATGTGGTGTTTTGACATCGATGATTTTGTGGGGAATGGAAAAGCTTTATTTAGTTTCAGGCACGGTTGGCTGTATCTTCATTGTCATTTCAATGATTTTTTCTGGGTCCATGGTTAGTGGGGATCGGATGAGGGCAAATTTTGCTGCCGAAACGACAGAACATCGGGACGAACGCAATACAATTTCTTTAAATTCCTTATACATTGCTTTACCAAATATTATTGTAGCGGTTATATTATATTATTTAAGTAAATGATAAATAAAAGGTCACTCGGACAAAAGTGACCTTTTGGTTTTAACTGTAGTATGTTAGGCTGGTTAGTTATCCTACTATTACTAAGTATATGATATTTAGTAACAGAAGTTATGGAAATGATTAATTGTGACAATGATAAAAAGCAATAACTTTTTACATTATAGATCTGAATAGAAACTAACGTATTGAAAAAATTAATACATGAATGTTGTACCAACAATAATTAAAAGAATGAATAGAACTACAATTAATGCGAATGCTGAACCATGGCCTCCGCCATGTCCATAGCCATAGTATCCGCCGCAGCCACCGCCGCTATAGCCACCACCGTAGCCACCGCCATAGCCTCCGTAACAACAGTTACCATAATTTCCACCGTAATATCCCATGAAATATCCCTCCCTTCTACAATCTATAATATGTCTAGGTGTAAAATGGAGGGGAGGTATTCATCTTGGTTTTACTCAGTTTGAATTAAAAATCCCAAAAAATTAATGATGAGGAATTACTCAATTTCAAAAAGGAAGCAACATTTTTATAGAATAATAAAATTGAAACTATTACCAATGTCAAACGTATAAAATAAGGAAGGCTCTAGGAGGTGTTTGTACTATGTCGTTTATTGGTTGGGCTATTCTAACATTTTTAATTGTCTGTTATTTACCTTTCTTTATCTGGCTATCTGCTAGTTATCTAAATAACGGTGATCAATCAAAAAGAAAGAATAATTATTGGTTATTGTTGATGTTAGCTGGATTATTAAATTCTTTGAATACTTTTTTGTTTAAGATTCAAGATACATATTTTTTAGCAGTAACAGCCATCATCATTTTATTATTTAGCATTTACATGTTTTCCGTTGTTCGGAAAGATAAAAGAAAAGCCTCGTTTAGATAAAAGCGGTGGAATGACTAACGAAATGTTTTAGAATGACACTTAAAAATGTTCCCCTTGAAGTAGGCAATGTGGTTCGTGTCTATATTCAAGGGAATATTATTAAAGCTCTTCGTTTTAAAAGACTCTTTTAAAGTGGCTTATTAATTATTTGTTTCCAGACCAAAGTAGCTACTGTTCCTAGACATATACAAACCGCATATATAATGCCACTAATGAGACCCCAAAATTCTAGCCCAAAAGGTAATAGAAAAGTAGCGATACCTACTATGTATGAGAAAACACCAAATAGCTTAGCTAGTTTATTTTTATCACCAATAAAACTATCTTCTTGGTAACCTGCAATGAGCCATAGTTTCTTTTTTACATGGATCAGAAAACCCATAAAAATAATAATGAAAGCAAGAACAATACAAGTAATATATCCAGCAATCATTTTTCGTCACCTCACTTATGTTAGTTCAAATAAATATACGAGTATAATAAGAAAAGGTTTCCAAATTATTTTTGAAAATGATGTGATGTATTAGATAGCTACAGTCAATTTAATCGATGGAACTACAAAATAATATAAGAGTGACATTAATCTAAAAAAGACTTTAGGGGGAAAGTATGGATAGGTATGGATATAAAAGCCACAGAGTTATTGTACGTGGAACTTATGTCGGGAATCACATTGAAGAAAATTCCATCATGCAAAATCTGAGATAACTCATCGGGGATACGGATAACAATGAAAGATAAATAAATAAGGGTCACTCGAACCAAAGTGACCCTAAACCACAAACTAGGAGGTGCAAAGCTAGGTTAGCTTTACACTACTATTAATATGATTTGATAGCTATGTTTGTATAGTGAAATGCCTTTGATTTAAATTAAAAAACAAATCTAAAGATGAGTTTTCAAAATTCTGAATCACTTTTGCTACATACTTGCCTTATTAAGGCAAAATAAGTAATAAGCATAGCAGGTATAATAAAGTGCTATTAGACTAAAAACCTCCTAACATAAAATTGCTTATGCATGAAGCTATAGTCAAATGCACCTTACAAATTAGAAGGGATGTTATTTAAAGCTGCTTGTAATACTATGTGTGCAAACTCATGGTCATTAATTACATAAGGTATTTCTTCCGGCTCAACCCAAATACGCGAAATTGTTTCATGTTCTCGAAGAAATGGAAGGCATTCTTGAATTTCCATATTATAAAACATTTGATATCCGATTAAAGGGTACTTACTATCAGCATTGAATAAAGGGTTCTCTTCGTGACTGACTTCAATTGCTCCCAAATAGTTGATCTCTCCCTTTACATAACCTTCTTCCAATGCCTCTCTGTGCAATGCTTCTTCAGGTGTTTCTCCTTTTTCGATATGACCTCCAGGAAAGTTAAATCCTCTCCCGTCTACATGAACTAACAAAACATTTCCTTGATAAAAACAAACTCCATGTACACTTGTTACTTTGCTGAAATCGTCAATTCTATGATTTTGTAACCATGTCAGTTTAAGATGATGCCCGCTCCAGTTCACATAAATTTGGTTGTTCATCTGCTTCATTCCTTTTTATGTATTATAAAATCATTATATTTCCATTTAGTTAATTAAAAGATATATGTATATTATATTTTTTTAATCCTCTCACCCGAAAAACAATGACTTTTCAACTTGTGTAGAAACTAGAAAGGAATAAAGCATAAAATTTGATGAGTAGTGGGGAAAAAGATAAACAATAGATTATTATGTCGGGCTTCTTAGCGGAGCAGATTAATAAAAAAAAATAATGTGCGAAGAATAAGTAGTAAACAAAAATCAGAGGTGAATCTAGGTGGTTAAGCAATACTTAGTCTTACTAGGTCTTTTATGTAGTGTTATTATGTCTCCACTAGTTGTTAAATCAGAAACCACATCAAAAGTAGAAGAAATGTATGCCACAACAGAGGATATTATTTTAGATATTGTGTTCCCAACTATTGATAAAAGAGTAATAAAAGAATATGGGCAGGATACTCTTTTTGAATGGCAATGGAAAGGGATTGTTAATATAACTTACAATGACGATCATTCCTATGATGTTACTGTAAGGATTGAAATCCCTTCGAGAAGTCTTGATGATGTTAAGGTAAGAATATCCCCACCCTGTGATAGTGATAAGCTTAATAAGCAGAAATGTAATCACGGTTTTAAAATTGAAATATTAGAATACAAACGTTTATCTCAATAAGAATAATTATCTTTAACGCAGCTAACGGCTGATGGATTTCAGTTTTAATATAGTGGATGATTGGAATGTACCAACTGAACAAAAATACAAAAAGAGTCACATTTAACTAGATGTGGCTTTTTCTTATGCATCTACTAGCAATGAATAGAAGAGATGGAGGCAATCTTAATGCTATCAAATTAAGGTGCAGCCATAATAGTTATCAACTTTACGCAACGAAAGAGGTGGTACTATGCAAATAACAGATGGTACATGGACATTTGAGTCGGAAACAATCGATGAAGCTGCAAAAAAATTACAACGAGATGAGCAGGAGAGGGAGATGTTAAATGCTTTTGCTCGGTATGCTTACCTTCGTTACAAGCAGATTAGAGATTGTGTAAACCCTCGGAAATGTAAATATATGAGGATTGATCAAGTGCGTGAACAATTAAAATCACCAGCCAAACTACGAAAAGTTAGCGGTCTATACAATATTTCAGAAGAAGAAGTGCTTTACATTGTAGATTTTGTGAAAAAGTATTTGAAGTATGTTAAATAAATCTAAATCTCCCGGTCAAAAATTTCAACCGGGAGATAATTATTTTATAAACCATCAATTCATCACCTAAGCGCCAGATTAAAATTCCTCATGTTGTTCATTAACTCTGGCGAATTGTTCTGCTAGATCGTAGATGAGTTTCTTCTGTAAATAATTCTAGAAAATTCATTGCGTGCTTTGCTAAATATCGATCTTTTGACCAAACAATATTCGCTTTTGATTGGATATTGCAATTAGAAAATTGAATGATTCGAATACCGTGAATTAAAAATTTATCGAGACTCGTTTTAGGTAAAATCGTTACCCCCATACCTTCATTTATTAAGGCGATAACCATCGCAATATCAATGCACTCACAAATGATATTAGGCTCGAAACCGTGACGTTTGAATTCATCGATTATAATGCGAAATGTACTACAACTAGGATGACGATAAAACGAAAGAAACGGTATATTCTTTAAGTCTTCTATTTGAATGGGATTCGGTAAATGCCATTGTGCAGGAGTGGCTAGTACAAATTCCTCTAATTCTAACCCGATTGAAAAGTAATTATCATCTTCTATTGGTTGTTGCAGTATCGCTAAATCGATTTCTTTACTTACGAGACTATTCTTTAAGAAAAATGTATCTCCTTCAATAATTTTGAAGGATAAATTAGGGTATTTATCATGCATCAACTTAATTTTTTCAGGTAGGTAAGATAAACAAGTTTGATCTGCCCCGATTGATAGTACCCCCTTTAACCCTTCTCCAACTTCTTTTATTTCTGAAATTGTATCTTCGAAATTAGCTAATAATGCTTTGCCTTTTTCATATAAAATCTTTCCTGGTTCAGTAAGCTCTAATGCTCTGCCGTTTCGATCCAATAGTTTACAATTTAATTCTTTTTCGATAATTTTCAATTGATGGCTAAGTGGCGGTTGTGCCATATGCAATTTTTTGGCTGCTTTCGTAATTTGTTTTTCTTCAGCAATCGTAATGAAATAATTTAATTGTCTTAAATCCATTAATCTCTCACCCCTATACTTAAAATCAACTAGTTTATGCAATTTGTATACTTATTCTGTATAGTAACATTTTTTCGCGTATTTTCGTTAAAATTGTTAGATATTTCTGGTTCTTTAGTTTAATAATCTAGGAAAACCTAGAATTAACAAGGATTTCGTGGAATATTAAATGGCATATTCTTTATAAATTTTATATAACAATTAAAGTACGAGTATACCGAAAACGTATATATATGAATTTTTAATATATATTTTTAGTATTTATCATTTATTAAAATACATGATATTCTTTTGATTAACCAAAATCAGAAAATTCTGCTTAATGTAACTTTTGATCTCGAATAATCTATTTTTTATTATTCTCAAAAAATATCACATTACAGGTTATATCAGAGATGATTATTTTCGTAATATCTGAGGGGCTATACATACCGTCATTTTACAAGGGGATGCGGTTTCTATAGGTATAAAATTTATTAAGGGGTGTAGTGTTTATGAAAAAGACTTTATTGTCTCTTTTCCTATTGATGGGGGCACTATTGTTGGTGGCTTGTAGTTCATCATCGGATTCGGGGAAAAGTGATGCATCTTCCGGTAGTTCTGGTAGTGAAGCATCAGCAAATTCAATCAAAATAGCTGGAATTTTTTCTGCATCTGGTGGGGCAGCTGCTCTAGGGGAACCAGAAATGCAAACGCTGAAAATGTTAGTCGATCAAAAAAATGCGGATGGGGGAATTAACGGTCGAAAAATTGATTTAGTAACATATGATGATAAATCTGACCAAAATGAAGCGATTCTTTCCATGAAAAAAGCACTAACACAAGACAATGTATCGCTCGTTATCGGAGGGACAACAAGTGGCAACTCATTAGCGATGTTACCTTTGGCAGAGCAAAATCAGGTGCCTTACATTTCTGTTGCTGCTAGTAAACAAATTTATATGAATGAAAATGGACAAGCACGCAAGTGGGTATTCAAAATGCCGCAAGATGATCAACAAGCTGTGGAGAGAATTTTACAATATTTAAAAGATAATAACTTAACGAAAGTTGCCTGGTTAAACGTTGCAAATTCTTTTGGAACGGGCGGTCATGAAGAATTTGTTAAACACATGGAAAATTACGGTGTGGAATCAGTTATTGAAGATGAATTTGAAGCGACAGTCACAGATGCAAAGCCACTGTTAACTCGTGTAAAAAAAGCGAACCCAGATGCAATAATTGTATGGGGAACTGTACAAGAGTCAGCGGTTGTCATTAAAAATATTCGTGAATTAGCACTAGATATACCAGTTCTTGCAAGTCATGGTGTTGCAACGGGTCAATTTATCGAAGTAGCAGGTGATGCAGCAAACGATGTAATATTACCAACGGGTAAATTATTAATTGCCGATAAATTAGAAGATTCAAATCCACAAAAAGAATTATTGAAAGCGTATAACGAAGCATTCACAGCGGAATACAATAAACCAGCAAGTACATTCGGTGCCTATGCAGCAGATGCCTTCTCGATTGCTACGAAAGCAATTGAAGCAAAAGGGAGTGATAGCGCTGCTCTTCGAGATTACATTGAAAAAGAACTCGGTGAATATGTAGGTTTGACAGGTACTTTTAACATAACTGCGGATAATCATATGGGCTTGAGTCCGGATAGTTTTGCAATGGTACGTATTGTTGACGGTAAGTGGACTTTAGAAGATAAATAACGGGTTTGTTTATTGGGGAAATATAGCATTATTATTAATCGATAAATAGAATTCTTTTGTTGATATTTTGCTTATGTATGATATGCACATTTTTAACTTATTTCAGCAGATGTACAATCATCCGCTGAAATAAGTTAAAGCCTCCGGCGGATGTCACGGAAATCGGAAAGGAGTTCTAAAAGGATGTTAGCCTAAAATCATCGCATCCATGCGATAAAGGCTAACTGACCTTCATCACGCAGGCCTAAGCACAAAGCCGATTCCGGACGCAATTATGCCGAGGCATAATTTGATTAAAGTGGAAGAAACAGCTCGACTTTTGCCGTAGAAACCGAGTTGCATGTAGTTGATTGGAGTGGAGGCTGGGCGACTCCTTGGGGATCAGCGTCACAGATGAGACCCTGGAGCGAGCAGAGCGAGTGAAGCGGCTCATCGGACGCCCCCAGGAAAGCGCGCAGCCGGAACGGAAATCAACCCCACGGTATGTTGATAAACCTGAGAAGAATGGTTAATCAACATACCTGCAAAATAATACACATTCAATGAACAGTGGTATCTCTCTATCACTGTTCATTCATTTATGAGCTTAGTAACCTCGAAAAGAATGGAGTGAAAAACTATATGGAAACATTTTCTCAAATGTTGCAATTATTATTTTCAGGTTTAACAATAGGAGCCATTTATGCATTGATTGCAGTTGGCTTTGTCATTATTTATAACGTGACAGGCATCCTTAATTTTGCGCAAGGCGAATTTGTTATGTTTGGTGCTTTAATCAGTATTTCACTGGTGAAAGCTAATTTACCTTTATGGTTAGCTATTATTTTAAGTATCATCATTGTGGCGGCAATTGGTGCTGTATTTGAACGAACAGCAATTCATACAGCCCGTAAATCGTCCATGACAACGCTAATAATCATTACAATCGGTGTATCGATTGCATTCCGAGGTATTGCGATTTTAATTTGGGGAACGCAAGCCCAAACATTACCGCCGTTTACGGATAATACACCAATTCAATTTTTTGAAGCTGTGTTACTTCCGCAAAATCTGTGGGCGATCGGCCTTTCAATCGTTATTTTAATCGTCATGATGTACTTCTTTAACTATACATTTACAGGAAAATCATTAACAGCTTGTGTTATAAATCCATTTGCTGCACGTTTAATGGGCATCAATCCAAATAAAATGTCACTGTTTGCTGTTATTGTAAGTGCTGGTGTGGGGGCTTTAGCGGGTACAGTAATCGCGCCAATTTCCGGCGCATCCTACGATATGGGGATGATGCTTGGCATTAAAGCGTTTGTTGCAGCCGTTGTCGGTGGTTTAACAAATGCCCCAGCGGCAATTGCTGGTGCCTTTCTCATTGGAATTATTGAAGCATTTACAGAGGGATTATGGTCATCTGGTTTAAAAGATTTAGTGAGTTTCTCTTTATTGCTATTCATTTTATTTGTAAAACCAGAAGGTCTATTTGCAAAAGCTTCTGGAAAACGTGTGTAGGGAGGTTACTACGATGAACAAAAAAAGCTTAAAGCTCATCTATAATAACAGCTTAGTTGGACCAAGTATTTTTTTTGCTCTACTATTTTATATCCCACTAGTCGGATCTAATTATACACTCGCTATTTTTACGATGATTGGCTTTTATGCATTAGTTTGTATAGGTTTAACGATGTTAACAGGCTATGCTGGACAAATTTCACTAGGACATGCGGCCTTTTATGGAATTGGTGCCTACACGTCTGCCTATATGACAGCTACATTAGGGTTATCTCCCTGGTTAGCGATATTGGTAGGTGCACTCATTTCTGCGTTTGTTGCTTTAATCATCGGGATTCCTGCTTTTAAGTTGAAAGGTTATTATTTAGCACTAGCAACTCTAGGGTTTGGCATTATTGTGTATACAGCATTTAAAGAATTAACATCTATTACAGGGGGCTCGAATGGCTTCTTCGGTATACCGGCGATTCAGTTATTCGGCTTTGAATTCGTTACAGATCAAAGTTACTTTTATCTAATTTGGCTATTTGTTTTTCTGGCACTTATTTTCTCACGGAATATTATTCACTCAAGAATTGGGCGTGGTTTACGTTCGATTGAGGGAAGTGAGATTGCGGCAGATGCCGTAGGTGTAAATTTAATGAAATATAAATTACAAATTTTTGTGACAAGTGCTATTTTCACATCTATTTCTGGTTCACTTTTAGCACACTATGTATCATTTATTAATCCGAATTTATTTACAGCCAATACCTCCATTTATTTATTGATAATGGTTATTATCGGAGGATTAAGTAATATTTGGGGAGCTATTGTCGGTTCAGCTACTTATGTTCTACTTGGGGAATTATTAAAACATTTTGTACCCATATTCTTCCCGAGCATTGGAGGGGAATTCGAAATCGTTTTCTTCGGTTTATTGCTAGTTTTAACATTGATTTATATGCCTAATGGCTTAGTACCTCAATTTATGAAAATTATCGGAAAGTTTCATAAGAAAGAACGCCCTGCACCGATAGCGTTCACTATCGATACACGAGCTACAGGAGGGGAAGCAAATGACTAATAAAGAGCTTATCTTAAGTGTAGAAAACTTAACGAAAGTATTCGGAGGAGTTGTAGCTGTAGACAATGTATCCTTCACTATTAATAAAGGGGAAATATTCGCAGTTATTGGCCCTAACGGTGCAGGGAAAACAACGCTTTTTAATATGATAACAGGAGTATTGCCAAGTTCATCAGGGAATGTCTATTTCCAAGGGAAGCGGTTAACGAGAAAAAAGCCGTATCAAATTGCGCAAGCGGGTGTAACAAGAACATTTCAGAACTTAGAAGTTTTCGATAATATGACCGTGATTGAGAATGTCATGACCGGTGCACATATAACGATGAAAACAAATATTTTTACGGCCGGTTTACGCTTGCCGAATGTTGTGAAAGAAGAAGTTTATACGATGGAGAGAGCATTACAATGTTTAAAAGATGTAGGCATTGCTGAGTTTGCTTATGAAATGTCCGATAAATTACCTTATGGGTGCCAACGACTTCTTGAAATTGCACGTGCAGCGATTTCAAAACCTCAACTCATTTTATTAGATGAACCAATGGCGGGCCTAAACGCTGAGGAATCAAGACAATTAGTCGAGGTCATATTAAAAATGCGCGCAGAGGGAATGACTTTTTTATTCGTCGAGCATGATATGGAAACCGTTATGGCTATTTCAGATCGTTTAGTTGTTGTCGATAACGGGGTTAAGATTGGAGAAGGTACACCAGAAGAGATCTACAAAAATCCAAAGGTTGTAGCAGCATACTTGGGCGATGATGAAGCGGAAGAAGGTGTGGTCTATGCTTAAAGTTGAAAATTTACATACTTATCATGGGCATTTACATGTTCTTGAAGGTATTGAATTCGAACTAGTAGAAGGGGAGTTATTATCGATTGTCGGATCAAATGGTGCTGGGAAAAGTACGCTCCTCGGTACATTAGCAGGTGTGTATTCACCGAGTGTAGGGAAAATTGAATACAAAGGGTTAGATATTACGAAAGATGGTGTGCAAAAGACAGTTGCCAATGGCATATGTTTAGTGCCAGAACGAAGACAGATTTTTTCTTCCTTGTCTGTCAAGGACAATCTGATGCTCGGTGCTTATCACCGCTATGGTCGAGATAAAAAAACTGTGCATCGAGACTACGAGGAAATTGTGGAATTATTTCCTCGCTTAAAGCAAATGCTTCATCGCCCGGGTGGTTTACTGTCAGGTGGAGAGCAGCAAATGGTGGCAATTGGTCGAGGTTTAATGGCCAACCCAAAAGTGTTGATGCTGGATGAGCCATCATTAGGCCTCGCTCCTTTAATCGTCAAAGACATTATGACTATATTACGTAGATTAAGTGATGAACGAGGTGTCACAATTATTTTAGTCGAGCAGAATGTGAAAGCTGCTTTGAAGGTAGCCGATCGTGCATGCGTTTTAGCCCATGGGAAGATGGCCATTTCAGGTACAGCACAAGAGCTGTTGAATGATCCAAAAATCCAAGAAGCATACTTCGGTAAACCACAGACGACGCCGAAAGATAGTATGCAAGTATAAAGTAGCTTCATCGAGATTCCTCCTTGTTGTAACAAGTGAGGGATTTTACGATTTTACGATGTCAAAAAAGATGTGAGTAACCTTTTTAACACAGGTTACTCACATCTTTCTCTTATCCGATGAAATTTTCATTTTTACGATAAACCATCGCCTCCATTGTTGCGCATAATTCATCGTTGCTCCAAACACGGATCTGATACCAAGCTAAACGGCGTGTTTTTTTAACCTCTTCAGCGATAGCTGTAAGTTGGTGATTTGCCAAACCTGCGCTCATATAATGTATGGTATTCGTTACACCGACAGCTGTTTTGCCGTAAGAATTACTAGCGGCCGCAAAGGCGTAGTCGGCTAAAGAAAAAATAATACCTCCATGAACAGTCCCGTGTGTATTGAGCATGTGAGGTGTTGGAGAAAGTGTCACTTTTGCAAAGCCTGCTTTTAATTCTACTAATTCCATCCCTAAATAATTTGCAAATGGTTCCTTTGATAAAGCTTCAAAAATATCATCATAATATTTTTCGTGTTGTTTTGCCTCTGTTAATGTCAAAGTGAATCCCCCTTTGTTTATAAAAAATATTTCTACCATTTGTGTATATGTAAAATATACGAAAATCATTCATACATTTTAATAACGATTGAAATTAAAATGAAATATAAAATCAATTTAACACCTATAATCGGGAAAGTAAACGTATTAACATATTTTTATAGAATTAATTTGCGTTCACGAGTTATTTTTGTGTATTTATTTAATTAACGCTTATTAATAGCGGGTTTAAAGGGGATATGGGCAAATTGCTTTTTATGCTTGTGAATAACTAGTATTTAAGCAAAAACGTTCAAAGACGACTAATTAACCAACTTTAATTAGAGATAACAAAATATATTGACAATTCGGACAAATAAGTTTATCTTAATCTTAGTTACGAAACTAGAACTATCGTAATTTATTTGTTATACAGGGGGATTTGTAATAGCATAAAGGGGGCTAGGGAATGTATCATCTAGAAATAGAAACAGCTGCAAGGGGAGAAATGGCAAAGATTCAACTAGAGCGATTAAAAGCAACCGTAGAAAAAGTATATAACAATACACCTTTTTATAAGGAACTGTTTGATCAGCTTGGAGTTAAACCAGCTGATATTCAAAGCTTAGAAGATATTCGCAAATTGCCATTTACTAAAAAAGTAAATTTACGTGAGCAATATCCATTTAAACTTTTTGCAGTACCGATGGATGATGTAGTCCGCATTCATGGTTCTTCGGGAACTAGTGGAAAGCCAACAATTGTTGGTTATACAAAAAATGATATAGATATGTGGTCGGGACTTTTAGCTCGCGCTATTGTTACCGCAGGGGGACGCAAATCAGATATCTTTCATAATGCTTACGGCTATGGCCTATTTACTGGTGGGATGGGCTTACACTACGGAGCCGAAACTTTAGGCGCAGCAGTTGTACCGGTCTCAGGTGGAAATACGGAGCGTCAAATTACATTACTTGAGGATTTTAAACCACGAGGCATCGCGGGGACACCTTCTTATATTCTAACCATTGCTGAAAAGATGGAGGAAATGGGAATTGATCCAACGACGAACGGGATTGAATATGGAATTTTTGGTGCAGAGCCTTGGTCAGAGGAGATGCGCCGTGCCATAGAGGATAAATTAAAAATTCGCGCGATGGATATTTATGGGTTAAGTGAAGTACTAGGTCCTGGCGTATCGATTGAATGCTATGAAGCGCAAGATGGTTTACATATAGCTGAAGATCATTTCTTCGTAGAAGTGATCGATCCAGATACATTAGAACCTGTAGCTGATGGAGAAGATGGGGAATTGGTAATTACTAGCTTAACAAAGGAAGCGCTTCCAATTATTCGTTATCGTACGGGTGATATTACTTCGATTACACGTGAAAAATGTAAATGTGGACGTACAACAATGCGGATGGCACGAGTTAAGGGACGTACAGATGATATGTTAATTATTCGTGGAGTCAATGTTTTTCCATCTGAAATCGAGCGTGAGTTATTGCAAATTGAAGGGTTGGCACCACACTATCAAATCCATTTATTGAAAAAAGGGAATATGGATGCGATTGAACTACATGTTGAGTTAACGCCAAAATTATACGAAAAAGTAGGAGGTGACCTCAACCATCCGCTTATACAATTACTGACAAAGGAAATCAAGCACGATTTAAAAAATGCCTGCTTAGTTTCCGTTAGTCTAGTCATTGAAAATAGTGGTGCTATTCCACGCTCTGAAGGCAAAGCAATTCGTGTCATTGATAGACGAATGGAACAGAAGGAGGTTCTTCAATGATTGATACTGAGCAAATAAAAGATGTGACCATTATAGGTGGAGGGCCTGTTGGTATGTTTGCTGCCTTCTATGGTGGTATGCGAGGCATGAGCGTCAAAATTCTAGAAAGTCTTCCTCAGTTGGGCGGCCAGTTAGCTGCTCTTTATCCAGAAAAATATATTTATGATATAGCGGGTTTTCCGAAAATTCTCGCACAAGATCTTATCAATAATTTAAAAGAACAAATGAATATTTTCCCGGTGGATGTCTGTACGAATGAATCTGTACAAACTATCGAAAAAGATGAAAACGGTATTTTCAAAATTGTTACTACGAAGAGTACGCATTATTCTCGAACAATAGTGATCACTGCTGGAAACGGTGCGTTTAAAGTTCGAAAGCTTGAATTAGATGGGGACGATACGTATGCACAAAGTAACTTACATTACTTCATTAATGATCTTAATGCATTTAAAGATCGTAACGTGATGGTGTTTGGTGGCGGCGATTCAGCAGTCGACTGGGCGATGATGCTAGAACCAATTGCAAAAAAGGTATCTATTGTCCATAGACGGGATAAGTTTCGTGCGCATGAACATAGTGTAGAAAATTTAATGCAATCGACTGTGGAGGTCATTACACCTTATGTACCTGAAGAACTCATAGGGGAAGAGCGCATTACACAAGTCAAATTAAAGCATGCAAAAGACGAAAGCGTTCAACCAATCTATGGTGTCGATGATATTATCGTAAACTATGGTTTTGTTTCGTCGTTAGGGGCCATTAAAGACTGGGGCTTGGACATTAGTAAAAATGCCATCGTCGTTAATTCACGTATGGAAACTAACATTCCTGGTATTTATGCGGCAGGTGATATTTGCACATATGATGGGAAAGTTAAGCTAATTGTAAGTGGGTTTGGAGAGGCGCCTACTGCTATTAGTAACGCAAAAGTATATATTGATCCAACATCTAAAGTGCAACCATTGCATAGTACGAGTCTAATGGAAGATAAAAAGAAACAACTTACCTAATACTATAGGTTGTGAAAGGAATGGGTGTATGGCGAAATTCACTAGAGTAGATCAAGATACATGTATTGCTTGTGGCGCATGTGGCGCATCGGCTCCGGATATTTTTGATTATAATGACGAAGGAATCGCCTTTGTTATTTTAGACAATAATAAAGGTTGCAAAGAAGTGCCGATAGATTTATATGATGATTTAGAGGATGCAATGGAAGGTTGTCCAACAGAATCAATTAAAGTAGCAAACGATAATAAGGTCTTGTTAGAGGTGTGATTTTTTTTGCCCTTCAACATAACATAATAGTAACGATTATCGAATAATAGTTATATAAGGAGGTTTTTACGATGAGTGTCGTTACTCAAGTATCTGAACAACAATTACAAGAGCAATTTGAGGCGCGGATTGCTGCAGGTGAAAAGATTGAAGTAGATGATTGGATGCCGGAAGAATATCGTTTGGCACTAATCAAATTAATTTCGATGCATGGTATTAGTGAAATTATGGGTGCTCTTCCTGAGAAAGAATGGGTTCCAAAAGCTCCGACATTATATCGAAAGCTTGGGATTATGGCGAAGGTTCAAGATGAGATGGGACATGGTCAATTATTATTACGCGTAGCAGAAGATTTGCTAAAACCATATGGTAAAGATCGCGGCGATATAATGATTGATTTATTCGAAGGGCGTCTTAAGTTCCACAATGTATTCCATATGGAAACAAAATCATGGGGAGATGCGGGTTTAATTGGCTGGCTTGTAGATGGTTCTGCCATTATCTCACAAACAAACATGTTAGGTTCATCGTATGGTCCTTATGCACGTGCTTTACAACGTATTTGTGCGGAAGAAGTATTCCATGCACAACATGGTGAAGCCATTATTATGGCGTTGGCAGAAGGTACACCTGAACAACGTGCACTTGTGCAAGACGCGCTAAACCGCTGGTGGGAATCACTATTATTTTTCTTTGGCCCAGCCTCAAAAGCTACAACAGGTTCTAGCAAACAAGATTTAACGATTAAATATAAAATTCGTGTCTTAACGAATGAAGAATTACGTCAAAGCTTCTTAACAAAATACGTTCCTCGTATTCAATCAATAGGTTTAACTGTGCCTGACCCAACTTTACATTTTGATGAAACGCAAAATAAATGGATGTACCAAGAGCCAAACTGGGAATATTTCAAAAAAATCCAACGCAACGAAGGTCCATGTTCTCAAGAACGCTTAGCACTTCGTCGTTCATCATACGAAAATAACGCATGGGTACGGGAAGCATTAACGGCTCTAGTAAATTAACGCTGTAGAGAGGGGCTATCATCGTGGAAAAACAATCTTTCTATCAAGAATTCGAAGTATTTAGTAAACGAACACCAACATCACATTTCCAGCATCAATTTAGTCTTTTAGCACCGAACGGAGAAATGGCGCTAGTTATGGCACAGGAAAACTTTATGCGTCGTGAGCCTGTGGTCGACATTTGGGTAGTCAATCGTAAACATTTACACGGCCTAACCCAAGACAATAAACAAGCGCTGCAACGACTAGACAATAAAGATTACCGTACAACAAAAGGCTACGGTTATTTAAAGAAAAAATGGCGTCACTATGAACAAGTCATGCTGGACGAAAAAGAAATTCTATCTTGGGGTGGGGGAGGGAAAAAAGATGACTAACGAAGTAACGCCTGAATATAAACAAGCAGTTATTACAGTACTGTATCAATTAGCGGATGATGATTATTTGTTTTCGTATCGTGGCTCTGAGTGGCTTGGGCTGGCGCCACATATTGAGGAAGATGTAGCATTCTCATCCATAACCCAAGATACAATGGGACACGCTAAATTATATTATACGCTTTTGGAAGAGCTTGGCGAAGGCGTTGCAGATTCATTAGCACAGCTCCGACCAAAAGAGGAACGTTGTAACAGTCTACTTGTAGAACGCCCGAATGGAGAAGGTTACTACAAAGAAGCACCGAATTATGATTGGGGATACGCAGTAGCACGTAATTTTGTCTATACAACGGCGAAAAAAGCGAAGATTGATGCACTCAAAGCGAGCAGCTATGCACCAATCCGAGAAGTGGCTGTGAAAATTAGTACGGAACTTTATTATCATCAGATGCACTGGACAACGTGGTTTACGCAATTATGTACAGCAACAGAAGATTCACGTTCACGTATGATGAAAGCGTTACAAGAGGTAATAAAAGATACTGGAGATTTATTGTCATTGGGCAACACAGCTGAGCACATAACAGCATGTGAATTGATCGAGTCAGAAGCGGCTATAAAAGAACGTTGGTTGGCCATTGTAACTCCGACTTTTGAAGCAGTAGAAATCGCAATACCCGTATTACCAGAACCAATCATCAATGGTCGCCACGGACAACATACAGATGATTTAACTTCGGCTATTGAAACAATGTCAGAGGTGTATCGATCTGATTTGGCGGCAAGCTGGTAACGATCTATTGCAAAAAAAGGAGGGTCACGATGACAACTACGGGTCTGCACGAAGCGCACATCTATGAAGTGCTTGATACAGTGAAGGACCCTGAAATTGATACGGTAAGTATTATTGACCTTGGCATGGTTGAACGTGTGCAAGTGAATGATGGTCATGTCCGTATTGAAGTGCTACCAACATTTTCAGGATGTCCTGCATTGACAATTATTCAACAAAATATACAAAAAGCAGTCGAACAACTAGAAGATGTTCGGGAAGTGAGTGTCGTGTTTATCAATCATCCTATCTGGACTTCTGATCGTGTAACAGAAAAGGGACGAGAAGGACTAAAGAAGTTCGGTATTGCACCACCACCTCGTTTTTTTAATGAAGACGGCTCTTGGCATGTAGATTGCCCATACTGTGGCTCTACCTATGTCACGCTAGAAAATATTTTTGGTCCAACAGCTTGTCGCAGTATTTTATATTGCAAAAGCTGTAAAAATCCATTTGAAGCAATGAAAATAATTTCTACTTCCATGTAGACAAAGGAGCGTATTTTAAGATGGCAAAATTAATCGCGTTATATAAACACCCTGTTGATAAGGTGGCATTTGATGAGCATTACGAAAAAGTTCATACACCGATTACTGCGAAAATACCAGGCTTACGTGAAATGAAAGTAACTAAATTTAATTCAACTCCGATGGGTACAGAAACACCGTATTACTTAATGTGTGAAATGACATATGATAGCCCAGAAGATTTAAAGAATGGACTACGGTCACCAGAAGGGAAAGCGTCTGGCAAAGATTTAATGAGCTTTGCGAGTGATATCGTCACATTAATCATCGGTGAAGATGCATAATGACAGCATTCACATTTATTGAAGTAACGATTGACAGTGGGATAGGGTTTATTAACTTAAACCGTCCTCGACAATACAATTCTTTAAATCGTGCTATGGTACGAGAAATTATGCAGGCAATGGAATTGTTTGATCGTGACGAAGGCGTACAGGTCATCGTTTTAGCCGGAAATGGAAAAGCGTTTTCATCCGGTGCAGATATTGATGAAATGGCGGCAGACAACACAGTTCGTTTAGAGCTATTAAATCAATTCGCTGATTGGGATCGCATCGGGCAAATTAAAAAGCCTATTATCGGTAGTGTGAAAGGATTCGTTTTCGGAGGTGGCTTTGAATTAGCCCTTTGTTGTGATGTATTAATCGCCGCAGAAGGCACAGAATTTAGCTTCCCTGAAATAAACCTTGGCGTTATGCCTGGGGCAGGTGGTACACAGCGCTTAACAAAATTAGTAGGGCGAACGAAAGCATTAGAGTGGATATGGAGCGCAGCAAGAATTACTGCGGATGAAGCGCTCGCATATGGCATCATCAACAAGGTTGTGCAACCAGAGATGTTAATAGAAGAAACACATAAAACAGCGACGATGCTCGCACAAAAACCTGCCCTCGCTTTACGTCTTATTAAAGAAGCTGTCAACAAAGCTGTCGACTACTCACTCTATGAAGGGATGCAGTTTGAACGAAAAAATTTCTATTTATTATTCTCTTCAGAAGATCAAAAAGAAGGCATGCAAGCATTTGTTGAAAAACGTCAACCGAACTTTAAGGGGAGATAATTATGTTTGAAACCATTCAATACGAACTAAAAGAATCCGTAGCGTATATTTCATTAAATCGACCGGACACATTAAATGCAATCACCGCACAGATGAATCATGAAATTCGTACTGCCGTCAAACAAGCATCAGTAGATGATGAAGTACGTTGTATCGTACTTCGTGGTGAAGGACGCGCATTTTGTTCAGGTCAAGATCTTTCGGTTATTGGTGAAGATATGAAACTTGGTGATATTTTAACAGATTTCTATGGTCCGATGGTTCAACAGTTACATAGCTGTGAAAAACCAATTATCGCAGCTGTGAATGGTGCAGCTGCAGGTGCTGGCTTTAGTTTAGCGCTTGCTGCCGACTTTCGAGTAATGTCGGAAAAATCTTTCTTTATGAATGCCTTTATCCATGTAGGATTAATTCCTGATTCTGGGAATCTTTACTACTTAAAACGATTAGTTGGTGATGCTAAAGCGCTTGAAATTTCAGTACTCGGTCAACGTATAAAAGCAGAGGAAGCCAAACAAATAGGTTTAACAACTGCTGTCTATAACAATGAAACATTTGAAGATGACGTTCATTCATTCGCGCAACAGATTGTCCAGTTACCGACAAAAGCAATCGGCCTTATTAAACGTACTATCAAGGCAGCAGAACACTTAAAGTTCGAAGACTTCCTTGTTTACGAAGCACAAAGCCAAAGTATTGCTGGAGCGACAGATGATCATCAAGAAGGTATGAAAGCATTTGCAGAAAAAAGACAGCCTCAATTTAATGGACAATAAAAAGGAGTGAATGATAATGACACAACAAGTACAAGAGAAAGTAATAGGGAAACGCGATTTTTATCATTTAATTATTAATGGTGAAAAGGTAGAGAGTAGTAATGGAGAGACATTCCAAACGATTAACCCTGCGACAGGTGAAGTCGTAGCGACTGTTGCAAAAGCTTCACAGGAAGACGCTGAGCGTGCAGTGCAAGCAGCTCGCCAAGCATTTGATTTCGGAAAGTGGAAGCAATATCCTGTTAATCGTCGTGCACAGGTACTCCATAAGATTGCTGCTATTATGCGCTCTCGCTTTAATGAAATCGTAGAGCTTGAGATGCTTGATACAGGGAAATCTCTTGGTACTGCGCAAGGCCAAGTAAACCAAGCAATAGAAGATTTCGAATTTTACGCAGGTGCGATTGTTGGCCATCGTGGTGCCGTAAATAATATGCCAGGTCAATTTCATAATTACACAGAAAAAGAGCCTGTAGGAGTATGTGCACAAATTGTTCCTTGGAATTACCCACTCATGATGGCTGCTTGGAAGATTGCTCCAGCCATTGCTGTTGGTTGTTCCGTTATTGTTAAACCAGCTTCTTTAACGCCATTAACAGCGATCGTGTTAGGTGAAATTTGCTTAGAAGCGGGTGTGCCAGCGGGGGTTGTCAATATCATTCCTGGTTCAGGTAAAGATGTAGGGAATTACTTAGTGGAGCATCAGCAAGTCGATAAAGTTGCCTTCACAGGTTCCACACCGGTCGGTAAAGGAATTATGGAAAAAGCTTCTCAAACATTAAAACGCGTTACATTAGAGCTAGGCGGCAAATCACCAAATCTAGTGTTCGAAGATGCTGATATTGATGCGGCAGTAGATGGTTCATTGTACGGCATTTTCTATAACTCAGGGCAATCTTGCGAGGCACGTTCACGCTTATACGTGCACAAAGACATTTATGATGAGTTTTTAGAGAAATTTGTTGCTAAAACAAAAGCAATTAAACTAGGTGATCCGTTCGATAAAGGTACTCACATGGGGGCAATTATCGACCAAGATCAATTAAATACGATCGATGGCTATGTGAAATCTGCCGTTGAAGAGGGCGCAACCATTGTAACAGGTGGCAAAGTGGCGGCTGTAGAGGGCTTTGAAAATGGTTTCTGGTATGAACCAACTATTATTACAGACGTAACGCAATCCATGAAAGTTGTGTGTGAAGAAATATTTGGTCCAGTAGTTGTTGTTATGCCATTTAGCGATGAAAAAGAAGCGATTCGATTAGCAAATGATTCAGAGTTTGGTTTAGGCTCAGCAGTTTGGTCTAAAGATGGGGCACGTGCTACGCGTGTTGCGAATCAAATCCAAGCAGGAATCGTAATGGTCAATTGCCCATTCTCCGCAATGCCAGGTACCCCATTTGGCGGCTATAAACATTCTGGTTTCGGACGTGAGCTATGCATCGAAACATTAGATTTATATACAGAGACGAAAAGTATCATTTCATATTATGGTAGCCGCCCACTAAATCCACTAGGCGTCTAACCACCACCAAAACCATATGCGATGAGATATCTTCACTCGTCGTATGTGGTTTTCACAATAAGGAGGTTGTTTTCATGAAAAAAATTATTGTCATCGGGTCAGGGGTTATGGGGCGCGGCATTGCCTACGTTAGCGCAATCAGTGGCTTTGAAACAGCTATTATAGACATTAATGAACAGGCGTTACAAAATGCACAAAATGAAATTACATCCATTTTCGAAAAATCTGTTGTACGCGGAAAATTAACAGCGCAACAAGTACAAGAAGCATCATTACGTCTGACTTATGTGACAGATTTAGCTACTGTCGCCAATAAAGCAGACTTAATCATTGAAGCCGTCCCCGAAAAAAGGGACATTAAACGAGCTGTCTTTGAGCAGATGGAACAGTTTGCTTCACCCCACTGTTTATTTGCTACAAATACTTCAACGATGAGTCCCACAGAAATTGCTTCTTACGCAAAACGACCTGAACAAACGATTGCGATGCACTTTTTTAATCCTGTGCATAAGATGGAGCTCGTGGAGATTATTAGAGGGTTGGAAACAAGTGATGAAACAGTCCAAACCATTTGTGAAATTGCTGAACAAATGGGCAAACAAACGGTCGTTATCAATGAATTCCCAGGTTTTGTTACAAGCCGTATTAGTGCACTCGTTGGGAATGAAGCATTTTATATGTTACAGGAAGGCTTAGGTAGTCCTGAAGACATCGATAAAGCTATTAAACTGGGCTTGAATTATCCAATGGGACCGTTCGAATTGGTCGATTTAGTCGGTCTTGATGTACGTCTGAATAATTTACGATATTTACATGAAAAGCTCGGTGAAAAATACCGCCCAGCACCACTACTTGAACAATATGTACAAGCTGGACGTCTAGGTCGAAAGAGTGGAAAAGGGATTTATGACTATAGCGAGCAAAAAGAGGTGGTGAAAAAATGACTGAAGTCGTAATTGTAGATGCTGTTCGTACACCAATTGGTCGTTATAAAGGTGCATTAAAAACTGTTCGGCCGGATGACTTAGCTGCCGCTGTCATAAAGGCGCTTATCGAGCGTAACCCAAAAGTGCCAGTCCAACAAATTGAGGATATTATTTTCGGGAATGCCAACCAAGCGGGAGAAGATAATCGAAACGTCGCCCGTATGGCTGCATTACTTGCTGAACTACCGATAGAGGTCGGGGGAACGACTATTAATCGCCTTTGTGGTTCAGGCATGGATGCTATACATTATGCAGCACGTGCTATCAAGAGTGGTGAAGGCGATATTTTTATCGCAGGTGGTACGGAAAGTATGACGCGTGCCCCGTTTGTCATGGGGAAACCGGAAGTGGATTATCCGAGAGGCGATCAAAAGATGTTTGATACAACGATCGGCTGGCGTTTTACGAACCCAAAATTGCAAAGCATGTATGGAGCGGATACAATGCCCCAAACTGCTGAGAACGTAGCCAAACGTTTTCATATTAGTCGCGAGGAACAAGATGCGTTTGCATTTGAAAGCCAACAACGTGCGAAAAAAGCGCTTGCCACAAACCGTTTCGCCGAAGAAATCGTGCCTGTGTACGTGAAAGATAAAAGAGGCAATGAAATCATCGTAGATACAGATGAACATCCACGCCCCGATACAACCTTAGAAGCACTTGCTAAACTACGACCTATTTTTGAAAATGGGACAGTGACAGCCGGTAATGCTTCTGGTGTGAATGATGGTGCCTCGGCATTATTATTAATGAGTGCAGAAAAAGCAAAAGAGTTAGGTATAACACCATTAGCACGATATATAACAGGTGCTGTTACAGGATTAGAGCCTGCTGTTATGGGTCTTGGCCCTATTTATTCTTCAAAAAAAGCATTACAACGTGCAGGCCTAACAACAAATGACATTGGTTTATTTGAAATAAATGAAGCGTTTGCTTCTCAAGCAATAGAATCCATTAAGCAGCTTGAACTAAATCCAGCACAAGTCAATGTCAACGGAGGCGCTATTGCATTTGGTCACCCACTAGGTGCAAGCGGTGCCCGAATAATGACTACATTGCTTTACGAAATGAAAAAGCAAAACGTACAATATGGCCTTGCTTCAATGTGTATCGGTGTCGGGCAGGGGATTGCAACGATTATTGAAAATATTGAATGATCATTATAAACGGCACAAAAATGTGCCGTTTTTTTCGGAAAAAATCGAATAGAATAGGAGAGTTTGCAAATGAAAAGTATTTCATTTAGAATAGAAAATTATATTGCTTATGTAACAATAAATCGTCCAGAGGTGTTAAACTGTTTTAATTATGATACTTTATCTCAATTGCAACAAGTAATAGACGAATTACATATAGCTGAAAATGTCCGCGCTGTCATTTTTACAGGTGCGGGTGAAAAGGCATTTAGTGCGGGTGCAGATTTAAAAGAACGAAAGACATTAACGACCCAAGAAGTACGTCGAAACGTACGCGCAATTCGAGATGTGTTTAATAGTATAGCAAATTTACCACAACCAACTATCGCAGCAGTGAATGGGCATGCATTAGGTGGTGGATTTGAATGGTTATTAGCATGTGATTTTGCGATTGCAGTTAATGAGGCACTACTCGGACTTACTGAAACAAGTTGGGCAATAATTCCTGGTGCAGGTGGTACGCAGCGATTACCACGATTAATCGGCGAAATGAAAGCAAAAGAAATGATTTTAACAGCAGCGAAAATTACAGCTACAGAGGCAGAAGCTCTAGGCATCATTTTAAAAGCAGTGCCACGAGAGGCGTTGTTGGACGAATGTGAGTCACTAGCAATGCGCATTATGCAAAATGGCCCCGTCGCTGTTCGTCAAGCAAAATATGCCATTACACAAGGGATGAATACCGATTTACAAACGGGTCTTGCAATCGAATCGAAGGCATATGAGTTAGTCATTCCGACAGAAGATCGTCTCGAAGCTTTACAGGCGTTCAGCGAAAAAAGGCAACCTGCATTTCAAGGAAAATGAGTTAGAAAGTAGAGGGAGAGAATGGGCGCAAATACACAGTCTATGATTTTTACGCTCTATGGCGATTATATTATGCATTACGGTTCAAAAATTTGGATTGGTAGTTTGATTCGTTATTTAAAAGAATTCGGTCACACAGAGCAAAATGTACGCGTATCTGTATCTAGAATGGTGAAACAAGGATGGCTGCAATCAGAAAAACGAGGGAATCGTAGTTATTATTTTTTAACAAAACGCGGTGAAATACGAATGCAAGAGGCGGCTAATCGTATTTTTAAATTAGAACCGACTCAGTGGGATGGGAAATGGAGACTTTTAATGTACTCTATTCCAGAAGATAAGCGACAAATTCGGGATGAATTACGTAAAGAGCTCTTATGGAGTGGATTTGGCTCCTTTTCGAATGGCTGTTGGATATCCCCGAATAATTTAGAAGAAGAAGTTAAACTCCTCATTCAAAAATATGATATTGCTAATCATGTAGACTTTTTTACAGCTGAATACATTGGCCCTCATGATCATGAAGCACTAATCGAAAAAAGCTGGTCGTTGGCTGAGATTGAGGCACGTTATGAGAAGTTTATGGATCAATATAGTAAGCAATATATTATCCATCAAAGTGCAATTTCAAGACAAGAAATGTCGGATGCCGAGTGTTTTGTAGAGCGTACAAATCTTGTTCATGAATATCGTAAATTCCTATTTATCGATCCAGGACTGCCACAAGAATTATTACCGCCAATGTGGAGTGGAAATCATGCTGCGCTATTATTCCAAGAATATTACAATTTATTGGAAGGCCCATCATGCCGTTTCTTTGAAGAAATATTCCATGCCGATAATTAAAAAATGAAAAAAGGAGGCAGGGGCATAAGTATATTTTAAAAGCAAAATTTAAAAAATTCACATCAAAAAAGTGCGAGAAATCAAAATTTCTAAAATTGATTTCTCGCGCTTTTTAAGGTTTTGACAAGTTTTGTCCCAACCTCTTTTTTGTTCTTGGAACGGTGGATGTAGATAAAATTCAGAAGTTGGGTGATAAAACGTGAAAGTTGGTAGATAAAATTTAGAAGTTGGTAGATAAAACTCAGAAGTTGGTAGATAAAACTCAAAAGTTGGTCGATAATGCATGGAAGTGTTTCGATAAACCAAGAAGGAACACTCTACTGATTGAAGCGAAAAAAGTTATTATCTATTTTCGCTATTTTTCAAAATAATCGAGTTCTGTCTCAGGCTCTGTTGTTGTGTTAAAATATGTTTTTTTAGTAAAATGAGGGGTTGATATCCGTTCCGGCTGGGCGCTTTGTAGCTGCCGCTTCGCTTTCGCTACAGATAAAACATTTGTTGTTGCTGTCGCTACGCTTTCGCACAGATAAAACAATTGTAGCTGCCGCTTTGCTTTCGCTACAGAAAACATTTGCTGCCACTTCGCTTTCGCACAGAGCAAAGCTTCCTGGGGGCGTCCGATGAGCCGTTTCGCTGCGCTGCAGGGGCTCGGGCCAACACGATGTTGGTCACGAAGGCGTTATTACAGGACGTGATGGTTTTAGCCTTCGTTCCTCTATCACGGATCTCCGAGGAGTCGCCTAGCCTCCACTCCAATCAACCACTGAACTTTAGCATGAATCTTCTGGCATGTTACTCTAATTTATAGGGATGAAAAGAAACTTCGGCAACTCATAGTGTTCACTTTTGAAATAAGCCCAATAGAAAAGCGAAAAGCCTGGGGCGGTATAAAGCGCGACAATCTTTACAAATATTTTCCCGACAATTTTTTTCGACACTACGAGAACGTATTCATTTATAGGATCATAATAGAAGATGTTATTTTGGCAGCATACTGTCCATTTTGAGAAACGGTTGCTTCCACATAGCATGTTTTTCGGCCTTGCTTGACAATTGTTGATTCAACCGTAGCCATTCCGGTGTGAAGAGGTCGGAAAAATGTTGTTTGCAAATTAATCGACGCAAATCCTTGATTACTTTCTAAAATTGAAGCCATCGAATAGGCCATCGTAATATCTGCTGCAGAAGTGATGAATCCTCCCATAACGACTTGATGCCCATTTAAAAAGCGTTCATCGATGTTCCAAGTGCAAACGGCTTTACCGACAATAGCTGATTTTACATGAATACCTAATGTTTTATCACATGCTGGTGGTTCAATTTCTCCATCAATCACTCGCTTTAAGTCGATCATAGTCGTCATAATTGAACACCCCTAACTGAGTCTTGGAAAGTATTCAGTAATGTCCGATTTAAACATTGCTGAGCATCATCCATCATAGTCTCGATAAGAGTCGTAACGGTCGGTAAGTCTTGAATAACCCCTGCGATTTGACCGCTATTCATAAAACCGCCTTGCTCATTGCCTTCCATAGCACCTTTTATATGATAGGTTTCGGATGTACGTTCTTGATAGTCAGCAAGTGTTATACCTTTTGCTTCATCAGCAAGAAATGAAGAGGTGAAAGGTGAACATAATACACGGCGCACCTGTCCGACCGAACGTCCTAGAATGACCGTTTCCACATCAGTTGCAGCAACTAGTCTTTGTTTATAGGTCTGATGTACTGGCATTTCCTGTGTAGCAATGAAGCGAGTTCCCATCTGAACGCCGGCTGCTCCGAGCATTAACGCAGCTGCTAAACCGCGACCATCGCCAACACCACCTGCTGCTACAACAGGTACAGAAACCGCATCGACTACTTGTGGAATTAACGTAAAGGTTGTCAATTCTAAATCGGAGTTAATGCCTGCAGCTTCATAACCTTCTGCGACGATCACATCTGCTCCGCCTTGCTCGGCCTTAATCGCATGTTTAACAGAGGCCACAACAGCAATCACTCGAATATGATGTGCATGCAATTTCTCTATATATAAAGTTGGATTACCTGCCGATAAAGAAACGACCGGTACTTTATGTGTAATAGCTAATTGCAATAATTCCTTTGTGTAAGGATTGACATTGATTGGCACATTGAGGGCAAATGGTTTTTGCGTTAACGCCTTCGTTGCCACAATGCGTTCTTCAACTTCTGACGGTATCATTGTCCCACAGCCAATTGTCCCTAAGCCACCTGCATTCGATACAGCTGCCACGAGTTTGGGACTACTGATATTCCCCATTCCCCCTTGGATAATAGGGTATTTTATTGCTAAGACAGAACATAATTGATTCAAAAATAGCACCCCCGTTAAAAATATGTTATACTAAATTCTAGCAAAATATTCAGAAGATTGAAAGGGTGATTTTTATGGAGATTACATACGCTTTAAAGAAGCCAAATGTTCATGAATCAGTATTTCAGGCACCAGGCACGTACATTATTGGAGATGTTACGGTTGGTGAACAATCGTCTATTTGGTTTAACGCTGTACTACGCGGAGATGAAGATAGCATCACCATCGGAAAACGTTGTAGTATCCAAGATAATTCAACTATTCATTTATATGAAGGGGCTCCAGTTGTTATAGAGGATGAAGTAACAGTAGGTCATCAAGTTGTTTTACATGGTTGCAAAATTGGTCGCCGCTCGATTGTTGGTATGGGTTCTGTTATTTTAGATCATGCTGAAATTGGAGAAGAATGCATTATTGGTGCAAACACACTTATAACACAAGGCTCAAAAATCCCACCACGTTCATTAGTCGTTGGCTCACCAGGGAAAGTCGTGCGCCAGCTGCAAGATAAGGACATTGAGTTAATTCAATTATCAATCGACACATACGTCCAAAAGGGAAAAGAATTTAAAGAAATAGTAGAGGTTTAATCTGCTTGTAAGGATTGAGTTCAATGTCGTCGTGTCGAACTTAATCCTTTTATTTTTCCACATTCGTTTGTTGGATTTGTAAAAAGAGGAATGATATTGAAAAAGTTCTTATGCGAAAGGTTATCATTTCTCATCTTTCCACACTATATAGTATTATTATGTTTAGAATTAAGGAGTGTGAGAGTATGAGATTTATTAAATTCCTTCTGATCATTGTCATTTTCCTAGGTATTATTGGTTATGGGGTTTATCATTTTGGTATGAAGTATGCATCGGATAAGGTAGTTGATACTATTTCAACAGAATTAGAGCAAAGTGGCCAAATGGATGAAATTAAAAATACGATTGAGCGTGACCCTCAACTAAAATCATTTATGGAAGAGGCTAAAAATGCAGACAGCAGCAAGTTGCCGTTTACAACAAAAGAAGAGGCTACAAAAGTAATCATTCAAAAAGTTGGTATTTCGGAGCTTAATAATATAAGAGTAAAAGTACAAGATGGGTCAATGACGAAAGATCAGGTCATTCAAGAAATGGAAGGTAAATTAACAGAAGAAGAAATGACTGCACTAAAAGTAGTTGTTTATAAAGAGTTATATAAATAAAACGTTGAACGACCATAAATAGGAAAAAACAGGACGTGCTAATGTAGCATGTCCTAATTTTTTGCCTTCTTAAGCGATGAAATTCTTTTTTTAAAAAATATTTGTCCCTTCTTTTAGGTCAAATCAGTATATAAGTTAATGAATGACTAAAAGTACTTATAAAACAAAAGGTGGGACATCATGGCAATATTTAGAGTTCTTAAAAAGGAGAATTATGTTGTGTTAGACAAAGGGTTTCTGAATGACACTCGCTTAAGCTGGAAAGCAAAAGGTTTGCTTGCTTACATGTTGTCATTGCCAGATGATTGGTCATTTTGTATTTCTGATTTAGCTACCCATAGCAAATGCAATCGTGAATCTACTGCTAACATTATTAAGGAGCTATCGAAAGCTGGCTATGTTCACAAAGTGCAGGGTAGAACAAACATGGGTAAATTTAGGAAAGTTGAACTCTCAGTGTTCGAAACGCCACAAGTTGAACCGTTTAGTGAAAATCCGATACCGGTTAATCCGGTGATGGAAAAACCGTTGACGGAATACCCGTTAACGGAAAAACGGTCAATACTAATTAATAATAAATCACTAAATAATAATTTACTAAATAATAATTATTATAATAGTCATTCTTCAGAAGAGAACCTTCCAAAACCACAAACAGCATTCCAATTTTATGAGCAAAATGGCTTTGGTTCTCTAGTCGATCATGTCACGTACAAAATCCGTCATTGGATGAATGAATTGTCGGAAGACCTTGTGATCCATGCTATGAAGCAAGCAATAGAGAACAATGTGCTTCGTTGGAATTACGTTGAAAAAATTCTACACGTTTGGACTACTAAAAAGTTTACAACAATTGAGGAAGTAGAAGCGGATAACCTTCGATTTGTAGCTCGAAAACAACAACAGCGTACTCATCAATCCGATCTACAAATGCATAAAGAGGTTGTCCCTGATTGGTTCCATCATCGCAATGGAAATTCCAGTGATATAGAAAGTGGGCAAGCTATTGATTTTGAAGCTGAACGACAAAAAATCTTGGAAACATTAAGGAATCTAACTGAGAGTGCAAGGTGAATAATGCAACTACTGCAAGGCTGAAGAGTTAAATTGGTCCAACAGCAACTTAGTTAGCCTAAACACCAATTGGAGTATCAAGTAGGGATGATATGAATAATGAGGAAATTCCAATAACTATCAAAATAAATCCAAAATTAACCAAAATAACAATTGAAATTTTTGAACGGTCATGCTAATTTTAAAATATGAATATAAATAATAATACGAACAATCAAAAAAAACTTACTTTTATTGAAGTAGCTAGGCAAACGCAAATTGTGGAATGTGCAATCGAGACAATTGCCAGTTTGGGATTTGCACAAGCATCCTTAGCCCAAATAGCCAAACGTGCAGGTATTAGTACGGGAGTGATATCCTACCATTTCAAAAATAAAGAAACGTTGATTCGGCATGTCATTGAAAAGGTCTATACTTCTGGCGATTCTTATATGCGCCCACTTATACAATCTGCCACTAGTGCAAGGGAAATGTTAAGCGTATACCTCGAAAGCAACATTGCCTTTATGTCTACACATAAGACGTATATGCTAGCTCTATTAGAAATTTGGTCTGGAATTCGCCCTGAGGAAGGAAAGGAGTCGTTTGTTTTAAATCTTCAGGAGGCAGCTATTTACGATTTAGAGCAAATTTTGCAATATGGACAAAAGAACGGAGAATTTCGAACATTTTCTCCCAGAGTAATGGCTATAACAATTAGACAGGCGATTGATGCATTGCCGCCACAAATTATGACGAACCCCGAACTGGATCTTGATACTTATGCACAAGAACTAATCACTTTATTTAAATTGGCAACCGATAAGAACGTAACTTTGTAAGCATAATTAGCAGGCAACTTAAGGAGGAAAATGTTATGACAGACGGGGATTCGGCCCTTCAACTGCTCGGGCTGAGCAAACAATTTGGAGAAAACACTGTTGTGAATAATGTCAACCTGACTGTGCCTTGCGGTTCATTTTTCGGTTTGGTAGGTCCGAACGGTGCAGGAAAAACGACTCTATTATCTATGGCAGTAGGACTGCTGCGCCCAGATAGTGGAGCGTCTAGAATATTCGGTGTTGATGTTTGGTCAAACCCTTTACATGCAAAGACGTTAGTCGGGGTTCTGCCAGATGGCATGTCATTGCCAGAAAGGTTAACCGGGCGTGAACTTTTGACTTACATGGGATTGCTGCGTGGGCTTGATACGAAGACTGTTGCCCAGCGTACAGAAGAATTGCTTGATATTTTAGAATTCCGTGATGATGAGTGTACGCTTGTTATAAACTATTCCACTGGAATGAGAAAGAAGATTGGTCTTGCAACGGCCCTTCTGCATTCCCCAAAGCTTCTTGTGCTTGACGAGCCGTTCGAGGCGGTTGATCCCATCTCTGCTTCAACAATTAGAACCATCTTGCAGAGTTTTGTTGCCAGTGGCGGTTCTGTCATCTTATCCAGCCATGTCATGGCGCTAGTCGAGCAGCTGTGTGATCACGTTGCTGTTATTGCGAAGGGGAGAGTGGCTGCTACAGGTCCGTTGGATCTTGTACGTAATGGAAAAAGTCTGGAAGAGGCTTTCGTTCAGTTAGTTGGGAATCGCCCTGGAGAAGGAAAGAGACTATCATGGTTAATGTAATGATTCGAATGAAAATTTCCTTGCTTCGCCACTCGATGAGCGGGGGACGAGCGACTCTCATGATTATCGGCGGGGTTATCGGTCTATTGCTGGCAGTTAGTACGATTCTGCTTGGTGTACTATATAATCATGAAACATCAGCAGATCTTATTTGCATCGCTTTTGGACTATGGATGATTGGTTGGATCATAGGGCCTATGTTAGTTGGCGGAGAAGGGGCATTGAAAACGGAATACTTCACGTTGCTGCCTATCGCCCAACGACGATTGGCTTTAGGATTGCTAGGTGCCTCATTCATTGGTATCGGACCAATCGTTAGCTTAGTCGCCTGTTTCTCCCTCATCATTTATGCAGTAAGACTAGGATTTTGGACTGTTATCGTTGCCGTACCTGCGGTGCTGTTGCAGCTAGTAATCATCATGCTATTGTCCAAAGTGGTGTTGGGGGTGATTGGGGAGGCATCGAAATCTCGTTTAGGTTTGGAATTAGGGGCGTTGATCATAGGAGCCGTTATAGCTTTTCTGAACGTCGGTTGGTATTTACTTCCCTCGGTTAGCCTATTCGTAGAGGAACCGTCGCCAGCGATTTCCTTAGCGGCTCGAATATTGCCATCAGGTTGGGCAATGGTAGCGATTGAAGCTGTAAATCGATCTCAGTACTTTTTAGCTGTAGGTGTTCTTTGTGGGTTGGCTTTATTGTGTGGATTACTATTGATGGCATGGGCAAGACTGCTGTCAGGGAGCACAAAAAATGAGGCTCGAATAAATCGTTATAGGAGAAATAAATCATGGTTCCTTACTTGGGCCAACATTCTAACGCCGAAAACTTCGAAAATTGGGGTGGTCGTTCTTAAAGAACTGAAGACTTGGATGCTTGATCCGCAGCGAGGGCGATTGTTGCGTATGGGGCTGTGGACTGGATTATTCTATGGCTTATTTGTATTGTTGAGCGGTGTTCCTTTATTCATGCCCTGGGTCGGCATAGTCCTTGTGATGTTCACTTGCATATTTTCGAACAATCTTTATGGGTTTGATGGAGGTGCTCTTTGGATGTTTATTACTACACCGGGTTCTGAACGAAACGATGTCCGGGGCAGGCAGATTGCATGGATAATGGTTGTAGCACCGATATCAATCGTAATATCTCTCATATTCCTTTATTTTAGTAAGTTGGACTGGGCGTGGGCATGGGTTTTGGCTTTGCTTCCATCCATACTGGGTGGAGGAGCGGGACTAATCTTGTTCCTCTCCGTTTACAAGCTCGTACCTGTGGCAGACCCGCATCGGCGCGGACGTGGAACTATCGTCTCTGGTGATGACATGAACGCAGGGGAATTATTTATAACCAATTTATTGTTGTTGATATTGCTGTTTTTTTCTTCGATACCTACATTAGTCATTTTGACCTTAGGGACGTTGCTACATCAAAACGTGCTAACATGGGCCGGTGTACCTGTGGGATTGTGTACCGGCTTACTTATCGCTTGGTATTTCGGACGCTTGGCATACCGTCGTTTGGAAGCTCTTGGTCCAGATATCCTCTCGATCATGCAGAGCGGCGGAATAGCTCAATCCGTGGATAACAAAGTAGCTAAAACAGACGACACATTCTCTAATCTATCTGCAGGAAAGTCCATTTTGGTAGGTCTACTCGTTACGATGGGGATTATCTTCACATTACCCCAGGGGATTGTGCCTATTATTCTAAAGCTTTCAGGCGTAAAGGTACGAAGTTGGTTTATTGCTCTATATCTTCCAGAGAACGTCCAATTACTTATATGCATCTTCTTTGTTCTAGCTGGTGTAAGTGCTTTGATTATAACTAGAAAAATAGTTCGTAAACATAAGAATACGCAGCGGTAAAACACAATGACCATTGATCTATTGGTAACAGCTTCGCTAATTACCTTAAAGATCGATCTTCCATTGCGCTTTTACAATTATGCCGGATTTCCTTAGAGTAAAGGAAGTTCGGCTTTTTGGGGGGAGATTGTGTAGCATATTTTGTTCATGTGTTGTTGGTAGGGAAATTTCCATACTTAAAAGGAGAGATGAGTTGGGTAGGTATAGATAATAAGTTAAAGGTCGAGGGCAGTTCATAGATTTTTTAAAGATGACAATTTTGTCAGCTAACTGTCATGTTCTGAAATTTAAGGTAGCGGAGAATTTATCTATACTCTTATGTAACGAGATTATTTCGTTATAGAAGAGGAGGCATAAGAAATGAAGATTATGAAATTCTTGGCAATTACAATTTTATTCACTACTTTCTTAGTTGGTTGTGGTGACAAGGGTGCTTTGATAGAAAAAGACTACTATGTTCAAATTAACGAGGAATTACAAACTCCAAATAGCAATGGCCATTTCGTATACGCACTAGAGGGCTATGATAAGGATGGAAATGAAAAGGTTGTAAGTTTTTTTGCAGAAAAACCTTTTAAAAAAGGAACGATTGTCTGCGTCCCTAGAAGCTTAGAAGGATATACTGGTGATCCCGAAGTAATGAATGTGGATGATTTACCAGAAAATATTAAGGGAAAATTTAATCAGAGCTAAATCCAAGTCACTATAAAGCCCAATTTCTTAACATTCAAATTAAGTAATTGGACTTTTTCATTCCATTAACTTTATAGCTATTAATCAAATATCGTATCTTTATGAGGATTTCTTAAGAATTCAAAAAGCATTTTGATTTGAGCATCTGTATTTCTCCCTAAAGAAAGGTTTGGTAAATTATCTTCATGATAAAAGTGTACTCCTTTTGTTTCCAAACCATTTCTTGCATGCCCATCAATAATCTCACATTGAATAAACAATTTATAATAATGATATGGTTGAGGTGGATGGGGGTGCCTATTTATATCCGATAAAGCAAGTAATTTCGTAGGAACTGCATCGACAGCTAAAAGATCAAGTTCCACCGCTAACCATGCGCATTAAAGAATATGACCAGTCGTTAAAATAACACACATTTTTTATTATTTGTTGAGCGGGGCCCTCATTTATAAATAATAAAATATAAGTGTTTCATTCTATATCATTTTTAGGGGGAGAAGTGGATAACTGACTGATAATGTTGTTTGTAAAATAAAGTGAATGGAGAAGAGAGGTTACTTAATGTTGAAATTTATCGGTTCTGGAAGTGCATTTAATACAAAATTAGGCAATACATCCGCGTATTATAAAGTAGGAAATCAGATGTTGCTAATTGATTGTGGTAGCAATATTTTTCACCGAATTAAGGAACATAATTTACTGGCAGGTATCGAGCACATCCATGTATTGATCACTCATACTCATGCGGACCATGTAGGAAGCCTTGCTGATTTTATTTTTTATAGCTATTATTGCCATGGCGAAATGGCAAAACCGAATGTATCTGTTTATTCCGTTTATGATGTAAAAATTGAAGAATTGTTGGCCATTAATGGCATTATGCCAGGAGTTCAATGTTTCATAAAAAAATGTCAATCGGATACACAGTACACACTTAATTTCTGTAAAATACTTTTCGAAAGATCTAGTCATGTTAAAGAAATACCTTCTTATTCAATTGAATTATCTATAGATGACAAACTTATTTATTATACAGGTGATACAAATAACCTAAAAGAATCTTTACGAAATCCAATGGCATACGATTATGTTTATGTTGATACTTGTAAAGCTGATTATGAGGGCAATGTGCACTTGTCATTACGAAAACTGAGTGAGTTAGTGAGTTCTGAAGTACGTTCAAAATTTTGGTGTATGCATTTAGATGAAGGCTTTGACCGTCAAGAAGCTGAAACGTTGGGGTTCAATGTTGTAACGAACGAATTTTAAGGACGTTCGCTATCAGGAAAGTGAATAGCGTCCTCTAATTCATTTGGTTAAAAATGGTTTATTAACGCGCTTGATGATAAAATTGAATTATTATCTGAAAGGGGGAGAGAAGAATGGGATTCTTTACTGTAATTATCGGAATCATTATTTTAGTAGGTGTGATTAGCTTAATAAAAAAGGAATTCTCTAATCATGATAGTTCAATAAGAAGTCATTCCAATCATTCGAGTACTCATATAGATTATAGTTCAACAAATACATTTGTATCCATTGAAGATTCAAATACACACAATTGCTCGGACAGTGTGTCTAGTTATAGTGATACATCTAGTTGCAGTGATAGTGGTTCGTCGTCCGATTAAGAGCACCCTGATATTTTATAAAATAACAATATAAAAAGCTGTAGCGTATGACAACGCTACAGCTCAGAATTGGTCTTGCCCTTATAATGGCTTAGCCATCAACAGCATTATAACACATAGAACTTAAAATCACAGTTCGAATGAGCGTTTATTTCAGTGAATTAAATATATCGTTGGATAGCTGACACAAATGTGCTTTAACTTCTTTCAGTATTATGCCTCGTCATATTTGATATAGCTATTCATTAATTGTTTCAGCAAATGTTTTTCGACCAGGATTAACTTTATTTACGATAACATTTACTTTACTAAGTGTGTCGGCTGTCAATGGTATTTTGCCATCTTTCTGTATTTTTTTCCATGCCTTTACGTTTGTTCGATATAGCTGCTCTGATAAGCGGAAAACATCAACATCCAATTGTAAACCTGCTTTATATGATGTTTTTATATCTTTTTTAACTTCTTTAATAACACCTTCTCTTATTTGGTCAGTAGTTACTTTTCCTTCGAAACCATTGATGATTGCATTTAATTTTATTTCCGCTTCAAATGTAACTTCATTGTTTTTTACAATTGGTTTAATTTTTGTACTTAATTTTTCTAAATCAACTGTTAAGTATTCTTTTTCTTTATTGTCTAATTTAATGGTTACGTCTCCTCGAGTTTTTTTATAATACATCCATTGGATACCTCTTGCATCCCCGTCATTTAAATAGCCTTTAAATCCATCCTTTGAAACTACTCCGAAACCTGTTAATGCAGTTTCTGATGTTGGTTTTTCAGTTGTTTCCCAGTTTTTATTAATTGTTACAAGTGGAACATTCACTTCATGACTCGGCTCATTTAAGAAGATGATAAGTTTTCTTAAATCAACGGGCTCTATATATGTTTGTAGCTCTTTCGTATGCAATGGATTGCTTAGCTTTGAAGCTGTTAGTGATTTATTTAATATCGGTGTGACTAAAAGAACATCTTTAATAGGGTCTTTAGTAACGAAAGATAATATTTGATATCTTGTTGCTCGATGACGTAAAAAACTGTCAATAACAGGAATGGAATTCTTATTTTTTAAGGCATCCTCAGAGAAAAGAATAAAAGTCATATGTCCCCAGAATACTTTTTGGTCGATGGAGCGATATAATTGAAAAAAGGCTTCTTCCATCGTTTTACCTTTAGCGTATCCAATTTCTGATGGTGCTGCTTGAGGGGTAGGCCCTTCAGATTTAGCTACATTCGCAAAATTTATGATTTGCATATATATTTCATATTGACCATCTTTATAATCGATACCAATTCCGTCAATATAGTACATTCTTTGTGGTTCAGTAACATCCCAACATCCAGAAAGTAATAGTACAGCTGCTAAACTTACTATTAACGTCATTTTTTTCTTCATTTTTTTGATCCCTACTTTTAGAAATTCTGTGTGATCTTGTGGAGTAAAGGGGTTTTGTTATAGTTTGGACAAAAAATGAGAGGATTATAAGCAGTGAAAAACTTAGAACAGCAATATTTAGCCATTTAAACACAAGACCAGAACTCATTTTTATAATGAGTCCTGGCGTATTTCTGAAAAAGCGAAGAGGGATAAGAAAATCCCCTGAACACTTTATATTCCTTTATTATCGCGAAGTTCTATAATAGTTCCTTCAGGTGCTTTTAACTTACAAAGCTGGCCATTTTCAACCTTATAAATAATTTCATCATTTTTACAAATAAAATGAACATTCATATCCTTCAACCGTTCTACCTCTTGACTAAGATTGTCCACCCATAAACAGAAATGTACAATGCCTAGAGCATTTGAATTGCATGTATCAAGATCTTCATTATACTTTCCAGTTTGGAGTTCAATATAAAATGCGCCAAGTTTTAACCAAGTATTAAAATGTCTATTGTGGAAATTTGGTGATTCCTGTGCTAGTTCAAATCCTAATACTTCAGTGTAAAAATTTAAAGATTCATCATATGTATTCGTTTGTATGCAAATGTGATGCACATATTTTTCAGCCATAAATTATTTCTCCTTTAATTTTATAGTCATATTTTAATATAAATTTGAAATGACATCTAACTATCTTTTAAGACAACTATACAACGCATTTCTTAGGGCAAGTTCTCTTGGTTCATTAGCCATGCCAAATCCATGTTTATTCATAGCGTAGGCATAACCTAATCCCTCGTCTGGATCAGCAAAGCAGAACGAACCTCCTGCTCCAGGATGTCCAAAAGAGCTTTCACTTCGACCGAATTGCATATTAGGGAAGTGTTTCCAAAATCCTAAAGAGTATGCTATGTCTATACAATTTACATGGTCGTAATAGCCTTCAGTTGGAGGCGTGGCGCCCATACAGAATAGCTTATTACCGAGGAAATAGCACAACATTTTCATGTATAAATGACGCCAAAATGGATAATTTATATATCGGAGGTGATAATTTTGGCAAAAGAAAAGCGCAATAAAAGTGAAGAGGACCAAGTAGAATTTGGCGCAGATTTAAGCCCTGACGATTTAGATGTGCGTGAAGAAAATGATCTAACTAATGAACAAAAGAACAATGCAAATAATGAAAAACAACACAACGAAAACACTTCCTCAAAACGTAATAAATAATTAAGGAAGAACGCATAATATTTTCTACCACAATCATTTGGGTTGTGGTAATTTGAATTGAGCAAGCTATTTGCTCGGAACATATGAGGGAACTAAATTGCTAAAGTAAAACTCCTTTTTATTAAAGCTTTTCTCAAAGATTGTTGCTTCTGGTCTGGCTATCTTCTTCAACTAAAGTTCCAGTTAGTTTAATAAGGAAAGCTTACTTATTTACTCTCTTAAATCAATTTTCCATAAAAACTCATTTGAAATTTTCTGTGCAATTTTCAATATTTCATCCTCCAAATCACCATCAGAGTTATCTGGAAAGTCAATTTCAATTAAATTTATCTCCATAAATTCATCTGCGGAATCATACGCATAATTACCTTGAAAATTAGCATTAATTCCTCGAATTATGATACTGGAGCCACTAAACTCCTTAGTAAACACCAGTGTACTTAGTTTAGTGCAATTCATATTTAATATTAAGAAATTTTCAATGACATCAGTTTTAATAAATAAGGCAAATTTATCTGAATGAATACTTATGTAATCGTACATACCCTTCCCCCGAATCAAAGAAACTTAAGTATTCGATAATCAGCTTACTTATTCCTGCATCTTATTGAATTATCCTGTTATCGTTAGTGGAATAGTAACATTCTTTTCGAATTAAAGGTATATCAATTATAATAGAGTAGAATTGTATATTTGGTTTTGTGCAATAAAAGTGAGAAAGGACAAATAGAATGACGACAAAATTTAAAATTGAACCTCCGCTTATGCCAAATGATTTGGCTGAAGGAACTTTTGAAGACATTTTTTATGATGAAGAACCATATTTATCGAATCAACGGATTACGAATATAAGCAGAGAAAATGATAATATTGACCGTTTATTTTTATCTAAAGTTATATTTCAAAAAGTATCTTTGATTAACTCGAATTTCAATAAAATTGATATGACTGATGTCATCTTTGAAAACTGTGATTTATCTAACTCAAAATTCAACGAAGGAATTATACATCGAGTTACATTTAAAAACTGTAAGCTGTTAGGTGTTGATTTCTCGGAGGCCAACTTAGGGAACGTTTCTTTTGAAGGTTGTATCATGAATTTATGTAACTTTGGGGTAGCGAGACTAAAACAAATTTGTTTTGAGCAGTCATCATTACGTGGGACAAGCTATTACGACTGCCAATTTAAGAAAGTGAAATTTGAACACTGTCATATTGATGAAGTTGATTTTAGTGACACGCCTCTAAACAATGTGGATATTAGTACATGCACTTTTGAACGATTAAATGTTACATTAAAAAATTTAAGTGGCTGTGTGGTTTCCACTGAACAAGCAATTGGCTTTGCAGAATTGCTAGGTTTAAAGGTTAAACGATAATATTGACTGGGTACTCGAATAGATTTATTTATTCTAGATCCCACTATTAAGAAAGCCTTCGATGAAAAGTTTATTAACGATAGGGGAGAAAGTTTTGAATCAAAAGGTAGTATGGGAGAATGAAGAACAGTTTGGTTGTGAGCATTTAAGCATTATTAAAGAAGAAAAAAACTTCTCAGCGAAAGGGACAATTATATATGTAGAAGGGGATGAATCTAATGCTCATATTGTAGAATACAAAGTTGATTTAGACTCCAATTGGTTTACTAGAAAATTGACAATAATTGTCGATGAACACAATAGTTTAAACTTAACGTCTGATGGAAAGGGAAACTGGTTCGAAAATGATGGACAGCTAATTGATCAGCTAAAAGGTGCAATTGATATTGATATATCTGCAACACCATTTTCAAATTCACTTCCTATCAATAGAATGGATTGGGGCCTTAATCAAGAGGAACATTTCGAAATGGTGTACATATCGATTCCATCCCTCGAGGTAAAAAAAGTTCCCCAATCCTATAAATATTTAAATAACAATGGTAAATTGAGATATTTTAAATACCGTTGTTATGATTATGAAACAACTATATGTGTAGACGAACAGGGTTTGGTTATAGACTATCCGAATGTATTTAGCAGAATAAGATAATCTAAAGGGTATAGGCTCATGTCAAAGAAAATACATATTGCTGAATGTCGTTGCTAGGACAGCTTTAAAGCAAAGAAGAGGTTGTGAAATACTATGTTGAAAAATAAAATTATCTCATTTGTCATTACAATAATTCTGGGAATCTTTATCATTCCATTATTTATTGGATCTACATACAGTATTGCATATAGTATCTATGGTACTGCATTTACTGCACCTGCCATGCTTGTAGCTCTAGTAGTATCACTTGTAATTGAAAAAAACAGTAAAAATAAAAATGTAGTATTCATGTATTTTAAGCATTTAATCTGTGCATTCATTTTTGCACTATTATTTAGTTTAGTTAATTTTGATATTAATACTATTAAAGACACTCTTTATCTAACTATTTCAATAGGCAGTATTTATATTACATTATTTGTGATTATTGATTATATTTTAAAATACATAAGTGAAAAAAAAATGTGACGAAAATTCTACATTAGGTTACGATTATGTTTTTAATATTGTATAAAAATGATAGTGGTACTACGAGGTGAAGGGGGATTAAATTAATGATTGTTAAAAGAAACTACTCTGATATAGACGTACAAAATTTTGTGAATTTGTTTTCTTCAAAAATTAGTAATGGTTTAGAGCTCACATACAGAAAAGAGATGTTAGAAAATATTAAAAACCATAAAAACATTACTGATGAGCTAAAAACAGAATGTGGGATATACTATTTCACTCAAGATGATATTGTAAAGTACGTAGGTAGAGCACTTCCTGCAGTTGGATTAAGGTCCAGAATTTTAAACCAAATTACCGCTTTTGGTGATGCAGAATGGGATAAGGTAATTACGGATAATAACTCGGAAGTTTCTGTATTTATTTTCAATAATAGAGAACAATGGTATTTCATTTCTGCATTAGAACATTATCTTATAGAGAAACTAGAAAAACCAATCTTTAATAAACGTTGCTAAAAATTTAAAGTACCATTTGTGGATAGATGTATTATTATATGTGTCCTTTTAAAGACTGCCACAATAATCAGTGAAGTGAGCAAATGGGTGTGTAATGGTATGGATGCAGCGAAAAGAAGAGAAAATAAAAATAAACAACTAGACTCCTCACAAATGAGCAAGCGTGTTGCTGTATAAACACTAGAGATCAGGTTTTTACATGTTGTTGAGTAACCTGATCTCTTCTTTAAGACAAGAAAATTTAATCTGTAGTATTTAATAAGAAAAAGTACTTTACAGTCTTTAATTTTACAAAGATGTATTTACTAACTCTATAGTGTTTTTAATAAAATCTTGATAATGCGTTTTGGGTAATGAATCTATTTTGCTAGCTGCCTTTTTTGCATAAATAAGCGCCTCCTCTATTTTTCCAAGTTGCATTAGACAAATTGCCCTATATGAATAAGCCGTGTAAAGAATACATAATTCAAGCGGGTAAGTAGTTGAGCCCGGCATCTTGAACTTTTCAAACGCTTCTAAGGCTTCATTGAGTTGTCCTTTTCCTAATAAAGCCTTTCCTTTTTCAAGATAATAAAAGTCACTTCCGATATTCCCCTTCAATACTGTAGCAAATTTATCTAAGTAAAAAAGAGCTTGTTCATAATCTTTTGGTATTTGATTATAATAATGAGCTTGAAGCAACAGTGTATAAGCTAAGGACTTATCATTTTCACTGAATACAGCAAATTGTTCTGACTTTTTAATAAAATAAGCATAATCATCTTCATCATTATGAAGAAGGGCTTGGAATGCTGCAATCCGGAAAATATTATCCATCTTATAATAGACCATTCTCTTCTTAGACATAACAAGTAATTGATTAAGCTTTTCCTTCCCTGATTTATATTCGCCTATCCCAAAAAGTAAGACCATTTCAACGTAATTCGCCTCTAATTCAACTAGCATATCAATAACTTTTGCTTTTTCATCATACTCTTCCCTTACACTTTTTAACATTTTTAAGGCATTAAGATACTCGCCATTTTTCGCATGGTATTCTACTACATATAATTTGACAGCTAAACAGTGGCTATAAAGAGATAATCGATCATAGATTGATATAGCCCGATCTATCAACATTTCTCCATTTTTTTCATCGAACTTCATAACTGTTCTTCCGGAAATTTCTAATATCCTAGCAGATTCCAATGAAATGGGAAACTGTTGGTCTATAATGTTTTGGGTCAAATTAATGATCTGTTCATCATTATTTTTTCCATATTCTTCCTCTAATATATTAAATAAGTTTTTTAGCTCATCAGGAGTAGGGCTCCCTAACAAATATTGAGGATCACAGCCCAATTGGTGCGCTATAAATTTTAAACTGTCCATTGAAGGGTTTGCACGCCCATTTTCAATCATACTTAACATTCCTTTGGACATTTTCTTCCCTGTTAGTTCTACAAGTGTCATACCTTTTTCTATTCTTAATTTTTTTATTCGTTGTCCTAACTCATTCATTTTCCAACATCCTTGATATTCAATTTTATAAGTTCAATTATATTAAACTTCAGCTTGAAAAGGCAATTATTACATGTTACGATAAAGTTCAATTTAATTGAACTTTCTTGAATGTGAGTTTATGCAATTAGGAAAGATTTTTTATAGAAGAAAGCTTAAAAAAATGGAAAACGAGGGATTAAAAATGGGTGAATTTGTTGAAAATGAAGCAGGTCAAAAACTTGATATAGGTGGTATCAAATTATATTATGAATTGTTAGGTGAGCATCACGATGGTCCAACACTTGTTTTCGAATCAGGGTATGGAGCTCCTTTAGAAAACTGGGATTCGATTAGAAATGAAGTATCAAAGTTCTCAAGAATGTTTATTTATGACAGAGCAGGTATCGGAAAAAGTGAAATGGATGACAGACCTCGACATAGTAGACAAAGTGTCGATAACTTACATGTATTACTTAAAAAAGCAGGTGTAAAGCCTCCGTATGTATTAGTGGGTCACTCAATAGGAGGATTAAATGTAAGATTATTTGCAAGTAAATATCTAGAGGAAGTTGCAGGAGTAGTTCTCTTAGATTCATCTCATGAGGATCAAAATAAAATATTGCCTCCTTTATTTACAAAAGAAGTTCAGGAAGCGTATTTTAATCAATTTACTATAGAAGGATCTCTTATTGAGGTTGAAGAAAGTTTAGAACAAGTTCGTACTTCTAAATCATTTGGAAATATCCCATTGACTGTCGTTACAGGCGGTCTGCAGCCTTTTCATACAAAGGAATCAATGGCTGTTTGGATGAGATTTCAGGAAGAGCTTGCAAATTTATCAACAAATAAGCAACATATTATTGTTGAAGATGCTGGGCATGCAATACATATTGATAAGCCAGAAGTTGTTATTGATGTATTAAGAGATATTTTAAGTATAGTAGAGTGAAGTTGAAACTGTATTTTGTAGGAATATATGGTGGGGAGTTTAAGCCTGAATGATTTCGAAGGGGAGAGTGAGGGGGATTTCTCCTTTTCTTTATTGGAATATTTGGTAATTGAAAGTATACTATATTTAAGAAACATTTTTTTAGGTTTATATAGAGGAGAGAATGAGCAATGGCAAAGTCTTTAAATTGTCCCAACTGTGCTGCAGCATTTGATCCAAAGGATAATAGTTGTGCGTATTGTGGTAGCTATATTATTACATCAAAGGCTAAACAAATCACTTATAATTTGGATGAACAAGAACCCAAATATAAAAAAATCTTTTTTCATGGAATTGAAATGCGTGAACATGAGTTACCAATTCGCTCAGGCTTTGCAAATATGTATTACAGTATATTTCGTTCAGATGGTGGGCGACTATTATTAACAAACCAACGATTAATTTTTTGTGCGCATGCTATCAATTTAAATCCTAATTTATATTGGGAGTTGGATTTAAAAGAAATAGAACGAACTGAACTCGGTTTAAATCTCTTTATATCGCAAAGAATCCATATTTTTGAAAGAGAAGAAAATGAAACGATATTTGTTGTTTATGGTGGGAAACATTGGCTAAATGAACTTACTCATACTTTAGAGAAGATTAGTGAGTCACTTAGAAATTTAAAATAAACTTTGCCAATACATATGAAAGAGGAGAAAGGCATGAACGTTTACGAGGATTGTATTACGTTCATGTTTTGCTATTGCCATAATATGTTTTTCGTTGTTGGTTGAACCGAAATTGTATTTGAATAAAAAATAAGACCAAGATATCCGTCTTGGTCTATTTTTGTCATTCTATTAGTGACCCTGAATAAAACTATATGGAACTAGTAAACTTACGCGGTTTTTTCACCTTAATTGAAGCGACTTCTCCGCAATTCTGACACAGAGTAAAAATAAGTGGAGATCCATTAGAAAAAAATGTATCAACGGGTTTTAAAGTAGCATAACCATTAAGTTCCCCCTGAGAAAATGAATCACTACCACAAGACTTGCAAATCAATTTATTGTTTTCCACAATATCACCTCAGTATGTAATTAATGTAAATTATAACATAAAAATAGCCGAGGCGTTATAGACGCTAAAGCTAGAGAGCTAGCCAAACTAGTACCACATCATGAATAATGAATGAACTAGAACCATTGATAATATCACATACAAGGATACAGAGGTGTTACAAAATAATTTCTAAACAAACCGTCCTTGACGATAAATAGAATATTGTGAAACTTATTTAAACTTAAGTCGTAGTAGTATATAAGAGAGGAGGGATTAACTTGAAAAAATACTTATTATTTGCAGGGGTTTTTATATTGGCTTTTGTAGTATTGCAAGTACTATCAGGCATGCTATTAACAATGTTTTATACGCCTAGCATACAATGGGAAGAAGCTTCGATTTTACCTTCGCAAGTGTTGTTAGGAAATACAAGCTTCATTCCGCCACTTATTATTTCTTTAATAGCGTTAGTAATTGCTTTTGGTAGTACCAAGCTAACCAATAAAAAGGTTGTTCACTAATAAAAAGGAAGGGACATAATTCCCTTCCTTTTTGAATGAAATCATGCAAGGCCTTAATTGATTATTTTTTATAAAAGCAACTAAGTGGTACCTTGCCTTTTACATATCAGTGAAGGGCTTTTTTTATGCATTATGTGAGCTTTCGAGGCGGACAGCAGTACGAGTTACAGACGTATGATTACATAAAAAAATGGCGTGGTGGAATTTCGTAAATAACTAGCATTCGATACTAATGAACTTAGAATACGCTCATTTCGCTGAACAATTGCTTAAAATGAAACAAAACCCAACATTATATTAAGAAAAATGACAGAGCATTTTTGCAATAAATATGGTATAACGTTCTATATTTTAGTATAATATTCTATGTTTTTAACAAAAACAAGTTTCCTTTATTAGGATAAAGGGCTGAAGGAAGGTATTATATTGTTATATTTAGGATTGATCATGATTGCTTGTTTATTTTTATATTTACAAAGAGCATCATTTTCATTGGTGGCTGATTCAAAGTTACGATTACCAATTAAAAGAATGGATAAGTTAATTGTGTTTGCTCCTTTTGTTACAGTAGTCGTGTTTTCTATTCTTTTTTTAACTGTACTGAAGGGACAATTAGCTGATAGAATATCGCATGCTTTAATCGTTTTTAGTCTTTGGATTTTTTTTACCTATTTCATAAAAACGCTATTTGGTTATTGGAAAAATAAAAATATATTATTAGGTTCTTTTGTTGGAATACCTTTGACGCTATATTTTATTTTCCAATTGACTCCGTTAAACAATTATACAAAGATAGTTTTTCAGAAAATAGGGAATGTATCATTTATCGTAGGTCTAGTATTAATCGTTTTATTTTATTCGAATTATTTACATAAAAGGAAGTTAGAATTGGCGAAGGATAATTAAAGAATGGGGCGATTTTAATTTATTCGCCATTAGAAAATAGAAGCGTATTCGGGAGAAATCGAATACGCTTTATTATTTATAATTAGTTTTATGTTATAGAATTTTTATACGATAGTTAATTAGTTAGTACTAAAAATGTAATAAAACTCAAACCATATATGCCCATAAATCCGAGACTCATTTTCGATAATTTAGTGCTGATTGAAAAAGCCTTTTGTAATCCTTCTTTAAAAAGATGCACAATGAAAATAGATACTGCTAAGAAAAACGATACCATTGCAATGACTAACGCAATTTGTTCCATAAAAATGACCTCCTGTGATGATCTGTATTGTAGAATAATAAGAATATTAATCAAACCGACAAGCAATAATACATTGCTCATTCGAATGCCAAAAACTTCTCGTTCATTTATTTCGATTTTCCAAGCATCAACTATACCTCTGAGTAAATCGATCGTCATAAAGAATGTCCAATCTTTTTGTTCTAATAGATCAAATAATTCATCGCCATATCGTTTTCTCCAACTTTTTGGATACAAATAAATTAACCACTTCATATAAGCCCAAGCCTTTTTGCACCAAGTGTAGTTATTGCTTGGATATCTTTAATTTGGTTGCTTAAATATTCACGTCCGGCATCTGTTAGCCTGTAAGGTTTTTTGCGATCATCTGATGCAAGCACTTGAATATAGCCCGCCTTTTCTAAACGTGTAATTGCTCCATATAAAGTTCCAGCACCTAACTTAATACTATAATTCTTTTCAATATCCTCCATAATTGCATAGCCATGACAATCTTTTTCTGCCAGACTAATCAAAATAAACAATGAAGGCTCTGAAAATCTATCCTTTTTCATACAATACCTCCTTTTAAAAGTTTATTACGTTTGGCGATATAACGTATAACGTAATGATACCTGATATTTACAATTCGTGCAATAATAAGCTATTTTTTTAAAAAAAGGCCTAGATTTTTTTGCCATTAACTTTTCCTTGTCAAAACACAAACATTATTGTTTCGTGATATAACCCTAACCATAGAAGGAACAGGTATTTAATTTTATGCAAGACTTAAGGCTTAAAGCATTACCCGAAATTAAGCAGAGTGGCATTAATTATACGTGATAAGGAATAGGAGTTAAAAGTTATGATGTTCATGACTCTAACAGGAATTTGGAAAAATGATTATTTGCAGGTCTCTAAGAATTATTATGGAAATATAAGTAATATAACACTTATAATAGGAATAGGTGATTAAAAATGAATATACAAAATAAAAAGATAATCAATATCGGTGATAATCGCGGTCTGTATACGAAATATCAATGTACCAGTGCTCCGAGTGTCATCTTTATAGCTGGATTAGGCGATAACTTTGAGACATGGAAAAAGGTCCAAGATCGAATATCGGATGAAACGTCAACTTTTTCCTACACGAGAGCGGGTATTGGTAGAAGTTCAGTTGCAGCCGTCCCGAAGACTTGTCATGATTTGGTCGAGGAGCTCTCAGAATTGTTGCAAGAACTTGACGTAAAAAAACCATATATACTAGTAGGGCATTCGTTTGGTGGTTTGATTGCAAGATTGTATGCCAGTCTCAATCCACTCGATATTTGCGGCATAATTTTAGTTGACGCTGCACCTGAATTTAAAGAACTTGCTTATGAACAGGTTTTACCGGAAAATCTGGTTGCAGGAAATAGAGAATATTTAGAAAACCCTTCGTTGAATAGTGAAAATATTGATAAAATGAAGAGCTATAAGCAAATTGTTGATCATTCAAGACAAACTGACTTCCCTCTCACAATTATTACAAGAGGTTTACCTGATAGTGGAGAAGAGGGATGTCCATCTCAAAAGATATTGGAAATTGAACAAAACCTTCAAGCAGAATTCAAAAAGCTGTCAACGTCAAGCAAGTTTCGGATTGCTAGTCATAGTGGACATTATATACATCATGATGAGCCAGAGATTGTGATTGAGGAGATTATACTTATGTTAAAGGAAATCGAAAAATCACTTAAATGATTAAATATGAGTGATCTTCTTCTTTGAGATCTTTTGATGAAAAAACAATAAAAAAGCAGCGGGGGAATTTCTTTGAGGCCATATCGATACCGTTGCTGACCATTATATTTGCCGATCTGCTTTAACAAGTTGCTAAATGCTTTGCTCACCTTGACAACCTCCCCGAATACCTGATCTTATGATGATTATATAAGTGATGCATAAAAATCAACATTTACCTATATCAGAGCCAAAATTTAAAAACCAAGATAGCTTAATTGCTGTCTTGGTTTTTACTTCCCATTTAATTAAAAACACTAACTTTCATTAAAGGAAGATGACGGTCAGGAAACACAGTAGATGGAGTAAAGCCAATATTCTTCGCTCCCATTTTTAAATAAAAACCTTCCGCGTTAGGTTCACTATCAAGAGTAAACTCGCTTATTCCTAACTCCTTCGCTTTAGTTAATAAATGGTCCCATATCATTCTCCCTAATCCTTTACCGATATAATCAGGGTCTATGAATAAGGCATCTAATTTCTGTTCATTAATTGCAAAGCTATAAAATGCTACTATTTTGTTGTCACTTTCCATTACGTAAACTGGATTTTCTTCTATGTACTCTTTCGTTACAGTTAAATCATCTATACACTGTTGTAGAAAATCTTCTGTATATCCCCAATAGGCTTTTGACTTATAAGCTAAATTGCTTAATAGATGACAATCTTGAACTTTTGCACTTCTAATTAACATTATAATTCCTCCGATAAATCATTTTTATGAAAACACGGACCTCAGATCCTGTTTTATTCATTTATTACTATAATATGAAGTAAAGCGACTTATGGGCAACTACGGTGCATCGGGAAAGAGCAAATTAGTAATATGCATAGGTGGGCGAAGTGAACATTTGAAAGAAAATGTGCAGTGAAAAAAGATGGGAGTTCCCATCTAATTACATCACTTATTTAACTTATCAGATATATCTCTTAGAATCATGTTACGTTCCTTCTGTAAATTAATGGATTTAAACATATACCAAATTACAAATACAAATGGAATAAGGAAAAGTAATAGTGAAAGAATAGGTAATATAGTGAGTCCAATACCCATACCGATATCCATTGTCGTCGAATTCATTATCTAAGCCCCCCTTTTTTTTTATGGATTATTATACCATATCATTGATTGGTAATTAATCGAAATTAAATATGGTGAATTAGAAGAAAACTACTGCACAATCTGAGGAAAGAAACTATAAAAGGGTCACTTGGGATAGGAGTGACCCTTAGTAACAAGATTCGGAGGAGTAAGGCTAAATTAGCTTTACATTACTATTAATATGTCGTGATAGTGTTTTTGTATAGTTCATAGCCTGAGAAATAGATTTTAAAAAAATTACAGGGTTAGGTGGAACGCACAGACACGCCAATTCGATTTAGTGCTAAAAAATATCTTCTGGGACGATTGTGGCACATGCGTATGCACAAAGGGGCTCGAATTTGATTAAATTTTGTTCCAAATAACCATAAACTGTGCTGCTTCAGATTCAAGTGCAATTAGATGATCTCCAGTAGTGGGTTCATCTGAAATTAACCTACCTTTTTGGACGTTTAAAATTGCTGGTTTTATATCAGGAGAATGCTCAATGGTGAAATCAGATTGTTTTAATAGTGTCAAAGAGGAGCGGCATTTATTTTTATCAATTCGTTCGTCCTTCCCTTTGAAATATAATTTGATTAAGTGTGGAACACCATCAATCTTTAATCCAAGTTCTGGTGATGAACGGACAGTTAAATATTCGCTATACCAATTGGATTTGCCTGGGTCAAACCATTCAATTTCTTTGTTTTTAATAAATTTTAAATGTGCTTTGACAGCTTCCAAGTAATTCTTTTGTTTAGCTTGAGAAACTTTGTTAGCAAGAGAAAGCAGGTAATCGTTACTAAATTCCTTCTCGTGAAATTTTCGGATACCATCCCGTAAAGGTTTCCAGTAATCAAAAGCAGGATTGTATTCATCTTGATATTTTATTTGTCTAACCATTGAAGTTTTACCAGTAACGCCTTTGAAAGTAAAGTCTGTAAATTGTGTAAGACCGATCGATACCTTTTTTGAAGACACTAATAACAACTCCTTTATTGGTAAATATCCCACGAAATACCTTAGATAATTTTCAGGAGGTTGTAACAAATATTCGTCCATGACAAGGGATGTGTTTTAATGACTAACAAGCATCATAAGGCAATCTACGAAGCTATCGGAGCAAAGGGAGACAAAAGTGGTTATGGAAAATTATGATGTAACCATTAAAAGAGCATATGATAGTACTCAAAGTTTAGAAGCACTACAAATTAGTCAGAAAATTGATACATAGAAGAGGATAGGGTCATTAATGAACTGCAACAGGTAGAGGTGCCAAATGTTCAAAAAAAGTTATCGTTGCATGAATGCTTGGGATTAGTGGATAAGGGATGGTTCAGAGGCTGAAACGGTTAGTGGATGATCTTTATACGCCAGATGATGGCCGTGATCAAAAACATAAAGGATTTTTTGTAATATGTGAGCTACTCATTATAGTCATTGGTGTATCAGTAATTATTGCATGCTGGTAATTAAAAAGCTGCCTAACAGTTACCTGTTAAACAGCACATGGATATTGTAAATATAAAACAAAAAACGGGAAAAATCAACAAATTTTTTAGATGTTTTTGTATGTAAGTTGCTCTTGTTAAGCAGTTTGTAAATGGTAGGTTTTAGATCATCACTTTTTGATTATTTGTTCGAAGGAATGATTTTGGTTTTTGGAAACTATAAAAAGGGTCACTTGGGATAGGAGTGACCCTTAGTAACAAGATTCGGAGGTGTAAGGCTAAATTAGCTTTACATTACTATTAATATGTTGTGATAGCTTTGTTTGTATAGTTCATAGCCTGAGAAATAGTATAAAATAAAAAGCTGTAGCGTGCTCACACGCTACAGTTCTGTATGGGTTTTAGAACTTCTTATAAGTTTTATTTGTGGGAGCAATTAGTAAGCATATGAGGCTTTCCAGTACAATGATATTTAGAGTCGGAAACAAAATTTTGAATCAGATGTGGAAGTAGTCGAAAGGCTGCTTCTTTTTTGTTTTTCCAAAAGATTTGATACTTCAACTAACGATGAAGTTTAGTTGAAGTAGAAGGAGTTATTGGAAGTTTATAGAAGTAATAAAGGAAAATAAATAATTTGTTAGGAGGGTATAAATTGAATGTTATAGACAAAATGGAGAAGTTTGATTTTGCAACATTTGAAATGAATGATGAAGAAAAAGAATTTGCCTCTGCTTTAACATTAATTACAGAAGGAAAGGAATGTTTGGCTGCAGAAATTTTAAAGAATCTGTATTGTGAGTCTCATGATCTTTCATTGCGAAGTAGCTGTGCCAAGATTTTATTTGAGTTATATTTTACTAAATCCGAATGGAAACAATTAGAGATGCTCGGCCTTTTTGATGATCAAAGCATTGATCAAAGCAATCGTTTAATTGCGAAAGCTTGTAGCAAGTCGGAACAAACAGCGTTCTCCTTCTTAACTGATGAAATACGTATTCCAATGAAACTAAGTATTTCTGGCTCTCCAATGGTTGATGTAATGATTAATGGAAATAAGAAATGCTTTTGGTTAGATACTGGAGCAGGGATGACGGTTATCTCAAATGCTTTAGTAAATGACTGTAATATTAACATTGTGAAAGATGAAGAATTGGAGGTTGGAAATTCAACGAACCAAAATTTTAGTGCCGATTTGGCCATCATCGATTCAATTATCATACAGGGTCTAACGATTCTTAATCAGCCTACGTTGGTGTTAGCAAATGATTTATTAATGATTCAAAATCCTAAAACGGAAGAAATAATGCAGGTAGACGGCATCATTGGATGGGATATCATACAACATATTTTTCTGGAAATCGACTATAGACATAAACAAGTCAAAATTCAGAAACCGCAACGAAAAGATGGTGTGGAGAACAATCTTTTCTTCTGTGGGTATCCGATTTTGAAAGTGAAAGGTCAGAATCAAGTTCCGTTGTATTTCGGTTTAGACACAGGTGCAAATAAGAGCCATTTTGGACAACCGCTCCTGTCGAAAATTAGTAATCTTAAAATAGCGAAAAGAATGATACATTCTGGAGGCTTCGGTGATGTTAAGGAAAGAGAATTAGACAGTATAGAAAGTTTAATTGTTAATCTGAATGAGAATCAATCAATCAATTTACACAACGTGAGAGAGATGTTGACAGATCTTGCTACTTTTTTCAAGCTAGATGGTGTTTTTGGTAGTGATATTGCTAAGGATGGGCGTATGGTGATTGATTATACGAATAGAAATTTTGAGCTTGTGTTTATCTAATGATGCTTCTAAGAGTCAAGCAATTATTACTATGTATCTAATCTTGGTATAAGGTTTTATTATCATAACTTTATAGGAGGTAATAGTTCATGCCCTTATTCAAATACGGAGTGCTAAAAGGTAAAGTTGTTGACGTGAGACCTGTGGATTCATATGATAAGACGCCTCATTACGAAGTGCATATTCGAGCAACAAAGAAGGATAAAAGTGAGGAGAATTATAGGATTGCGATCAATGTTGCCTCTAAGGTAAAGCCTTCAGAAGTCCTATATTTTGTTAGTGAAGATTTCAACTCCAATCAAATAACAATTATTCCGAATTACGAAGAAGGATTTACAGAAGTTACTAATGAAAATCGTGAAATTGCATTAGATTATATTCGTGGCGGCTTATTTGATCCCTCAAAAATGATTCCTCTCCCTGCAACAAAAAATGGACCAGATAATGACTTAAATGAGAAAGTTAATAAATATATGCAAGAGGCAATGACTAAAAAAGCTACAGTTTATGCTTACGGAGAAAAATTCAAAACTGAAAATGAAAGAGATAAATATTTCGGGTTTTCTCCAGGCAGAGGCATTCATGATATTCATATGAATCAAGGAAATAGTAGGGATTTTAGAACAGACGACGGGATATGGCAAGATGGTGGTGTACTCATTCATTTTGAGGAAGAGAATAGATGGGTTGGTATATTCCTTGCATTCCAATCGCAGTCTTGGTGTACAGATGACTATGGACATGCCACTAAGCCAGTTAGTGTATGTAACCATACAAATAGAAAATCAGTAATAGAAATTTGAAAAAGTAAAATTTAATATTAATGGTATTTGATTAGTATGAAAGACGAGCTATTGAAGCAATGCTTACTACCGTGTTACCACCTAAATAGAACGAGTGGCTAAAAAAACACTATAAGGTATGGTGAACAGTTATTAGGGTAAGAAACCTTGATATATGAGGATAAATGAAGCAGATTTTGCAATAGAGCAACCTAACAGCAACATTTATCCTCTCTTTGTTCCCAAACTAGTTTTTTTGAGATAATTTCTAAGTATATCGAATACCTCATAATCCATTTATATCAATGTTTAATACATACAATCAAAATAAGGCTTATACAAGAATTTTATTTCGAACAAAAAGGTACTATTGTTATAATGTGGTAATATAAAAATCGGTATGCAACAAACTGGTCATTTTATTGAAAACACTATGTAGTGCTTTTCGAGTAAAGGGGGTCAAGATAAATGAAAATTACCATGCGATATGGGGTTGACGCTCCATTTTGGGTTGCCTTTTTAATTATTATCGGACTGGTATTTACGTTATTGGGTGTGTTTGGTTCAGTCAATGGGTTTGTATTGGGCTATGGTTTGATTTGTCTTGTGACAGGCCTATGGATGTTTACATATTCAACAGCAATCAAAATTGCACACAGAAAGGTGATTTTGAGCCTTGCACAAGTTAAATCAGGTGATGAACTTCTTGATGTGGGAACGGGTCGTGGACTTTTAGCTATTTCCGCATCTCAAAGGGGTTGTAAGGTGACAGCCACTGATGTTTGGTCAAAATGGGATTTGGGTGGGAACGGAAAAGCTAAACTACAAGCTAATATCGTTGCTGAAGGTGTGGCAGCAATCGACATCGTGGATGCTGACGCTCGGGAACTTCCATTTTCGGATGGAAGTTTCGACGTCGTTGTCTCAAATTTCGTAGTCCATAACATTAAAAGTGTAGAAGGAAGAAGGAAGGCGATTCTTGAAATGTGGCGAGTTTTAAGCCCAAATGGTCGATTAGTCATTTCTGATTTCAGTAAAACTGCTGAATACATTCAAATATTGAATTCAGTTACCAATCGCGTTGAAATAAAGCAATTTTTTTATACATTTCCGTTTTCAAAAGCTGTTGTTGTGCAAAAGATTTAAGAAATCAATAAACAGATAAGATGTATTTACTAAAAGATTCATATAACAGGGGGGAAGCAGAAAAAGGGAATGATGATTTTAAGTTTTCTTTTAGCTGGTTGGATATTAAGTTGGTTTAAGTTTGACGAGTTGTTTATTCAAGCTCTCAAGGAACTATTTAACAAAAAGGTGACAATAGCAAGTTATTATTTTATATTTTTTTGTATTGGAGCATTTGGAGACTTAATCTTATTTTTCAACAGAAATTATATAACCTATTTATTCAGCTAACGACCAGATTGCGGAATAAAGAAAACAGCTTATAACATTAAAAGCACAGAACTCTCTGTGCTTTTTAACCTTCAATCTTATAATACATCGAGTTAGCATGCATAAATGAATAAAGGCCCACCTCAGCTTCAACTAAGGTAAGTTAATCCTTAAAATAAACTCATAGTATTCACCTTAACGGAATTACAAGCTTTATCTCTCACAAGCAATACCATCTTTGTCACGATCTTTTGAAGCATTTGCTTTATATAGTTCAGCTGAAACAAAAGGTGCATATTTTGTTTTTCCACCTTTGTTTTTCACATTGGCATCCTTCGCAACGCCACCTTTGTAGTCCTTATTTAACTCTTTGCAATTTTTGTATGTTTTCGCTGCTGCCTCTATTGGCGTCGGGATGCTCATTGTCCCACCGATTAATAATGCACCTGCGATAATTGAAGTAGCTAATTTTTTCATAAATGTTCCTCCTAGAATTATTTTTATTGTTTTATAATGAAATACATAATAACAATAGTAATTTAAGTAGATTTCCCATTATTATTGTTAAATGATGTAAAACAATAGGTTAAATGACCTCGAGTAAATATTACTATTATTTTCGTGAGAAAACAATCCATTATTGTTTTATATTTACAAAAATGTTGTTGTGAAATACATAAATATGTATCTTTTAAAGCAATTTTTAAACTCAATTAATGAACAATTCATTATCCCATAAGAGGGGATTTGAAGTTGTGCACTATAATTCAGTAGATCGATAGGTTGAACGAATTCAATGACTGTACGCTCTATATCTGTAAGAGCGGTTTTTCTTGAAGAAAACTTGAATAATACTGTTGTCAATGTTGATATTAGAAACATTCTTTTATGGTTTTCAATATAACTTAGGACGTCATGTCCTAAAAAATAGTAAGCTTTTAAAATACTTAGACTCAAGCCAATGGGATAAAGCATGCGCAGAAATGTTGTAATATTGTAATGCTGTAGGTAAACGACTACAAGGGATCACCGAGAAGAAGAGGTTACTTTATTAAAGAAACAGTTGTTGATGTAAAGATGGATAAAAAACCGTACCCAAAGCGGGAATTATAGTAGCCGTGAAGCAATGATTGTTGCTATGAATACAACTGTCCAACAAGGATTCGTATCCTATGCAGAGCCAGTAGAGGAAAATAAAAATGGTGATAGATGGAGCGACACCTACCTGAAGTTAAAATGATTGCTGAACGCGCTATTTTAGCAGGTAAATTAAGTTATGTTACAATTCGTGGTACCACTAAATAAATTGTCAAAGACCAAGATAGCTTAATTGCTGTCTTGGTCTTTTTGTAAGTTATGATTAAAAATTCACATAACACCCCTCATCTCTTTCTGGGTCAAAATATCGGAATTCTCTTATCCCGTGTTTTTCTTGTAAGTATTCTTTTAATATCTCTATATCTTTTTCGAAAGTTTCGAATGGGTTACTATAAAAACTTATTAATTCTGGACTATAATCAGGTATAGACGCATTTAATATTTCTTTATCATCGTAGTGAAAATCGACATACCATCCTCTATAACAAATCAAATAAGTCCCATCGTCTCTTAGTCCGCATTTGTCTTCATAAGGAACGATGTTAACATTACATATTTTGTTGTTTATTGAAAATGAATCCATGATGCTGATACTCCTTTGCGTATTTTTGTACACATTGCAATTTAATGAAAATTTCTGATTAGGTATATAAAAATTATTCCACTTGCATACCTCGATAAGCTAATTAAGCATTAAAATCTCAAGTTGAAAAACTAAAGGTAAATTATTTTAATTAAAGCCAGATCTCATTAAGAGTATCTGACTTTTTAGATTAATATTCTCTTACTTCAAAACTAGATACCATATTACTTTTACAGTATCTGGAGTAACCGTGGCTATTAACTTAATCTTGACTAACTTCTAGAAATTCTAATACATTCTATCTAATGTTATCGAATTTCATTCTGTACCTCCTAGTTTTTTAACAGTAACAATACAATCAGCGCTTAAATTAGTATTTTCGAGGTGAGCAGTTATAGTAACTACGCCTTCTTTAATGGCTCTAATAGTACCAAATTGATCAACTGTTGCAATGCTCTTATCACTACTTGTCCAAATTATATTTTCATTTGTATTCTCAGGTAGGATAGTAGCTGTTAATCTATCATAGCGGTATTCGGAAAGCTCTAAAAAATTTCTATCTAATATGATCGATTTAGATTCTGTACTTCCTAGTTTTTTAACAGTAACAATACAATCAGCGGTTAAATTCGTATTTTCGAGGTGAGCAGTTATAGTAACTACGCCTTCTTTAATGGCTCTAATAGTACCAAATTGATCAACTGTTGCAATGCTCTCATCACTACTTGTCCAAATTATATTTTCATTTGTATTCTCGGGTAGGATAGTAGCTGTTAAACTAGCATAGCGGTATTCTGAAAGCTCTAATACATTTCTATCTAATACGATCGATTTAGATTCTGTACTTCCTAGTTTTTTAACAGTAACAATACAATCAGCGGTTAAATTCGTATTTTCGAGGTGAGCAGTTATAGTAACTACGCCTTCTTTAATGGCTCTAATAGTACCAAATTGATCAACTGTTGCAATGCTCTCATCACTACTTGTCCAAATTATATTTTCATTTGTATTCTCGGGTAGGATAGTAGCTGTTAACTTAGCATAGCGGTATTCTGAAAGCTCTAATACATTTCTATCTATTGATATTGAATCGGGTTTTGATGGTGTTGAAATTTTTGAGAATTCATATGCTAACGACCTTGTTTTTGCGGAAGTTCCCCAAGCATAGTTCGCACCACCGTTATTATAGTGTTCTACACCATCAAATGCTTTCCAACTTGGTATAGTACTATAGTTACTTGAATAGGATGCTTTGCCAAACTCTGATTCATTCGAATTCATTTTAGGGATTAAAACTTCTGAATAGCCTTCTTCAGCATGTGCATTTTCCCCGTTAAAGCTAATTAATACTAGCATTATTAATGCTAGACAAATAAAACCATTTCTGAATAACTTATTCACTTATGTATCCTCCTTTAAAATTGTAAAAGGTTAGTTCTTTAAATAACCTACAGAGACAACTTTAACTAATTTAGCGTTTATTTACCACAATAAAAACCGTTTAATTTTGATAAATAAATCGGAATTTAGGATGGCTTTGTCGTGTAATACTTAATCTGTTTTTTAGTTTCAAAACTCCTCCTAAGTAATGAATCTCACATTATTACTCTTTACAAAATCCAGAATTTTAAAGAAAGAAATCACATTTGGTCACATTTACTTTGTAAACAAGGCTGTCAAAAATGGTTGTGGAGTATACAGATGGAAGATTTAATGGGTATTAGTCGGAAAAAATGTATCTTTAACGAATGTGATATACAAATGGTGCATATGTTACATTTGTTACACATTAGGTATTTTGAAAATCGGGGTAGGAAGGTATGGTAATGTTTTCCTAACTTGGCGTGGATCTTGAAGTTGAATCTTAATAATAGAAGGGCTCTCGGACATATTTAAAATCCAGTTGACGGGTAATTCTCCGTCATGATTTGTCTGAAAGCTCTTTAATTGTTTAAGGGAGCCTAATCAATTGTCTTAATATCTAATGTGTACATTTTCCATTAGCAATCCCTCTAATCTAAAACCCCTTATTCATAGGGGATTAAAGTGGTTGCTATTTGTTCTGGTGAAACTTAATATTCGGAATTATTTGAAAACAATTTGATGAAATGTATAATTATTTAAAGGAAGGTAATAAATACCGTATATATTGTTTTGGTGTCGTTAGTTTCCAAATAAATTAAAAATTATCATTCGCGGTTAAACAAGTAGGAGATGTTCAATCTTCCACCTCTATGTATAGTACCTCTACTTGAAATTCTAAACTAGAAAACAATACTATTACACCTTTTTTTGCCAAAACATTCTATGCAGTATCTTCATTTTGCTTGTAGATAAAAAAAATCTAAGAATGCGGAAGGAGATATGTTATGGAAAAGAACTCAAATCTATGGAAAATTGTATTTGTGGCTAGTTTTATAGGTTTAACAGTTGATGGTATGGATATCCAAATGTTGTCATTGGTTATGCCGAGCTTAATTGACGAGTTCGTCTTAGATACTAAGGCTGCTGGTTGGATCAGTACATTCTCTCTATTAGGGATGGCACTTGGTGGAATCCTAGGGGGATGGTTATCTGATCGCTTTGGCCGCGTTAAAATGATGACCTATATGATGATATTATTTTCAGTTGGAACCGCTCTCTTAGCTTTTGTACAAACATATGAACAATTTATTATTGTTCGTTTCATATCAGCAATTGGTATGGGGGCCGAATATTCATTAGCCACGATGTTAATGGCTGAATATGTAAAAGTTAAACATAGAGCAACTATTATGGGCGTATTAGGTTCTTCCTATTCATTAGGATATTTAGTCGCTGTTTTATTAGCGGGCGCGATTCTCCCTGAATATGGTTGGAGACCATTATTCTTAATTTCAATTATCCCAGTTGTTGTGGCGATCTATATTCGCGCAAAAGTACCAGAACCTACTGGTTGGAGATTGGCTAAAAAACAAGCTAAGACATCGAAAGTTAAGAAATCAAATGAATGGCTTGCGTTGTTTAGGGATAAGAAAGTTTTTACAATCTTTCTATTATGGATAGTAACTTCTTCTCTATTGCAATTTGGATATTACGGAGTAGGTACTTGGTTACCAACGTATATAGTTAAAGAATTAGGTTTTAATTTCAAAGAAATGACAGGATATTTAATTGGGACATATACAGCATCGATTCTTGGTAAAGCACTTGCTGGTTGGATTGCCAATGTAATTGGTCGTCGTGGGGTTTTCGTCATTGCAGGATTATCTACAGCGATCATGCTACCAGTCATATATTTTTACCAATCACCAGGAAACATCATTATTTTAATGACTGTTCTAGGTTTCGTATATGGAGCGCCGTATGGTGTAAATGCTACTTATTTAAGTGAAAGCTTCCCGACTCATATTAGAGGAACCGCTGTAGGTGCGGCTTATAATATGGGAAGAATAGGTGCAGCTTTAGCTCCTATCCTTATTGGAATTATCGCTACTACACAATCAATTGGATTTGGACTAGCTGTGTTAGGTATTTCTTATGCATTTATGGGGTTAATTCCTGCGCTATTCATTAAAGAGAAAATGTATGATACTTTTGAAAACGATACAAAAGGAGAAGTATTAGAAAAAGAGGGGGATGTAGGGGAAGAGGGGCTTCTAGCAAAAGAGGTTTTAGTGGAAAAACCTTAAAGAGATAAAAAAGCCGCAAAGCGTTTCTTTAAAAAGCTTTGCGGTCTATTTATGTTTCTAAGCCTAGTGGCATAACAAATGATAAGAATAAGGAATATCTGATATCAATTGAACAGTTAAAATATGAGCAAAGTATTCCTATGAGTACGGAGTGAGTTTTTGTTATTATTGTTCTTTTCCCTGAATTTCTTCATTGAAAAAATGGATACCTGTATGTCCTCCACCTTCAGCAACCATTTCGTTTGATGCTATTTTTGTTGGAGATGTTCCAGCTCGTGTCGCAGCTTGAGCAGTTATCCGCTCTGATATGTTTTTGTCCATCTCCTCAGTATTTAAATAGGATCCTAATTTAGCTTTTGCACTATTGAGCATACTTAACGCTTTATCACGGTTTTCTTCTTTACTTAAATAAAATGCTGTTAAAGCTAACCCTACAATTACAACATATGTTCTTCGTTTTGCCATTAATAATCCCTCCCAAAAATATAAAATCTGGCTCAATATTTTTCTTTTCCCTATTTTTTAGAGGAATAAACATAATTTATACAGCATATAAAAAGTGCTAACTCATCTATAACCTTTCGCCTTCATCCAAAATTGTTGTTAAACGAATGAGGGTCCCATATTAAAAAGAGTATGTTATATTGTAAAGCCCCTAATTTGTTTGCAGCTTTTATATACATTAATGCGGTAGCGGCTATAGATACGAGTAAAGGTATAGGAGCGTACTTTATTGTTTGCGCTGTTTTATTGATGTGGGGCGTGTTTATGACGACAAAATATTACATAGGGATGAAAAAAAATCGGGTGAATTAAGAGAGAACAATAAGACGTTGATGGATATCGGTATGCCGTTTATTCTTTTATAACAGTACTTCGACGACTTTAATTACCTCTTTTAGATAGTGACCTTGTTCTAGTGTCTTAAATAAGGCTTTTTGGTCTGCTTTCTTTAATTTATTTACATCGATATTTTCAAGTGAGCAACATTCTATACGAAAATAGCAAATGGAAATTCATAGTAAGTCTGAATTTTCTTAGATAAGTACGAAGAACAAGAAGCATTTCAAAACAGGGAAGAGCGGAGTATGGGTTTATCCTTCTAGCCTTGTAACAGAATGGGATGATTTTTAATCAACATTCCATCAAAATTACTGAACAATTTGAGGACGTGTCAGATGTAGTAGGGGGTGAGGCATTGAAAAGTTGGAGGTGGAAGTATGGGTGGAACTGATATGATTGAAACATTATTGCCTTCCGTATATATGAAAGGTAGTTAAAAATTATATGCATGAAGTCGCATCTAACAAAGTGTGGCTTTTTATTATGGAGTCATTATGTGACAAATGTTACCTTTTAATCTATATTATTAAATAGATTGGAGGTAGCATTGTTTGGATAAGGGAAAATTAATATTGGATATTCTAGAAGGATTAAATAATCAGGAAGAGCCTAAATTTTATGATTTTGAAATAGAAAAACAAACATTCGGAGAAATCGTTGAAGTGATCCAAGAAAAAGGGTTCATTTCTGGTGCAAGCATTTATCGTGAATGTCTAGAGAATAAAGTAATATCGGTTTCCTTGTATAACGCCAAGGTTGAATCGAAAGGATTAAATTACTTAGAAAATAATATTATGAGTCACATCTAACTGTAGTGAACCCCAAAAGATAGATTTTTGGTCTAACTTTTGGGGTGAAGTACAATTGAGTGACTATTTTTTATTTACTGGTACAACTACTGTTACTTTTTCGCCAATAAATCTGTTATCTTTTGAAGCACTATCAAAAACAAATGTTAATTCTTTTACACCTTCTAAACCTTCTTTTCCTAAATCAAAAATAACTTCGCCTTTTTGTATTACTTTGCCAATAAATTCAGACTCGAAATGAGAAATTTCAACAATTGAATTGATTTGACGTTTTGTATCCGTAGTCATTTTCGCTGAATTTGGATAAAAGCTTAAAGTATCATCAGATAAATTTTCTCCTGTTATAGTTAGGATAAGTACATTTGTTTCGGCATCTGTATCAAGCATTTTTGGATCACGCGCAACCAATTTAGCTGTTTTCATGCCATCAATTGAAAATTCGACATCGGCACTTTTATACTTTTCAGTTGGTGCTTCATATAAATCAGTGATTGTATATGTACCTGCAAAATCATCTTTTACTACATCACCAACATTCGCTTCTGTTAAATTATCTGCTTTATTGGCTTTACTTTCTTCTTTTATTTTAACGTCAGTAGAACCTGTTACAGCTTTTTCAAGTGAAGCCGCATACTTTGCAAATTCATTATCTTCCATATCACCATTCATTTGTAATAAAAACTTTCCACTTTGATGAGTGTGAGAATAAAACATAGGACTTGAATTTCCTAATTCATCATAATAACTCTTTGCTTTTTTTAGATTTTCTTCATTGTCGAATAAAAATATTCGACCTCCTGAATCATCACCAAGAGAAGGGATTAAAATTCTTTTACCTTCTTTTCGGATATTTCCAAATTCATCATTTGGTAAGTCTGAAACTTCTCCTATGTCTAGGCCATCAGCTTTAAAATGTTTAATGACATCATCTGTTGTTTTAGCTAGAACTTTTTGATGCTCTTCAGTTTTAGCACCTTTCTCTTTTGGCTTATCGTCCTTTGATGAATCGCTTCCGCATCCAGCTAATCCTAAACTTAATACTAATGCCGCACTAAAAATTAATTTTTTCTTCATTAAAAATCCTCCCTTTATATTACCATTCTAGGAAATTTGAAGGAAGAAGTACATAGACAAATAGAAAACTGTAATTAATACCTATTAAATTAGTAACTGCTAAATTGTTAGTGAGGATTAAAATCCATTTTTCAGGTGTGTGACAAGCATCGATTACGAAAAGAGGGGAAGACGAGCGTCCTACTCATTAAATTATGACAAATTCTCCATACCTTCTTGAATAAAAGAGTTTCTATATTCAGCTTCAAAAATATAAACACCTTTTTCATAGGAAACTTGAAGTATCGCAGGGCCGTGCGGAATTATTTGCATTTATCGAATCCTAAATATTAGGGAAAGAAAGACCGACGACCGATCTGCGCCTCATAAACTTTTTCGAGGCAAGACAAACTAGGCGAAAAGGCTGAAAATTTACAGTCATTTCCATAATATCTTTTTTTATTATATGATAAATAAAAAATGGAATTTAAGAGGAGTGGAATATTATGCTGAAAATTTTACAAATTATTTTTGCAATCATAGGAATATCTCTTTCAGCTTATGGACTTATCACACGTGATTACCAGCTGAATTACCTAATGATTTTCTTCTTAGGTTTATTTGGCCTAATTTTAGGAATTAAAGAATTTCAAAGAGAGAGGAAAGCTTATGGTTGGTTGTTGATTGGGCTATTTTTATTTTCAGTATATGTGTCAATTCAAAGTTTCATATGGATTAAATAAGTAACAAGTGCACGGAAATGCACTATAAACAAAAACACAATTCGCTTTACAAATATAACGTGGTGTAGTTCTACCACGGTTTCAAAAGTGAGCTAACTCGACAAATATCACAATAATTAAATAGATGAATGTAAAAGCCTCTTGGATTCGAGGGGCTTTTTTGAATAGTTAGTTCTTTGGAAGTCATTTATTTAAATGATATAATATCTTCGAAAAGTAATTAATGGGGGTTTTGTTATGAGTATTTATAATTATTTGGTAAAGAAATCGAACGGTGAAATTTTGTCGATGGAAACATATCGAGGAAGGCCGATGCTTATTGTGAATACGGCCAACCAATGTCAATTTACATATCAATTTGAAGATCTACAAAAAATGTATGATAAATATAAAGATGATAATTTTATTGTATTAGGATTACCATGCGATCAATTCGGCAACCAAAATCCCGAAGATGGACAAGAAACGACAAAGCTTTGTAAAATGAATTATGGTGTAACATTCCCGATTTTTGAACTTGTTAAGGTAAATGGAGAAGGGACGCATCCACTATTTAATTATTTGAAGCATGAGGTAGATTTCCGCGAATTTGGCAAGTTCAATATGGAAGAGAAAATACTAGCAGAGAACATTTTGCAGTTAGAGCCGAGTTTTTTAGATGGGCGTAATATTCGTTGGAATTTCACGAAATTTTTAGTTGATGCACAAGGGAAAACAGTTGCACGTTTTGAGCCAACAGATTCATTGCTCGATATTGAAACTGTCCTTGAAAATATTTTGTAAGTCAATCAATTTCAGAATTGTACTATAACATCATATAGCAGGGAAAATGCCAGTAGATAAATTTGATACGGCTGGGTTGTTAGCATTAGCAAAAACGGTTACAGATGGAGAAGACGAAAAGTACAAACAATTTATTAAATTGCTAGAAGGTATTGTAAGTGAAAACGAATAACACAGACTAGTCGCGTTCTTGTGAGCGTGGCTTTTTATTTTGTCCTGAAAAGTGAGTATCGAGCAGTTTCACCCCTTTAAAGGGCTTGTTAATAAGAAGTTGCTTTATTTAAAAAGCGGGTCGTTGATGTAAGTAATAAAATTCACTATGTAAAAATCGATAAAAACCCACAGAAGTTCCGTATCCAGAGTGGGAATTATAGTAGCAGTGAAACAATGATCTCAGCAATGAACGTAGCTGTGCGACAAGGATATTTCTCGTATGCCGAACCAGTAAAGGGTAATTCAAACAAAAATGGCTGTCGTTTTATTAGTGGATAGAGTAACACCTTACTTGAAGCTAAAATGATTGCTGAACGTGCTATTTTAGTAGGGAAATTGAGTTATGTTACAATTCGTGGAACAATTAAATAAAATGTCAAAGACCAAGATAGCTTAAATTGCCGTCTTGGTCATTTTCTAATTAATGATTAAAATTTTACATAATAACAATACAACGAGGGGCCTAAGTTTATCAATGAAGAGAGGTGGTAGAGTGATTTTCACTGATGGGACATGGACATATGACACAGAGATGATAGATGCAGCCATTACGAACTCACAACGTGATTGGTATGAGCGAGACATGCTAAATGCTTTCACTCGATATACTTACTATTGATACAAGCAAATAAGAGATTGTGTTAACGCTCGTAAGTGTAAGCACATGACAGTAGATAAAGTGCGTGAGCAATTATAATCAGCCAATAAACTTCAATTCACGTGTGAACTGTTACGAATTACTGCTGAAGAAGTTAATTACATTGTAGAGTTCGCTGACCAACATCCGAAGTACGTAAAATAACACCCCGGGTAAAAAAAATCGCGATTTATTAAGGGAAACGTTCAACGAGTAGGGTTCAGGAATGAATATATTTTTCAGATTTCCGCGCGACAACATGCACACTAAATTGTTGATGTATAAATATGCAATAGGAAAGGTGGGCGGTAAGGGTGCAAAGTCATGAATTAGCATTTGAAGATTGGCTTGAAGGTCTGAAATATAAGGACATTGCGGGAAAATACAACGTCAAGGGAAATACGGTAAAATCCTGGTACAAGCGATACAATTGAAAAAAACAGGAAGTTATGAGGGGTAGGATGGTAAGCGTGTTTACACTACAGACGTTGTAGCAGACAGTGTCCAATTTTTAGAGCCACGGACTAACTCAGGTCAGCCAAACTCACAACAATATTCAGGACAATCAAATACTTATCAGCAACAGCAGTCACAATATGGTGGTCAGACTTACGGTAATAATCAACCGGTATATGGCGGTGGTTAACCACAACAACAATTCGGCGGATCAGTGTCAGGTCAGAATGCATTTAGTAACAATCCTTATCCGCAAAATCAGCCGTCGATGAATCAGCAGAACTATACACGGGTAGATGAAGATCCATTTGCAAACAGCAGAGGACCAATAGAAGTATCTGAGGATGATTTACCGTTTTGAGGAGTGAATAGGGGGAGAAGTACGTCGTGAGTCGTTGTAAAAGATGTAACAGACCTTTAAAAAGTGGCGAATCCATCATACGACGATATGGTGCTACATGTTGGCAAAGGCATTTAGATGATTTGGAAGAGGAATTTTTAAAAAATCAGCTCACCATATTTGATGTGTTAGAAGCGGAAAACAAAGAAGAAATGGGGGCACAGGATGTTTCATAATCAATCAACTAAAAAACGAGCGAAATCTGTAACACACGCTAACCGCGGAAAATTTTTAGAGCGTGTCATTGACATGGCCATACAAAATATCGTAACGCTGGATTAGCGGATATTCGTAACCATCCAAGTGACAAAAGATAAAGGTCAACAAGTTGAGGGACGGAAAGAAAAGCCTGAATGGGTGGAATATGCAGGTGTATGTAATGGACGAGCGGTTGTGTTTGATGCAAAAGAAACGGCAGGCAAAAGTTTTCCGCTTAAAAATTTACATGAACATCAATATGAGCTACTCCACTCCTGGTACGAGAAGGGAGCTATATCCTTCTTACTCGTTTATTTCAACGAGCTGGACAAATATTATCGCTTACCATTTCCAACGCTTCAAGCAGCCTGGGTAGGTGCAAAAAGAGGGGAACGTAAATCCATTCCACTTGCAACGTTTGAAGAAAATGCAAATGAAGTCACATCAATGGATGGGTATACATTGCATTATTTATTGCCATTTATCGAGAGTAGGTGGTAAGAATGCTGCAAGGAAAATGCATTGATGCGGATCCATGTACCAATTTAAAAGTGGGAGAGGAATATTACCTTTTCCCACATGGTGGATTGGCTTATAACGTAAGCAGATTTCCACACTCAGGTGCTCATTTCGGTACCTATCAAAAGAGCAGATTTGAATTAATAGATGACACTATTGAAGTGCCAATACAAATAACAAGAAAATACCTAGCTCGTGTCGTTAAGCCACCCTCACATTTTTATAGAATTGGCGAAGAATACATTATCACAGATCCGAAAGTAAACGGCTATTACAGTGTTTTTTTGAAGTTGGTTCGTATAGATCGAATTATTTTGAAATTATTGAGCCTTATGAAGTAACTGAAGCTGCTAGGTGAAAGATAAATCGGTTACAGAGCAGATTTCTCAGAATGCATTTGATGTTGGCGACACTGTAGAAATTATGGATGAATCGCTTATAAGACGTAAACATTATGAAAATGGTAAACAGGCAACGGTGATAGAAAATTTTTATGGCTGTATATCAATTCAACTGAATGAGCGAGTAGATAAGAAGGTCATAAGTAGTGTGCTTTTAGTAGGTGATGATCTGCAGTCGATTAAAAAAGTTGTATCAGAATCTGTACTAAAAGAAGCGGCTATGGCGAACGATATGTCAAAAATGGTACGAAAAAAGGTGGAAAATGCGAACGAACCTGTCAAAAACCAAAAATATGAGCAGTTGAGCTTATTTTAGGAGAGATAGAAATGAATGAACAATTAAGTTTTCTTGATGAATTGCGAAAACAAGAACTAGAAAGACCATGGTTTTTACAATCAAGTTCTGCACCAGTCGTCCGATTTGAAGGAAATCTGTCAGAGCGAAATCTACCAAAAGGAACATTATGCTTTGTTAATGGCAGTAGATCAGGAGAATATGATACTCATGTCTGGTCTCGTAGTAAAAGCTCATTTGTCAATTACTTAGATTTAGTATCTATGAAAGTAGTTGATTTTACAGAGGAAGAATTGACACGTAAATATCCAAAAATGTGGGAGCATGTTCGAATTATTTCAAATGCGACACTACAAGTTATAGATGAAGGGTTACTTGTTGTAATTGGACCACAATCGTGTGAGTTAACAGAGAAACTTTCTAAAGGTGGATATGCACCAAATCGGAAAGTGGATATGCTGACGAGCCACTTTGAAGGTTACCGACCTGCACGGCTATTAATTTACAAAGAAGATGTTGAGGAGAGTGCCAAATGAAAGCAATCACAATTAGACAACCTTGGGCTACACTTATTGCTTTGGGTGAGAAGCGGTTAGAGACACGTAGCTGGCAGACGAAATACAGAGGTCCAATTGCTATTCACGCTGGTAAAACAATGGATATAGAATATTGTGAATATCCACCGATTAAGAGAGCACTTCAAAAGCATGGAATTAAAAATGAAGATTTACCAGTGGGTGTTGTTATTGCTACCGCAGAATTAGTTGAATGTCATTTGGTACCGAATGAGTTAAGTGATGCTGGCATTGAATTCGGAAAAAAATTAAAGGGTGATGAACTTTACTTTGGTGATTTTATGGATGGTCGTTATGCATGGGAGCTGAATACAGTAAAAGTTCTATCTAATCCAGTGCCAGCAAAAGGTAAGTTAAGCTTATGGGAATGGAATGAGTCATTGTTGAAAGAAAATGTGCAGAAAGGAATTACTTAAATGAGTGAAAAGGAAATCAATGATCTTGTAACTGAATTACAAAACAATAGTGTAGAATTATACTCTTTTGTAGCAGAAAATGCCTCAGAGGATTTAAGTGATGATGAAATGGATGCGTTAGTATCGGATTTAGAAAACGATTATTTAAGTTTACGTGAATTTGTAATTGAAGCTATGGAAGATTAATCATGAGGAACAATCGAAAGATTTTGTTCAGCATTGGAGGTATCCACAATGAAACAATTAGACTTATGGCGTGAAATCATAATAGACAACTTCGCTGGTGGAGGCGGAGCAAGTACAGGTATTGAAATGGCAACTGGAATGAGCGTAGATATTGCTATTAATCACGATCCTGCTGCTATAGAAATGCACAAGTCAAATCATCCTGATACAGAGCATTATTGTGAATCAGTTTGGGATGTTGACCCCAAGGAAGCATGTAGAGGTCGTAAAGTTGGGCTCGCTTGGTTTAGCCCAGACTGCACACATCATTCAAAAGCAAAAGGCGGTAAACCAGTCAAACAAGAAATACGAGGTCTTGCATGGGTTGCGGTTAAGTGGGCATTAGCTGTAAAACCTAGGGTAATTATGTTGGAAAACGTAGAGGAATTTAAAGACTGGGGACCAATCGAAAACGGCAAACCTATCAAGGAATTAAAAGGAAAAACGTTTCAGAGCTTCGTTAAAGCACTTGAATCACTAGGCTACGAGGTAGATTTTAGGGAGTTACATGCCTGTGATTATGGTGCTCCAACTATTCGCAAACGGTTCTTTATGATCGCTAGATGTGATGGAAAGGAAATCAAGTGGCCAAAGCTAACGCATGGAGATCCACAATTACCAGCTGTACAGTTAGGGCGACTTAAACCATGGCGGGCAGCTAGTGAGATTATTGATTGGAGTATTGGAGCACCTTCGATTTTTGAACGTAAAAAACCACTTGTACCAAATACATTAAAACGTATTGAAAAAGGATTACAGCGTTTTGTAATCGATGCCGATGAACCTTTTATGGTTCCAGATGAGCATAAAGCAGCCTTTTTAATTAGTTATTATACAGAGCAATCAGAAAAAGAGGTTAGAGGATTATCATTAAACACACCACTTCATACAATCACAGCTGGAGGCAATAGATTTGGACTTGTGACAGCATTCTTAACCAAATATTACGGACAGAGTACAGCGCAAGGACTAAGTGAACCTTTACACACTATCACTACTAAAGATCGTTTCGCATTAACCGCAGTTCGCACCAAGGGTTATCATGTGACGGACATCGGATTACGTATGTTACAACCGCATGAGTTATTTGCCGGACAAGGTTTCCCAAGCAAATATCAGCACCCAGGGAAGAAAGTGGACCAGATTAAGAGAGTGGGAAATAGCGTACCTCCACCGTTTGCTGATGCATTAGTGAGAGCGAATTTACCTGAAATGTGTGCAAGTAGCAGTCGATATGCAGTAAACATTTGAAAGAAAATGTTCAGCAAGGAAGGAGAAATCTCGCTGAACATTACTTTAAATATGATGATAATAATTTTACGGAAGGTTAGATTTTTTATTAATTAATGAAATCTTGAGGAACACATTCACGAACACCTGAATTTCTCATGGAGTTAAATAAAGCTGCACCGATTCTTAATAAAACATTGTTATCTGTTCCATTTTCTAAATCATAAATTACGTAGTATGCATTATCAACTGTAAAAATACATTTTCGTTCTAATTTAAAACCAGGTGGTACAGGTGGAAGAGTAATAACTGGTCGAATCACAGGTGTATCTCCTTCATCTCTGATGAAATTGAAAGTTTGTTGGTCAATCTCATAGATATTAACTGGATCAATCTCCACACCTTCATCTGGAATTGTAATTTCATCTTCAACTAATAGAAAAAAGCGTTCGTTTCGAAAATTGAAAAGACTTCTCGCTCCAATTTCAAATGATGCCATTTTATATTCACTTCCTATTCTATTTAATATTTTATTCATATCTAATACAGTTGTTTGGACAATTAGGAAGGTGGAGTGAAGATATAGTAAATATTATTTCTTCAAAACTTATAATTAGCCATGTTGTTTCTAGACCGAAATCAATCCTATAGGGTACTTTTGAGTAAAGAAACTATAAAAGGGTCACTTGGGATAGAGTGACCCTTAGTAACAAGACTTGGAGGTGTAAGGCTAAATTAGCTTTACATTACTATTAATATGTCGTGATAGCTATATATATATAGTGAATTGCCTGTGAAATAAATTTAAAAATAAAAAAGTCGTAGCATCGTAACTCGCTACAGTAAACTAATGAACTATATGAGGAAAGAAACTATAAAAGGGTCACTTTGGTTAGGGTGACCCTTAGTAACTAAATTCGAAGGTTCTTAGTTTATAGCTTCAAAAATAGATTTTATGTATTTTGTGGTCTCTCGAAAATTAGTTCATAGTAAGTACCCATCCCAGGTGCAGAAGTAAAGTCAGGAGTTAAGATTTGAATAAATCTCCAACCTTCTTTTGCGTGATTTTTAATTACTTCTTGATAATCTTCAGTTGGTTTGCCTGTTAATTTTTTAAACGGCATTTTAACAAACTTGTATTCGTACATTATAAACAACTCCTTTTTAACCAGATTATAACATAAAAAAAGCCGCAGCGTTTGCAGACGCTACATCAAACTAATGAACAATTTGAAGATTAGAAGAAAGGATGAATTAATTTTGGATTATAAACAAAATACAGAAATCAGAGAGTTATTAAATACTCTTCCTAAAGAAGTTTTGATAATGGAATTAGCTGTATATATTTCAAAAGATGTAGGTTATGACTACCCATCTGTGAAAGATAAGGTTCAAAGTATTATAGATGCTTGGGAAAAGATAGATAGTGAAAATTAATCAAACATTTGAGGGAAATAAAAAGCTGTAGTGTCGTCACACACTACAGCCTCGAATTTGTTTATGCCCTTTGATGGTGCTTAACAACATTATTATACCATAGGGGGAAGAGGGGATAGCTTAATGCAATAACAACTTGGGGCGATGCCATGCAAGGCGATGCCATGCAACAGGTTGCTATCCCGAAACTAATGTATGTAACAGGATTTTAAAAAATTTATAAATCTATAAAAATGTGTGAAAAGGATGAAAAAAAACCATCTCCTTAAAAAGAAATGACTAAATAGTAATTATGGTGTGATCGCTAAGCGTATTTGCTTAACACTACTATTTATATGATTCGATAACTAAGTTTGTATAGTTAATTGACCTATAAAATAAAAAAGGATCACTGCTGGTCCTTCAGCGATCCTTCGAGGAGGGAAACAATATGCCTCTTTTATACTCTTCTAGATATGATATGTGTAGTTTACATTTTGCACAAAGTGAACTGTCCATAGGAAAGAAATTGCGAAACAAAGGAAGAAAAAAACGAACACCGAGAGATGTTCGTTAAAGAGTTATTATTTTTCAGTTGCTGTATTCCCCATTGCAATAGAAATTCTATTCCAACTGTTGATTTGATTGATGATTAGAACAAGGTCAACATACTGTTTCTCGTCATAGTATTCACGTACTCGCTTATATAGGTCATCTGGAACTCTTTTAGTAGGAATTAAAGTTATATGCTCAGATAATACTAGAGCAACTTTCTCTTCAGGTGTATAAAAAGTACATTCATTCCAAGCATTTAAACAATAAATACGCTGTTCGGTTTCACCCATCTTACGAGCATCGGATGTATGCATGTCTATGCAGAACGCACACCCATTAATTTGAGAGACTCTAATTTTGATAAGTTCCCTAGTTGCTCGATTAATCGTAGACTTCTTGGTGTATTTTTCCATATCCATCATAATTTTCATACCATCAGGTGCAACATCATAGTAGGCAACTCTTTGACTCATAAGGCAAGACTCCTTTTGTTTTTAAGATAAGATAATTATAACTATGTACGAACGTTTGTGCCAATTTTTAGCACTATAACATTTCGATTAAATGGAATTTAAGAAAGGAAATGTGAAGTAAAGGAGAGTGAGGAAAATTAATCAGATGTCGTTTAGATACTCATATATTACTTTTTCATGTATTTTCAAGCATTTAGGAAAAACCATATATGATGCTGAAAAATCTGCAAGAGAAGTAGCGAAGGATTATGAAAATCCTATCGTTGAGTTAGTTACTTTTCAAAAAGTGGGATTTTCTAAATATTTAACTGTGTGGAAAATACAAGGATATTTGAAAGAGTAACTCATGAACAATTTGAGGATATAACGAAAAAAAGTTTGGGGGGAGATAAACCTACCAAACTTGAATTAGTTAGATCGAGATCTTTTTAAAATTAATAAAGCAAGGACAATTATGGCAAGACCTATCCAAATGATTTTATAGGGTAAGACAATTAAATTCAAAAAAACATAAACAATGTGAACTATAAGATCAAGAAAAAACGACATAATTAACCTGCTTTCTTTTTAACCAAATTATAACATATTACTAGATTTGGAAAAGAAAAAGCCGCAGCGTCGTCACACGCTACAGCTCGAATTGGTTTATGCCCTTTGACGGTGCTTACAACATTATTATATCACACCGTAGGAGGGCAAACCTATGAAACAAGGGCAAATACAATTAAATCGTTATCAGTTGGACAAGGCAATTAAGAAGTATCACGACAACATGTGCAAGTACATGAGAATGAAGGATGAGCTTGATTCTTTAACTGTTACTGCATCCACAGCACAATATGGAATTGAAGCAACAATGCCAAAGGCTGTTGGTGGAACAAGTGACCCAGTGCATGCACATGTTCAAATCAGAGCAGCGCGTGAAGTACGCATTAACAAAATTAAAGGTGAATTACTTATGGTTCAAAATTTAACAAGCAAGGTTAATGGCGATATAGAGCAAGAAGTACTTTATTGGTTGTTAGAAGGCATGCCTTTCCGCTGGATAGGTGCAAAAGCTTAATATGAGTCATACAAGCGTACAGCGAGTACGAGAACGTGTTATTGATATGATGATGAAGTAAACAATAATAACCCTGTCCTCATTTTAAGACAGGGTTTTTTACAAAATATTTTACACTCTCCGAACAACGGCCAAATAAATAGATGATGATATACTTTGAATGAAAAACACTAGCATTACATAATAAATAAAATATTCTTTATCTATTAATTTAAACATTGCTACTAGTGCTACTCCAATTAATATACCAACAGTTAGAACAGAATAAGAAAATGACTTGATTTTAAAGATGAGCATTTGACCTCTCTCATCTTGCGACTCCATCCTACGTTCAAATGTAGATTTGTAAAATTCTGCAATAATTACTAACACTGCTAAAACACAAATACTAATCGTAGCTACGTTAACCATTATTCATCCTCCACATAATTAAATACATCCGTTATTTCTTTCTCAAATGAATTAGCAATTTTAAAAGCTAGAATCAAAGACGGATTATATTTATTTTTCTCTAAAGCTGCTATAGTTTGTCGACTGACACCAACCACATCAGCTAATTGTTGTTGTGTCCAACCTTTTTCCGCCCTACAAATTACTAATTTGTTATTTAACAATAGCACCACCTCTTACACTGATTGTAATTTATTTCTTACAAATTGTAAACTATTTTTTACATTAAATAAAGTTACAGATGTTCAAGATGTTATAAGTGTTACAAATGTGCCTAGTGTTACAGATGTTCCAAATGTTCCAATCGTATCAATTTTGGTGAGTTACGATGTAAACTAAAGGGGAGGTTGGACAGGTAAATGTTTCTTCCCTTGGTATTTATAAAATCCTAAATATTAGGGAAAGACAGACCGACGACCGACCTGCGCCTCATAAACTTGTTCGAGGCAAGACATACACGGCCGGCCTATATTTTTTAAGAGATAAGGTATCTTAATTAATATAAAAGGCTAAAAATTGCTGAAGGAGTGATTTTTATGTGAACTTCGTCCACTTTCCATGATTCAGTTAAACTTACTATGAGCAACAAGTGCACGGAAATGCACTATAAATAAAAACACAATTCGCTTTACGATATAACGTGGTGCAGCTCTACCACGGTTTCACAAGTGAGCTAACTCGACAAATACAATTAGGAGTAGTGGCGGAATAGGTAGACGCTTAGAGAGATAACATAGTACTCTCGACAGTTCGGTAAGGTTAACTTTGCTTTTGCCCATTCAAATATCTCACGCGACTTTAAAGGCTTACAAACCTTTATACAAAGCGCAGGAGAGGCGCAACCGAATGAGATGTTAACCATATTAGGTGCAAATCCTCATCTACTTCACTAATTAATATTCCTGACAATAACAGGAACTATAAAAAAAGCATTGTAACCATATTGTTGCAGTGCTTTTTCTTATTTCTAGAAACGAAGGAGGCAATCAAATTGATTTTTGGTCAAGCAATTGAAGCTTTAAAGGAAGGCAAGAAAGTAGCCCGAAAAGGTTGGAATGGTAAAGGTATTTTTATTAAGTTACAAATCCCTGATGCACATTCTAAAATGACGCATCCTTACATCTACATTGATACGACAGGACTTCAAACGGACAATGAGAACGCTCCTAAAAGTCGCGTCCTTGGTTAGCTTCACAAACGGATATGTTGTCAGAGGATTGGGAGGTAGTTGAATAATGCCAAAAGTAGAAGAACATCTAAATGATGTAATTGAAAATAACTTTAAGTACCACAGCCCAAAAGAAGGGCAGCCAGAAAAGTATGAGGCTATTCGTGAAAAGGCAAAAGAACTTGCTTATCTAATCGATGAAGAATGTCCTAACAACCGTGAGAAGTCTGTTGCCATGACTAACCTTGAAACTGCTGTTATGTGGGCTAATGCTTCTATTGCACGTAATTAAGAGCCTTCAAACGAGGGCTTTTGCTTTGAAAACTGCATCACACAGCCAAAACGTTATGTGTTGAGAGGGCAGAGTTTGGTGTGGTTTTGAGAGCAGCAGAAAGGTATTGCGGAATTACCTTCCAGTTTGGTTTATAATGTAATTAGGAAGGGTGAAGCACGATGTTTGGTGTCGTTGTAATTTCAACATTATGTTTATGGGTAGCGATTTATATTTCATGTAAACATAATAGAAAAGTTAATGATAATGGTAAAGAATGAAACATCCTTCGGGTAACGGGTTCTGTTTTCGAGTACAAAACTTAAAAAAACACTATAAAAAGGGTATCAAATCGAAATGATTTGGATGTCCTTTTTTTATTGATATAAAGCGACTTTTTAATAATTTTCATACGAATTGGTATATCAAATCGCATTAATAAAGTTACATTATAGAAAGTTCTATAACGATGCGAATACATAATCTTTTTTTCTCTCGAATTAGTTTACGTGTTAATTTAAATGGCAAGGAACTATATTCAACTAATGGGACAGGTAAGTAAAAAAAGGAACCACCCATTTTATAGCAATTAAAAATCGGCTATTATAAATAGGTAAATACTTTTCAGTTGGAGGATGAAAATGGTGAAGAGAAAATATGGAAACCGTTCGGAATGGAAACGTGTCTTGGATAGAAAATATGCACAAGCATTTCTTGATACTAAAGAATTTAAAGGCCATATAACTTTATTACATACAATTAAAGTTGCTGAACCACTATTCGTTCGGTATGAGGAAAAGAATATATGCATTGTAGATGATGGTTACATTTGGCTTCAACAATTCCCCTTAGAAAAACGGCATTCAGTAACAACAATGTTTGATAATAATGGGGATATCGTGCAATGGTATATTGATGTTTGTCTTGTAAATGGAGTAGATAATGATATTCCCTATTTGGATGATTTATATTTAGATATTATTTTGTTACCTTCTGGAGAAGTTATCTTAAAAGATGCCGATGAACTTGAAGAAGCCTTTTTAAATGGAATCATTGATAAATCTCTTTATGATTTAGCTTGGGATGAAGTAAACACCCTTACTAAGTTAATACGAAATAGAGATTTTGAATTACTTGATTTATCCCATTATCATAAGGAATTATTAGTGAATGAATTAAAATAACTTTATTAAGCTAACGGGGTGCTTAGTTAAATTTTGATTCGCGAAATATTAAACCAAGTTGTACAAAAAAGGTACTGCGAATCGCAGTACCTTTTAATATGCTAATTAATTGTCATTTTAACTTGCGACTTTGCTTTTTGTACTTCAAAACAGAACCCGTTATCCTTAGGGATGTTTTTCTTTTGTTTTGAAAACCATACCAAACAGCCATTGAGAATGTGTGAAATGCAAATAGATGGTAGAGTTTGGTGGGGTTTTGAGAGCAAAAAGTTATTACATATATTTCTTCTCTTAGTTTATGATTGATTGGTTAGGGGGAAGAAAAATGAATGAATGGATGAGTAATGAAAAATGGAGAAAGAAAGTAAATAATGTATACATAATGAGAAATCATAATTTTGCTTTTCTCTGCATGGGAGATTGAAAGACTAAAAGGTGGTGTACCAAAATATGCTACCTTAGTGCATGTTGATTCGCATTTAGACGATGTCTCTGAATCTGTCAATATACCGGGATACTGGAAGAGATTAGTTCTCCGGAAGAAGCAATTCTAATAGCAGAGGAATTCGATTATTCTGGTGATAAAACACCAAATCGTCCGTATATGAGGATAGATAATTTCATTTGGCCAGCTATTATGAGAAACACAATAGGAGATGTTATTTATATCAGTGATGATTCTTTAGATGAATTAAACGAAGAGAGTTTGCGGAATATAGTTAATAATTCATCTCAAAAATGCTTTAGATATGATGTAGATAATGTTCTTTTTAAAAGACTATTATTGAATTTGACGAAAAGTAAAAAAAAGATAGTTCGGTATCAATCATTAGAAGAACATGAATATGAGAAAGATCAGTTTTTGGAAAGTGTTAATGATAAATACACAATCTTAGATCTCGATTTAGATTACTTTAACGATTCAGATAAATATAATTCAGATTCAAAGTTAAAAACGAAAGATCAAACCGTTAGAAATTTAATGTATCTCAAAAATCTAACTGATTGGGATGTTATAACAATTGCACTTTCGCCAGAATATTGTGGTGGAGAAGATGAGTGCAGTTATCTATTTGAGTTATTTCTTGAATGTTTCGGTATTGATAAAAATGAATTAGTTGATTGGTAGCACCCATTTGGGTGTTTTTCTTTTGCCCTGAAAAGTGAGTATCTATTTCATTCTATTCCAATGAATATTTATTATATGTAAGTAGTGATGTTATTGATATTATTTCAAATGATTCCACTAATATTAATAAGCTAAAAGGTAACTATAAAAACCTTTATGATACGTATTATGAGATCACTAATGAATAATTAAAACATTTGATAATTTACTAATTAATTAAAGCCGTATTGTACTTAGGGGCTTTCCTTGAAAAAGGGGAGTCCTTTTGTTATGTAGCTAAAGGGGCAGCATTCTTGTATTAAATGAAGTGGGAAAAGAATACCATTGTGAAAAAATATACTTAAACTGTAGGGTGCTTTAGTTGAAAAAGAGCTACTAAAAACTCTTCAAACTTTTTTTATAAAACTTAATACTAAATTACCAAAAAAGAAAGCATGTTGGTCAATCTTTATTCAATGTGCTTTCTTTTCATTTACTAAAAAATGATATTTAGCATTACTTTTAATCAAACTTTATTTCAAACTAACACCTCCAAATTGGAGGTGTTTTATTTTTGAATAGATGGAGGAGAATCACATGAAAATTCAAAAGGTCGAGTTAAAAGAAGTAGAAGTTGTAGAAGTTGACGGTGAATTTGAAAAGCGATTTATTAACACGAAGGTACACCCAGCCTTTTTAACAAACGCTGCCGTAAAAAAAGGTTATGATACAGGCCTATTAGAATCGAGTTTATTTGAGGATTTACTGAAAATAAAGGGACTTGAAACACTTATTACTCATTCCGATGAAGAAGCTTCCCTTGAGTTATTGAATGCTTTTGATGAGCAAAAATTAATTGCTGTTATTTATCTAGCTGTAACTGGTGCCAATAAAAATCTTGGATTGTCCTTTGATGAATTTTTAGAAAAGTACCATTATCCATTAACAGATACAATCCAACTTTATGCTAATTTGATTGTTGGGTTATTGAATGAATCCAATGAATTTGCTAAAGCTTTACACAAACAAACGAAAAAGTCCAAAAAAAAACAACACCACCAAAGCTAGTCATCAAGCATGTGGAGGATCTCTACACTCTCTACGTATTAATAGCAGGCATCGACCCCGAAACCTTTTGGCATGGTCCAATAGCAACAGTAGAGCGTATTTATGCGAATAAACTGGCGTTTGATGGGTGGAGTAATAGCCTGATAGGAGAGTGAGCATATGGCTAACAATAACAACGAAGTCAAAATAACCTTCAAGGCATTTAACCAAGAATTTAATAAATCAATGACGGAAATGAACAAAGAAACAACATCATTACGTCTAGAGATGAAGCTTCAGCAAGAACAGATGAAACACAATGCTTCTGAGTCTGAAAAGTTAGAGGCGAAAATGAGTGGTTTACGACAAATTTATGAAGTGGCAAAGCGTAAAACAGAAGAAACCACAGCAACTTTAGCACGTGCAAAAAATCTATGGGGTGAAAATTCAGAGGAAGCAAAAAAACTAGAGGAACAGCTTAAACGTAATCAAATTGCTGAACAACAAGCAGCCAATGCCATAACAGGAACAGAACAAGCATTACAACGTGCTAAGCAAGCTCAGGCTGATCAAACGGAGTCTTTACGACAATTACAAAATTTATTTTCAGTCACTGGCCAATCGGTTGGAGATTTTTCTGATTTATTGGGGCGAGATTTAACAAGAGCTATCCAAAACGGTTCTGCCAGTGCAAAACAATTAGATACTGCATTCGATAAAATCGCACGCTCATCATTAAATGCAGGTCGTGATATAACAGAGTTGCGAGCATCCATTCGGTCGTTAGACAGCGGTTCTTCTGTTGAACAAGTCAGACAAGATTTAGCTAGATTGGGACAAGAAGCAAATGAAGCTGAACAAGAAGTGAATGGTCTTGCGGATAGCTTAAAGTCTATGACAGGTGCAGCGACTGCGGCTATTGGAGTAAGCACAGCAGTTTCAACAGCATTAGAAAGCGCTAGTGATTTAAAGCCCATTGCCTACGAACTTCTTCGAGTGAGGCTTCTCCATCAACACCGTACGCTTCTACATCTCGCACAGCCTGTCTAACGGTTTCTCTAAAATGAGTTTCTTCAATGATAGTTCTCTCCTCTATGTATTAGTACTAATATTGTATCAATTATACTAGTTGTTGTCAGTATTAAAGTCACAATATTATGACATATTCCGACCTTCCGATGTGAGCTACAATTTTTTTAGGTTATTTACTAAAAATAAAAGCAACCAAAGCAACAAAAAAGCAACCAAAATTCCGAAAGTAAGTGAATAACGATGAAATCGAATTATTATACAATGTCGTAAAACCTTGCTATAATAACCTTTGCGAATACATATGAAAGAGGGTAAAAGCATGAACGCTTACGATGAATATATGAAACAGGTAGTGAAACCGATGCGTGAGGAGTTAGTGGGGGCTGGATTTACGGAGCTTACGACGGCTGATGCAGTGAATGAGTTTATGGCGGAGGCGAAGGGGACTTCGTTGGTTGTCATTAACTCGGTTTGTGGTTGTGCAGCTGGATTGGCGCGTCCGGCTGCTCGTGAGGCAGTGGAGGCGGTAAAGCCTGATAATCTTGTGACTGTTTTTGCGGGTCAGGATCCTGAAGCGACTGCAGTGATGCGTAGCTTTTTTGAGGATGTGCCACCAAGTTCACCTTCGATGGCGATTTTAAAGGATGGGCAATTGGCATACTTTATTCCACGTGAACAAATTGAAGGATTCCCAGTGGAGCAAATCGTTACACATTTAACAGGTGTTTTAGAGCAAACATGCGAGAAGTAAAAACTATTGTGACGACAGCGGGCAGACCAGACGATTTATCGTTGGGGCTCGCTGCTTTTGCGTGTAAACAATTAGATGCATCGTTTGAGCCGAGAAAAAAACGTTCTGTCCGGAAGATTTCACAGGAATTCCATGCGCATGTGATCGTTGCTGGGAAGAATCGTTTTGAGTATTATGCTTTTGGTGCCAATGAGCCGTTTTTCTTTCATCCGAATTCAGCAGCGTTTCGCTTAAAGCGTGTAGCTCGTGGGGAAGCGGAGCCGTTTTTGGAAGCGGCACAGCTTGAAAAAGGAGATTCGGTGCTTGATTGTACATTGGGACTTGCTGCAGATGCAATGCTGGCGGCTTATACAGTTGGCGAAGCGGGGCGAGTCGTTGGACTAGAAGCGAATCCTAATGTGGCCTTTATTGTTGAGCAAGGAATGCAATCTTACGATACGACGGAGCTACCGTTAACTGCATGTATGCGTCAAATTGAAGTGGTGCAGGCTGAAGCAGTTAACTATTTGAAAACTTTGCCGGACAATACTTTTGATGTCGTATATGTGGATCCGATGTTTGAAGAGATTATTGAAGAGGCCAATAATTTTGAAGCATTACGCTTGGCTGGGGAACATGTGACATTAACGGATGAATGGGTAAATGAGGCGAAGCGAGTGGCGAGAAAACGGGTAGTGTTAAAAGCTCATTTTCGTTCAGAATGGTTTGCCAAATATCAATTTAGACGATTAACAAGAACAACAGCGAAGTTTCATTATGGTGTTCTGGATGTTGACTGAAGTAAATATTGAGTGTTTTCAGGGGGCTTGTTCTTGTTGAACTGGCCTCTATTTTTTCTTTAAAATTGAAAATATGGTAATGTGAAATAGTGTGTAATTATTACTTAATTGGATTTTTGTTATACTTTTCAAAATTTTATTCATCCGATTTCTACTATAGTCGAATAATAAAATTAGTAAAAGAAAGATGGCTTAGAAATGTTATTTAAGCAATGAAAAAAATTTTGAGGGGGATGTGTATGAACCAAATAATTGAAAGAATCGAGCTATTCTTGAAAAATCCATTTGCGGAAGAAGAAAGTTTTTGGGATAGCGAAGTATTGGTTTGGGTTGATTGGAAAGATTTTGACGACTCTATTGTTGAATATTTTAACGACTATTTACTTGAAGAGGACAAAATGGAATTTGAACTCATTGAAAATGATAAACCAAGGTGCGTTGATATTTTTTTAATAAAAGATGAGGTAAGGAAAGCAATCCCGTATGATGACGAAAGGACGGATAGGGACACAACCTTAAAGGCTATTCAGGATTTTATTGCTCCAAAATATCAAATCCGTTGGTACATGGATTCACTTGGCGGAGATACTTTGGCATTTTGTGTGCTCCCTACTGAAAAGTGGTTGCAGTTTGAGAAAGAATATGGGGAAGAAAAAGTTACATATTATTTTGCACCTCTATCACATGACTCTGTGATGTTTGAAATGGATATTGATGAAATTTCTGTTTTGTTGGAAAAAAGGAAACAGTTGTAGTAAAGGAGAATGTCTATGAAGGAAAGGAGATTTTGCACATGATGGCAGACAAAATTCCTCGTTAAGCTCGTGGTCCTCCGCGATCAATTATAATCTCATTTAAATAATTAACATGGAGGAGATAAATATGATTGGTCCGAAAAAAGTAACGAGAGATGAAAGAATGGAAATTGCTTATTCAATTGCTAACCAAGTTTTAGAAAGATATGGTTCACAGGTTCATGCTATCGGTATTTACGGTTCTTTAGCTCGAAAAAGTGATGGTCTATTTTCGGATATAGAAATTAAATGTATTTTAAACTCTTTAGATGAGAGTTTTAACTATGAATGGACAGCGGGGGCTTGGAAGGCAGAAGTAAACTTTGAAAGTGCAGAAGATATTATTGAAGAGGCGACTGCAGTTGACGAAGAATGGCCATTGACACATGGACAATTTTTCAACATTCAACCTGTTTATGACCCGAATGATTTTTTCCCTGAATTAAAAACAAAAGCTACCTCAGTAGATAGTTCAATATTTAAAGAAGCTATCTGTCGAACTTTAATAGAAGAAATGTACGAGTATATTGGTTAATTGAGAAATATTGAAATGCAAGGTCCTCATACATTTTTACCGATTTTGGCGATGGAAATTGCTACTGCAGGTGCAATGATTTTGGGATTGCATAATAAACAATTTTTTACAACTTCTGCACAAGTATTAACAGAAGCATTGTCGTTTACAGATAAGCCCGAGGGATTTGACGTCCTTTGTGAGTTGGTGATGTCCGGTAATCTCTCTGACCCACAACAAATTATTGCGATCTGCGAGAACTATTGGGATGCTTTATTAAATTGGTCTGCTCAACATGGGTATCAAATTGAATGTTCAAGTGTTATACCTTGGTAACTTAAAATAAAATGTTTACTTTTTAAAAACTCTGTAGTATAATATAAAACGTGCTATTTTAGGTGGCATATTTACGTAATCTGGAATTCTGCTTTTTGTTTTTGAAGATACTTATTCACACTGGCGCATGCTATAGGGCTGCAAGGACGCAAAAGAAGGTTGGGTTTGCGTTGCTTAAGTTAGAAAGCACACAGTGGAATTTTACCGCGGTGATGAAACATAACGTTTCAATATAATTTTATTCCCCAGATGATTGGGTTGAGACTTTACAATTTACGAAAATGTTACCTATTAAATACTAAAGGGGTGGCTTCGCAAGAGAGCGAGGCTGCCCCTTGTCCAATTTATGGGAAGAAGAGCCGTAGCGACGGATAATACATATTGAAAAGCCATCTGACAGTAGACCGACTTTGTCTACTCTTTTTTTATGTAATGAATTCCCAGCAGTCACATCTTGAATAGTTCTTTTTAACTATTTTACCGAATGAATATTTCAATATATTTGAACTTATGTAACAATGTTTATTAATGTTTTAACTTAAAAATACCTATATTGATTTGTAAACCATTTACAATATGTCGAAAATGAAATCGCTACCGACTGTCAAAGTGAAAAAAGCCTTGTTGAATCCTTAGTTTTCTGAATATTTACACTTTTAAACAGAAATGTTACTACCTAAAAGCTGTTGGGCCAAAAATATAGAGAAAAATTGTGGAGGAATAGATATGGCGGTAAAGCAGACATTGTTAATTTTAAATGTATTAGATCATGCGAAAGTAGGGGTGACTATGAATGAATAAAGTCGGTTTTTTGACTATCGGACAATCGCCTCGTTCAGACATTACACCAACATTTAAAGATATATTTCATAAAGATATAGAAATTGTTGAAAGAGGAGCATTGGATTCCTTAAGCGAAGCACAATTACTAACAGTTATAGCGAGAAAAGAAAAGAATATATGTTTTTCGCGATTACGTGATGGTAGATCGATAATAATGAGCAGAAGTAAACTGCTACCACTATTACAAAATGAATTATCAAAGTTGGAACAAGAGGTTGATAGGATCGTCGTATTAAGCACAGATGATTTGACGACTTTAACATGTGGAAAGCCCATTTTTTATCCAAACAGAATTGTAACACAAGCTATTAGTGCGATGGCTAATCAACCGAAGATAGGTTTAATTATCCCATTAGAAGAACAAAGGAAAAGTACGTTTAAAAAGTGGCAAGGGGTTTCGGATGATATCACAGTTGCTGTTGCCTCACCATATGATTATGGCAACTTTGAAGAAGCAGCTCGTTATCTAAAAGATTACCGAGTAGATCTAATTATTTTAGATTGTATGGGATACAATGAAGAGCATAAGCAGCTTGTTAGAAAAGAGAGTGGTATTTTAACAATTTTGCCACGTACTTTAGTAGCTAGAATGGTACTTGAATACTTATAAATCAAAGAATATGAAAAGTGTTCCCAGACTGTAATTTCTATAGATAAATATAGTTTACAGTCTTTTTTATTTTGTCTATTCGTTTGTCATAAAGATAGGGACTTAGCCAAAACAAAATAGAAAAGTGAGTCAGAAGTTCAGAGTACCTTGCCGAGAGCAAATTTGAGCAGAGTATTTTTTGGATGTTCTAGTGGAATTTTATGTTAAAATAAACATAGTAAATTTGTGGGATTTTACATCAATGCTAGTGGATGAAATGATGGGGGAGAGGAACACTTATGATAATTTGGTTTCAGCACTTACCACAGAAAAGTATGGATTTGTCAAAATGGACCCATTTCATACAAAATAATTGGTATCGAAAACATTATATGAAGTTTGTATATCTACTTCAGATTATTATTTTTCTGATACCCTATTTCTTTGGAATAAGGTTCACTCATATTAATATATTTCCTCTCATTATAATAGGTATCTTTGTCTTCATCGTTCACGAATGTCTACACATTTTGGTCATAAACAAAAAAGGTGATATTAGCTTTACATTTAGCGGAATATTTTTTTGGCTAAATACAAATGCAATCCTATCCAAAACGAGATTTTGGGTCTTTATGAGCTTGCCTTTTATTGTATTATCGATAGTTCCTGGCATTATGTCGTTCTTTGTATCAGGAAATGTCAAATCAATCATATTATTTGTAAGTTGGATAAACGCATTGATTTCCTCCTCAGATATCGTTAATGCATTTTTAATTGCAATTAAACCGAAGAATTCAATTTTTTGCAGAGGTTATTATCGAGTGAAATAGTATTTAAAGGGTTACTCAACAAGTTTATACTCACAATAGTAGGAAATGGAATGGCAGATTAAGCAATGGTCTTTTCTCATTCTTACATCAGATAGTTGGTATTGATATCTTTTATATGTAATTCCTGAAAGTTGAGCAGTAATTTCCGTTACACCGTTACAGTATTCAATTTACTTGGCAATTGCACCTATTTTCATTCAGGAAAATAACTGGGTTAAAAACACTTGCTACTTCAGGTGTTTTTGTGGAAGGGAAAACAAAAAAGATTGAAGCGAATTAGCCTCAATCTTTCTTGCTTACGAATTCTTGTACACACGCTTCGCCGTATTTTATTAGCCTCAAATAGCCCAAATGTGGCCCTATAACAGAGCCCCACAAGCCCTAATTTGAAGCATTATTTTACATGATGTTGCATTTTAAAAAATACTGAAATAATAGCTAAACCTTGATTAACACGGCATTAAACATATGTTTGAGTTATGACTAAATTAGTCCGTGAAGCATAAAGATGATAAGTAACCTAACATTAATAAAAGACCAATACCCATAGCGATTTCCATGTTTTGTACCTCCTTTTAAAAAAACGACACATTTAACCCGCATACTGTCAATAAATGCCCGATTAGTTTGGGGCAACAGGATGATGGTCATACAAACGTTTTCACAAGATGTGAAGTTTTTACTTTATACATAAATATTGTACAATGAATTATAGAAATATGAAACCTTTTATAGGCTTATGCGTATATATAAGTAATAGAATTACCAATTTGTACATAAAGAGAAGGTGTTAATTAATGAAGAAATGGGTTCAAAAAAGTATCGTCATTATGGTTGCGTTTTTAACTTTTGGATTAATTACGCCAACACATGAGATATGGGAAGCATTTGATCAAAATCCATCAAATCGTGCTTCTATCGGACCATCCCCAGGGACAAGCACTGCAGAAGCGGCTGCTCTTCCGATAGAAACAGAAATACAAGAAGACCCGGTCGATTATAGTGCATTGCTCGTTGACGCTGCGAAAGAGCAATCTTATAAAAAATTCGGCACAAAAATCGGCCCAAAAATTAGCAATGAATTTGACTCCATTATCTTCCCGAAAATGGAGGAAGCCATTGCGATGACAGTGGCAAGCTTAGACGATTCATCATTAGCATCGTTAACAATTTCTGAAAAGCCAAGTGGCAACTATGGCGAAAAAATTTTCAATATTAGTAGTAATGAAACAGGGATGGATTTAATTCGCTTCCATGTCCGCACAGAAAAAAGACCACAGGATGGCTATTATTACAACTTCCACTACCACAGTGCCGAGGACGACTTTATGGCACACAATAATTTAGGGGATATTTACTGGGAGAAAAACACACCTCCGAAATGGTTATCCTAAAAAATCACGAAACACTCGTTAAAATACGAGTGTTTTTTTGTTGGAAAACATTGATATATCAACGTTTGTAGTGCGTTTCTAAGTTATTGAGTTTGGATGCCGTTATAATAGGGGAGAGTGAAAAAAAGCATGTACCCCAAAATGTACCCTAAATTCATCATTTTTCGATTTCATTAGATTCTTCGAATGAACTCAAATTGATTATTTCATCCATTAGATTAGATGCGTGTACTTCATCTTTTTCAAATGAATGTGCATAAACTTTATAAATTGTTTCAGGAGTATCACCAACTAAAGCTGTAACTGTAGATACAGGAATTTTATTAGATAATTGGATAGTTACAAATGTGTGACGTAAATAGTGAGGAGTGAAGTGAGTTATCTTTTCTCGCTCACATATTAAATCAATGATTCGTTTCAAATAGCGTTCACCAATCGGTTCACCAGCATATGTTATAAATACATGTCCGTCTGGATTCCTGAATTTATATGTTTCCATTATTTCGTCATACCAATTTTTATAATCCAGTAAAATACTTTTGATGTTTTCGTTCATTGGAAATTTTCGATAACTGTTTTTGGTCTTTGGTGTTCTGGATCCATAACGATCCTTAGTTTTATTTATATGAATTATATTATTTTTGAAATCGATATCAGTTTCCCACTGTAAAGCCCTCAATTCACCTACACGCATTCCTGTTAAAAATAGTAGGCTTAAGCATAATGAGTTATTTTGTATTTAGTGCGTGCAATTTCTAAGACTTTTGTTATTTCATCTATGGAAAGTGCATTTCTTTTAATACTTTCAGTAGCTCTACTTAAATTAGGGGAAGAAAACTTTTTTCTGTCTAAAATTTCATTTTTGATAGCGAATGTGAAAACGGCGTTCATGCGTCTAAAAATAGACATGATTGTTCCTTCCTTAAAACCTTTCATTATCAATGGATCTATTAAATCTTTTTGAACAACAATATTATTCACGTTTTTTATTTTGATATGTCCAATTGAATTTATAACATATTGATCCACGCTAGTGAGTTACGACCTACGACGAAGCCAGATATCGACAACTTGGCTAAAGGTATAAAGGATGGACTTTCCAAGGTCGTATGGCATGATGATAGCCAAGTAACGGAGTTAGTTGCTCGTAATTGGTATTCGGATAATCCGAGAGCCGAGGTGACAATTGAGTGGGGTACTTAACGGTACGTAAGGAAGTTAAACAGCGTAGAGCAAGGCTAATAAATCAACAGGACCACATAGCTTTTCTGGAGTGTAAAGGGTGTCCGAAACGTAGAGCTTATGATCCAAGTAAGAAATGCAGAAGATGCAAGACTTATAGGCAATTACGGTGCATAGGGAAAGAGCTTGAGTCGATTAGTAACTTGCGCAGGTGGGCTAAGTAATTTTTGAAACATAGTGTTCAGTAAAATTATTGATCTTTTCGGGGTTTTATAAAGAATGAACTGAATACAACAGAAAGCCCAATAAAAATGAATATTATTGCAATAGATTTATTTGGAATAAATGAATTGTATTCGAGGGGACCTGATAATCTGCCTGTTCCGCTTACAAGCAAGAAGATACCTAAAATAAATATTATATATCCAATTTTAGAATGTGTACCGTCTGTTTTCATTGCATAACAACTCCTAATATATAGGTTAATAACTTATATAAGGATAACATAATTAGGTAATGTTTGAAAATATAGATTGATTCAATTACTGCATAATATGAGCAAAGAAACTATAAAAAGGGTCACTGAGTTGGAGTGACCCTTAGTAACTAAATTCGAAGGTTCTTAGTTTATAGCTTCAAAAATAGATTTTATGTATTTTGTGGTCTCTCGAAAATTAGTTCATAGTAAGTACCCATCCCAGGTGCACTAGTAAAATCAGGAGTTAAGATTTGAATAAATCTCCAACCTTCTTTTGCGTGATTGTTAATTACTTCTTGATAATCTTCAGTAGGTTTTCCTGTTAATTTTTTAAACTGCATTTTAACAAACTTGTATTCGTACGTTAGAAACAACTCCTTTTTAACCAGATTATAACATAAAAAAAGCCGCAGCGTCGTCACACGCTTTCATCGAAAAACTGTGTAGGAAGGTTAAATTATGTATTAGCGGATAGCGCAGTGTAATAACAATGTGGGGTAATGCAAAGCAACAGGTTGCTCTCCCGAAACTAATGTATGTGATGGGATTTAAAAACATTTATAACACTATAAAAATGTGTGAGAAGGATGAAAAAAGAGCCATCTCCTTAAAAAGAAATGGCTAAAAGTAATCTTACAGAGATGAACACATTGAGGGTTCGCCAAGCGAATAAGCTTAACACTACTATTAAATGTTGTAATTGCAGGTTTGTATAGTAGATTACCTAGAAAATCGAATGAAAAATAATATACCATAACGGGTCATCTAATTTTTAACTAAAAATGCCCCTAATTAATAATGTGAAACAAATTATAATCAAAAGGATTAAAGATAAAATTATAGTCAGAAAACCTCTAACAAGAGTAGTTATATTTTTTACATTCTTTAATCCAAAGTTGGCAAGGAAAAGAGTTATTATTGTTGAAACTAATAAAAAAATCAAGGGATTGAAGTGAAAGTAAGACACAAAAAACATTGAAAATTTAGAAGTGATAATTGTGATAAAGAATAATATAAACCAGCATATAGACAGAAGAAATGACAATAAATTAATATTTATCATTGTTTGTTGTCCCCTCCTTCCACCAATAATTGAATTGAAGAAGGAAAAGCGTATGACGAACTAATAAGGAATTTGTGGTTTATAAGGAAGATGTAAGGTTAAACTAATTTAGTTTAACAATACTATTTATATGATTCGATACTATGCCTATATAGTTTATTGACTTTGGAAATGAAAAAAGAGCGATTATAATATCGCTCTAAAGAATTCATAAAATCCCATGTCCATAGGAATAGCCCAAATAAAGAATCCAAGTAGGGCAATCGGTCCAAGTAATAAATTATAAATCTTAATAGGTAATATTTTTCCGAGTAAGGTTTTATAAATTACTACACAAACCACCATTATAGCAGGTAGTAATAATATAGACGGAATAAAACAAAGGAGTCTTCCGATAAGGTATATACCTGGAAATATGTCCAAAAACATATCCGTTGAATCACCTCGTTATGTAATTTATGTAAATTGTAACATAAAAAAAGCCGTAGCGTCGTCACACGCTACATCGAAAAAATGTGTAGGAAGGTTAAATTATGTATTGGCGGGATAGGGCAGTGTAATAACAATGTGGGGCAATGCAAAGCAACAGGTTGCTATCCCGAAACTAATGTATGTAATGGGATTTGAAAATATTTATTACACAATAAAATTGTGAGAAAAGGAAAAAAGAGCCATCTCCTTAAAAGGAAATGGCTAAAAGTAGGTGAACATATTGAAGGATCGCTAAGCAAATATGCTTAACACTACTATAATTATGTTGAGATAGAACGATTTGAATAGTGGATTGCCTTGGAAATTGAATTAAAATAAAAAAACCATAACAGCGAAGTCGTTACAGTTTTAAGGTAGTGTGTAAGAAAATCCCATGACAATATTTATTATGACCATATTAAACAATATGAGTAAAGAGCTAATAAAGGGTCACCAGGAAGAAAGGGCGACCCTTAAATCGGAAATGTTAATACCCTGTATTCATCATGAATGTAGCGCCGACAATAATTAAAAGAATAAATAGAACAACAATTAAGGCAAATGCAGAACCATTACCATATCCGCCACCGCCGCCGCAGCTGTATCCCATAAAAAACACCTCCTTTTTACTATATATTATGTTGGCTGCGGAGAAGGAGTAGGGTTGTTAAACCATTCAGCTATGGGCATTAAAAAATATATTTTTTTGAGATACACCATAAAAAAAGGGCCACTTGGGATGGAGTGACCCTTAGTAGAAAGGATAGGATGTGTAAGGCTAAATTAGCTTTACCTTACTATTATTATGATGTGATAGCTATGTTTGTATAGTGAATTGCCTTTGAAATAGATTAAAAAATAAAAAAATCCGTAGCGTCGCTACATGCTACAGGAAACTAATGAACAATATTAGTAAAGAAACTAAGAAAGGGTCACTCAAGATGGAAGTGATCCTGTAGAGGGATGATGTGACGGTCAACTAGCGCTACAATCTAGTAAGTGCGAGCAATACACTCAATATTAATCTGTGAAAATTGATGTTACCTATACATTAATAAGTTGCGGCGTAGTCAATTATGTATTGGCGGGATAGGGTAGTGCAATTAACAACATGGGGCGATGTCATGCAACAGTTGCTTTCCCAAAACTAATATATGTAATGGGATTTGAAAGCATATATAGCACTATAAAATTGTGAGAAAAGGATGAAAAAAGAGCCATCACCTTAGTAGGAAACGGCTAAAATGTCGAGTTATATGGAGTGAACGCATTGTGGGTTTGTTAAACTAATTTAGCTTAACAATACTATTTATATGATTCGATCACTATGCTTGTATAGTTTATTGACTTATTAAAATAAAAAAAGGATCACTGCTGGTCATTCAGTGATCCCTCAAGGAGGAAAATCATCCTGCCTCTTTTATGCTCATATAGATATGCTATGCGCAGTTTAAATTTGGCATTGGTTGAATGGCCTATAGGTGAATAAAAAAGCTGCAGCGTGTTCAGACGCTACAGCTCGAATTGGTTTATGCCCTTTGACGGTGCTTACAACATTATTATATCACACCGTAGGAGGGCAAACCTATGAAACAAGGGCAAATACAATTAAATCGTTATCAGTTGGACAAGGCAATTAAGAAGTATCACGACAACATGTGCAAGTACATGAGAATGAAGGATGAGCTTGATTCATTAACAGTTGCTGCATCTACAGCACAATATGGAATTGAAGCAACAATGCCAAAAGCAGTTGGAAGTACAAGCGATCCAGTACATGCACATGTTCAAATTAGAGCTTCACGTGAGGTTCGTATTAACAAAATCAAAGATGAATTATTAATGGTTCAAAATCTAACAGACAAGGTAACTGGCGACATCGAGCAAGAAGTGCTTTATTGGTTGTTAGAAGGTATGCCTTTCCGTTGGATTGGAGCAAAGCTTAATATGAGCCACACAAGTGTACAGCGAGTGCGTGAACGTATTATTGATATGATGATGAAGTAAACAAAAATAACCCTGTCCTCATTTTAAGACAGGGTTATTTACAAAATGTTTTACACTCTCCGAACAACGGCCAAATAAATAGATGATGATATACTTTGAATGAAAAACACAAGCATTACATAATAAATAAAATATTCTTTATCTATTAATTTAAACATTGCTACTAGTGCTACTCCAATTAATATACCGACAGTTAGAACAGAATAAGAAAATGACTTGATTTTAAAGATGAGCATTTGACCTCTCTCATCTCGCGACTCTATCCTACGTTCAAATGTAGATTTGTAAAATTCTGCAATAATTACTAACACTGCTAAAACACATATACTAATCGTAGCTAAGTTGACCATTATTCATCCTCCACATAATTAAATACATCCGTTATTTCTTTCTCAAATGAATTAGCAATTTTAAAGGCTAGAATCAAAGACGGATTATATTTATTTTTCTCTAAAGCTGCTATAGTTTGTCGACTGACACCAACCACATCTGCTAATTGTTGTTGCGTCCATCCTTTTTCCGCCCTACAAATTACTAATTTGTTATTTAACAATAGCACCACCTCTTATATGGATTGTAATTTATTTCTTACAAATTGTAAACTATTTTTTACATTAAATAAAGTTACATATGTTCAAGATGTCCTAAGTGTTACAGATGTCCTAAGTGTTACAGATGTTCCAAATGTTCCAAACGTATCAATTTTGGTGAGTTACGATGTAAACTAAAGGGGAGGTCGGACAGGTAAATGTTTCTTCCCTTGGTATTTATGAAAAACTAAATATTAGGGAAAGACAGACCGACGACCGACCTGCGCCTCATAAATTTGTTCGAGGCAAGACAAACACGGCCGGCCCATATTTTTTAAGAGATTAGGTATCTTAATTAATATAAAAGGCTAAAAATTGCTGAAGGAGTGGTTTTTATGTGAACTTCGTCCACTTTCCATGATTCAGTTAAACTTACTGAGCAACAAGTGCACGGAAATGCACTATAAAACTAAAACACTTTTCTGCCTTACAAACACGTCCGGCTCAACGTGTGTGAGAAATGAGCTATCTTGACAATTAAATATTTTACCGCAGTAGACGAGCCTTACACCTAGCACGGTAAGGCTTTTTGTATTTAAGAGTCAATGATATATTTAAAATTTATGGTAAAATTAAGAATACATACAAGAGAAGGGGAGAAAACAATGAAATATTCAATATTTTTATCCGATCAAGGGAAAACGTATGAAGATAAAGTTGACAATGTAAGTGTAGTAGATTCAAATGAACATAGTTATATAATGTATGATAATGAACAAAATATATTGTATATTGCTCCTATTGCTAAGGTAGTTGCTATTACTAAAATCAATTAAGTCCTTCGTTGAAGGGCTTTTTCTTTTGCTTTGAAAACTGCATCAAACAGCCAAAACCTTACGAGATGAGAGGGCAGAGTTTGGTGTGGTTTTGAGAGCAAAGTTGCAGAAAATTGTTCCATTTTTTTCACTTGATGATTATGATTGAGTGGGAGGTCAAAGAATGAAAAAATATGTTATACCTAGCTTAATAATTATTTTAGCTATTATGTTTTTACCTTTGTTTTGGCTTAAATTAGCTCAATGGGCATATGGAGATGAAATAGAAACGAAAGATTTAATTATGGCAGCTATAGGTTTAATTGGTGCTATTTTAGGAGGAGCTATTTCTGGGGCACTTACCTTTTTAGGTGTAAAGTACACTATTTCTGAGGAAAGAAAAAAAGATAATGGTATTATTTTACCTGAAATTATTCATGCAACAGATTTTATAACTGAATCATTCCATAATCTTTACCTTGAGATAAACTCTGAGTTTCGATGGTTTAAATTTTATAGAGATAATGGAGAATACTTAAATAAAGATGATGAAAAAGAAGCATTGTTATTTGTACATGAAAAAATGGTAAAGGCTTTGCATGACTTATTTACACATGATAATAATAAAATATTAAATGAGGCCAAAAAGGTGAATTATGGTTTCTATAGTTCTATGAAGAATTATATAGATACCTTTAATAAAGATGTTAAAATGTTTAACTTAATAACAGAAAAAAATATAAAATATGAGGAATTAGAAAAAGAAATATATAAACACTGTAAAAGTTTAATTGAGGATATACTTTATTATCGAGATTTTTCAAATAAACAAAGAATTAAAAATATATCGGAATATCAAAGCTTATCAGAATAACATCCTTCGGGGTGTTTTTATTTTGCCCTGAAAAGTGAGTATCGAGCAGTTTCCTCCCCTTTGACTGCTAGGGCAACTGTACTTGCTTTTGAAAGTGAAATAATACCTAAATGTAATAGTGATAAACAGCTATTTTTGTGCTATTTTGTTAATGAGGTGATTTTATGGCGGAATATATTACAAAGAATATTAAAAATCATGTGAACAAAGCACCGCATAATGAGCATGATAAACCTAACAACAAAGCCATGAGTAGTAAAAAAATCACTAAAGAATGCGTTGACCAATTGATTGAAATAACCCCGTTCTAAATTTAGGACGGGGTTAAAATTTAATTGTTTATTTTTCGATTTAGCTTCACAACAGAATCTACTAAGAAAATTCATTATATAACGATTTTGTGAAGCCATCTATTCCAGGAAATAAAGTTTCACTTGTTATATTCATTAATTTCAAGTCTTTTCTTATTTCATTATGATAAATTTTTGGAATCTTCACTTTAAGTAGGACACATTCTTGATTTAATAAACTCATTAAGTTATTATATTCACCAATTTCCTTACTTGTTGGTAATTGTTTTTGAAAATTATTTACTGTTAAAGAAAGATTATATTCAAATGCTTGCCGTCCTTCAAAAGGAATAGCGAATAGCCCCTGTTGTCTTGATAGTCTCTCATGCATATTAAAAGGTTCTATTAGCATAACTAGTGGACTTAAAGTTTGTTCATTAAGTACATGGTTGCAATAATCCCTACTTCCATAGACAAAGTCATCTTTTAAGCCTCTCCATTGCTCTGTTTCAAGTCCTTTTTTATAAATTAAATCTTTATTTAGGCAATACACAGCAGATTCTTGTGATGCTTGTTCAATAGAGAAATACATAGCTACATAATATGAATACGAGAAATCTAATAATCTTGTTGGACCTCCATGATGTTGTATTAATGACAACCACTCTAAAGTATCTTCTTTTTGGGGGAGTTTTTCCATGTAATGAAAAGCTCTGCGTTTAAATTTATCAATAATTTTTCTTTCTATCTCTGGTATTTCTCTAGGATCTGAGTTGTTAAATATTGCTCCTCTCTCTAAGGAAGTTTGTAAAGGCCACGAACTATTTGATTGTCCTCTAAAAACCCAATTGTTAATAGAATTAAATAATATTCTACAATCATCCCATGATTTAATAGTATATTCACAAAATATGTTATCGTTATGCTTAGTCATAAAATTCACCTAGTTTATTTTTATTTTAGTTAACTATTTATAAGTTATATTGATAATTAATCTGCGCCACATCCAGCTAGTCCAATTCATAGAGCAAGTGCTACGCCAAAAATTAGTTTTTTCTTTTATAGTTGCCTCCTTTATTGTATAAGTTCTTTAAATTGTATCAGTTGTGGTAATGTTTGTCAGTTTTTTTGGTACATAAAGATTAGCAATTATGAAATCTACAAATACTAAAAAGGAAAGTAAACGCACTGGGCATGGATATTGCTATTTAGAAAGTAAATAAAATTGTTTGGTACCCCAGAAGAGCATACGAAAATATACAATAATATAAAACCCAAAAAGTGTCATACACTATGAATCGTTGATAACAATGCAATTTATCTATATAAAAATACACAATATAAAAACATTTGAACTCTGGGAGAAAAACACACCTCCGAAATGGTTATCCTGATAGTCACGAAACACTCGTTTAAAATACGAGTGTTTTTTGGGGTTTATAAACACTGGTATATCAACGTTTATACAGATTTGCTAAGCTAGTATATTTACAGATTATCTAGGTAGGGGAGGGAGAAGAAAAGCAAGTGCCGAAATTCATCATTTTTCGATTTCCTCAGACGTATGTTCTTTTTATATGGGAGTAATTAATCCATCATACTTATCGAAAAAGGGGATAAAACCATTACCTACAAGCGGTGATGTGTGATTTCGCTTTTCCGACGTTTATACAATTTATATAACGTTTTTTAACTCGAAGGGTGACTGTTTCGGAATAGGCGTAAACAAAAACGGAAGGCTGCGTGAGCTTTCCGTTTTAATATTTATAATAAGGTTTATTCTATTGCAAGTAGATACCACTATTAAATAGGAGTGATAATTTTAATTTCTTAAGCTTTCAAGTTTTACTTTTAAAAATTCAAGCTTTTTATTTAAGAAGTTGTAAAATCCCTTCAGGCTGTTTATTCGATTGAGCAAGGATGGATTGGGTAGCTTGTAATAAAATATTATTTTTTGTGAATATCATCATACCATTAGCCATATCAGTATCACGGATACGTGATTCAGCAGACTGAAGATTTTCAGATGTGTTCATAACAGAATGATGGGCATGTTCGAGACGATTTTGATATGTACCATATTTACTTCGCTCTTTTGAAATTAGGGCGATAGCTTTATCTATTATTGAAATTGCATCATTGGCACCTTTTTGAGTTGATAAATTAATATTATCAAGACCTAAAGCGGAAGTTCGAACATCAGAAAGCTCAATTTTTATACTTTGATTTGAATTAGCACCAATCTGCAAATTAATCTTTTTGGACTCTTTATCAGAATTAAAAATAGTTCTTGAACGCAGAAAATGCCCTTGATATGTCGATGCGATATATTCATTATCTTCTTTATTATATTTAACATCTAATATTCCCAGCCTACTACCTATATCTAATTTATCCCATTTTATGCCCTCTTTAGAAATTAAAAAATTTTCATTTCCAACTCCACTTATTATGATAGTATTTCCATTAGAAGCAATTGCATCAAATCGTAAAGAATCTAAAGGTGTTTCTACTACCCAATTGATTCCATCTGTAGAAGAAACGATGCTACCATATTCACCAACGGATATAAATTTTCCATTTATCCATTCAACATTTTCTAATTTTCCAGTTGGTAGAGAATTTTGAGACGACCAATTGATGCCGTCATTTGAAGTAGCGATACTACCGGAAGAACCAACCGAAACATAAATATTCCCATTGTAAGCAATGCCACTACCTGTTGCACCAGGTAAAGGAGAGGTAATCCAATTTAAACCATCTTTTGAAGATAAAATTAACCCCATGTCAGTTCCGACTAAATATTTTTCTCCATCCCAAATACCTCCAAGTAATTGAGCATGTTTAATTATGCCTAAATCATCATTAGATACAGTTTGTTTAGTCCAATTAATTCCATCGTTAGTAAGATAAATATTACCACGATTACCTATTGCAACTAGTTGATTACCATTTGAAATTACTTCTGAAAAATCAAATGAAGGATCTATTGTATTGATATCCCAATTAATTCCATCTTCAGATGAAATAATAGTACCATATTGACCTACGCCTATGTATTTATCAGAAATTTTATTGACTGATGAAATAAATGAAGGATTTCCTGTATCAATAATCTCCCATTCGTACCCTGCCTCTTTGGATATTTGGTAGTTTTCCATTTTATTATTTAGTAACTTAATATTGTTAAATTCAGTATTATTTGCGATTTCGTTAATTCCATTTTTTATTTCTTTAACTTCATATTGAATAAGAGACCTATCTCCATCAGTCAAAGTATCATTAGCTGCTTGGATGGCTAATTCTCTTAATCTAAGTAAGTTAGGATCTTGAATACTACCTAATCCACTTTCAGCTGTTTGTATTAATGAAATACCATCCTGAATGTTTTTTTCTGCCATATTTAAACCACGAATTTGCCCACGCATTTTTTCGGAAATTGCTAAACCGGCAGCATCATCACCAGCGCGATTTATTTTATATCCAGAAGATAACTTTTCTAATATACTATCAGCCTTTTTCTTATTTTGGGTTAATCTATTATTTGTATTTAGAGATGAAACGTTATTCCTAATTATCAAAATATTAGCTCCTCTTAAGATTAAATTTCTATTTCAAGATAATATTACCATTCCGTGATTATCTTTGTAACCTTTAAAATAAAATCCTTTCATAAAATAGAAGAGCACTCGATTGAACTGCACCTCCAATTGTTAGACACACATAACAATTGGACATTTGAAAAACCACTCATTTTTATGAGTGACTTTTTGGAGGTAAATATTTTGCACCTGCCAGGTGTCATATAAATTTCTTTTTTTGTTTACCCCAGAATTGCATACGAAAATATACAATAAGATTAAAATTTAAAAAGTGATATACGAAGAATATTTGATATTTTAACAATCTATTAAGAGAACAATATAAAGCCATTTGAACTCTGGGAGAAAAACACACCTCCGAAATGGTTATCCTGATAGTCACGAAACACTCGTTTAAAATGCGAGTGTTTTTTTGTTGGAAAACTTTGATAGTAGATTGCTAAGTTGTTGTATTTGGATTCCATTCTAATGGGGGAGGGCAGAGAAAAACACGTACCTCAAAATTCATCATTTTTCGATTTCGTCCATTAAATAAAATGAGTGTACTTCATCTTTTCAATAGTTTTGTTTCTATGATTTGTATTGTTTTCAGTAGTAATTAAATTTGAGAAGCTATCTCCCAGCCACTACATTTACAATCAAAAATAAAGTGGAATTCTTTGTACAACCGTCTATACAATTGTTTTTTTATTTTAATAAGATATAAAGTAATATCTTTTTATTAGGAGGTGAATCTTTGTCAAATCAAACATCAACATGTCAAAATAGAAAGTATACAATTACTACAGGACCATTTCTTGTTCCATTGGATGCTGCAGTTGGACAGCCTAATAATCGACTTGTGATTCTTATTAAAAACCCTACAAGCAAACCACTTGAGGCTGATGTTGTGATTGAATATTGTCCTTCTTTGCAGCTTTCAATGGAAGGAATTTCACTTCCTTTTATTACGAATGAGAATGAAAAACCTTTTCTAGAAGGTCTTCCGTCAACTGTTATACCTCCAAGGAGTTGTACGCGATTGGAGCTTGATATTAGTTCTCTTGTAAATGGAATCCTTCATGTTAAATCTACAGGCGATTATTTAGTAGGAGAACGCCCTTTACGTGGAAAACTTGAAATCGAAGTGGTTGGTGGATCAGGCCTTACTAGTCCTACAAATCCCGGTCTTTCTGTTGCAGATCCCTCCATGGTATTCCATTATGGTGATATGAAGGCTATCCTTTTCGGAAGTTAGAAATTACATGATAAAACTTTAATACGAGTATGGGTTGCCAAAAAGCACCATACTCGTTTTCATTTTTGGATATTAAGCTATAGATTTTTTCGTTCGCTCGGTATGTGTATCCCGAACCACGAAAACACTTACTAGGCTTTAAATAATTCGATAAGTTTCTTGATTGTTTTCAAATTTCTAACAAAAATAGTAGGTATGTATGCAAAAAAATCCATTGGTATGATATACTATTCTTGTTTTACATAATTGGAAATTAATATAAAGTATGGGGGAGAAAGCATTTTGGGGTGTGGAAGGACATGAAAGGATTTTTTAGAAAATTAAATAAAATCGATACGTTTTCGCCGTATTTCTTTTTACCATTTATTTTACTACTATATTTCTTTACGAGCATGTTTGATTGGCATAGGTTTGAAATGTTCAATATACATGTTTCCATTTGGCCAGTAGTTATTTTAGCAGTTATTTGTTATTACATAGGTGTTTACGTTATAGACAAGATGAAATGGACAATTCCTTCATTTGGTCTGTCGTTTTTAGGCAAATACGTGATTCATTTTATCGTGTTTCTTACGTTACTTGGTTTATGTTCGTACTTATTGATGGTTTTTGGAGGCGGACTTGGTATTTCGGATGAGTCAAATCGCCGAAATCTAAATCCAAAGCTGAACTTCTTTAGTCAATTACTATGGTTTGGAGTTTTATTGCTACTATCCTATAAAATGATTTTAGAAAAGCATATGACGTGGAAGAAAGGGTTTATCTACGGTTCTATCTATGTCTTTATCATTTTTTTATTTGTGTTAGTTGCTTATCGAACGCCATTAATTATTATCCTATTTACAGGGATTATCATTATCCATTATGTGGTAAAACGAGTGAAATTAACGTGGTTTTTAACAACGCTGTTAGTTATTGGTGTAGCTTTCTCGATGTTTAGTTTTATTCGTGTGTTAACGGAGGACCGGTCATTAGAATTTAATAACCGAGATCAGCCTGATGTGGAGCTAACGGAAGAGGCGAGAGACCAGCTGTTAACGGCTGAACAAAAAGTAAACCAAACGCCGTTATGGGTGCGTGCATTAAATGAAGAAAGTGTAACAGGACATATTGTGTTAAGTACAATTATTGAGTATACGCAGGAGAACGGTTATTTAAACGGAGAAATCCATAAAGGTATCTTTAGTACGATATTACCTGGTAAGCAAATTTCACCTCGTATGGTGGTAACGGAAGTTGTCAATTCCATAAGTGTGGAGAAGGGTAAGGTGATTACCCGTGGAAATCGTACAACTACACCAACCTTTATCGGTCAATTATTTTTGGATGGGGGCTATTTATTAGTAGCAATTGGCTTCTTTTTATACGGTGCTTTAATTTCGCTTCTTTATAATAAAGTGAAGCAGGAGGGCATTCGTAGTTTCCATTCTGTCGCCTATGCATTTACTATTACGGTATTTACGGTGTCTATGCATACAGGTTTACTCGATTTAATCTTTGTTTTAATGCTCGGTTTTGTTATCATTGCATCGTCGATTATAAAAGTAAATCAAAATCAGCTTCGATATTAATTGATAAAAACGTTCTAAAAAGCCTTCCCCGCAATGGATATTCCTCAACAATTGTATATAAAGTGTGGTTGACGAAAAATAAAACTCAGTGGGATTCATGAAAACCCCACTGAGTTGTTTCACTTTATTGAGTAATGCGCTCGAAAAATGCTTTTGTTTTCTCTATATCCGTAACATGTCGATTGCATGTTTGGCTATCTGCGCAAATGTAATTGCTATAATTCGTGAACGTTCCAACGATGTGCCCTTTAACAGATGTAGTAAATAGGCCAACATCGGAATGACGGTTACATATTGCACATATTCCACGAACTGTATCATTAGAGAATGTGCCTTTAATCGATTTTAGCTTTTCATCTTGTTCCAGCAAGACGTATTTTCGATGTGTTCCAGGATCATCCCAAGCTAAATAACAAATCTCCTGAAAATCCATTTCTTCAAGCTTCGGTAGTTTTAGCTTTTTTTCCTTTTTAAAAAGGCTCTTCAGTGTACTGGCAGTAACTGCTTTGAATGGGATGACATATGGTTTTAATTGTTCTATATACTCATCACCCTGTGCACGATTTGTCACTTCAAAAAGCTGTTCAATCAGCTCAGTTTCCTCAACGGACAACGCTAATTTTGCTGTGATCTCGCTTTCAACGATACCATGTACGGCAAGGATGACGTCCTTATCTTTCGTCGTTGAAAGTGTTAGTATGATTTTATTCATTTGCTGCTCAAGTAAATGATAGTTTGCGACCGTTAAAAACGGCTGAATTGTTGGTTTTTCCATTTGAATTCACTCCTGTATTGTAGGCTTTTTCATAAAGGTTTATGGCCTAAAGAGATCATTCAATTATGTTATTTGCGTTAACTTTTCTAGACCTCTTTGACCTGTGAAGTGTCTGGTCTAGAGCAAGCATTACAAAAGAATGCGTCCATTTCGATTCCTCCTTGAAAAGAAAACTATTTGTATTATAACATTTTTTAGGAAAAAATTAAAGTTAAAATTAAAATATTCAGATATTAATATTAAAATAAATGGTATAATTGTATTTGATTAGGTTATTCGCCCTAGTGTGGGGGTGAATTCCATTCCGGTTGGGCTCTATCCTGAGAGCGTCCGATAAGCCTACTTGCCCACAAGAATGTTGGCCACGAGGACATTATCACAGGAAAAGGGGTGGAAACCTTTTTAAAGAGTACTGTTACTACAGAAAATTTTTAAGAAAAGAGGAACGTCTATGTTTCAGTTTGAAAAGATGAACACAAAGCATTCTTTGCAAAATTTAACGGTAAGTGATTTTGCGATTAGTCCTGATGAAAAGCAGATGGTATTAAGTACGAATTTTAATGGATATTTTAATCTATGGGGAATGGATTTGGAGAAAAAATTTCCATATCAAATGACTTTTAATAATCAAACTTCGGATTTTATTAAATATTCGAAAACAGGTGAATTCCTATTAGCGGGATTTGATAAAGATGGTGATGAAAATAGTCAAATTTATGCAATTTCACCTGAGGGAGGAAGCCTAGTACCAATTCGCTATAAAGAGGGAGAGCGTCATTTCTACGCACATTTGACTGAGGATGGTAGACATCTTTATTACTCAACTACAGCTGGAAATTCGACGTATTTAAATAGTTTAGTTTATGACATTGAGAGTGGAGAGGAAAAGTTACTTGTTGAGGGTAGTGATGCACCTACTTTTATCGCTATGGTTAGCCCAGAGGAAAAATCATTTGTTTATATTAAACAGTTTGGGAATACGCATTCCTTAGCATATGTACAAATTGATGGTGAGGAAGTATTGCTTACGCCATTAACGGATAAGCAGCATACAGTTTCCGATGTTGTGTATATTTCTGAAATGGAAATTTATTTTTTAACAGACTATGATGAAGATTTTAGTTACTTAGCAAAATTTGATATTCAGTCGAAACAATTTACAAAGTTGCTTCAATTAGAAAAAGAAAACTTTACTAGTATTTATTATTCGAAAGAAGAGCATGCACTATATATTGTTGGTTCCTATGGAGTAGAGGATCGGCTTTATCGTTATACAGTCGCAGATGGGAAAAATGAAAAACTCGAAACACCTGTTGATATTATTGAGAAAATGGTTATTATGCCAAGTGGACATTTATATTTGCTTGGAAAATCGGCTACGAAGCCAAATAATATTTTTGTTTCGAAGGAAATGGGAAGTTCATGGTTGGAGTTAACTCACTATAGAGTACCAGGTGTTCGAGAAGAGGATTTGGTGGAACCCGAAGTGCTACGTTATCCATCGTTTGATGGTTTAGAAATTGAGGCACTCTTGTTCAAGGCGAAGGAAGAAAATTCGAATGGTCATGTTATTTTATGGCCACATGGTGGTCCACAATCAATTGAACGCAAATCATTTCGACCGATGTTCCAATTCCTTGTTTCCCAGGGATACTCTATTTTTGCACCAAACTTTAGAGGCTCATCGAACTACGGTCTAGACTTTAAGAAAAAGGTTGAGGGCGATTGGGGTCATGGTCCACGTCTTGATAATATTACTGGGGTTGATTGGCTTATTGAGAAGGGCTATGCGGATCGTGATAAAATGCTGCTTTTAGGTGGCAGCTATGGTGGCTATATGTCACTGTTATTACATGGTCGCCATGCAGATTACTTTAAAGCGGTTGTCGATATTTTTGGTCCAAGTAATTTGTTTTCATTTATTGAGTCTGTTCCGGATTTTTGGGTGCCATATATGAAGCAATGGATAGGAGATCCAGACAAGGATAAAGAAAGATTAACGGCCGATTCACCAATTACGTATTTGGATGGTATGACGAAACCTATGTTAGTCATTCAAGGGGCGAACGATCCACGTGTTGTGCAAAAGGAATCTGACCAAATCGTTGCTGCTTTGAAGGACAAGGGGCGAGAAGTGGAATATATTGTGCTAGAGGATGAGGGACATGGGTTCACTAAAAAGGCGAATGAAATTTACGTGTATGAGAACATACTCGAATTCTTTAATACCCGTATCAATTTATAAATGAGGGCTTATTTTAATTATTCAACTATCAAACTTGTCATTGATTGAAAATATTGGAGGACTATTATGCTACTAAATCAGCAAGGGTTTAATTTATGGGCTGATGGTTACGATAAAACGGTTCAGCTAAGTGAAGAAAGCAATCAGTATCCATTTGCGGGCTATAAAGCAGTATTAAATACGATTTTCAACGAGGTCATGTCCATTCCAAAATCAACTGTATTAGACATTGGATTTGGCACAGGGGTGTTAACGGCAAAGCTTTATGACAATGGCCATTTTATCAATGGACTCGATTTCTCCTCGAAAATGATCGAAATCGCCAAAGAAAAAATGCCTGATGCAAACTTAATGGAGTGGGATTTGTCAAAAGGGCTTCCAGCAGAGCTCCTTCATCAAAAATATGACGCCATTATTAGCACCTATGCGCTGCATCATTTTACCGATGAAATGAAAGTGCAATACATTAAAGCATTATTGCAGCAACTAACGTCTGCAGGCAAAATTTTGATCGGCGATATTGCGTTTGAAACAAGAGCGCAGCTTGAAAAATGTCGTCAAGACAGTATTGATTATTGGGATGATGATGAATTTTACTTTGTCCATGAGGAAATTAGCGCCTTATTAAAAGGGGTATGCCAAATAGAATTTTATCCAATTTCGCATTGTGGTGGGGTTTTTGTACTTTCGAATCTTGCTTAGGAAGATGCTTACATGATTATTTTTCAACAGGGTGTGTTTGTGAAAATTCTTTAAGTCTCTGGGGATTTTTCGACAAAATGAGGAAGGGGCTGTCTACTGACAGCCTCTTCGCTTTATGTAAACATCGACATAATATATTTACCTGATAACATAAAAACTGCATAAACTACGAGAGAGCTAATTACGGAAATGCTAGGTTTAAACCAGATTGTTAATAAAAATGCGAGAACTGTAAAAAGTAACATACCTACAGCCCCAAACACTGTATTTTGTAAAACGCTATGGAAAGTATCTTCCTTCATATTTTTCATTTGCATGCCCATATTAATGAGCGTCAGAATAGGTAATGCGGTAATGATGCCGGATAAAAACAGGTATTTTGATTGGCTTAACAGTAATGCTAATACCATAATGGTGCCACCGACTATAAAATATATAACATATGTAACCCTCGATTTTTAATTCAGAATAGTGTAATAATACTTTTCGGAATAATTCCTTACAAGCCCCTTATTTGAATATTTAGCAAGAAGCTGAGAAAGATAGATTTTTATCAAAAATAACTAGAATATTTCTGCCTAGTTGAAAGAGATGATGCCTGTGTTTTTTATTTCTTTTATTCTTTTTTATGTAGTCGGTATACCACTTTCAGTATTTATACATGAAATTGGGCATGCCTTAGGTGTTATTTTATTTTCTAAAGAAAAAGCCTATGTTTATTTAGGAACTAGTGATCCTTCGAATAAAGAAAACTTTCGCATTGGAAGAATGCATTTTCATATTCGTGGGGATATTATGGCTTTTGTTATCCGGAAAAGGAGAGCTCTTTAACACGAGTTCAGACAATATTTTTTTCGTCGGGGGTCCCGTTATATCTCTTTGTCTAGCTGTCCTATCTTATATTGCTATGAATACGTTCACTAACGAAGCACTTCGAAATTTTCTTAATGGATTTTTTTATTTGAATCGATTCCTTTTACTTTTTACAGCTATTCCGATTATCTATCCAAAATGGTTAAAGCCTTATGCTGGATTACCTTCGGATGGTTACCAAATTTTTTGTACATTGAAAAAAACTGAAAATATTAAATTTTAGACATCTCTTTAAATATATCGCAAACTACGATATAATCGATTTTGACGATATATTTAAAGGAGCAAAATTATGATTAAAAAATTAAATAACTATTTTACAACAATTTATTACCATCTACATACTACGCATGAAGAGTCAATTTCGCATCAAAGCGTGCGAATTTTACAGATGATTCAAAAGGAAGAGGAAGTAACTGTACGTGATATTGCTGAGTTATTGAATATTTCTCAAAACACAGCGTCTGAGCATATAAAAAAGCTAGAGCGTAATGGCTGGGTGAAAAAGGAGCGATCTATCGAAGATCAACGCAAAGTACATCTACATCTTACAGCAGAAGGGTTTCACGTCTTAAAGAAAAACACTGAATTAGATGATGAAAAACTGCAACATGCACTAAGCCAGCTTTCAGAAGAACAACAACAAACAATTTTACAGGCATTTCGTCTATTAAGCGAGGTGTCTAAATAATGTACACATTAGTAAAAATTCTTTGCTCGGCAGCTGTTATCGGTATTGTTACAGAGGTTGCTAGAAGATTTCCTTCCTATGGCGGCATTATTGCAGCACTACCACTTGTCAGTATTTTAAGTATCATTTGGCTTACTGTGCAAAGTGAGTCGAGTGAACATATTCAACGCTTTACGGTTGGTGTAATCGTTGGACTACCAGCTGCAATGTTTATGCTGTTTGTTATTTACATGGCGATGAAATCATCGATCCATATCGTGTTTGCCATTGGATTAGGAATTGCTTCATGGGCAGTTTTTCTAGGTGTTCAAAAAGCCATTGCTAGTGTATTTAATTTATCGATTTAGGAGAATAGTAGATGACAGTAATTCCAATTCAGCAATTACAACAAAATGATGTGTTACAATTTTTTAAAGAGCATTGGGGAAGTACAGAAATGGTCATTTCCAGCGGGATATATGACTGTAGTAAATTAGATGGCTTCGCCTATGTCGATGAACAAAACATGCTGTTAGGTCTCGTAACGTATATCATTCGTGATAAAGAATGTGAAATTATTTCCCTTGATAGTATTGTGGAGGGAAAGGGGATTGGTTCATTGCTTGTACAAGCTGTTGAACAACATGCATTCGAACAAGGCTGTACAATGATTACCCTCATTACGACAAATGATAATTTACATGCGTTAAAATTTTATCAAAAGCGAGGCTATTGTTTAGTCGCAATCATACAAAACGCGGTCGAGCATGCAAGAGCATATAAACCTGAAATTCCTTTAATCGGCAATGATGGGATTCCGATACGTGATGAAATAAGATTAGCAAAGCATTCTGGCTTATAATGAGTCAGGTTGTTTTTTTGTGTACGTTAGGAAGTTGATTGGCGAAGAAAAATCCTCACTGTTTATTTTCGAGGTTTCATCACCTGAGATTTCTCGCTATACTTATGGGGAGTAAGAAAGTGAGGAATGAAATGAAAAAAATACTATTTGTTTTATTATTTAGTGTTCTAGTAGTGGGAGCGGCCTTTATCATTTATTTAAAAAGTAATCCACCACTTGCTATGAACAGCTATACGAATCCTACAGATGATTCAACTATAAAAATCGTAGAAATAGAGAATAAAGGACTACGTGACATAAAGATTCAGCAAGTACTCATCAATGATAAAGTGCCTGAAAATGTTCAACTCGTCGTGAGTAAGTCGGAACCTTTTGAAGCAGAAACGAAGCTAGTAGGTAATCCGAATATTACGTATCATAAATTAAGACAAGCAAACATTTTTCCAAGTCAATACATAGATCGCAAGGCCATCGGAAAACAGCCTCAGCATTATGCAGTGAAGGTTGAGGCACCTAATATTAAAAAAATAACGATTAAGTATGAGTATTTAAAAATGCCATTTACTTTAACAGCTGAGTTACAAGCTACTAAATAAAGTGAAACTATAATTAGTGGGGGTTTTTCTTTCTCTACTAATAATTAAATTCCACCAAGTGAGGTTTAAAGGCATCTCACATCAGAAAAGCGCGAGAAATCAACGATGCTAAAATTGATTTCCCGCGCTTTTTAACGTTTTGGCTAGAACTTATCACTTTCTTTTTTTTATTTGCAAATTGCCCTTATTAAACATAACAAGTCCGTTAAATCGCTCATAAAAACCATATAACGGATATAACAGTCCAAGGAATACGATAGAGGAAGGTATTTTTTCTATAACAGGGATTATGCCTGCCCTCTAAAGCTTTGAATGGCTAATAAGCTATATACTCGTTTTATGTCTTATCATTTATGCCTGTGTCATTTCATAAGATTGTTTGGTGAAAAAATACTATTTCTCCTAAAACATGGTAATCTAATAGTAACGTTCATTGAAGTGTTAGGAGGGACTAAATGGGGTTTGTCGTCATCGGCATAGTACTTGTTATCTGTATTTTCACTGTGACTTTAGTGGTTATCAGGGAGCATTCAAACGAGGATATTAAGCTGGAAGTAACAGCTGTATGTGAAGGGAAAAATGAATTAGATCAAGCTATTATGAAGATATATTTTACATTTTCCATTGGCAAACTGGCACATCGTAAAAAAGAAATAATGGGTAGTATTGATTGGTCTAAAGGATGGATGCCTGTTTGCTATAATTTACAGGAATATGGAGTCTATCAGAACGAAAGATTACTCCCAGCTACAAATGAGAAAACGTATACAACCTTCGAAATCAACGCTACAAATGCTATAGATCCTCTGGGACGGGGTGAGGGGTATGTTGTATTAGTATTAGAGGACTCTATTTCTACAGATAAATCCAGAGCAGGTGTGATTCTTGCTGTAACCGCCAATATGGTGACCTATCAGCTATCTGATTCAACTAGCTGGAATAATGACTTTGCCATTCATCAATAAATAATAAAAAAGCTATTTGTTAGGAGGAAAGTACCTAATGAATAGCTTTTCTGTTAGGTAGGGAAATAACGGAACTTATTCAAGTGAATTTCGTAGAATATTAAAAGGAAGGAGTGTCTTTGTTGTATTCGTTACAATACTATAAGGAAAAACCTTGGGAGATAGACAATGAAGAGGAATTATACAAATATGCTGCTGGGGTTCAAAAGCACATCGCCATCTTAACCTATGGCAATCAGTTAGATGAACAAGCCTTAGATAAACTTATTGCAACCTATCTAACAGAGGATAGCTGCGATGACTCAAATAAATATAATATAAGGTATGATACATATGATGCAGATGTGAAAAGTCCCCATAGGAATCATTGGATTTTTGGAATTCAGCTGGATGATGAGCAGCTTTTAGAGTTTGAAGCGACTATCCAACGCTTAGATGGTACGCATGTCCGAATTCAACATAGGAGTAGAGGACATTATGAAGTTGAAATTGAGGGTAAACGATATTCCACAAAAGTATATCGAACTAAAGAGTGCTTGAAGGTTTACAGAGAGCCTGTAGAAGGGGGATATTTACTTTTTATCGACGAGGAGTCAGAAGATAATGTGCTGTTAAGAAGTAAAATGCATATGATGCCAGGAAAATTGCAATCGCTTTCTCTATCAGCGACAATTCCTCGTGAAGAATGGGAAGTATATGTACGAGATTGGATCAAACGATTACTAAAAATCATACAAGAGTAAGACCAATCATCAACCGAAAAGAAGGTAATAGGTTTTGGATATTTTGACAGATAAATTAATAATGATTGGTTTGTTTATTCTCATCATTCATTCGATCGAAACACTTGCGTATGCAGTTCGATTATCGGGTGCACGTGTAAAATTATTAGCCTCTGCACTATCATTGTTTAATGTCATGGTCATGTTTTCAAGGCTAGCAAACATGATGCAGCAGCCTTTTACCGGAAGTCTGACTGACACTGCACCAAAGGAAAACACATTGGCATTTGTGGAGCAGCAATTCCGCATACTTATTGGCGCCGCTTCACTAGGTACATTGGTAGGCATTCTACTATTGCCAACATTTGTAGCGATATTTTCAAGGGCTATTATTCATTTGTCTGAGGAAAGAGGCTCCATTCCAGCATTATTTAAAAAAGATTTAGTATTGAGTATATTAAACGGGGAATAAAACATATTCATTTGCCAAGCTTTTCATACTTAAAGGGAATTAGCTGGCGTGATATTCCCCTTAAATTATTTATCGTCAATGTCGTTATAACGGCCATCTATACAATTGGTGTCTTGTCTGCACTTTACGCCTCTTTATTAGTTCCTGAAAGATCGAATACTGCTGTGATGTCATCCGGACTTATTAATGGTGTAGCGACGATGTTACTAATTATATTTATTGACCCTAAAATTTCTATTCTAGCAGATGATGTTATCAATCAAAGAGGCAGCTACTTAAGTCTTAAACGAGCTTCTGTCATGATGATGGGATCAAGACTACTAGGCACATTTTTGGCACAGCTATTATTTATACCTGGAGCAAAATATATTGCTTGGTTTACACAATTTATGTAAGGGAGATACACATTGATAATAACTATTCAAGCCGAATAATAGCTTTCTCTTTGAATTAAGAAGGATAGATCGAAGTTGATATTAATATGATAACTTTCAAAGAAAGGAAAATCGATATCTAATGAAAAAATTATGCTTCCTAATTTTAATGATGTTTGTGTTAGTTGGATGTAGTACGAATCAACATGAGGATGTCCATTACATAGCGAAAAGTGAGCACTGGAAAGCCGTATATCATAGTAATACCGATGAGGGCTTCCGACTTTTCTACCTTGGGGAAGAGAAAGACTTAGGTGATTTACAAATAACGATAGAAGGGTCTAAAGAATTAAATTCTCTCCATGACGTTCGAGTGAATACGGATAAACAGTTTATCTTAAAGAAAAAAGAAAGTGCGAAAATATTTAAAAAGGATGCTGCACCAACCATTCACATTAAGTGGCAGTCTTACAATGAGACTTTAGAAGTACGAAGTGGATGAAAACTAGCTTAGGGATTGCGAGTATAACGCAACTTTCCTGCAAAAAATTGAATATTCCCGGAAGGACATATTCAGGCGAAGAGTCGAAATTGTTTCATAAAAAAATTTTTCGAACATTGACAAGTATTGGAGCATTTGTTACAGTAAATAACAATTTCACAAAGCAATGAAATTGGCGATGACAAGGACACGAGTTTTGATAAACGATTTACAGAGAGGGCGGCCATGGCTGAAAGCTTCCTAATGCAGCTATTAAAACTTACTACCTTTGAGCAGTGCTTGGAAACTTGCACCGTTTATGCAACGTTACTGCATAGCAAAGAGCCACTAGTGCATCTAGTGGGAATTTGGGTGGAACCACGGGTAAATAACACATACTCGTCCCTTTTTGGGGCGAATATGTGTTTTTTTATCTTATTTTTTAAAAAAAGGAGTAGAAAACATGTCAAATCAAATTATTAACATTCAATTTCCAGATGGGAAACAACAAGCATTTTCAAAAGGTGTTACACTAACCGACATTGCACAAGCGATTAGTCCCGCTTTACGTAAAAAAGCAATCGTAGGGAGTGTCAACGGAACCATCATTGATTTGACGCGCCCGATTTTGGAAGATACACAAATTTCCCTTTATGATGCTAGCTCAAAAGAAGGAATTCAGGTAATTCGGCATTCAACAGCCCATTTACTAGCCCAAGCCATTAAGCGTTTATACCCTGATGCTCAATTTGGGATTGGCCCAGTAATAGAGAATGGATTTTATTATGATATCGACATTGAGCATTCCTTTACGCCAAGTGATTTGCTACAAATTGAAAAAATGATGAAGCAAATTGTTCAAGAAAATATACAAATTCAGCGTAAAAAAGTAACAAGAGCAGAGGCACAACAGCTATTTGCTCATGACGCGCTAAAGCTAGAGTTGTTAAAAGATATTCCAGAACATGAAGTTGTGACGGTTTATGAACAAGGAGATTTTTACGATCTATGTCGGGGGCCCCATGTACCTTCTACAGGTAAACTACAACATTTTAAATTAATGAATGTGTCCGGAGCTTACTGGCGTGGAGATAGCAATAATCAAATGCTTCAGCGTATATACGGTGTAGCATTTGCCTCAAAAAAAGAGCTTGAGGAACACTTTGTTTTCTTAGAAGAAGCGGAGAAGCGGAATCACCGAAAGCTAGGAAAAGAACTAGAGTTATTTATGTTTTCGGAAGAAGCGCCAGGGATGCCATTTTATTTAGCAAATGGTCAAATTATTCGCAACGAATTGGAATCTTATTTACGTCATGTACAAGCAAAATTTAATTATCAAGAAGTACGGACACCATTGATGATGAACCAACGACTATGGGAGCAGTCCGGACATTGGGATCACTATAAAGACAATATGTACTTTACACAAGTAGACGACCAAAGCTTCGCATTAAAGCCGATGAATTGCCCTGGACATATGCTAATTTTTAAAAATGATTTACATTCGTATAGAGAGTTACCGATTCGTATGGCTGAATTTGGTCAAGTTCATCGACATGAATTTAGTGGCGCATTAAATGGACTTTTACGAGTAAGGACTTTTTGTCAGGATGATGCACATATTTTTGTTACGCCACAGCAAATTGAAGATGAAATTGCACTTGCACTGAAAATAATTGATGAGGTATACAAGGTTTTTGGCTTCCAATACGATATTGAATTATCAACACGTCCAGCTGATTATATGGGCGATATTGATCTTTGGAATGAAGCGGAAGCGGCGTTAGAAAACGTACTAACTAATCTAGGTTTTCCTTTTACAATTAATGAAGGTGATGGAGCGTTTTATGGACCAAAAATTGATATTCATATTAAAGATGCCATACATCGCAGTCATCAATGTGCAACGGTGCAGCTCGATTTCCAACTACCTGAGAAATTCGATTTAACATATATCAATGAACAGAATGAAAAAGTAAGACCTGTCGTTATTCATCGAGCGGTATTCGGTTCTATTGATCGCTTCTTAGGCATATTAATTGAACATTTTGGAGGGGCGTTCCCAACGTGGCTTGCACCTCAACAAGTAAAAGTAATTGGGGTAGCAGATACACATCAAGATTATGTACAACAAGTAGTGGATGCTTTACAAAAGGAACAAATCCGTGTAAGTATTGACGATCGACAAGAAAAGCTCGGTAAAAAAATTCGTGAAGCTCAAATGAAAAAAATACCGTATATTTTAGTGCTTGGCGATAAAGAAATGGATCATCAACATGTCACTGTTCGTAAATATGGTCAGCAAGCATTAATTGAAAAACCATTACAACAGTTTATAGAGGAAATAAAGCTAGAAATACAGCAAAAAGCCTTATCTTATAAAGGGAATTAAACAATTTAGCTCGCCTTCAGAGGGAAGTCATAACCCTCTAAAGGCGAGCTAAAAAGATGAAATAAATGTTGTGATATATGTTTTTGTAAAATTTACTTAAAAATGTAGGTTTTTTCTTCGGATTTGCTACTATTAATCAATTTTCAAGCATACAATAAATTAAACAACACACGAAATAGATTTAATCGTCGCTGTTCTTTTGATAATTACTTTCTCCTAAAAGGATAGTTTGTGTCTCAGCGTCAATGACCAGGTATTTATGATAAGTCTCCTGATTATTTTGCTTAAAGGATGCTAAAAAATATACTTGTCGATTGGGATGAATAAAAGTATGTTGAGAGAGGTCTAATCTTTTACGTATAAAATTTGTTTTTAGATGAAATGTTTCCTCAGCCTTCGGTACGTCCTTAAAGGCTATTTTTTGACGAATGTCTAAGGTAGCATCGTTATATTCCTCATAGATTGTCCTGTCTAATTGTTGGTAAAAATCATTCTCAGTACGAAATGTCTGATATTGATTATTAGGATATTTATAAGATGTAGTTCCAGAAGGTTTGCAAAGAATAGGTGCTGTATTTTCTACTGAATCTTGAGGCTGCTGTAGTAAAAAGCTTGATACGACCAATGATAAAAAAAACATCTGCATTTTTCGGCCTCCTTTTCCTGTCATAAAGAAGATATTTCCCATTTTTATGTTATTTATACGTATCTTTACAACAGTATTAGGAATGGGTGTGTTTTACCGGAACCTACTATACAGATCATCGAAAATAGTTTTAGCTAGCTTTATTGATGGCTTTTGAATATTTATTTAGTAGGACATCTAATTCTTGACTACAATCTACCACGCTAGGATGGGTGAAACCTAAATCCATAGCCTTTTTATACATATCTTTCCTTTTATTTTCAATCTCCATCTTCAAGAATTGTTTAAACGATATCTTAACCAAAATCTTTTCCCCCTAAAATTTTTTCTTCATATTCTTGAAATACATTGACCTCGATTCAACTTTTTCATTGTATCTCACCTAAAATAAAAAATATGTCACATTGTGTATAGGTTGAGAAATTCGTAATTTAGTCACAGAAAAATCTATTCATAATTATATAGTGGAAAAATAAGAAATTTTAACATCGGGTATTTTAACCTATTATAATTTCCTTTTATTGTATTAATTATGTATTTTATTACCCTTCATATTAGAATATTAGTGTTTTTTTTTGGCCGTATTTAAGAATAGGCAAAGGGTGATATTTAATAGATTTGTTCCTTTTTTACTATGAAAAACTATGTCGAAATCTACTGGAATTTTAATGGACTTCGTATCTTGTCACAATTTATCAAATAAACTTCTTTGTTGTTTGTTATTGAGGAGATTTCATGTCGGTTGATAATGTTGAGAATTTTCGAAATAAATTGAAAGATGGGTAAATAGAGTTTGCATAATTGATATGATAGGGGGAGGTTATGGTGTTGAAGTTAAGGTTGTCATTATTAAGCATTATGATCGTTTCTAGTTTAATGTTATTAGCATGTTCAGAAGAGAAAACAAAAGCAGGAGAATCTTCAGAATCAACGGTGGTTACTACCCATTCCGTTCAACACGTGGAAGAATCAAAACAAACGCCTCCAACTATTGATAAGCATTATGATTTTACATATTTAGAGAAATTGTTAGAGGAAAAAAGAGCTTTATATGAAGATTTCTTAAAAAAAGGGAATATTAATAGTCTAAAGACTTTTACACCAGAGGAAATGGTGTTAATTATGATGAATTCAATATTTGAGCATAATTTCGATAAACTCTATGCAATTACCTACAATAACAATGAACTTCCAGATAAAGAAACCTTTAAAGCAGAGTATATAGATTATTTATTAGATGAGGATATACAGAATTATTTAATGTACAGATACTACGATAGTATTTCTTTGAATAAAGAATCTAGCACTGAAAGTATAGCAATTGTTCAATTAGAGATAATTTTCGGAAGCTCGCACTACCTCAAGACATATGCCTTATTAAAAGAGGATGGTATGTGGAAGGTTGATCTATACAATTATATAAAAGAAAAGAAGGCAAAATCTGAAGAAAAATAAGGGGAACTATAATGACTGTAATATATTTTGTAAGACACGCGCATTCTCACTATAACGCTGATGAGTACAATCGGCCGCTTTCTAGTAAAGGATTTGAGGATAGGGATCGTGTTACTAGATTATTTGAAAATAAAGATATCCATACGATATATTCAAGTCCATATAAAAGAGCCGTTCAGACGGTGGAGAGCATAGCACAGGAACATAAACTACAAATAAAAACGATTGATTCTTTTAAAGAAAGAATACTATCTAATGGAAATTTGCTTGATTTTGACGCTGCCATTCATCAAGTATGGCGTCATCCGAATTTCGCATTTGAAGGTGGAGAATCCAATGAAACCGCAAAGGAACGAGCTATTACCACCTTGCAAAAAATTATACTTACACATCCAAATGACAATATAGTGATTGGTACACATGGCAATATTATGGTCTTAATGATGCATTACTTTGATGTGCATTATGATCACACATTTTGGAAGAAACTCTCAATGCCTGATGTGTATCAACTAACATTTCAAGATTTAGCATTAAGTAATGTTCAAAGAATTTGGGAAGAATAGAAGAAGGGACTGTCTATTGACAGCCCCTTGCTTCATTTTATCGAGAAAGCCGAAGTATTTCCACCACCTGCGGGAAATTGCTTATCCTATTTTAATCCAGTCTTCTCGTAATAGACCAAATAAAACTACATCATGAAATTGACCGAAGCGGAAAATCTCATTTCGTAGAGAACCTTCTTTTGTAAAGCCACATTTTTCATAGGAACGAATAGCTCCTTTATTAAAACTGAAAACCTGAAGCTTAATTTTATTAATGGAAATATAATTAAAAATAAAATGAATAAGAGTTTTCATGGCATCCGTTCCAAGCCCTTTGCCGTGCCATTGTTCGCCAATTGAGATACCTACAAAGCAAGTACTGTTTTTCCAGTTGATTCCATAGACACCGCAGGAGCCGATAAGCTCATTTGACGACTTTTCGAATATACCGAAGATAAACTCCTCTTTTTTTCCACTTATACTTTGAAAGAATGAAGCATGATCCTCAAAGGTGTTTGGAAAGGGAATATCGTCATTGGCAAGTAACAACGTATTCTTTTCACTTTCGACTTTCACAAATGCTTCCAAGTCGGAGGAAGTCATTTGCTGTAAAGTAATAGATTGTCCTGTAAGAAATTCTTTAAAATAATTTTCCATTTGTTTTCTCCCTTGTTCAAGGGCTGCAGTTAGAGTTTACATCCCTTGGATTATTTGTTGTATAAACAAACATCTACTGCAATTTCTGCACTCATATGCCCAACTCCTTTAGTTTAGATATCATTATAGTAGCATTTTTGGTAATTAGTAGAAACAAATATTTCAGATGCTCATCTCCAAAACGTGGGGGTGAATTCCGTTCCGACTGAGCGCTTTATTGCTGACGCTTCGCTTTCGCGCAAAGCAAAGCTTCCTGGTACCGCCAACATAAGATTGACCAATTGTATTCCATTTTTCTAGTAGTTCCAATTCTTCTAGAATGAGCATGGCAGTTTCTTTTCGCTTTGAAGCTCTCTCTAATAATTCCAAAATTTACACCTACTCCACAATAAATTTCTAAATCATGTTAGAATACATTATATTTGTCATTTGTTCAATATATTATGAAGAGAATCAACTGTGCCTAGACCAATCTAAAGAAGAAAGAAGGGGAGGTTAATTAGGTAGATTACGAGGACTAAAGATGAAAAGGAGAGCTTCTATGAGATTAAAATTTTATGAAGAAAATGATGCTCACTTAATTGAACGATACACGATCACAGAGGAGCAGCTCCGCTATACGATGTCTCCGCAAGAGAGCATTGAACTAGTGAAGCTGGACAAGAATCGTCATGCCATTCTTGTAATAGATCAAGACAAGCTCGTGACCTTCTTTGTGTTACATGAAAAAGAGGGTGTTCAGCCATATTCCTCAAATGAACACGCAATTTTAATCCGTGCCTTTTCGACAGACTTTTATCAACAAGGGAAAGGATATGCGAAAGGGGCATTACGGCTTTTGCCGGACTTCGTTTTGCAGCATTTCCCAAATATCAATGAGCTTGTATTAGGGGTTAATCTACCGAATGTTGCCGCACAGTCACTTTATAAAAAATGCGGATTTATCGATGAAGGAAGGTTGGCAAAAGGGTTCAGGGAGAAGATTAAAGTGATGAATTATTACATGGGTAATATTGATAGAGAAAAACTTGATTAGAAATGGTGTGCTTTAGAAAAATCTTTTTGTCGTACAACCATGAATTTAGCTATAAAAGAATGAGGTGAACAGAATTGCTGGAAGCACGAATGGACCATTTCGATGAAATATGTAGGATTGATCAAGAAGTAATTGGAGATTTTTCGAGAAGGGCATATTTGCATACTGCAATTAATGAGAAGCGTTGTATCATTCAACAAAGTGGAAAAGGGATTGCAGGCTTTCTTATTTTTACGAATGACTTTTTTGACAATAGTTTCATTTCATTAGTTATTGTTAAGCCATCTGAGAGAAGAAAGGGCATTGCCACAGCATTATTAGATTTTTATGTAGAGAAGTCTACCACTCCAAAAATCTTTTCTTCTACTAACCAATCAAATGCTAGTATGCATAAAGTATTTGAAACGGCGGGATTTATAAAAAGTGGATTTATTGAAAACTTAGACGAAGGCGATCCAGAAATTATTTATGTGAAATTAAAGTAGTAAAAGGCAAGTCTCGGGCAGTAGGGTACTGCTACGAGACTTGCAACTATGAAAGCTTATTTTCTTGCGCGTATTAATAAAAAGGAAGGGCGACGATGCTCATTTTCTAAGGAAGGCAGTTTTTGACTGGCTTCTGAATCAGGAAGCGGCTCTAGCATTTTTTCTATCGTTAAGCCATTTGCGATTAATGTATTGATGATTGTCGACATGCTACGATGATACTTAACAACACCGTCCACAAGCCATGTTCGCTCACGCAAGCCCTCATCATGGTAATGGTCAATTGCGTAATGGCTCCTATTACCGCTGTCGTCATAAAGCCAATTATCCTCCAATGTATTACGAGCTGTAACAATCGGATGCTCTACAGAAAAAACAAAAACGCTATCCGGGCGAAGCATCCTCGCAATTTTACCAACCACTGCACTAAAATCCTTTATATAATGCAAGGAAAGAGAGCTTGTTATACAGTCAAAACTATTAGGTTCTGCATGATAATCTTCTATTGCTTGCAAATAGTAGTCTATATTTTGATGCGCATGTTCACGTTGAGCAATTGCCAGCATATTTTTTGAAACATCAATAGCCGTTACATGGTCTGCGTTGTTTTCTATACAATAGTGCGCGAATTCTCCCATTCCACAGCCAATATCAAGTATTTGTAAATGGGTTAAATTAGGAAGCAAAGATTTTAACGCTGGCTGTTCAAGCAAGTTATTGAAGTTGTATGGTGCTTGGCGTAACTTTTTATATTGACGGAAAAATTCAGCATGGTCATAAATATTTTGTTTCATAGTAAACCTCCACTTGTCTTACATAACGTTATGTAACATTTGCGCATATTTATTGTCACATAACCACCTCGAAAGAAATAGACTTTTATTTCAATTTTTAGTAAGATGTAGGTATAGACATGCCAACTTTTGTAATTCGCCATCTATCGGGTTGTATAGATGGTTTTTTAACATGAGGATGTCTTTTACTGACGTTTTATATGTCGTAAAATTGTAACAATTACGAAAAATAAAAATATTTAAAGGGGAATGATGGCACTTATTTTAATGAATGACGTTATTTTTATTGGGGGTAATTATGCGGTTTCCCAAAAAATACATTGGAGGATGTTGCATTGAGTAAAGATACATTATTAAGTTTAAGTAGTAATTCATTGTTCGTGGCATTTATTTTACTATTAATCGCCATTATACCGATTGGGCTTGCCGTGAAATCAAAAGGAAAAATGTTTGGAAAAGTCGGGCTTCTACTTACATATATTGCTTTTGCTTTACAGCTAGTTTATTTCATATTAAGGTGGATTGCCGTTGATCATGCACCTGTAAGTAATATGTATGAGTTTATGACGTTCTTTGGCATCATGCTTACTGGTAGCTATTTGATCATTCATTTTTTATATAAGCAAATTGTAGTAGGTTTGTTTACCATCCCTGTGTCATTACTTATTTTAGGGTATGGAAGCGTTTTTACAAAAACGGTTTCACCACTTGTTCCATCACTGCAAAGCAATTGGTTAACGATTCATGTTATGACAGTTGCATTTTCAAGTGCTATTTTATCGATTTCGTTCGCAACGGGTATTATATATTTATTAAGAACATTAAATGTTTCTAAATTCTCGCTTAGTGCACTCTTCTTGGAAATTGTTCTGTATTATTTAGTTGTCGTAATTGGCTTTATCGGCGTGGCCACATATTTTAACGTAGCAGGAGATAAAGTCGAGGTTCAATTTGAAAACAAGCTAGATAAGGTAGAAACAGCCGTTTATACGATGACACCGCTGATTGTCAATAAAGATGCAGTAACATCTAGTGGGGATCAGGCTGGCATTTTGCAGATTTCAAATAAGATAGATGCGAAGAAATTAAATTCTATCGTATGGGCATTTATCGTCGGTACGATTTTATATGCTGTGATTTTCCTCATTACGAGAAGACCGTTAATTGTTTTATTAAAGCCATTAACAAATCGTGTACAACCAGCATTAATGGATGAAATTACATATCGAGCTGTTGTTATAGGTTTTCCGTTGTTTGCTTTAGGTGGACTTTTGTTTGCCATGATTTGGGCTCAGATTGCTTGGAGTAGGTACTGGGGCTGGGACCCTAAAGAAGTATGGGCACTTATTACATTTTTATTTTATGCCGCTTTCCTTCATTTCCGTCTTTCCAAAGGCTGGGAAGGGGAAAGGACAGCTTGGTTAGCGATTATTGGCTTCGGCATTATCGTGTTTAATCAAGTATTTGTAAATTTAGTCATTGCAGGTTTGCATTCTTACGCGTAAGGATGTTGTAAATGAAATATTTTCTTAAATTGAATGTAGTGAGCATGTTATATGGGTTAATGTTCTTTATTTCTCTTGAAATGCAAGTAAATTATTATCGCATTATGAGGCTCACGGGGTGGGAAGGTCAATATTTCGATATGATAGCATTACTTGTACATGGAGTTGGTTTTGTTGTATTAACTATTGTACTATATAAGCTAACATTTAAGTGGATAGCGCATCGTCGATTGGTCTATTGGACAACAATTTTGTGGCTACCGTATACAGCGCTATTCAATTTTATGTTTGTTAGTGTATATCCAATCACTTATCAGGGAGATATGCCTGCGCCCGCACAAGGGTTAATTCTTTTTGCAATGCTCTTGTGTTATCCATTTTATATTGGAACGTTGAATATGATAGGCTATCTTTCAAAATCTGAAGCTGTACAAATAAAATAACCGTAAAAAAGAGACATCCATAATTTGGATGTCTCTTGTATTTTGCACTGTTTATTCTAAAGCTGAAATTAAAGCTTTACAACATTAGTTGCTTGTGGTCCGCGGTTACCTTCTTCTACGCCGAACTCTACTTTTTGGCCTTCTTCTAAAGTTTTAAAGCCATCTGATTGAATGGCAGAGAAGTGTACGAATACATCATTTCCACCTTCTACTTCGATAAAGCCAAAACCTTTTTCTGCGTTAAACCATTTTACTGTACCTTGTGTCATGTGAACAACCTCCCAAAAAAATTAAACAATCATATTGCTTCGATCGCTTGCAAAAAAATCACGTATTCAAAAGCGCGTATTACTTTTGAATACGTGATTTTAACGGCTAAGATGAAGTAATGTAATTATTGTTTTTATTATATAACAGTACCAGATATTTATCCAGTATATTCCGCTTTTAGTAAGAAAAAATTTACATTTAGTCTATTTTCAATATAATTAGTTGATCCATGCCTTCTCTTTAGCGACAATTACGGCCTCTGCACGTGATTCTACGTTTAGCTTAACAAAAAGTTTGGATAAATAGTTTTCAACGGTGCGCTGCGTGACCCCAATGGCTGAAGCAATTGCTTTATTCGTACAACCTTGTGCGACAAGCTGTAATATTTCTTGCTCCTTATCGCTAAGTAAAATCTCTTGCATATTTGGTAAATTGATGCGCTGCTGTACAAAATCTAAAAAATCAGCTGCTAACAGGATCTCGCCTCTTAGTGCGGCTTCAATGGTTTGAATAACTTGCTGTTTCGTGGCAAGCTTAGATAAAAGTCCATCGACCTTTTTTTCAATAAGTAATTCGTAATAATCGGAAAGCTCATAGCCTGTGTAGAGTAATATCAGTGCTTCTGGTTGCTTTTTCTTAATCATTTCTGAAAGTTGGATGCCATTGATTGGCTTCATATTTATATCGATTAAAAATAATTGAAAAGCTTGAACATCCATTCTAGACAAAACGGCGGCACTATCCTGCTCTGTGTCTATCCGAACATTTGTTAAATCCTGTAATAATGTTTTTGTACCATCTAAAACGACAGGATGGTCATCTACAATAAGAATATCAATCATATGATTCCACGTCCTCTTGTATTTGAATAAATATTTGCATTCCTTCATTATGACTGGAGGTTATGGTGATGTCTCCATTAAAGGCACGGACTCGTTCTCGAATACCGTTAATGCCCATTGAAGCTGAAGATTGCATTAAATCGTCAATATCACAGCCAATACCATTATCTTCGTATTCAAGAATAAAGCCGCAATTGATCACTTGTAGTTTTAGTGAAACTTCAGTGGCATCGGCATGCTTAATGGCATTATTTAAAAGCTCCTGCACAAGCCGATAGACGACTAAATGTAAGGTTGCATCTTGAAATTGGACACGTTCTATTTGGGCGTTTAATAAAAAGTCGGCCCGTATTTTCACCTTTTGAATCAGTTTTTTTAAGGCGATTTGAAGCCCAAATGTGTCAAGTAATGGGGGGCTTAGATTTTCACAATACTCACGTAAATCCTTCGATGCATTTAGCAATTGCTCTCGAATATCCAATACCTTTTCCTTTTTGATAATAGGCGAGCTAGCAATTACATCTAACTCTCTCCCTAAATGAAGTTGTTCCTGTAATATAGTGTCATGTAATTCCTGCGCTAAAATACTTTTTTCCTTTTCAATGATATTCCATAATAATTTATCGAGCCAAGGAAGCTGTGTATCATTGTTATCTTTCATAAGACTTATTTCACATACTAAATCTTCAATGAGCTTTAAATTATCAATAAACATCGAAACATAGAGGGCAAGTAACTCCAACCAAAGAAGCTCTTCTTTTTGTAATGCTTGTCGAATGTTTAACATGATTTTTTCTTCACCTGTATCATGTAATAACAGGTGAGTCACGTGATTCCCTATGTTGACTTCACCGCGAGTGAATGGCGTATCTTCCGTTATTGTTGTAATCGTAAAAGCTATAGTACCAAGCTTTTCCGTTATCTCATATTTGAATTGATCCAATAATTCTTGCTGATCTTTTGCCTTACCCATACGATTAACGGCAGCATATAAATTATGTACATAATTGCCAGTAGAAGAAAAAATAATCTTTCGATACTTAAAATCAAGCTGCTCTTTTATATAGAAACTAGCAATGATAACGAGGAATATAAGTATAAAGACACTCGTAATTTGAATAATCGATAATGTATCAATTAACATAATGGTAATGGCTGTAGTTAATATTAATGCACTAAAAAAAGCAAGTGTTGAATAATAGCGCAAACGAGATAATTGATATTCAATATCGAATAATCGTTCGTTCACTTGAATGAAAATAAAAGAAAAAGGAATAAACAATAAAAATAATGCAACTATCTCACCATGTAAAACAGGTTTCTGACCTAAAATTTGGGGTAAAACGAAAAACAGTAAAAACGGCAAAAAAGGCGTAATAAATGCAATGCTAATCAGACGGATTTTTGCCAGTTTAGTTCGTAAATAACTCGTTAGTAAAATATAGATGGCATAGAGAACAAGTACAGCAAATATTCCTAAATTAATTATTGAAGCTATTGCCCTGAAGTCAGAATTAACTATTTGTATGAAATCACAGCAAGATATCAATAGTAGTAATAAATAAAACCACTTAGTATTGAGGTACTGCCATTCTATACGCAGATAATGGAAATAAAATTGTAAAAAGTGAATAAAAAGCACGATGCATAAAACGATACCAATAGTTATTACGAATGATCCAATTAGATTTCCTCTACATGAGGCTCCTACACTTATATAAGCCAATGAGCAAGTTAATAAAAATAATGTTAGTAGACTAGTTAGTTGATTATCTTTATTTCTTTGCCATAAATAGATGGCGACGCCAAAAGATAAGACAAAATAAAAAAGTGGAAAAATAATTTGAAAATATAATTCTTCCGGTATATCTTCGTGCTTAACTGAAACAGTGTGAATATCACCATTAGGCTTCATAAATGTTAGTTCCTTGGCACCTCTAGCTATAGAATTGAGTTGGATTGAACGAACATTCTCTGCAGGCTTGCCATCGATTGTCAGTAAAAGATCGCCTTTTTCAATGTTATTTTGCTGTGCCCATGTTGAGTAATAGAACTCAGTCATGACCGGTTTTTGGCTAGTTGTGTCCACTGAAATACCAATTAAAGGGATTCGCATTGCCACTACGAGCACATAAATACCGAGGAGTAGGTAAGCTATGAAAATACTATATGTCCATTTACTCATCGTTTTCTCTCAACTATTTGCATGATAATATTGCCCCATTTCAATCTTAATTACCTATTTATTATCCATAATTTTTGGTAATTTTGGAATACCGAAATAAGGTGTTTCGGAAAACCACTATTGCTTTTTCGGAATAACGAAGTAGTTTTTTCGGTGTAGCCCATGATAATGTAAATCTAGCATATGTGACGAAAAGGGGGAGCGTTGCATGAAAAAGAAAGGATTGCCACTAATCCTCTTTTTTTTAGTCGTCATAATGTCGTACCCGAAGACAATAATCGCTAAGAACTTTGAAAATGATGCGGTTAAAGTTGATGTTTGCATTATTGGGGCTGACAATCGTTTTGTCTATAAGATTCCTAAGCATTTACATAATGATACGTCGTATGCTGAGATGAAGAATAATATTGAATCTTCCTTAGAAAGTCATTGGAAGATCGGGGATTCTCGTTATGAAGCTCACCAGACAGATGTTACGTATACTTTTTCCATTAAAGATTTAATTAATGAAAAACAAAATGGGCAAATGAAGGTAGCGATACCATATACTTTTTTAGTAGGAATGTTTGGTGAAAATGATGCTATTCAATTACGCATTTTGGCAAGCAAATTAATCGACTGGGAAGCCAACTCAAAGAATTGGGCAGCGCTCGGCTTTGTGGAACCGCCCACTAATTTTAGTAAGCAGGAATATGTTTATGAGGGAGTGGTCAACAAGCTACTACAGCAGCGGGTAGGACATTTTAATGGCACGGTTATGAAATGGAAAATGGTTCTACATAGTGTTATTTATTTTAGCTTTATTATTGCACAGCTTATCGCCTGTATAATTTTATCAAGACGTTTAAAAAAGAGAATTATAGAAGATCCAGAAAACATGCATCAGTTCCGAAAGCTTAACTATATGTACCAAATCATTCCGTTAATGATTATCGGTGTGCAAATTGTATTTCTAGTCATATCAGGGTTACTGACTGCTTTTAGTCTCTATTTTTCCCCAGGGATGGATCTTTTACTAATTATTGTTCCGATTTTATTTAATATTATTTTGTTACCAACGTTTTTTTTCACAATTGAGAGTGAAATCTCAAAAGAGCTAGAAAACAATTCTTTTGGCTCAGATATGTAAATATTGTTTTTATTTTTGGACGTCCTTGATGGTATAATGGTCAACATCATACTTGAAGGAGCTGTTGATTAACATGGCGCATCCAGAAATCGCGTACTTAAATTTACTACAACATATATTAGAGAATGGCGTTAAAAGGGAAGATCGTACAGGTACTGGTACATATAGTGTGTTTGGTTATCAAATGCGATTTGATTTAAGCAAGGGCTTTCCTCTATTAACGACTAAACGTGTACCTTTTAAACTCGTAGCAAGTGAGCTCCTTTGGTTCATTAAAGGGGACACAAATATTCGTTATTTACTGCAAAATAATAATCATATTTGGGATGAATGGGCTTTTAAAAAATGGGTTGAGTCCGATGAATATTCAGGTCCAGATATGACAGACTTTGGACGTCGTTGCTTAGTGGATAAGTCTTTCAATGCGGACTACAAAAAAGAGTTATCTTCATTTTGTGAGCGTATTTTAACAGACGATGAATTTGCACATAAATACGGAGAGCTAGGTAATGTTTATGGCAAGCAATGGCGTAATTGGACAACATCAACAGGGGAAAGCATTGATCAATTGCAAGATGTAATCGATCAAATCAAACACAATCCAGATTCACGACGCATTATTGTCAATGCATGGAATCCAGAGGATGTTATCAATGCAGGAGCAAAAGGCAGTAAAGCGGCATTACCTCCTTGTCACGTAATGTTCCAATTTTATGTCGCAAATGGAAAATTAAGCTGTCAGCTAATGCAAAGAAGCCTAGATACATTATTAGGCTGTCCATTTAATATTGCCTCATATGCATTACTGACACATTTAATTGCACATGAATGTGGTTTAGAAGTTGGCGAATTTATTCATAGCATTGGGGATGCTCATATATATTTAAATCACGTGGAGCAAGTAAAAGAACAGCTTTCACGCGAGCCTAAGGACCTACCAACCTTAAAAATTAATCCAAATAAAACGTCAATTTTTGACATAGAACTCGAAGATCTTTCTATTGAGGGCTATGATCCACACCCAACAATTAAAGCTCCAATTGCCGTTTAAACTGAAGCAGCAACCGTTTTGGTTGCTGTTTTTTTAAAGCGAACTAACTACGAAGCATCGAGTAGAAGCGTTGGGGCGATGGAAAGAACTGGCGGAGCGTGGAATAGTAGTCAGAGCGATAGATGCTAGAGGCAATGCGACGGGAAGATCTCAGAGTGACGGATAGCAGAGTCGAAGTGACGGAAAGAATCAGAACGATGGATAGAGATCAGAGTGACGGAAAGAACCGCCCAATCGACGGAAAGAAGAGTCGAAGTGACGGAAAGAACCGGCCGAGCGACGGAAAGCAGAGGCAAAACGACGGAAAGAGATCAGAGTGACGGAAAGAACCGGCCGAGCGACGGAAAGCAGAGGCCAAGCGACGAAAAGAGATCAGAGTGACGGAAAGAAGAGTCGAAGTGACGGAAAGAACCGGCCGAGCGACGGAAAGCAGAGGCAAAACGACGGAAAGAGATCAGAGTGACGGAAAGAACCGCCCAATCGACGGAAAGAAGAGTCGAAGTGACGGAAAGAACCGGCCGAGCGACGGAAAGCAGAAGCCAAGCGACGAAAAGAGATCAGAGTGACGGAAAGAATCGTCCAATCGACGGAAAGAAGAGTCGAAGTGACGGAAAGAACCGGCCGAGCGACGGAAAGCAGAGGCAAAACGACGGAAAGAGATCAGAGTGACGGAAAGAACCGCCCAATCGACGGAAAGAAGAGTCAAAGCGACGGAAAGAACCGGCCGAGCGACGGAAAGCAGAGGCAAAACGACGGAAAGAACCATCAAACCGCTGGATACTACCGCCAAAAGCGAGATCCTTAATTTATTTAGAGCTAAATCCTATAGAATTATATATGAAGGATATTTAAATTCATGAAAATTTTACCGATATAAGTTTTAATCTGGAAGTCCTAATAAAAATTTAGAGGTGAATGATGTGAGGAGATCGTTGATTTTTCAAATAGACGGAAGAGAGTGTGAGCAGCGTTTAAGGACGAACTTGCTGACCAATACTCCTCAACAACAAGAGGAAATTATTCATCAACATGAGCTACCACACATCTCTTCAAAATTAACACAGGAGCAAATACATAAAATGATGCAAGTCATTGAGGAAATTCGACTGGAGCGTTATAAAGAAAGACTATAAATGTAAGCGCCTTCTGAGCTATAATAGCTGAGGAGGTGTTTTATTATGAACGTGATTTTTGTAGATTCGGTTTTAGGTACAGAGCTTTTGCAAATGGTGTCACATGATGTGGCAGGCATATTGGCTGCGGCACAAGGAGAGAGTGTGACGTTTCCAATTGGTCATTTTAAGTATGAATTTCATAACTTAGACTTTTATGAGGAAGATGGGGAACTACGACAAGAATTAGTTATTTACGTAAAGCAATTATAATTATCGTATAATACTGTGAAAACGGAAAAAAATAAATACGGGTGCAAATAAAGCAATTTGCTTGTTTTTATTTAAACCTGTAACTATAATAGTTACAACAGGTGGTGATACATATGGTGAACAGTCGATATTCGGTAGCGATCCATATACTTTCGCTCATTGCAACAACATCTGATAAAAGCCAGCTGACGTCTGATTTCATCGCAGGTAGTGTGAATACAAATCCAGTTGTCGTGCGACGAATGATTGGGGTGCTTAAAAAAGCGGGCTTGCTTACGTCACAGCCAGGAATTGCAGGCTATGATCTATTAGTGGAGCCAAAAGATTTAACGCTATTAGCCATTTACCATGCGATTGATGGGCCAGAGCAGCTTTTTGCGATTCATGATGAGCCAAATCCAGCATGTGCGGTTGGTCGAAAAATCCAACGGACATTGGAGGGTGTTTATACATCTGTTTGGCATGCAATGGAAGAACAACTACAAGCACAAACTTTACAGGATGTGCTAGATCAACTTCGTTAACAACAACGAAGTCGGTCTTTTGTATCCAACCTGTAACTAAAATGGTTACAAATGAAAACTAGGAGGAATTATAAGTATGAAAATAGCGGTAATTGGTGCAACTGGGAAAGCAGGACAAAAAATTGTAGAGGAAGCACTGCAACGTGGTCATGATGTAACTGCGATTGTTCGTTCAGCTTCAAAAATAACAGCGAATATGCCAGTAATTGAAAAGGATGTTGTTGAATTAGCTCAAGAAGATGTGAAAGGCTTTGACGTAGTCGTAAATGCATTTGGGGCTCCTTTTGGTCAAGAGGAATTACATGTGAAAACTGGCCGTCATTTAATTGATATTTTCACAGGTATTCAAACAAAATTAGTTGTTGTCGGTGGTGCGGGTAGTCTGTTTGTAGACCCAGAAAAAACTGTACGCGTAATGGATACACCAGATTTTCCAGAAATGTTTTATGCGACAGCTAAAAACCAAGGTAAAAATCTACGTGACTTACAACAATCAACTATTACTTGGACATTTTTAAGCCCATCTGCTTTCTTTGATCCAGAAGGTCCACGTACAGGTAGCTATACTACTGGAGAAGATCATTTATTAGTAAATGCTGCTGGTGAAAGTTATGTTAGCTATGCAGATTATGCTGTTGCGGTATTAGATGAAATTGAAAATCCAAAGCATGTTAACAGCCGTTTTACAGTTTCTTCTAATCAATAAGGATTAAATCGATGTAATAACTTTTTTTAGTGAGAAAGGTATAGCAGATGGAGTATTTATTAATACTTTATTAACAGCTATAAATGAATCAAGTTTTTTAATTAAGTGTGTTTGGTGCAGTTTTCAAGAGAGTTGACTAGTTTGGTTCAACTCTCTTGAGATCTTTACTTAATCTTTGCATCAAATCTTCTTTTATAAGCTGTATTTTCTGGTCATTAATGCTAATAGTAGTGCTCAGTTTGTGAAATTTTCATTTTCCAGACAAATGACTGTTTACAATACTGCATTAATTAGCTACTATCAAGTGTGAGGATTACATAAAAGGAGACGACAATTATGTCCACACAACGTATAGAAAAAGACTTTTTAGGTGAACGTGCATTACCAAGCAATGCTTATTACGGGATTCAAACGCTTCGTGCTACTGAAAACTTCCCGATTACAGGATATACAATCCACCCTGCTCTTATTAAAGCAATGGGTATTGTAAAAAAAGCAGCTGCTTTGAGTAATATGGAGGTACACCTACTTTCAACAGAAATCGGAGATGCAATTGTCGAGGCTGCACAAGAAGTTATTGATGGCGAGTGGGATGCTGAATTTATCGTTGACCCAATCCAAGGTGGAGCGGGCACATCTATTAATATGAATGCCAACGAGGTTATTGCTAACCGTGCCTTAGAGATTTTGGGCAAAGAAAAAGGCGACTACAAAACAATTAGCCCAAACAGCCATGTTAATATGTCACAATCAACAAACGATGCTTTCCCAACAGCTATTCATATTGCTGTGTTGAATTTGATAGATGAACTACTTCTTACAATGGAAAACATGCAAGCGGTGTTCCACCAAAAAGCGGAGCAATTCGCGCATGTTATTAAAATGGGTCGTACGCATTTACAAGACGCTGTACCGATTCGATTAGGGCAAGAATTTGAAGCATATTGCCGTGTTATCACTCGTGATATTGCACGTATTCGCCAAACTCGCCCAAATTTATATGATGTAAATATGGGAGCAACAGCTGTTGGTACAGGATTAAATGCATTTCCTGACTATATTCAATCAGTTGATGTCCATCTTGCTGAAATATCAGGATTACCGCTTAAAGGCGCTACACATCTTGTGGATGCAACACAAAATACGGATGCATATACAGAAGTATCAGGCGCATTAAAAATCTGTATGATTAATATTTCGAAAATCGCTAATGACCTTCGTTTAATGGCATCTGGTCCACGTGCTGGATTAGGGGAAATCATTTTACCAGCTCGTCAACCTGGATCTTCTATTATGCCAGGGAAAGTAAATCCGGTTATGCCAGAGGTTCTTAACCAAGTGGCATTCCAAGTAATTGGTAATGATCATACGATTTCTTTAGCATCTGAAGCAGGACAATTAGAATTAAACGTTATGGAGCCTGTGCTTGTCTTTAACTTAATTCAATCAATTAGCATTATGAATAACGTGTTCCGAGCATTTACACAAAATTGCTTGAAGGATATTGAAGCAAATGAAGACCGCATGAAAGAATATGTGGAAAAAAGCGTTGGTGTATTAACAGCAGTGAACCCGCATATTGGCTATGAGGTAGCTGCTCGAATTGCGCGTGAAGCAATTTTATCTGGTCGTTCAATTCGTGAGCTTTGCATTGAAGACGGCGTCCTAACGAAAGAACAATTAGATTTAATTCTAGATCCATATGAGATGACACATCCAGGTATTGCCGGATCAAGTATTATGAAATTAAAATAATTTATGATGAAAGCACTTTGTCTAATGCAAAGTGCTTTTATGTTTTTGTAAAAACTATTATTGATGTCATCTTGATTGACACATGTTTTTTGGATGCTACGAAAGTACTTTCTCTTATATATATCATTATACTTACAAAAGTTGGTCTTTTTTCTATGAATTTCAGGAGAATTAAACTATAATAACTACGTTGGAATAATATTATAGTTGGAGGAATTTAGTATGAGTTTACGGAAAAGAAGTATAATTTGCTTTTCTACTTTAAATGTTCTTATGGGTGTTATTTTAATTATAGACCTAGCAAATTTAACTTCATTAAAATGGCTATCCACTTTATTAACAGTAATAGGAATTACTATGACATTATCGTGTATTTTCTATGTGAAATTTAGAATTATTAAGCCTATTAATCAATTAGCTGAATCCGCTCAAGCAATTGCTGATGGAAATTTAAGTACTGCTCCGATTGAAATTAATTCCAATGATGAGATATCAGACTTAGCTCAAGCGTTTTTAAAGATGAAGGAACAATTACATACGATGACACAAAAAATTGCGAGTAGTTCTACAGATTTATCAGCGAGCATAGAGGAGCTATCAGCAAGTACAAATGAAATTACTGATGCAGTTAACGAAGTTGATTCACAAATGGAGAATACGACTGAAGGTCTTAAGAAAGCAGCACAATCTGCAAATGAAAGTGCTATTGCTATGCAGGAAACTGCTGATGGCATTGAACGTATTACCGTGGCAACGCAAGATGTATTTGATCATGCAAAAGAAGCAAATGACATTGCAGGCAACGGGGCGGAAATTTTACACGTAGCTAAAAATCAAATGGAGTTTATTTCAACTTCTACTGAAAAAACAAGCGAATTGATGCAGCAATTATCAGGTAAAATGACAGATATCAAGTCTATGACAGACATGATTACAGCTATTACAGATCAAACGAACTTGTTAGCATTAAATGCAGCAATTGAAGCAGCGCGTGCTGGAGAGCATGGTAAAGGCTTTGCAGTAGTAGCAGAGGAAGTTCGAAAATTGGCGGAGCAATCTAAGCATTCGGCTATTCAAATTGTCGAGCTAGTTGTTGGTATTGAAATCGATACAAAACAAGTAGCTTCCGCTGTCGAAGAGGACTTGAAAAACGTTCAACAGGGCGTCTATGTCATTGATGAGGCTACAAAGTCATTCGGTACGATTTCTCAGCATGTTAACAAAATGACAAACCAACTTGAGGATATTTCCGCAACAGCTGAAGAGCTTTCAAGTAGCGCGAATGAGGTTACAAATTTAGTATCGACAATCGCAACTGGAATGGATAGCTTATCTAATTATACAGAGGTCATTCTGCAGTCTGTTGATGAGCAAAGTGCCTCCATGCAAGCGGTCAACATGGTAGTGTCGCAAGACTTATGTGTACAAGCTGAAAATTTACAAAAGCTTACACAAAGATTTAGTGGACAATAATTGCAAGAAATAATTTACTCATAAAAAAAGGCTATTTTGCATGAATAATTTTTCTGCGAAATAGCCATTTTTTTATCAGATGCATTGATTAGCTAAAAGTTTCGACATTAACTATTAAATAAGCCGAAAAAATCTGTTGTTATCGTCAAAAATACTATGCTAATCATAAACATCATTTCTGCGATAGTAGCAACAAAATCTCTTTTATTTTCCGCGTATTTCCATTCCATTAATGCTCGTAACATTTCAGACATTATTAAAAAGACAATTAAGATAAACCATGTTTCGAAATACCAAGGAATTCCAACAGTATCATTGTCAATCATATAATACGAACTAATTAAAAATAGAATCGTAAAAATTATTCGTACAGACCAATCTATTTTTTTATGTCTATCGTTAAGGTGATTATAAGAAAACCATTTCTTTCTCTCGACACCTAACAGCTTTCTAATGACAAATCCAAAAATACTAATTACTAAAACAAGCGCAATTAGAAAAAGTATTAATGTTTCAAATTCGATATTACTATTAATCAATTTCATTCACCTCTCAACCTCATCTTTTCTTGAGATAGTAGTTCTAGATTATTTATGCATTTTTATTGCTTGAACAACTAATGAAATTCCTATAATACATAAACTTCCTGATAAAACATGAAGAGTTATATTCCATCCTTCACTGACTTTTTGAAAATATTTGATATATAAAGACACGCCGTACATGCACATTGTGACACCCCAAATGCCTCTAAGCTTCTTCATATGATTCCGATCCCACCCATTTCTAAATTAACTGAAAATTTTATCTGTATAGAGAGTGTAGCACAGCAGAACATTATTTGGTAATTAATTGGAGAGTGTGCGACAAACGGAATTACCGGTTACAAAGGAGCGTGCTTCAAGATTTATATGCAAACACGTAAGCCTGAGGAGACTTTGAAATTCATATATGTTTTAGGTATAAATTTATTTTAATGGTATAATTTTGAAAGAAGGGTAGGGAATGTGAATGGAGATAAATTTTAATAGTTTTCTAAAAGAAGAATTGTCAGTAATCGATATTCAGGCAGCTATGGTAAATGGTGATATAACATCAAAAGAATTTACTATGTATTATTTACACAGAATTGCTAAGTATGATCAAGGCGGACAGAAGATAAATTCGATGCTTGAAATTAATCCTGAAGCGATATTTATTGCTGAAGCATTAGATGAGGAAAGACTTACAAAAGGGGTTAGAGGACCTCTACACGGAATTCCAGTAGTTTTAAAAGATAATATCGAAACGAAAGATTTTATGCACACTAGTGCAGGCGTAATAGCATTGGAAAATTATATAGCCAAGCAGGATGCTTTTCTAGTAAAAAAGCTTCGTGAAGCAGGGGCTGTTATTTTAGGGAAAGCAAATATGACTGAATTAGCAAACGCTATGTCGAGTACGATGTGGGCGGGTTATAGTTCTCGAGGTGGACAAACACTAAATCCTTATGGCGATCCAGAACTTTATGTGGGAGGATCCAGTTCGGGTTCAGCAGTAGCAGTTGCATCGAACTTTTCTGTTTTATCAATTGGAACTGAGACAGACGCCTCGATATTAAGTCCAGCTATTACAAATTCAGTAGTTGGCATAAAACCGACAGTTGGGCTCATTAGTCGACAGGGCATTATTCCGTTTACATACTCTCAAGACACAGCAGGGCCAATGGCTAGATCAGTAACAGATGCAGCTATTTTATTGGGCGTATTAACAGGAGTAGATCAAGACGACGTCGCTACATATAGAAGCGAAAGAAAGTTATATAAGGATTACACCAGTTTTTTAGATGCCACAGGATTAATTGGTGCTAGAATTGGTGTTTATAATAATGCTTCAAAAGCTTATTATGACTCAGAGGAATATGACGAAACACTTTTTAATAATGCCATTCAGGTTTTAGGAGAGCAAGGAGCCGATATTATTGAAGACATCGAAATCCCTTCTTTTCATAGAGACTGGAAATGGGGAGTACCGCAATACGAATTAAAGCATAGTTTAAATAATTTCCTTGTAAATCTACCTTCCCACATGGCTGTCCATTCTATCTCTGAGTTAATCGAATTTAATAAACGTTCAAAAGGAAAGTCGTTAAAATATGGTCAGGATAAATTGGAATCGAGAGAGAAATTATCGAACACATTAAGAGATTCTGAATATATTAATGCAAAGCTAGAAGATGTGTATTTTTCTCAAGAACAAGGAATCGACTATACATTAAAAAAATATGAATTAGATGCGATTATCTTTCCATCCTATATAGGTTCGACAATTAGTGCAAAAGCTGGATATCCGTCTATTGCCGTCCCAGCAGGGTATATGAAAAATGGGAGACCGTTTGGCATAACTTTCGCAGGAACTGCATTTAGTGAGGATGTACTAATTAAACTTGCATTTTCATTTGAGCAAGCAACTAAATTCCGAAAAGCCCCGAAGTTGAGTGAGTAGTTTTAAAATATCTAACTGCCTCAATTGACTTTAAAAATACAGTACTTTACTATTAATAGTAAGAAATCTGGTATTTCCCAGTTTCTTGACAACTGAATAGCGTGGAGTAATAGGTGTAAATTGCGTGCAATTTACTTAAAAGGGAAGTCGGTGCAAATCCGACACTGTCCCGCAACTGTAAATGTGAGCGACTTTTCATAGACCACTGTTTAACGACGGGAAGGAGAAAAGTAGCGATGACCATAAGTCAGGATACCTGCCTATTATGAGTACACACCAAAACCCTACGAGGAATAGGAGGTGGCATGTTGACAAAACAGAATGCTCTGTTCGTCACTGTACGTCAAACGCCCAAGATAAAAGAAGGTATTTGCTATCAAGCTAATTCTTTCATATTTGGGCATTGTTTGACATTATATGATGAACGAAAAAGATAGAATGAAGGATTTCCTCGCTTAATAGGAAATCCTTTTTTTATGATGACTTCCGTTTTGAAAATATGTACGAAAAGAGGATGCACGTATGACGAATATTCATGTATGTACAGCACAGCAATCGCATTATTTAGATATGAAAATTTGTAAGCAGCCACGCACTGAAATTACTAAAAAAGCTACAACAAGAATGGTTATAGAATCACTTGTCGATCAATTAATAGCTAGCAATCTTATTAGTAACGAACGATTATTTGAGCAAATTTTATATAACAAAGATATTATTTGGATTCAAAATGAAAATATTAATGGGCACCTTTTTGCAAAGGAGAATATAACAGATCAGCTTAAAACAAAAACAAATAGCTTTATGATGTATATGCCGACAAATCCAATTGTCTATGAGGTGAATGGCGAGCATTATCATTTAATTACACGCATTGATTCAACTCGTGCAAAACCAAATTTAGAGCGACTATCCCAAGCTCCTAAGCCAATATTAAGTGCTGCCCGGGTCAATGATTTATTGTGCTCGATAGTAATGCGCTTTTATGAAACATATTTAGAGGATCTATCACAGGTAGCTCATAAAAACAAACAACTGATTAATTTTGTAGAGCGCGAGTATCATCAATTTTTAGAAGCTGTGAAAGAATTAAATGAATATCATTTAAACTGGCACCCACGTGGTAAAGGTCATGAACTATTGCTGGAATTAATTGATAATTTACAACTTTTGAAAAGTCGACCTGGCAAGGTTTTAATTGATTTTTCTAATTCCCATAGCTACGTTGTTGTGGACCCTTCACATCGCATTTTCAAGCAGTCACAGAAAACAGTACAAGCTTTGTGAATTAAAATCGTGCTGGGTGAAGATGGATACCTGCGGAAGGAGTGCGAATACCCGCGGAAGAGAGTGGAATACCCGCGGAAGGAAGGCAAATATCCGCGGAAGAGAGTGGACTACCAGCGAAGGGAATGCAAAACCCGCGCGAAGTCGAAGCCCCGTGGAAGCAGACCAAATACCCGCGCGGACAGAATACCCGCGGAAGGAGAGTAAATACCCGCGCGGAGCCAGAATACCCGCGGAAGGAGAGCGAATACCCGCGAAAGGGAGTGGAATACCCGCGGAAGGAAGGCGAATACCCGCGAAAGGAGTGCGAATACCCGCGGAAGGAAGGAAAATACCCGCGCGAAGCCAGAATACCCGCGGAAGGAGAGTAAATACCCGCGCGGAGCCAGAATACCCGCGGAAGGAAGGTAAATATCCGCGGAAGAGAGTGGAATACCCGCGGAAGGAAGGCGAATACCCGCGGAAGGAGAGCGAATACCCGCGAAAGGAGAGCGAATACCTGCGGAAGGAAGGCAAATACCCGCGGAAGGAGAGTAAATACCCGCGCGGAGCCAGAATACCCGCGAAAGGAGAGCGAATACCCGCGGAAGGAGGACAAATACCCGCGAAGGGAATGCAAAACCCGCGCGAAGTCGAAGCCCCGTAGAAGCAGACCAAATACCCGCGCGGACAGAATACCCGCGGAAGGAGAGTAAATACCCGCGCGGAGCCAGAATACCCGCGGAAGCAGAGCGAATACCCGCGAAGGGAATGCAAAACCAGCGCGAAGTCGAAGCCCCATGGAAGCGAAAGATCAACCGCGATGGCATAGTAAATCATTACGAAACATAAAAAACAGGACATGATTTTGATAAAACAAATCAAAATCATGTCCTGCTTTTATGAATTCAGTCAATACAATGCATCGCCGCTTGCGCTTCATGCCATGGAACGGAGTAGCCCTTGCCTTTTGCACAAAAAATACTAGAAGATGTATATTCGGGATCGGCATTCTTGTCGTAGCCAATTTGTGCAATAATGTCTTCTGTATTGTGACACACATCATAGCCATCAAATTGTAGAGAAAGTACGCCCTTACCATTGGTGTAGGCGGCAAAGGTTGTACTGTAGCTCATAAATGTTGCGACAGGGGCACGACCAGTTATAATCGCATCATGTTCAGTTAAGATTGGTGCGTCAAATGTACCAGCAGCTTGTTGAATATCGGTCATCATGCGGCCGATAAAATCACTAGGTGCTTTTAGCTTAAAGTGGTAATATGGCTCAAGTAATACATTTTCTGCTTGCTCCAGCCCTTGCCGTAATGCTCGGAATGTTGCTTCTCGGAAGTCGCCACCATCTGTATGTTTAATATGTGCGCGTCCTGTTAAGAGAGTGAAGCGAACATCTGTCACGGGGAATCCGGTTAACAGCCCATGGTGATCGCGCTCGAATAAATGTTTTTCAATGAGTCGTTGATGTCCAACCGATAAATCATCCGCATGACATGCATTGACAAATGTATTGCCAATACCGCGTGTATTTGGCTCCATCAATAAATGTACTTCTGCATAATGCTTTAATGGCTCGAAATGACCATAGCCTGTCACCGTTGTTGCGATCGTTTCCATATATAAAATCTGTGGTTCGCTAAATGAAATGTCTAGCGAGAAGCGTTTGTTCAGCACGTCGATAAGAACTTCGAGTTGGATGACACCCATAATATGTACATGAATTTCTTGAAATTTTTCATGCCATAGCACACGTAATGATGGTTCTTCTGCTTCAAGTGTGCGGAAAATTTTTAAAACTTCCTTTATGTGCTGATCGCCCGTATATTGTACTTTTGCCTGCAAAGTTGGTATTAACTCATAGGGCTGCAGGTTACCTGAATACCCAATGATATCGCCGATGTTTGCTTCGCTAATCCCTTTTACTGCGAAAATCTCCCCAGCCTCGACCTCTTGAACTGTTACATAACGGCTGCCATTGTATAGCCGAATCTCAGTCACTTTTTCTGTCACATCACCAAATGAAAACTCATCACGCACATGTAACGTTCCTTGCAATGCCTTGATAAAAGTTACGCGTTGATGCCCATCATGACGAATTTTAAACACTTCACCTTGGAACGGTGCATTGTTATTAAAATGTGTCTCTGTAAGTAGGGGGAGCTGTGCTAAGAATTCCTTTATCCCAATATCTTTTAAGGCAGAGCCAGTAAAACATAAAAAGGCTTTTTCCTGTTTAATCATCGTATGTAAATGAGTAAGGCAGCTAGAGCTATCCAAAGTCTCATTAAGAAAATCATCGAGAAGCTTTTCGTCACGTTCAGCAAGCCACTCCATCATGTGAGTTGAAACATAGTCTGAACGGAGCGGTTCATCTACGAATAGGACATTCTCAGAGCAATCCTTTTGAAGCTGTGCCATAACGGCTTCAACATCTGCCCCTTCACGGTCAATTTTGTTGATAAAGAAGAAGGTAGGGACGTGATATTGGCGTAAAAGTTGCCATACTGTTTCCGTATGACCTTGCAGCCCTTCAACCGCACTAACAATAATTATGGCATAATCCATAACCCGAATGGCACGTTCCATCTCTGGAGAGAAATCTACGTGACCGGGTGTATCGATTAACGTATATGTATCATTCCCAATCGTCATGCGACCTTGCTCTGCAAAAATGGTAATGCCTCGCTGACGCTCCAGCTCATGATTATCTAGAAATGTGTCCTGGTGATCCACTCGTCCACGGGCTTGAATACTGTTTGTATGAAAAAGTAACTGCTCGGAAAATGTTGTTTTTCCTGCATCCACGTGAGCAAGTACCCCAATTGTTACATGCATAAAAAATCCTCGTTTCTATTCATTCATTTATCAATATTGTAACAGAATTACCCTACAAGATTACGAGTAAATATAAATGACTGTGCTATGCCTGTTATATTGGGAAAAGATTACTTCGATGTCTATTTAGGGGTAGTACCATAGGTGCGAAAGCACAAGCTGGGACTTTGTTGTGTATTGCAACCTGATTTGGCGTTGTAACTTTACATGGAGTGGAGGGCATGATAGCCTCATGTAGCAAAAGCCAGCTCTTCATATAGCTGGTTTCTTGGCTCATTACTCATGCCCTCAGAGTCTTCATGTCAAGTTGCAACATTGTGTAAATGCAATTGCAAAACTATGTATTTTTTCTTTGCAAAATACATTTGTTCGCAAAAAGGGTAGGAGTGGGACATATTGAAGGCATCTTTAAGCAAATTATTAGTCTCAATAAAGAACATTCTCGCCCGAATGAACCTTATTATAAATATTACCGCAGAAAAAAATGGCTGATTATAAGACCTAAACTGAGACATCAAGGGAGTGATTTCCATTCCGACTGGTGGGATGTACGCTTAGCCCGCGGAATTAAGTTTTTTTGCATGATCATTAAAGGTAGGAGCTTTGACATTTATCATAAAAGTACTGTTGAAATTGGTTTTCACAATAGATGAAAAGTCTTTAATCTCGTTCCGCATACTTTCCTTCATTTTGATGCTGATTTTCTAAATATGAATAATATGCTTGAATGACTTTACCGTTTTCAACTTTATATACATAAAGTACTGTTGGTTCGTCATCAAATTTCACTTTTATTCGGTATCCAAATGATGTAGTTAACAATTCTTCTTTGTCAAAACTAATTCCCCAAGATGCATTAGGGTATTTCTTTTCTAAATGTTCTTCAACCATTTGAGTATATTTATCATATGTTGCGTTCTGTATATGTGGACGAACAGTTAGGAATATTGCATAGCTTATAAGGATAATCACGATAAAGCTATACAAAATTTTTTTACCTCTTTTTCTAAAAAAGAATGAAATTACAAAAAAGAAATAAATAGATCCAATCACAAAAAATAATTCTATCGCTTTTATAGCCAAAAAACCACTCTCCTAATCAAATCCATTTTAATAAGATTTTTCTATTATAGCTTATATAATATACAATCACCCCAAAAAGTTGAGGTTAATAAAAGTGCTCTCTTTTTTTGAAGAAAGACTAACGAGAGTTATGGAAAAGATTCTTTATCTTGTAAATCAGGTTCACGCTCAATTTCCTCCAAGATTTTCGCGCGTCTATGCAATAGATGACCATTAGAGGGAAAATTCGCATACCATTCCAATGATTGTGTTTCATTTTTATTCTGGGTCATCGCATATTCTTTTAGCAATACGCGATTAGATTTCCTCTTGTTCTATTTTCTGATTTTTCTAAAAATTAATGACAATTTGACTATGCCATGATATGGTAGTTAAGAAAACGTTTTCGTAAAACGTTTTCTTAAGAGGGATCTTATTAGTAATAGTAGGTGAAGATTATGAAACGATGGACGATTAAAGACATTGCGAAACAAGCGGGTGTTTCCATTACTACTGTTTCGCGAGTGTTGAATCAAAAAGAGGAGGGAATGTCCCTAAAGACACGAGAAAAGGTACTTAAGGTTATGGAGGAGGTAGATTTCCAGCCTAACCAATTTGCACGTGGTCTAGTTACGAAGCGATCGAAGATATTTGGATTAATTATTCCGAATATTTCTAATCCATATTTTCCTGAATTATGTCGGGGGGTGGAAGATGAAGCGAATGAAAGAGAATATAGCTTAATTATCTGTAATTCTGATGATCAATCTGATAAAGAAAAGCGATATTTACGATTATTAGAGGAACAGCAGGTAGATGGTATCATTTTTTCGGCAAAAGACTATTTGGAGCCATCGGATGAAGAGCAATTATCACGTGCAAAAATTCCTTTTGTTCTCGTTGATAGGGGAAAGAATGAAAAAAAACATTCCAGTGTTTATATAGATAATGATAAAGGTGGATATTTAGCAGGGAAACATTTAATAGAACTGGGGCATAGAAAGATAGCATGCATGATTGGACCAAGGTCTATTTCTTTGTCTAATGAACGTTTAGCAGGTTTCAAAAGAGCGTTGTCAGAATCAGGTGTTGAACTTTTACCAGCACATATTATTGAAGGGGATTTTCAGATGGAAATGGCGTACCAAAAGTCCAAAGACCTCCTTATGAAAAAAGAAGTGACGGCTATATTTGCCTTTAATGATGTTATGGCATTCGGTATTTACCGAATGGCTCACGAGCTTGGCATTCATATACCAAAGGATTTATCCATCATAGGCTTTGACGACATTCCGCTAGTGTCCGCATTAATACCTAATCTTACTACAATTCGTCAGGATACTTATCTTATGGGGAGGGAGGCTGTAAAACTATTAATACAAAAGCTTGAAAATAACGAAACGACATCTGTTATGTTTAATCCGACTCTGGTAGTACGTGAAAGCACTACATCACCAAATCTATTATTTAAACATCAAGAAATGTAGTTGAACTAAAGGAGTGAATTTGATGAAAAAAATACCAGTAATTATTGATTGTGACCCGGGTATCGACGATGTAATGGCGCTATTATTAGCATTTTCTCGAGAAGAACTGGATATAAAATTAATTACAACAGAACCAGGAAATCAAACACAAGATAAAACGATTTACAATGCTAGAGCATTCACAAGCTACATGAAACAAAATATTGAAATCGCAAGAGGATTAGAAGAACCTATTTTCCGTAAACTTGAGGTTGCTGATGATGTTCATGGAGAAAGTGGATTAGGAGAAGTCATTTTCCCGGAGCCGGACTTACTTGAAAGTGATAGAACAGCCATAAATGCTTTAATAAATGTTTTAACTGATAGTGAGGAACCGATTGTTTTAATCGCAACTGGCCCACTTACAAATATCGGAGCATTGCTGCTTGCTCATCCAGAAGTAAAAGAAAAAATCAGCTATATTTCCTATATGGGTGGTGCAGCAATAGCTGGCAATATGAGTCCTTTTGCAGAATTTAATGTATATGTTGATCCACATGCAGCCGATATCGTTTTTCGTTCAGGAATTCCTATTACCATGAGCGGACTTGATGTTACTCATAAAGCGTATGTCAATATGGAAGAATTACATCAAATTGAAAGTATGGGGACAGATTTATCACAAAAAATTGGTGCAATGCTTCGCTTCTATATTCAAAATGCAAAAAATAATGATTTCCAAGAAACTGATTTTGAAAATGGGTTTCGTTTGCATGATCTTTGTGCTGTGTCATATGTTGTCACGCCAGAACTTTTTGAAGGAGAAGATTGCTTTGTAGCGGTTGAGACAGAAGGGCGTCATACTGCTGGTGCGACCGTCGTAGATTACATGCACCGTTCTGGAGAACCTCATAATGTAAAAGTATTGCACTCGGTCAATCGTGAAGCCTTTGTTAATCAATTTATGGAAGCGGTTGCAAAAATGGGCGGTCAAATCAGTCAATAATTAAAAAAGGTGGGAAACCAAGATGAAACGTAGTTTTAAAGATGACTTTAATATGATGTCTATGCTTCTTATTCCAATTGGTGTAGCAGTGAACATTGTCGGTTTTCAAATTGCTAACGTTTTAAGGCTCCCTATTTTTCTTGATACGATTGGAACCATATTAATCGGGGTCGTTGCTGGTCCTTGGGTTGCTTTACTTGCTGGTTTAATTACAAACCTTATAAATGGTATTTTCAATCCTACGTATTTTCCATATGCCATTACATCGGTGGCAATTGGGCTAGGTGTAGGATACTTATCTAAAAGAGGAATGTTTAAAAATATTCCTAAAACGATTATTTCCGGTATTATGATTACATTTATTGCTGTTATTGTATCCGCTCCAATTACTGTGTTAGTTTTTGGTGGAGCTACTGGAAATACATCGTCCCTTCTTACCGCTACCCTTCTTGCTTCAGGACAAGAAATTTGGAGTGCCGTATTTGCATCATCCTTTATCTTTGAAATTGCTGACAAAGTAGTATCGGCTCTAATCGTTTACTTTATTGTAAGAAAAATGTCTGATCGTTATTTATCAAAAATGAATTACGGGACTCTTTATATGAAACGTGAAGGCCGATAATTGAACTCTTTTCGTTTCAGTTGAGCGGAATGATGTACTTTTTCTAAGGAGGGTTCGTCGTGCAGAAAAATTTCTTTCAGCAGCTGCATCCAATGACTAAGTTCTTCTTTGCATTACTTGTAGTAGCTGCCGTTCTTATTATTCCCGGGTTTATATTGTCATTTCTAGTTTTCCCAATTTTACTTCTTATAGCAGCCGCTGCAGGCATTGTGAAAGAATTTTTAGGAACTGTCATGAAGGCTTTGTTATTTTTACTAATCATCATTTTCTTCATGCAACTATTTTTCTATCCAGGTGATCATGTGATGGAACAATGGGGGATATTTAAGTGGACGGAGGAAGGCTTGAATTATGGATTAACGCTTACGTCTCGTATTCTAGCGATGGGTTCGGCCTTTATATTATTCTTCCGTTTGACAGATGTTCGTGACTTTGTAAAATCGCTAGAAGACGCAGGCCTCCCTCCAATAGGAGCTTATGTTGTTTTAGCAACATTGCAAATTATTCCTGAAATGCGACGCCAGGCGAACACAATTATGGATGCCCAAAAAACACGCGGGGTAGAAACGGAAGGATCCATATTAACGAGAGCGAAAGCATTTATCCCAACCTTAACTCCTCTCATTTTATCATCTATATCAAGTACAGAAGAACGAGCAATTACTTTAGAATCGAGAGCATTTTCTGCTCCAACAAAGAAGACTAGCTTGCATAAACTGACAAAAAGTACAGCTGATCGAATTCTACCATTCGTCTACATGATTATTTTAATAGGATTGGTGTTATGGAGGATATTCATATGAATTCTATCATTGACATAAAAAATGTTTCATATCGTTATCCAGTTAGTGATGATTGGAATATAAAAAATGCATCTTTTACAATCGAAAAGGGTAAATTTACAGCCATTATTGGTAATAACGGTTCCGGTAAAACGACTCTTTGTAATATCATACGAGGATTCATTCCACACTTTTATAAAGGAGACCTTGAAGGGGACGTTATTGTCGATAATAAAAGAATAGTAGAATACCAATTAGGTCAATTAGGAGAAAAAATTGGATATGTCTTTCAAAATCCTTTCATCCAAGTATCAGGAGTAAAAGATACTGTCTTTGACGAAGTAGCGTTTGGGCTCGAAAATTTGGGTGTAGAAGAAAATGAAATTATAGGCAAAGTAAATGAAATATTAAAGCTTATTAAAATTGAGCATTTACGAGAAAAACATCCAATGGGGCTTTCGGGTGGGCAACGTCAACGTGTTGCACTTGCTTCCATCATCGTCATGAATCCCGATATTCTTGTCATTGACGAGCCAACATCTCAGTTAGACCCAATTGGTACGGAGCATGTATTTGATATCATACGTCTCATGAAAGAACAGGGAAAAACTATTATCCTAGTAGAACATAAAATGGACTTAATTGCTGAATATGCGGACAATTTAATTGTCCTCAACGATGGAGAAATTGTTTTACAAGGTCCGACGCGAGAAGTTTTTGCGGACCCACGATATGGAGAATATAACATTCAATATCCTCATGTAACCGAGGTCGCTCTAAATTTACAAAAAGATGGTGTTCATTTAAAATTTGTTCCAATTCGCGATGAGGAATTACCTGAAAGCATAAGTTGGGCTAGTGTAGGGGAGAGTGCTTATGACTGAACTTCAACTGAAAAACGTAAGTTTCGCTTATCCCGATGGAACAAAAGCATTAGAAAATTTGACACTTACTGTTCCTGCTGGTCAACGTCTAGCGATTATTGGACAAAATGGGGCCGGAAAAACAACCGCAGTAAAATTGATGAACGGACTTTTAAAGCCAACTGACGGTGAGGTATATGTTGGGGATTGGAATACAAAAGAGTATACGACTGCTCAAGTATCTCGAAAGGTTGGCTATGTATTTCAAAACCCGGACGATCAAATTTTCCACAATAATGTGGAATTAGAAGTACAGTTTGGACCAAAAAATATGGGCTTTGATCCAGAACGTGTAGCAATGCTAACGGATTGGGCTATGGAATTATGCGGAATTAGTAATGTTTCACAAGAAAAACCTTATAATCTCCCGTATTCCGTACGTAAATTTGTTACCATTGCGTCCGTTTTGGCGATGGATTCCGATGTGATTATTTTAGATGAGCCAACAGCTGGACAGGACCGGATTGGATTAGATTTATTAAGTAAGCTTTTAGACGAATTGGAGACAAAGGGAAAGACTGTTATTGCGATTACCCACGATATGGAATTTGTCACGGATTATTTCTCCCGAATTGTTGTAATGGCAAATCGTAGGATTATTGCAGATGATGTTTCGGAACATATTTTTTATAATCATGCGATATTAGAAGAAAGTATGCTGAAGCCTCCTGCAGTTGCTAAAATGGCCAACATATTGGGCTTGGAGAAAGGTGTTTTGACAAAAGGCCAATTATTATCCGTAGTTAAGAAAAGAGATTTTATGAAAGGATGATAGCTGGCATGGATATTTCATTAGTCGGGAGCATTAATATAGATCTTGTGTATCGTGTTCCTTATATTGTAAAGAATGGTGAAACGCTTCATAGTGCGTCTCATAGTGTTCATTTCGGTGGAAAGGGTTCTAACCAAGCTGTAACAGCAAGTCGGCTAGGAGCAAATGTTCATTTTATTGGAAAAGTAGGCAAAGATGATTTCGGGGAACAAGCGATTAACAATTTAAAAGATAGAGGCGTTTATATTGATGCCGTTCAAAAGGAAGGAGCTACTGGGCAAGCAATTATCCAAGTGACAGATGCAGGTGATAATGCGATCGTGTTGTTTCCTGGTGCAAACTTTTTAGTTACTTCTAAACAAATTGAACAGGAAGCTGCTATCATTTCTTCAAGTAAGGTACTCCTACTACAGCTTGAAATACCGCTTGATGCAGTTGAAAAGGCAGTGGAAATCGCATCTCAACATGGAAAAATCATCATCCTTAATCCAGCACCATCTCAAAAATTACCAGATTCTTTATTAAAGAACATTACATTTTTAACGCCGAATGAAACAGAGCTTGCGCAGATAACGGGTATTGAAACGACAACGGAAGAAGATATTCGCTCCGCATGTAAGTTATTGCTAGATAAAGGAGTCGGCACGGTAATCGTTACACTTGGATCTAGTGGCTCCTTTTATATGACTCAGGAAGAATACGGTTGGGTTCAAGCGTTGAGCGTTGACACGTTCGATACAACTGGTGCGGGAGATGCATTTAATGGAGCTTTGGCAGTAGGATTATGCAGGGGTGATTCGCTTCGAAGTTCGATTAGTTTTGCCACGAAAGTTGCCGCTTATGTCGTTACTCAAATGGGCGCACAACCACTTATCCCAGCTTCAATCTTAAAATAAATTATATCCGTAGCTCTTCGCCATTATTGCGGAGCAGCTACGATTTTTTTTTACCTTTACCGTTGGAATTCTATCCTCTCTCGGATAAAAAAACAATTTCTCCTAAAAAGCAGGAATAATACTTAGGGTGTCGAAATATTGTACTATGTAATGAAATTTCAACACAAAGGGGATTTAAAATATGACTTTGAAACAAGGGATTCAACCAGAAGATCTATATCAATTAAAATCAGTGGCAGATCCACAAGTATCACCTGATGGAACAGAAGTTGTGTATGTAGAGACTCATATTGATGAGAAGAAAAAGGACTACGTGTCTAATTTATTTTACATAAACTTGAATGAAAAAAAACCTCAACAATGGACATTTGGGGAAGATAAAACGAATTCACCTGTTTGGTCTCCAGATGGCAGTAAAATCGCATTTGTATCAACGAGAAATGGCAAGCCACAAATTTTTGTGCTTTCTAAAGCAGGTGGGGAAGCGAAACAAGTTACTAATTGTAAAAACGGTGCGACGTCGCCTGTTTGGTCTCCTTGTGGAGAGAAAATTGCCTTCTCTGTCAAGCTTGGTAAAGATGAAAATATTGAGGATAAAGCTGAGAAGAATCAAAAAGAAGAAAAAGAACTAAAACCACTTGAAATTGAAAAGATGAAACATAAATCAGATGCAGCTGGGTTTATGGATATGGAGCAATTTTCTCAAATTGCTATTGTTCATCTTGAATCAGGAGAATTAGAGCTAGTTACGGAGGGGAAACATAATTTACAGCTTGGTAAATGGTCTCCAGACGGAAAATATCTTTCTTACATTGCTGACTTATCAGAGGATCTAGATTTTTCATTCGTGGTTGATATTTACTTATTGGACTTAGAAACGAAACATGGTCGCAAACTCACGGAAGGAACAGGGGTGTTTTACCAACTTTCATGGTCCCCGAATAGCCGCTACGTAGCTTATGTTGGAAGTGAAAGAGAATTTGAAAATGCAACACAAGCAAAGCTATGGATTTATGATTTGGAAAATAACATTACGACATGTGTAACGAGTGAATTTGACGCGCCGGTCGGTGATTTTGTTGTCGGAGATTTCCTTCAAGGTGTTGTCCCGCCGTGTGTCCAATGGTTAGAGGATAATAAAAGCTTTTACTTCCAAGTGACAGATCACGGAAATACTGCGATTTATTTTGGTAATCTTTCCGGAGAATTATATCCAGCCATTAATGATGATCAATACGTATATGGTTTTTCGCTTGATCAAAAAAATGATAAAGCGGTAGTCGCAATCAGCACTACTACAAATCCTGGCGATCTATTTTACGTGAATTTAAATACTGGTGATAAGGAACAGCTTACGAAAGTGAATGAAGAATTTTTAAAGACAAGAAAATTGTCTGTTCCAGAAGCAGTTGAATATGAAGGGGCAGATGGCTGGAAAGTAAGCGGCTGGATGATGAAGCCTATTGGCTATGAAGAAAGGAAGAAATATCCACTTATTCTTGAAATCCATGGCGGTCCGCATGCTATGTATGCCAACTCATATTTTAACGAATTCCAAATCCTTGCTGCACAAGGTTATGCGGTTCTCTTTACGAATCCTCGCGGAAGCCATGGATACGGTCAAAAATTTGTTGATGCAGTTCGTGGTGATTATGGTGGCAATGATTATAATGATCTCATGGCTGCTGTGGATTTTGCATTGGAGCATTATGATTTTATTGACAAAGACCGTCTGGGAGTTACAGGTGGGAGCTATGGCGGCTTCATGACAAACTGGATTGTCGGACATACAAATCGCTTTAAAGCAGCTGTTACGCAACGTTGTATTTCTAACTGGATTAGCTTTTACGGCGTAAGTGATATTGGCTATTACTTCAATGACTGGCAAATCCAAGCGGGACTAGACGATATTGAAAAGCTATGGAATCATTCACCACTTAAATATGTAGACAATGTGGAGACGCCACTGTTAATTTTACACAGCGAAAAAGACTATCGCTGTCCGATTGAACAAGCAGAGCAATTATTTATTGCCTTAAAACATCGTAAAAAAGAAACTAAATTTGTTCGCTTCCCTGAATCCAATCACGAACTTTCTAGGAGCGGAAAACCAACGTTAAGAATCAATAGACTAGAATATATTAGAGATTGGTTTGTGAAATATCTATAAAATAAATATAGGTGGCAAAAGAAGTGAAAATACTTCTTTTGTCACCTATTATTTTTACATAACAAAAGCTGTTTTCGTAAAGATTGTTGCTCTTCAACTAACGGCGCATGTTCGTTGAAGAAGGAATTAAAAACTTAAATCTTCAAAGGAACATCTTTGGCGCAAAGAGTAAAGGCAAATCCATAGACGATTTCCTAAATAATTTTAAAATTTTTGAACGAAATGAAGCAACGCTCCGTCTAATGGAGGAAGGAGGCGAAAAGGATGGAATTTGAAATCGTGCAGCGTGCTATTCGTGGGGATCATCAAGCGATACTTTCACTTATTGAAATGGATGAAGATATTTTATATCGCATGGCTTTTACATATCTGAAAAATGAGCAAGACGCTTTAGACGTGATGCAGGACCTAGTTTACAAGGCACTGAAAAAAATGCATACCGTTAAACAGCACGAATATGCCAGAACATGGCTCGTGCGTGTCTTAATCAATTGTTGTAAAGACCATTTACGAAAACGTCAACCAACTATTTCAATACAAGAACATCACCAAGTTGAATGGGTCATCTACTCTGATATGGAACGGTTATTGGAACATTTATCCTTGTCGGAGCAGCAGCTTGTCTATATGAAATATTTTCAGCAACTAAAAAACAAAGAAATTGCCGAGCTAAATCAAATTCCGGAGGGTACTGTAAAGTCTAAGCTTCATCACATACTAAAGAAGCTTAGAAACTTCGCTGGAGAAAAGGAGGACTGGCTATGAGTAAACTACCGATTGACGTTCCAAAGGAAAAACTTCGACAAGTTAGGATGGATATGTCTCGTAAAGTTCAACGAGAAAAAAGAGTAAAGAAACGCATTGTTCCGGTTGCAATAGCTTGTTTGTTTTGCTTAGGTGTTTTATTTTCAATTCGTATTTCTCCTACGATTGCTAGTCAAGCTGCAAAAATACCAGGCTTTCAAGCAATTGTATCTGCGGTTGTAAGAGATAAAGGGATAAAAGATATTGTGGACAATGACTACTATGAAGAAATCAATGCGACGCAGTCTAAAAATGGTCTATCGCTTACATTGCAAGGCGTGATTGCAGATAATTCGGGATTAGTACTTTACTATGACGCCGATGCCTCTTTTGATATGTCGGAATTACACTTGGAGGAAGTTCATTTGTTCCAAGGGGACAAAGAAATTGAAGGGGGTTCATTTACAAATCATCAATCACATCAAACACGCATCTCTTCTTCAGTAGACTATAGTTTTTCAGAGCCTTTCGCTTATACTTCAAAGGATTTTAAAGCGGTTTTTCGTTTTTATGAAAAAGATAAGGGGAACATTGAAATTACGATACCGTTTTCACTACAAAACGAAATTGCAAAGGAAAAAATTATTACCGCGAATCGTATTGTAAATGTCGGTGGTCAGAAATTTACGATTACACAAATTCACCGTACTCCATTAAAAATGGCACTCGATATTGAATTAGATGAAGCGAATGCGATGCAAATTTTATCGCTTGAAAATATTGCGGTCGAGACGGAAAATGGGGAGCGAAGAGAAGAAGGCGATAAAAAGGGCATGTATATAGGCAGAAATATTCGCGACGGCAAATTCACACTAAATTTACAAAGTAACTATTTCCATGATTCAGATTCACTCAAAATATTAATTGGGGCTGTTCATGCCGTTCCAAAGGGCGAGGATTTTATCGAAGTTGATTTTGGCACAAAAGAAGTACTCACGAAGCCCAAATATTTGGATTGGGATATTTCTGTAACGGAGCAAGGTGTATCAGTTGCTGCAAAGAAATGGGATGATAGAGTGCGACATTCGTTTTTAAATAGTGCTGAAAAAGAAGATGGCGCACCGTTAGAATTTACAGGTGGCTCGTACTCAGATGATAAGCAGTGCCTATATGCGACGGAGAACTTTGAAAATTATAATGGCAAAGCAAAAATATATTTAAACTATTACTTTAATCCTATCGGAAAAAATATTGAAGTGAATATTCCATTGAAATAAAGTAAAGATGTTCAAAAAGGCTCTCTTTTTTGAACATCTTTTTAATTTTTTTATACTTGTGGTAATATTCCAGTGCTGTTACAACTGTTTCTTCTTCAAAAGAACATATGAAAGAATTGACAGATATAGACTATTCAAAGTTAGCTAGTAAAGAAGATTTCTTTGCAACTGGTTCAACCCAAAAAAGGAAAAATTTTTCAGCTAAAGGGCTCATTTTTTGAGTAAGATGGGGTCTTTTTGTATAAACAATACAATTGATGGATTGAGTTTATAATGATTTATAAAATAAGATTGTGAAGTATTGTACTTAAAGTAACGGGAGCTTTACTTTAATAAGGGCTAGAGCCATTTTCTTCTTAGACTACAAAGCAGGTTAGTATAATAAGGTCTGTAAATTTAAAGAAGCTTTTTCTACCCTTGTTAAAATGGATTTTTAGATTGTTGAAGGGATGATTATGTGCCGAAAATATCAAAGTTGAGTATTGAAAAACAAGTACGTGAGGGTTATCCAGGGAAAATCGTCTTTGCAAATTTTTTAATTGATGGAATACCATTAAATAATCCTAAAGAAATTGATAAGGATTATGTTTCTTGCATAGGATGGGGTCCAAAAGAATTTCAACAAGATCAAATTGATAGGTTACTATTAAAAGGAAAATCGGATTTTGAAAATAATAGAAATTCATTATATATTTGTCCTTGTTCGGATTTAGGTTGCGGTGCTGTTTCATTAAAAATTAAAAGAAGTTCAAAAGATGACAAAATTATCATTTGGTATAAATTTGGTTTTGAAGATAATCTTGAGTATAGTAAAGGGAAATTTAAGAATTATTACGGAATTGGACCTTTTTATTTTGATTGGGATCAATATAAAGAGACTATTGAAAGTTCCTTGCTTTTAACACGGTTGTAATGGGTATTCAAAACTACTGTTCCTATTCACGCCTAACGTTGCCGAGTTAATCTCAATTTCTCACAGGACATTTGTAATTATACTACCAAAGGTAGACACAAAATCCATCGCAATCAACGAGCGATTCCTAAAAAAATCCTCACTTATGTGATGAAACAATTTATTCCACAACGCTCCATTGAATATAATGATAATCGCATTAGTCGGTTTATTGCTCAATACGGAAAGTGTGCTGTAACTGGTGTCTCACTTGGCTTTGATGGTTGGCACTGTCACCATATAACACCGTACTATTTAACACAGGATGATTCCTATGGCAATTTAATGATTATCCATGAATCAATCCATAGACTAATCCACTAAGTTAGAAACTCAGTAAAGGCAATTATTTTGGATGGGGAAAAAATATTATTAACTAAAAACCAAGATGACGAGGGGTATTTTTTTCTTTGTCCTGGTGGAAGGGCAAGAACATGGTGAAACATTCCATACCACTTTAAAAAGAGAGTGTATTGAAGAAATTGGACTTAATATAGATATCAAAGAATTATTACATATCAGGGAGTATATAGGAAAAAATCATGAATACGCTGAATTTGATTTTGATGTTCATCAAATAGAATATTAATTTTTATGTCAGCTAAGTAGAACTGAAACTCCAATAAAACCAACAAATCCTGATAATCATCAGGTAGGTGTTGAGTGGATTCGTATTGAGGATTTATTAAATTACAGGCTATACCCAAAGGAGTTAAGAAATATATAATTGGATATTTAAATGGTGAAAATTCACCAATTTATCTTGGAGATATAAATTAACTTGTTATTAACAAGGTCTTTAGTAGAAGATCATTAAGGGAACGGGGTGCTTTAGTTACATATTCGATATTCGAAATATCAAACCAAAAAACAGAGTTGATTCTACACTTTTTGTAGAGTAACTCTGTTTTTATGTTTTAACACCAACAATCTTTTAGATAATATCCTTATCAAAAGAAGTATTAAGGTGAAGGAACTAAATCATCTGAAACATCTTTTAGAGAACTAGGCTATTCATTAATTATTCCATAATACACTAAATCCTCATATTTACCGTCTTTAATAATATGTTCCTTTAATATTCCTTCTTGTTTCATGCCAATCTTCTCCATTACTTTTCCTGAAGCAGGGTTCGTAGAAAAATATCGGGCAAACACTTTGTGCAGTTTCTTTTCCTCAAAAGCAAATTGTACAATCGATTGCGCCGCCTCCGTGGCATAGCCTTTTCCCCAATACTCCTCGCCAATCCAATAGGCTATTTCACCTTGATTAAATCGTTTATTGTTCGATAAGGCAATGGCTCCGTATAATTCGCCAGTTTCCTTATTTGTAACTGCAAATTCGTACGAAATATCCTGCGTAAAATTATCGTAATGACGTTCCATCCATGATAATGCATCATTTAAACTATATGGATAAGGTAGGTACATGGTGCTTTTATAAATATTATAGTTGTTGCATAGCTTTGTTACCGTTTCTGCATCGGATGTTTGAAATAATCTAAGAACGAGTCTTTCTGTAGTAATCATTAACTTTTCACGAACATATCCCATTCAATCATCTCCTTTATCACTTTGTAAAATGACACTCGACATAGCGTAGGGTTGATTTCCGTTGCGACTTGACGCCTTTGTTGCTGCCGCTAGCTTTCGCACAGAAAACATTTTTTGCTGCCGCTACGCTTTCACACAGAGCTAAGCTTCCTGGGGCGACCACTGGGCCACTGGGCTCCAATCAACTCTTATACATGGCGTACATTTAAAAACATCAACACTAATTTTTGGGATGAGATGATTCCTATTGTATAACAAAAGGAAAATTCTAACAATAAAAAGGGGATCAACATATTTCTCTCAAACAAAAAGACAGAATCACCAGGAAGTGATTCTGTCTAGGGTTATTTAGTTGAGTTTTTTAATAAAAACAACCTTTAAGTAATTGAATTCTGGATATTCACGTGGGGCACGGAAATCCTTTGGTAAGCTGTATTCTTCAACAATTTTATAGGCTGTTTTAGTTTCTTTAAAGGCTTGGTCAATAAAGCTCTTGAACTTTTTCATACCAAAGCTTGCATTGTTCGTTGAAGCAACAATGATACCGTTCTTCTCCGTAATGGCGATTGTATCTACGAGTAATTTAGGATAGTCTTTCGCAGTGGAGAACGTTCTTTCTTTCGTACGTGCAAAGCTAGGGGGATCTAAAACGACAAGGTCAAATTTTAAATTATGGCGCTGTGCATATTTAAAATAGTTAAAGACATCCATTACTTTAATATCCTGTGATTCGTAGTCGATGTTATTGACGCTAAATTGCTCAATTGTTTTGGCTAAACTACGCTTTGCAACATCTACACTTGTTGTTTTTATTGCTCCTCCAAGTGCAGCCGCGACAGAAAATGCCCCAGTATATGAGAATGTATTTAACATATTTTTACTGTCTGAATAACGTTCACGGATTGCAAGTCGCACTTCTCGTTGATCAAGGAAAATACCTGTCATAGCTCCATCGTTTAAATTGACAGCGTAATTCATATTATTTTCCGATACGATAATTGGGAATTCGCCAGGCGTTCCCATGACAAAATCGTCCTGTTCCATATATTGGCCTTTCGTATCGAAACGTTTTTTCTCATAAATGGCCTTGTAGTTTACAGTCTCTGCAAGGGCTTCATATACTTCTTCTTTAAATGAATAAATGCCGGCGCTATACCAGCTCACCATATAGTAAGAATTGAAAAAGTCGATAGTTAAACCGCCAATGCCATCACCTTCGCCATTAAAGATTCGGAAGGCTGTTGTGTGAGGATTGTTGAAAAATGCTTCTCGATTTTGAATAGCTTTTTTTAATTTTTTTATAAAAAAGGCTTGGTCTATTTTTTCGTTAGCATCAGTCGTTAGTACCCAACCAATACCTTTGTTTTGTAAGCCATAGTATCCTGTACCAATAAAACGGTTATGACTATCCATAAGTCTCAGTAGTGCACCTTCCTCTTTTGGAAGATGACGAGCATCAACTGCATCTTTCGAAATGAGAGGATAGCCTTTTTTTAATTGATCAGAAAAGGGATTGTTAATTTGTAAAGCAATAGTTTGTGTCATGTTGTCATCCTTTAAAAAACGTTTTGCTCTATTATCGCACTATTTTATGTGGATAGACAAACTTATTTCACGAAATTAGCAATTTTTTCAGCAGTTTCAATGGTCGCTTGTTCAAAAAAATCCATTTTACTAAAGTAGCTATGGATTAAGCCAGGCATGTTTACATGTTCAACAGTCACTCCTGCATCTGTAAGCTTTTGTGCGTATGAAAGACCTTCATCGTAAAGGACATCCGCCTCTGCAGCTATAATGATTGTTTTCGGTAAAACACTTAAGTCATCAATCTGAAGTGGGGATACAAGTGGCTCCATATAGTTTTCTTTATCTGTATAATGACCTGCAAACCACTGCATGCCTTGTTTGTCTAAGCCAAAGTGGTCGCCGTAAGCATTGTAAGAAGCCGTTGTAAAATCTACATTGACTACAGGATAAATAAGTGCCTGCGCCTTAATCGCTGGTCCGTTTAATGTTGCAGCTAAGTAGGCGACCACTGTTGCTAAATTTCCGCCTGCGCTATCACCAGCGACTGTAAGATTTGCTTTATCTCCACCGAAATTTTCGATGTTTTCGAAAACCCACATGAAACTGTCATAGGCATCGTAGAGCGGTGTAGGGAATGGATATTCTGGTGCTAGGCGATAATCAACCGATACAACGATTGCTTGCGCTTTTTCTGCTAATAGCTGACAGCCCGCATCCGTAGAGTCACAATTTCCAAATACCCAACCGCCTCCATGATAATACATAATGACAGGAAGTTTTTTGTTTAAAACAGGTCTGTAAATGCGCACATTAATTTGTGCTCCATCTCGAACTGTTATTTTTTTATTGTCAATTGCCGCAAGCTGAGGGCTATTTGGTGACGTCCATTTTGGCACTAATCGAACGGCTCTCGCTTCTTGTGGTGTTAAATCATAGTACTGTTTCTTAGAATCACTTGCTTTTATATAACGGACTGCTTCATCTCTTAATTTTGTCATCTTCATCAATCCTTTAAATTTCTTTTGTTAATCTCATTATAAACTATTCTTATAAAATTACTAGGATTTAATATTGAATAAGAAAATAAATTACTATCTAAGCAGAAATAATCTGATTTTAAAGTAAAATTATGTTTATAATATAATGGACGAAAGTATTTGGAGGGACAATATGATTTCTTTAATTGTGGCACATGATACTAATTATGTGATTGGCTATGAAAATGGCATGCCATGGCATTTGCCTGGAGATTTAAAATATTTTAAGGAGAAAACGATGGGGAAGCCAATGATTATGGGTCGAAAAACATTCGAATCCATCGGTAGACCGCTTCCTGGTCGACGTAATATTGTAATTACGCGTGATGAAAACTATCAAGCGGATGGGATTGAAGTGGTGACAAGTTTAGAGGGTGCCCTCGCCCTTGCTGGGGATGTCCCAGAAATTATGATTATTGGCGGCGAGCAAATTTTCCGCTTATCCATGGATATCGCGGATCGCTTGTACATTACAAAAATCAATCATTCGTTTAATGGGGATACATACTTCCCGAATTATGAGCAGGATTTTGTACAAGTATCCTCAGTGGAGCCAGAAACAGCACCAGAGGGTTACACATTCCAATATGAGATTTTTGAACGCAAGAACTAAATAAAATAGCAACAAAAAAGCACGGTGTTGAATGACCGTGCTTTTTTGGCATTATTAAAAACATAGGTAAAGGTATTTAGGAATATTTGTAGAATAAGTGTCGCCATAAAGTGGGGTTGGTATCTATTCCGACAGAGCGGGATAAATTCCATAAGTCTATCGTCGTGTAAATTTTCCGACAAGTTTGTTTTACCCGGCCAAAGGATAGAGCTATCAGAGCGACGGAAAACAATCGAGCGACGGAAAGAGTCATTGGAGCGACGGAAAGAAACGCCGAAGCGACGGAAAGACTCATCGAAACGACGGAAGAACAATCGAGTGACGGAAAGAGTCATCAGAGCGACGGAAAGAAATGTCGAAGCGACGGAAAGAGTCATTGAAGCGACGGAAAGACTCATCGAAACGACGGAAGATCAATCGAGCGACGGAAAGAAACGCCGAAGCGACGGAAAGACTCATCGAAACGACGGAAGAACAATCGAGCGACGGAAAAAGTCATTGGAGCGACGGAAAGACTCATCGAAACGACGGAAGAACAATCGAGCGACGGAAAGAGTCATTGGAGCGACGGAAAGACTCATCGAAACGACGGAAGAACAATCGAGCGACGGAAAGACTCATCGAAACGACGGAAGAACAATCGAGTGACGGAAAGAGTCATCAGAGCGACGGAAAGAAACGCCGAAGCGACGGAAAGACTCATCGGAACGACGGAAGAACAATCGGGCGACGGAAAGACTCATCGGAACGACGGAAGAACAATCGGGCGACGGAAAGAAACGCCGAAGCGACGGAAAGACCCATCGAAGCGACAGAAGAACAATCAAGCGACGGAAAGAAACGCCGAAGCGACGGAAAGAGTCATCAGAGCGACGGAAAGAAACGCCGAAGCGACGGAAGAACAATCGAGCGACGGAAAGAGTCATTGGAGCGACGGAAAGAGTCATCAGAGCGACGGAAAGAAACGCCGAAGCGACGGAAAGACCCATCGAAACGACGGAAGAACAATCGAGCGACGGAAAGAGTCATTGGAGCGACGGAAAGAAATGTCGAAGCGACGGAAAGACTCATCGAAACGACGGAAGATCAATCGAGCGACGGAAAGAAACGCCGAAGCGACGGAAAGACTCATCGAAACGACGGAAGAACAATCGAGCGACGGAAAGAGTCATTGGAGCGACGGAAAGACTCATCGAAACGACGGAAGAACAATCGAGCGACGGAAAGAGTCATTGGAGCGACGGAAAGACTCATCGAAACGACGGAAGAACAATCAAGCGACGGAAAGAGTCGTCTGAGCGACGGAAAGAAACGCCGAAGCGACGGAAAGACCCACCGAAACGACGGAAGAACAATCAAGCGACGGAAAGAGTCGTCTGAGCGACGGAAAGAAACGCCGAAGCGACGGAAAGATTCATCGAAACGACGGAAGAACAATCGAGCGACGGATAGAATCGTCGAAGTGCCGGATTGATCTCGAGAGCTTCGGATGGGCCGCTTCGCTTGCTCTCTGGGAATTTATCTAAGACTATTGGGACCCTATAACGAAAAAATCGCTCCTTTGTATAAGAGAGCGATTTTTTATATTTATAAGTAAAAATAAACACAAGCATACATCGAGCCACAACCAGCTAACACAAATAGATGCCAAATCGTATGGTTGTATGGAAGCGAACGCCATGCGTAAAAGATAGCTCCAATCGTATAGAAAAGCCCACCTGCTAACAGTAAAGCAAAGCCATGAAAACCTAAGAACAGATATACGGGTTTAACAGCAAAAATAATCAGCCAGCCCATACCGATATAAAAAATTAAAGAAAGTTTCTCAAATCGATTAATAAAAAAACATTTAAAAATAACGCCTAGTATGGCCAGTGACCAAATTATACATAATAAAGTAATGCCTAGCGTGCCACCAACTGCAATTAAAAGGAAAGGTGTATACGTTCCGGCAATTAAAATATAAATTGAAGAATGATCAAGAATGGCAAAAAAATGTTTGTATTTTTCTGGCATGCTATGTAGCAGAGTTGACATTAAAAATAAAACAATCACAGAGGCACCAAAAATAGTAAACGTTGTAATTTGGAGTGCACTACCGGTTTGTACAGCTGCTAAAATAAGAACAACTAGTGCTGGAATACTTGCGATAAATCCAATGCCATGTGTAATGGCATTCCACAATTCTTCCTTCCAGGTTTTATAGTCAAAAGAATCAATCATATCGAACACTCCTTTCGTGTATACATTTACTATACCCCAATAATTTTCATCCTGGTATTTACATTTGTCATGTTTTCGACATCAAAAGTGTCATATAAATGTTGGAATGCATGGGGACATTGTTAGACAAGGGCTCAACAAAGCGCTATAGTATCCAAGGTAGCGGTTTCAAAATGGACTGAAATGAATGAAACCTAATGACAAATGTCATGTTTACATAATGATTCATTAGTCTATATAATAAATTTTAATGAAGTAAAAGGATGTGTCGAAGTGGGACGAATTCATATAGTAACGGACTCAACTTGTGATTTAACAAAGGAAGAAGTAGCGCAGCATGGTATACATATTGTGCCTCTAACAATTCAAATTGATGATAAAACTTATATAGATGGTATTGATTTAGAGCCACAACCTTTTTTAAGTTTAATGAAGAATGCTAAAAACTTACCGAAAAGTTCACAGCCTGCACCGGGAAAATTTAAAGAATTATACGATGAGCTAGGTAAAGACGGAGATCAAATTATTTCAATTCATATGACAGGTAGCATGAGCGGAACAGTAGAATCAGCTCGTCAGGCAGCTCAAATGTCAGATTCCGATGTAACTGTGATCGATTCACGTTTTATTACTACAGGTCTAGCAATTCAAATTCGAGAGGCTATTAAAATGTGCGATGCAGGTGCTACTGTAGAGGAAATTATTAAACGTCTTGAGAAAGTGCGCGATAATACGTATTTATATGTTATTGTCGACACACTTGAAAATTTAATTAAAGGCGGACGAATTGGGAAAGGTACTGGCTTTATCGGTTCTTTGCTGAACATAAAAGTTATTGCAAACTTAGAAGGTGGCGCATACAATCCCGTATCCAAAGTACGCAGCCATAAACAGGTTGTGAACTACTTATTTAAACAATTCCAAGCTGACACTGCTGGAAAAACAGTAAAAACAGTTGGAATTTCTCACGCTGAGGGTATGACAACAATGGGTGGACCTTTAAAAGAATTAATCGAGGGAACAGGTTTTAATGGAGTAGAAATTAACTTTACTTCACCAATCATCTCGACACATACTGGCCCAGGTGCAATCGGTTTTATTTATTTTGCAGAATAATTTAAGAGAGCTACTACATAAATAAATGTAGTGGCTTTTTATTGTTGAGAAGTGCCATGCCTATTTATACGATAAACCGTTGTAAACACACATTTTTACTTAATACCTAGGTATAGTCACTTTTCATTGCAGTATGAACTATTCTATAATAGAAGTAAGCAAATGATGGAAGGTGGTCAAATGAGCATTTGGCGAATGATAGTTTTGTCATGTTTGACCGTCTTAGTACTAAGTGGTTGTGCAATATCAATAGATGAACCGAATCCGCAAGCAGAACCAGAAGGGGAGCACGCAGGGACGGAGCAAGATATGAAACAGGATGAGCAACAAACAGAAAATGAGGAAAAAACCTCAAAGAATGTATTGACGCAAATTTTTGAACATTTTTTTGAGCCATCACCAGAGGATTTACGGGAAATTGATGATAAAAGCGCAAAGCAACTACAGTACCTAGCACTCGGTGATTCTTTGACGGCCGGTGTTGGTGATGAGTATAGTAAAGACGGTTTTGTTGGAAGATTAGCAGATTCATTGGTTGCTTGGCCCTCGATTTCAGATGTTGAAGTCGATAATCGAGGAAAAAGGGGAAGACGTAGTGATCAGCTATTAAAATTAGTGGAAAAAGGGCATTATGATGAAGAGTTGCAAAAAGCACAGCTCATTTCAATTACTATGGGTGGAAATGATGTCATGAAGGTTGTCAAACAGGATCTGTTTAATTTGAAACGAGATGCTTTTGATAAGGAATTGAAGGCATATAAGAAACGCTATAGTAAAATTATTGAAGGCATCCGAGCAAAAAATCCAACCGTGCCTTTATTACTTATCGGTTTTTATAATCCATTCTCAATCGTGACAAATGAAGCGAATGAATTTGATACGATTATTACGGAGTGGAATAAAGTCATTGATGACATAGCCAAGAAAGATAATAATGCGTGCTATATCTCAGTGGAGGACTTGTTTGATTCAAATAAAGAGCTCGTTTATCATACGGATTTCTTCCACCCAAATGCAAAAGGCTATGACAAAATGAATGAGCGAATTTTAAAAGCAATGGAGAAATGTAACATGGAACAAAAGATTAACAAGGAAATAGGCTTCGAGGAGTGACGAAATGAATAAATGGAAATTCGCATTTTTTGCCTTAGCAGGCACAGTGCTTTTTGCAATCCTCCTCGTCGTTTTTTTAGTAACTAGACCAGTAGACGGAGTAAATGTAGCAGAGAGTTCAAAAGGTGAAAGTGAAGTAAAAGGAAATGTACTCGTTGTCCAAACAACAACGAAGGAATTAGAATCTATCTCGAAGAAATATTTAAAAGATGCTGGGTCACCATTACCGTTGGACTTTACGATTGGAGATGATATTCAATTAAAAAGTACACTTAAGGTGTTCTACACAGAAATCCCCATTTCCATGAACTTCGATCCGATAGTGGATGAGAAAGGGAATATCATTTTAAAACAGACTGGAATGAATGTTGGGCTGTTAAATATTCCACCTGAGACAACGATGAAAATTATGCGAGACACGGTGGAATTCCCTTCTTGGATTTCAATCGATCCTAGTAAGGCAGAAATCTATATTGACTTATCGCGCATTAACATTGCTTCAGGATCTCGTATTAAAGCAAAGGAATTAGACTTACCAAAAGATAAGATTTTACTGGAAATTATTGTTCCTGGTGAATAAGGAGTGAGATAATTGGCAAAGCAATTTGCAACATTTGCAGGTGGTTGTTTTTGGTGTATGGTCAAGCCCTTTGACGAAACACCTGGCATTGAATCAGTAATTTCCGGCTATACGGGTGGACATGTTGTCAATCCAACATATCAACAAGTTTGCTCTGAAACGACAGGGCATGTTGAAGCGGTTCAAATTACATTCGACGATGAGTTATATTCTTACGAGCAATTACTCGCGACATTTTGGACATTGATTGATCCAACTGACGCTGGAGGACAATTTTATGATCGTGGAGAGTCCTACACGACCGCGATTTTTTACCACAATGATGAGCAGCGTGAATTGGCTGAACGTGCTAAGGCAGATTTACAGGCATCTGGTAAATTCAATAAGTCGATTGCAGTGAAAATTTTACCGGCAAGTTCGTTTTATCCAGCTGAAGACTATCATCAATATTATTATAAGAAAAATCCAATGCACTACGAGCGCTATGCTGTCGGGTCTGGTCGCAAAGCGTTTCAGGAGACACACTGGGGGCTGAAAAATGAATAAAGAACAACGTTTAAAAGAGTTAACGGACATGCAATATTACGTGACACAGGAGAATGGAACAGAGCCACCGTTCCGTAATGAATTTGATAAGCACTTTGAAGAGGGTATTTATGTTGATATCGTTTCAGGGAAGCCATTATTTAGTTCGCTCGATAAATTCGATTCAGGCTGTGGCTGGCCAGCGTTTGCAAAGCCGATTGAAAAGGAAGAAGTAACAGAGCATTTCGATGCTTCTCATGGAATGCGTCGTGTAGAAGTTCGAAGCACAGACGCAGATTCTCATTTAGGACATGTCTTTCCGGATGGACCAAGTGAGCTTGGGGGCTTACGCTATTGCATTAACTCTGCAGCCCTCCGCTTTGTACCAAAGGAAGATTTAGAAAAAGAAGGCTATGTAGAATATCTTTCATTATTTAAATAACAACAACTCCTAGCAGGATAGATCGTGCTAGGAGTTTTTTATGGTTTTAAATTGTATCAAAAGCGACGGAAAGAGCCACCGAAACGACGGAAGACCAATCAAGCGACGGAAAGAGTCATCGAAACGACGGAAAGAGCCAACGAAACGACGGAAAGAAACGTCGAAGTGACGGAAAGAGCTGTCAAAACGACGGAAGAATAATCTAGCGACGGAAAGACCCATCAAAGCGACGGAAAGAAACGTCGAAGTGACAGAAAGAGCTGTCAAAACGACGGAAGAATAATCTAGCGACGGAAAGAGTCATCGAAACGACGGAAAGAACCATCAAAGCGACGGAAAGAAACGTCGAAGTGACGGAAAGAACCATCAAAGCGACGGAAGACCAATCAAGCGACGGAAAAGTCAATCGAAGCGACGGAAAGAGCCACCGAAACGACGGAAAGAAACGTCGAAGTGACGGAAAGAGCTGTCAAAACGACGGAAGAATAATCTAGCGACGGAAAGAGTCATCGAAACGACGGAAAGAAACGTCGAAGTGACGGAAAGAGCTGTCAAAACGACGGAAGACCAATCAAGCGACGGAAAGAGCCACCGAAACGACGGAAAGAGCCAACGAAACGACGGAAAGAAACGTCGAAGCGACGGAAAGAGCCACCGAAACGACGGAAGACCAATCAAGCGACGGAAAGAGTCATCGAAACGACGGAAAGAGCCAACGAAACGACGGAAAGAAACGTCGAAGTGACGGAAAGAGCCACCGAAACGACGGAAGACCAATCAAGCGACGGAAAGAGCTATCCAAACGACGGAAGACCAATCAAGCGACGGAAAGAGCCACCGAAACGACGGAAGACCTATCAAGAAGCGGATAGCCCCGTCGAATCGCCGGAAAGAGCGTCATAATTGTCTAGAGTTATTAGATGATGGAACGAGCAATTCTAAATCCGATATCATCAATAAAGAAATCAGGCATACTCTTACGGTACAGGTAGCTCCACATCCACGTTCTTCCTCAGCCCAACTTCCTCCTCGGATTATGCGGTAATTGCCAAATGTCTCTTTATCGTATAAGTCCCAGCACCACTCCCAAACGTTTCCTATCATGTCGTACAAGCCCCATTCATTAGGCATTTTTTCTCCAACTTCGTGTACACGTTCGTTAGAATTATCTTTATACCAAGCGATTTCATCAATTTCTCCATACCGATATCCTTTTGATTTTGCTTTACATGCATATTGCCATTCAGCATCTGTTGGTAATCGAAAACCGTTAGAACTATGATTGCAGACAACTGATTTACTTTTCTGATCACAATCATAAAACTTGTCATAACCAAGAGCGTCAGACAATGAATTACAAAAGTTCACTGCGTCAATCCATGTAACATTAACAATTGGTTTTCGAGCATTTACTGTTGTTAAAAATAACTTCCCCATAATCATCGTATAAAGTTCTACTGTCACAGTATATTTGGCAAGATAAAATGGCTGTATCTCAACATTCCAATTAACTTCCTTTAAATTTTTTCTTCTACCCGGCATTGCAAATTTATAGTTTGAACTAATCCATTTTTGCTCGTTTTGAAAATCTCGTAGGCGAATTTCTCCTTCAGGGATATACACCATTAATTCTTTTAAGTAATGCTTTAAATTAGATAACATTGTTCTCTCCAAATCTTAACCTATTGTTTTTAGACACTACGATCTCCATTAATAATCGGCGCTAGATTAATAGTGAACATCTTTTTAACGATTTTTTAAAACTTCAATAATAGCGATTCTGAGACACGTTAAACTTTAAATTCACTAACAAGATTACGTAGACTATCTGCTTGTTGAGCAAGCTCCGTGGCAGCGGCATTAATTTCCTGCATGGATGCAGATCCTTGAGTGGCAGCAGCGGCAGAAGTGACTGTGTTGGCAGCTGATTGTTCAGCATAGGCGTTCACATGGACAAAATCATTTGCTACTGCATTGCTATAATCAAGTGTTAATGCAATTTTCTCTACCATAGTCGCGATAATTGTCGTCGTTTCTTGAGTATGCTTTAAAATATTGGCTAATGATTGGTTTGTTTCATTCGTTACTTCAACGCCACGAATAACGGATGATACACCCTCGTAGTTTTGAGAGATGATGGATGTTACTTCGTCTTGAATAGACGTTACAATGGTTGTTACTTCTTTTGCGGCATTTTGAGATTGCACGGCTAGCTTTCGAACTTCATCAGCGACAACCGCAAAGCCTCGTCCGTGCTCACCAGCGCGTGCTGCCTCAATCGCAGCATTTAAGGCGAGTAAATTTGTTTGCTCTGAAATAGCAGTAATCGTGCCGATAATAGATGTTATGTCGGCGGATTTTCGACCGAGTGCTTCGACTGTGGTAGTCGTGGAGGCCATCGTTTCTTCTATAGCTTGCATGACTAATGAAGATTGTTGAACGGAGTGACTGCCTTCATCAGCTGCTTGCTGCATAGCTAAGGATGCACGTTGAACAGCATTTGCTTGCTCATTTAAATGGTGCACAGAATGCTCAAGATCACTCATTTTTTGTTGTGCGCTAGTCATACTAAAAATCGTATTCTCGCTATCACTTGCGATATCAGCTGTTGCATCAGCAATATTCTGTATGGTACGGGCATTTTCATCGGCTAAAGACATTAGCTCTTGGCTACTGCTTGAAACATGGTCCGCCAGATTACTGACACGTTTAATCAAATGAGATATCGATTCTATAAGCGTATTGGTTGAAGCGGCAATAATTGAGAACTCGTCATGATTATGAACTTTAACTCTTCGTGTTAAGTCGCCACCAGCCTGTGCAATATCGAGAATGGAATGGTTAATGGCCTGTGTATTTTTTCTTAATGATTTAAATAACATATAACCAAAAATAATAATGGCAATAAATCCAAGTATTGAAATGAAGAAGAAAGAAGTAATAGATAGTGTTACTTGCTTGTTAAGCTTATCTAATTTTGCTTTATTAGCATCATCCATAACCGAATTAATGGACTCAATATTTTTATCAATATAATTCTTCATCGTTTCTCCAGTACCGCCCATCATGAGCTTTCGAGCTTGTTCGAGACCAAGTTCATCACGCATTGTCATGACTTTTTTAGAATATTCAAGGTAATTTTTATAATATTGATCGATTGCCTGTATATGACCTAACTCTAACTCTCTTGCTGTAAACTGCACTTCTAAGGATTTCATTTTTTTATCGATAGTATCAATTTTCATCTTATAAGAAGTAGCAAAGTTCCCGTCCCCGGTAATTAAATAGGCTTGTTCTAAATTGGTGAGCCTCGCAATTTCATATGCAAGTTGGTTGACAGTTAATTGTTCTTGGACATTCTTCTCAGTAAAGTCCTTCATTTGTCTTTGCAGATTCTGAATATTGATATACGATAATAAACCCATTGTGCCATTTATAATAATAAGGAGAGAAAATATAATAAGCACTTTGCCTCGAATTAAATGGTAAAAACGTTGTCGTTTTTCTTTAGTATGAGGGAGATTGTGCCTATCGTCTTCTAAATCATTTGCTTTCTTTTTAAAAAAGCTAGTTTTAAAGAGAGACGGACGTTTTTGTACAGAGTTTCTGGATTTATGAGAGTTTTTCATCGCCATCACCTTCCTATTTTTAAATATTTGGTTTAAATTTTACCTTATTTTACTAGGTATTTCTATCCTTTTGTCTAAAAATTTTCATTTTTCAGACAAAAAATACATATTATTTTTCTGTGACGAAAGTCCAAAGATTTTGAGAGCATAGTACTGTTAATGAGAATAGGAGAAAATGCTTAATAGATATTTTTGTGACGAAGAAGGTATTTTTTGATAAACTAGCGGAAAGCAGAAGAGTAAAGAGGGGATTTCTAGAATGAAAAAGAGCTTTTATTTGTATGTCCTGACATTTAGAGGTGGGGATTGGTCAGATCCGAAAGTACGATTTGCAGAGGAAATGTTCAATGAGCATAATTTTCCAAAGCAGAGCTCAGAATTTGATGAGCTTTCTTCATATATTGAATCTTACGCCACTGACAACTTAAAAACTGAAGTATTTGATGAATTGTGGGCATTATACGTAGATCATGCATGATATAAGTTAAAACAATATAATTTATTTAAAGTTGCTAGACGTCTAGCGTTGCGAAAATATGAGAAACACAGTATTATTTATAATGAAGACTGACAGAAAAGAGGGATTGCAGTATGAGTATTCATATTAATGCAAAAAAAGGCGAAATCGCTGACACAATTTTACTTCCAGGAGATCCATTACGCGCAAAGTATATTGCTGAAACGTTTTTAGAAGATGTTACTTGTTATAACGAAGTTCGTAATATGTTTGGTTATACAGGTACGTATAAAGGTAAACGTATTTCTGTACAAGGTACTGGTATGGGTGTGCCTTCAATCTCGATTTACGCTACAGAATTAATGCAAGAATATGATGTACAAAAATTAATCCGCGTAGGTACTTGTGGTGCAATTCAAAAAGATGTAAAAGTTCGTGACGTAATTTTAGCGCAAGCAGCAACATCTGATACACGTATGAACCAAATCATATGGGGCAGCGCTATCGACTTCGCACCAATCTCTGACTTTGATTTATTATTAAAAGCATACAATGCAGGTAAAGAAGCTGGTTTAAACTTACAGGTAGGTAATATCTTCACAGCAGATATGTTCTATTCTGATGAGCATCAAAACGAAAAATTAGCTCAATACGGCGTACTTGCTGTAGAAATGGAATCAGCAGCACTTTACACATTAGCTGCAAAACACGGCCGTAAAGCACTTTCTATCTTAACAGTAAGTGACCACATTCTAACTGGTGAAGTAACAACAGCAGAAGAACGTCAAACTACATTCAACGATATGATCGTTGTAGCTTTAGAAGCAGCTATTCAAGAGTAGTCTTATCAAGGGTTTGAAGTTTGTAATAAATTTCAAAGGGACTACACTAAAAATTAATACAATTTTTAATCCTCAATGGGTGATTCGATAAATGAGAGCCTGTTGAGGTTTTTTTGATTATCAAGAGTTGAAGTGTAGCAGAGGAATTATTTACAAAGGTTGTAAGCCATGTATATAGGTGTAGGAGCTATTGCGGAAGCATAACAAAAAGACTGTGTGTAATGAGTTGTCACTTCATGATCGCTATGTCAAAAATCGTTATTGTTTCGGCAATCGAATCTTTCATAATTGCGCTCGTTAGTCAATCTGAAGCCGGACTTTACCACAGAGACTGAAAGGGATATATGTTCTTAAATGTAGTTGAATACAATTGTCTGTTACTGTTTGGAGGGTTTATCCTAGATATATATTGATAATCCAAAGAAAACTCTAATCTCTATTATCAAGTGAATTTTTACAGTCTTGTTCACTATGTTTTGTCTCACCCTCAAATATTTCAGTAATGCCATTTGAAAGTCTATTTTTTTCACAAAATTGCTGAACTTGTTTTCCTTTTTTAGTTACTCCATAATAATAAGTTGTATTAGGTTCATCTTTAAAGATGACCATATAATGTCCGTGATAAAAGTCTTTATTTATTAAGTGCTTTGGCTCAACATAATGTGATTCTTCAATTTTTTTGTCTGTATATCCCTTCTCCTTCGAATATTCTGGAACATACTTATTAGCAATGTATTTACTATATGGATTGCCATTGCTTAGTACATAAATAAAACCCGTGGGAATAGCAATGACAATAACAGCAATTAGGATAATAATTGTAATATATACCTTTTTTTTATTCATCTTACGTCACCCTTCTTTATTTTTCTTCCTTCTCTTTAATAACAGAATAATCATTTTTACGCACAAGTCCTTTTTGATGTGTGTGTGGTAGGGTTTGTTTCGCTTATAAATGAAAATACCTCCTATTATTCCGAGTGAAATTGAAGCTACAACCATTTGCTCGATTTATTTATCCACTAAAACATTCTTATGGTGTAATTTTACATCATTTTAGTATTTGGTCAATTGTTAATTATAATTGAGTATTACATTATCTAAAGGTTCGGAAATGTAATTGAATTTAAATGATATCGTCCATTAGTATTCTGTACAGGCTGAATTAGCTCAGGGGCTAAAAATGAAGTGAGCAATATTATACACCTACTGTATACGTACGCTGAATTTGACCAAAAAAGCATATGAAGGTCGTCGAGGGGGGACTAATCGAGTAATAAATATGGATGCATTTGTTAAAAAATTTTGAGGCAGGAATTCAAGAGTAGTCGTATCGGTTTTGGAGTTTGGAATAAACTTCAAAGGGACTACCCCTTAAAGTCTTATAGTAATTGCCTATTAGGTGACTGAATAACTCAGAGCCTAATGGGCTTTTTAATTTAATTCAGAATCATCTATAAGTACACTTACTTGAATCTATTGGTCATCAGAGTGAAGAAGGAGGGCTTAAAAGTGGTTGAGGAAGCATTACAAAAGGGCTCGTGTGTATTTTTATGCAAAAACACAGATTGATGGTGAAGCTTTTTATTTTGGATAACGAAATGTTGCCCGCCTTATCTAATCAGTTGAAATATAACCAACCTTTTCTAGTAATTTCAATGTTGTATAATTTAAATCTGGAAGTTTTTCTAATGGGAAATATTTTAAATCTTTACTCTCCTCATTTTGCTTAAGAATGCCTTTAACAGCAGTTGCTTTAAAAATTGCCGTCGCGTTATAAATTTCATCCCCATGTGGAAATTTGTAATATAACTCTTTCCCTGAAGCTAATCCAACCAATTTCAATTCTTCGGCGATTAATCCTGTTTCCTCATACAACTCCTTTTGAGCAGTTTCTTCAAAACTATCTCCTATTTCCATCCCACCGCCAGGAAGCCCCCAATCATCTGTATCAGAACGTAATTGCAATAGTATTTCATTCTTCCCGTTTAAAACAATGATTGCTGAACCTGGTGCAATAATAGGACTTGTTCCAACATATTGGCGTAAAGATTTTATATAATTCATGTTTCCTCCTACATTAAACATATTTCTGTTCTATTAAAATTTTATCTGTAAAGAATCATAACATAGCAAGGTTATAGTTGGAAGAGAAATGGTAACGTACATGATCATCCATCGTTCAGTAAATTGTTCCAAAGTTATTTTCTCTAAACTAACTATTCAAGATATTAAAGATGGTGTACTAACAGCTACAAGTACATTAAGAGACGTATTTGTAGGAGCATATAGTAAAGCTGTGGAGCGTTTGAGTAATAAATTGAATAATTCATCATATATAGAAGAGAAGAAACAGTGAATAGAGAACTACCAGTCCCGTTTTATAACTGGCTTAATGAACGTGATGATCGTACACAAATAAATAGCAGACCAAACTTAGAAAATTGCTGGGATGGTGGAGAGGGGAATATAAGATATGGAAGAACAAAAACAAATGACTATGTATGATTTTATAGAACAACCAATTAAAAAACCTTCCAAAGATGTTCATAAAACGGTTGATAAGAAGAACGCCGTAGTTGTGCCTCGTGTAGTAGGGTATATTGTCCGGAGATAAGAAAGGGGTTAATCCCTAAATCATTGTTTAATGACTTTTAGGATAACCCCCGAATTTTTATTGGTTAATGTTGTGGAAGATAGTCTTGGCCGTTTATCGTTACTTTAGAAGCTGAAATAAGAATTTCTTTATTTGCTTTAAAATATGAGTCTAAAATATTGTAAAATGCTTCCCATATCTCTTCGCTTTTTTCTTGTTCTCCTTTTTTATCAAGTGCTTGGTATTCTTCATAAAGTTGTTTTAATTGCTTGCTATCTGCTTCACTAACTTTGAATTCAAAGTCAGCCATGTATTCTTCAAATGTTTGAGGCTTTTCGAACTGATTAAGGAGTCCATAGAATTCTTCGTGTAACTTATCATATAACTCATCATTTTCATCTTTTAATGCTTTTTGTAAATCCCCATGAAGAGTTTTTAGTTTGGCTAAAGTTTCAGCTGGGATATCTAAAAATTCCGTGACTTTCTTATAGCTATCCATAAATTCTTCAAATGTTTCTGGTGCATTTAGCGCATTTAAATATGGTTCAAGGATTTTATCAAACTCTTCATATTTTTTGTTAGCTTTTTCCTCATCACCACTTTTTTTAAGCTTTATCCATTCTTCATAAATAGCTTTAAGTTGTGCGGTATCGTTTTCTTTAATAATAATATTTCTCCTATTAAATCCGTAATCTTCCATATATTCTTCAAATGATTGAGGTTGCCAATTAGCTAATATATACGGCTTTGTGATTTTATGCATTTCTTCGTAAATTTTTTGTAGTTCCTCACGTTTCTTTTCTATCTCTTCATCTGTTAGTTTTTCCACTCCTTTTGTAAATTCTTTTTGTACGTGTTTCATTTCATTAAACAATTTTTCTAATTTTGTTAAATCTTCTTTTGTCATCTCCTTAGGGAAGTCTTTTTTAAATACTTCAAACGTGAAGAAGTCGGAATAACTCTCTACAGTGTTACCTTCGACAGAGATTTCCTGTCCTTCAACTAATTTCATTTTTTCTATTAGTTCATCAGAAAATCTGTGGAAACTGATAAAGTAATTTTTACCATCCTTTCCTTTGAGGTTCATTCCATCATCGTAGATGTCTTTAATAGTTCCTGTAATTTTTTGTTCAAGTTGAACAGTAATACTACTATTATCTGTTGTTTCTACTGATGTAGCCCCTGCTTGAAGTGGTGTCAGAACAGCCATTCCTATTGTAAGTGCAGAAGCAATCATCCAAGTTTTTTTAATCGGTTTTTTCATATGTATTTCTCCTTTTGTTTTAAAGTTATTATTACTAATAATTGGACGATTTACCAATTAAATAGTTCGCTTTTAAAAAGAATATTAGATTGCATTAACTGTGGAGGACAAAGTGCACAGTGAACGTCCTGTGAAGGGATATCCTACTTACACAGTTATTGATGAATCTTTGTTTCTAGTATGACATAACATTCCTAATTATATTGGAATAGATTTCTTTTCTTCAAGAAATCCAATAAAATAGATGCAGGATATGGAAAAAATCCTTTTTACAAACTTGATAGGCGATGATAGTATATATTAGGCGATGATTTCAAGAGGAGAGAATACTTTCCTAACTACTGGATATTCTCCTTAGATATTTCGTTAATTAAAGAACGACAGAAGGTAGTAAATATAGTGACTAATCTAATGTATGTATTTTGTTTAATAGTGTGGGGGCTTAATTTTATTGCAGTGAAAATTCAAGGAACGCCAGTAAGCTTAGAATTATCTTTGACTTATCGGCTAGTTATTACTGCAGTTTTATTTATTGCCTTAGTATTGTTTCTTAAGCCAAAAGGGATACCTACAAGGAAAGATATACCCTTTATCATTGTGTTTGGCGTTTGTAACTTTGCTTTAAGTTATTTATGCCTATATTATGCAACAATATTAAGCTCAGCAGCAATTGTAACATTAATCTTTTCATTAAAAGTGATATTGACGCCGCTAGCTCTTCGTATTTTCTTAAAAGAGCAACTACATCCTCGTGTTTTGTTTGGAGGACTTCTAGGAGTGTTTGGTGTTTGTGTTCTCATTTATCCTTCTTTAAGTAGTTTTTCTAGCTTATCTGTATTAAAAGGCATTTTGATTGCTCTTTTAGGTACAGTACTTACAGCAATTGGTGATGTAAGTTCTGCAAGGAATGCGAGAGAAAAGATTGACCCTATTTATTCGAATGCTATTGGTTTCGCTGTAGGAAGTATTTTAATGTCAATAATTGTATTGTCACAGGGACAAAAGATTATTATTCCTACATCAATAACATACATATCTGCTTTACTGTACTTAACATTGATCGCATCTTTCCTAGCATGGTTATTTTATTTAAAACTTGTTGAAAGAATAGGTGCTGCAAAAAGCGGGTACATGGTAGCTTTATTTCCGGTAATTGGAGGGATAGCCTCTGTTCTAATTGGTGAATCACCGCTCTCAATGTATTTGATAATCGGATGTCTATCTAGCTGTATAGGTGCAGCTATAGCTTTAGGATTTAGAATTCCCCGTAAAATTAAACAAGTGTGAATCAAGATATTAGGGACAATATAAATGATTAAATGAAATAGGGTACAGTAGACCACTCAGAAATGGGTGGTTTTTTGTATTTGTTATTTCATCTTCTGTGGAGAATAAAGCTTAACAGGTACGTCCAGTTCCTTTTCATTAGCTCTATATGAAATGCGCAAGTAGTTTAAATGCGACAGTAGAAAAAAACATGGGATGTTAATAGTAAATGGAAAGATTTTCATGAAATGAGGTATTATTAATCTAAAGGACGAGCGTAAGATTTAGGGGGATATATGTTGAAAAAGGCATTTAGTTTGCTATTTATAGTTCTTCTATGCTGTAGTTTATTGTTTATGTGTAAAAGTGAAGTTAAAGCAACTTTTATAGGGGTTATTGAAGAGATAGTAAATGATCGGAAAGCTGTAGTTTATGTAACTGAATCTGAAAATGATGCGGTTAGAGGAATTATTTATGTAAATCTTGCAAAGAATCCCGACATACAATTTAAGGTGGGTGATAAAGTAAAAGTCGGCTATGATGGAACAGTACAAGATACAGCACCAATGTGGGTTACTACACTTACTGTTGAATTAGTTGAGTAATATAATAGTGCAATGTAGCGTTGCTGTTTTATTGTCATCTCCGTTAAGAAAAAAGGATCAAAGAAAGAGATATAAAGAAATTTCGCAAACAAATGATGCTGATCCATAAAGTTATGGAGGAGTTATCTGGGAGCAGGGGCTAGAAATTGACTAGCTTTTATGTTGTATAATTAATTGACCTATTTGGTGACTGAACAAATCAGAGCCTAATAGGTTTTTTATTTATGTGAAATATCGTTATTCAAGTATCGAAGCCGACTTTAGATATTTCTACTATCTTAGTGGCTATGGTTGAACGATTTTTTATTTAAAATTTAAAACCTCTTACATACATTTTTTTACCACTTATTAGATGGGAAGAGGATATGGTGAAAATAAATGTTACAGTATTAACAGGAAAGAAAAAACTATAAAAACAAAATATGCTCAAATCAAACAGCATACAGTAGTGAGGAATTCTTTTATGGAAGAAGCAGGGGAATTGAAATAAGATCAAATAAAATTTTAAGAGGTAGAAAGATGCATAAAAAAACTTGGCTTATATTTATTTGTTTAGCAATTTTAATATCTAGTTATTCCGTTGTTCAATATTTTTTCATGGATGCCCATCAAGCAGGGTTTGTTAAATTGAAGCTTATGTTAAACTCAACATTGAGTTCGTTTTGGTACATAATGCTTTATTTGCATATCGCATTTAGTGTAGTGGCTTTAGTAATTGGTCCTTTTACATTATTTTCGAGATTTAGAGAAAATAATATTAATCGTCATCGTATGATGGGGAAAATTTATTTGATAGGTATTTTATTAGGTAGTGTTTCGGGGTTGTATTTAGCCTTTTATGCTACAGGAGGATTGGTGGCTCAGCTGGGCTTTGGTTTCTTGTCTATATTTTGGCTGATAACAGCATTTCAAGCCCTGTCTAAAATTAAACATAAAAAAGTTCTTGCTCATCAAAAATGGATGATCAGAAATTATTCTTTAACCTTTGCAGCTGTTACATTAAGAATATGGCTAGCTTTGTTTACTGTACTATTTGGATTTGAACATTTTAATGTGAGTTATACTATTATCGCTTGGTTATGTTGGGTACCCAATTTAATCGTTGCCGAATGGTTTATACAACGAAAACTCAATACGATGAAGCATCGGGAAAATGAGGATTTACAATTTTAAATAACAAATAAAAATGACTACTTTGTGATGAGTAGTCATTTTTTTGTTATATGCTCTCACTATCATACACTGAATTACAACAGTCGTTTTAATATTAAATAGCGTATTTAGTTAAAATATAGGATAGCCTACTTTTTCAAAAGTTGGTCAGTACCATTAATTTTTTTAAAAATAGTTGTATTTTCTATACGAATTGAATCAACTTCACCACAATCTAAGCAAAATGTATAGATCTTGTTTGCACCTCTAAATGAACCTTTACTTGGTTTAATAGGCATATAGTCTGTAGCTTCTGTAAATTGAGTACTCCCGCATTTTTCACATTTTTTATCTACCATGTATATCGCTCCTTATTAGTGGTTTATATTAATTTTTATTTCTATGTACATTGAAATTATAACATAGATTTGGGGGTGATTTAGAAGAGTATGGAAAATATATCTATAAACGGGTTCTATTGTTACCAAAACGGTCTAAGGGGACTAATCTAAACATTAACTCATGCTAAAGGATTCACTGTGAAAGAGGTATGAATTGCGGTTATCGGATTGTTAAATAAACAACTTATTTTTTGATTGGCCCTAAAAATTTCATTGGGTTTTAACTAGATCAATAAAGGAAAAAACCAGCTCAATTTATACGTAATGCTTAATAATTAGTTGGAATGGTAATTGTTCTTTTGTTTGTAGGTGTGAAGAAGAGGCTATTTGACTTCCCTATAGGCATTTGCGTAGACTGTTAATGCTTTTATAGCATAACCTATATCGAAATCGAAAGGAGGAAAAATTATGCGATACGATTACGGGCATGATGGTCATGGAGGGCAACAAGGAGGGAGACATCCATATTATCCGGTTACTTCTCCAACCCATTATTATCCGACTCACCATTATCCAACCCACCATTACTACCCAATGCATTACTACCCAACACATACAACATATCCAACGCATCATCGCCATCCGCACCACCACCATCATCATCACCAGTATCCGAACCCACGCTATTACTAATAGACCTATTAAAAAAGAAATGGTACTATCTTGATAAAGAGTCAGTCTTATTTTAGCTAGGAATAAATGGCGTGCTCTACCTTATAAAAGTGTAAAAGGTGACTAAATAAATTTGCAATCTAGAAAGGGTCATCGGAGGAACGTGATCCTTAACTTTTCATGGATAACTTAGTTTTCCCTATAAATGAGCATCAAAGCGTGGTATTGAGTATTATTTATGAATAACATGAAGCTAGTGCCGACAATACTTATGGATAAAAACTATAAGATGTAAAAACTGAATAATTGTTGGTACTAGTTAATGTTAAGATTCCATTGGAGGTTTTGTTGGAAGACTTTAAAGAGCTGGACTATGCGCCAAAATCATTTTCTAAAGGGCGGCGTATTATCTCAATACTTAAAAAAGGTCACTCTGTGGAAGTGACCTTGAATGAATTGATGTAAGGCTAAAAATTTCACCCTGTGTATTAGTAGTTGATGAAAGTAGCGCCGACAATAATTAAAAGAATGAACAGAACAACAATTAGAACAAATGTTGAACTGTTATTGCCACCTCCATAGCTATAACCTCCGTAGCAACAATTGTTGTAATTGCCGTAGTTTCCGAAGCATCCCATGATGCATTCCTCCTTTCTACACCTATAATATGTATCGTTCTAGAAAGTAGGAATGGTATTTATCCAACAAAAAAGACCTTAAAATTAGATATTTTGGAAAATAATTAATAAACTTTGAAAAATAAAAAAGGGCCACCGTATGGAAGTGACCCTTAGTAACAATTCAAGGCGGTGTAAGCTAAAAATTAGCTTAATATATATTATGATGTGGTAACTACTTATATAGAGTGGAATGTCTTAGGAAAGAATTTAAAAATATAAAAGTTACGTTTAATCAATAATTTAAAATATTGAGAACCAAGATAGCATAATTGCCGTCTTGGTTATTTCGAGTTACGAAAACGAAAATTTTACATAACAAATAGTGATTCTAATTAAATGTATAAAAAGTTTCTCTTAGTGCACTATAAAAAAGTATGATGGATGTTTTATATCGAGTGACAGTTATCAAAATCAAATAAAGTATTTAGAGAGGTGAAAAATTTAAAAAATGGACATCATCCTAGCATTATTACCAGCTCTCTTTTGGGGAAGTATTGTATTATTTAACGTCAAACTCGGTGGTGGACCCTATAGTCAAGTACTAGGGACAACATTCGGTGCACTTATTTTCTCTATAGGTGTTTACATCTTCGTAAAGCCTGAGTTATCGCCTATTGTGATTGGAGTCGGAATTGTATCAGGTCTCTTTTGGGCATTAGGACAAGTAAACCAATTGAAAAGTATTGAATTAATAGGTGTTTCCAAAACAATGCCCATTTCGACAGGGCTACAATTAGTATCGACAACATTATTTGGAGTCATTGTGTTTCATGAATGGTCGACGAAAATGTCGGTTATTTTAGGTGTTCTTGCACTTATTAGTATTATTGTTGGGATCGTTCTTACATCTCTGCCAAATCCAGAAGAGAAAAAAGAAGAACACGGAAGCAATTTGAAAAAAGGAATTTTAATTTTACTTGTTTCAACTTTTGGATACTTAGTATATGTAGTGGTAATACGCTTATTTAATGTAAGTGGATGGTCTGCTTTATTACCACAAGCAATTGGGATGGTAATAGGTGGGATTTTATTAACATTCAAGCATAAACCATTTAACAAATATGCGTTTCGTAATATTATCCCAGGTTTAATCTGGGCAGCCGGGAATATGTTTTTATTTATATCTCAGCCACGTGTTGGAGTTGCAACAAGTTTTTCTCTTTCCCAAATGGGGATCGTGATCGCTACTTTAGGCGGAATTTTTATATTAGGTGAGAAAAAAACAAAACGACAACTCATTGCGATTATCATTGGGATTGTTTTTATAGTTGCTGCTGGAATTATGTTAGGGATTGCGAAAAGATAAAAAGGAGGGCCTCGTATGTATCCAGATTTAGAAGGAAAAGTTGTTGTGATTACAGGTGCTGCAACGGGACTAGGGAAAGCAATGGGCATTCGCTTCTCAGCAGAAAAAGCGAAAGTAGTTATTAATTATCGTTCAAATGAAGCGGATGTAAATGCTGTCGTTGAAGAGGTTAAAAAAGCCGGTGGGGAGGCCATTGCTGTACAAGGTGATGTTACAGTTGAAGCGGATGTCATAAATCTTATTAAAACCGCCATAAAAGAGTTTGGGACTCTCGATGTAATGATAAATAATGCAGGTATAGAAAACCCAGTAGCTTCTCATGAAATGCCGTTAAGTGATTGGAATAGAGTAATCAATACAAATTTAACGGGTGCGTTTTTAGGAAGTCGAGAAGCGATTAAATATTTCGTGGAGAACGACATTAAAGGTACTGTCATCAATATGTCCAGTGTTCACGAGAAAATTCCTTGGCCTTTGTTCGTGCATTATGCCGCTAGTAAGGGGGGCATTAAATTAATGACTGAAACTTTAGCGTTAGAATATGCTCCAAGGGGAATTCGTGTTAATAACATCGGTCCTGGAGCGATTAATACGCCTATAAATGCTGAAAAATTTGCAGATCCAGCAAAGCGTGCAGATGTGGAAAGTATGGTTCCGATGGGGTATATCGGAAAACCAGAAGAAATTGCTGCAGTCGCAGTATGGCTTGCTTCATCACAGGCTAGTTATGTAACAGGGATTACTCTATTTGCAGATGGTGGAATGACTTTATATCCTGAATTCCAAGCTGGCCGTGGGTAAGAAAAGCTGCTAAAAAGGTATCAAGAATTTCTTGATGCCTTTTATTTTGGTGTTAAAGTTGAATATATTTTTTATTTTTCTTATAATTAGTACCAGTTACTAAAACGAGGTGATAAAATATTTTTGTCTAAGTTATTTCTTATAAAGAAAATAATACATATTAAAGGGAGTACAAAGTTTTGAGAAACAATAATTTGTATTGTTAAGCAATAGTACTTGAATATGAAAAGGAGTGAGATGTTGAATGATTAACATTCAATCAAAAGCAAGAATAACAGCAATAGGTACCTATGTTCCCGAAAATAGACTAACAAATGATGATTTAGAAAAGATAGTAGAGACGAACGATGCATGGATTGTACAAAGGACTGGCATGAAGGAGCGAAGAATAACAAATGAGAATGAATTTGCATCAACATTAGCCTTTAAAGCTATAGAAAATTTGGTTGAACAATATCAAAAGGATCTTTCAGATATAGATTTAATTCTCGTTGCAACAACTACACCTGATTATGCTTTTCCAAGTGTAGCTTGCCAAATCCAAGAACACTTTAAAATGAAAGATGTAGGTGCATTAGATCTTCACGCAGCTTGTGCTGGATTTACATATGGATTACATGTAGCGAATGGGTTAATTACATCTGGACTCCATCGTAAAATTTTATTTATAACGACAGAAGCCTTATCTAAAGTGACGGATTATACAGATCGAACGACATGTATCTTATTTGGGGATGGAGCTGCAGCAGTTTTAATAGAAAGAGATGAAGAAATGCCAAGCTTTATAGCTAGTCATATAGGTACAAATGGAGCTGGAGGTAAGCATTTATACTTAACAAATTTATCAACTACTATGCACGCTTCACCCTTGAATACGTCAGGGAAAATAGTTCAGAATGGAAGGGAAGTATATAAATGGGCTTCGCGTACACTTCCTATAGGTATAGAGGAATTACTACAGCAAGCCCAAATGCAACTACATGAAATAGATTGGTTTGTTCCTCATAGTGCTAATTTAAGAATGATAGAATCCATTTGTGAAAAATCAGATATTAGCCTAGAGAAAACATTAACTAGTGTTGAGTATATGGGAAATACATCATCCGTTTCTATTCCGTTGGCCTTACAGTTAGGCTTAAATGAAGGGAAATTAAATTATGGGGATACTTTATTAATCTATGGGTTTGGTGGAGGTCTTACACATGCAGGACTTGTCATTAGGTGGTATGTAGAATAAATTTTAATCGCTCCTATTAATATTTTTAAGAACAATATAAACAAATGGCCAGTACTCGATATTTAATTGATAATGAGTATTCGGTTTTTTTATATTAATAGGTAATTTTATACAAAAGAAAAATGGTGTGATGTATTATTAATTTAAGTGGGGATTAATATTGAAATGGGAGTGAAGCAGTTTGAATAATTCTTGGAATAAATTTATATATAAGATTGGTTCTCCAATTTACGATAAGTTCTTTAATTCGGGAATGTTTTTGAATACTCGAAAACAAATATTTCAATCCATACCATTCAATAATCAACAAAAAATCCTGTTTGTCGGTGTAGGAACAGGAGCTGATTTAGAATTAATACATCACGCTAACTTACATATAACGGCTATTGATTATTCACCAGATATGCTCGGAAAGGCAAGGGAAAAGTTTGAAAATTCCACAATAACATTTTTAGAAATGGATGCTCAAAATATGGAATTTGAAAATGAATCATTTGACTATGTCGTAGCTAGTTTAATCCTTTCGGTAGTACCTGACGCAACTAAATGTTTTCAAGAGATGACAAGGGTTTTAAAGCAAGAAGGGAAAATAATAGTTTTTGATAAATTTGTCCCTAAAAACAAAAAACTGTCCTTCCCTAAAATGTTGCTTAGACCCATTATTAGCTTATTAGGAACAGATATTGGCCGGAGCTTTGAAGAAATATTACCTGAGAATATCGAAGTTGAAGAAGATACATCTATAATGCTAAATGGGATGTATAGGGAAATAATAATTAGAAAGATAAATTGATTATTTTTCATAGAAACTATGATTGAATTGTTCCTTTTTTACTTTATTAAAAACCTAAGCCTTATGAATCATTCATCATATCCTAGTATTATTATCAATTGATTGAAATGAGGTAATGCGATATGAATTCTTCCTGCAATTGTGATTGTCATAATAATATACTTCGCTTAAATAAAGTATCTTCATGCCCCATTTGTCAAATTAGTTCCGTTCAACCTTCAGTTCCGAGCAATTTTACGACAGGGGCAATATGGAGAAATCCAGCGACAGAGACGATTGTTGTCACTCTTTTAAATAAATCAGATGTACCTCAAACAGTGACAGTATCGGTCTTAGATTGGCAAAATTGTGCCCAAGAAGAGATGCCCAAAGAAGCCTTCTTATGTGGAGAATCTCAGCCTTCACTTTTTAATGGAACACCTAGCCCCCTTACTTTTACTATTCCAGCTAAAAAACTTCTTGTCGTTCATGCAACCCCACAAAATGCTTGGCAACTAAGTGATCCATGTTACGAAGTACTTGTTAAAGCCCCACCGGATCCCATTCTTCCACCTGATCCTATCGTACCAAATGACCCTGTTTTCTTGAGTACATGGGGAATTAATGATAGTGGGGTACCTCAAGAAGGAAACACAGTGTTACATCAACAATTTCAACGAACTATTTTTCTATGAAAATAGGGAAGTGAACAACTTCATATTGAGCAACTTAAAAATGGCCAGGTACTTATTAATAAAATGAGATCTGGTCTTATTGTGTTTTCTTGGAACAACTATGTTCACGAAAATAAAGCCGTTTAAAAAGATAAAAAGTTCTTTAAAAAGAGGATGCAAGAAATGGAATATCATACCATGTTTTCTTATTTCTCTGTATAATAAGAGTAAGAATATTTGAATGCTCGTATAGTCTGAAAATAAGGGGGATGTAATGATGACAATCGAGGTTTTTATCGCAACAGAGGAAGATTATTTCGCTGTGAATGAAATTGTAAAAGAAGGGCATGAAGAGCATGTATTAGAGGAACCAACGATTTTTAAAAGTGTTGAGTCTGTAATGCCCGAATCCTATTATAAAGAATTAATTGGCAGCGAAGAGAGTGACATTCTAATTGCGAAGGAAGATGAAATTGTATTGGGTTTCTCAGTCATAAGTGTTGAAGCTGCTCCACCTTTCGAATCTCTTGTTCAAAGGAAATATGCTTACATCCACGATTTTGGTGTAAAAGCGAACTTGCAAAGAAAAGGTATAGGGAAAATATTATTTAATGCTTGTATAACTTGGGCTAAAGAAAAGGAAGTTGACTCAGTCGAGTTAAATGTTTGGGAATTCAATAAGAAAGCAATTGATTTTTATCAACATTTTGAAATGAAGAGCGTAAGTAGAAAAATGAAATTAAATATTTAACGAGAGTATGACTAAGTCCTAATGAATGGCTTTGACTATTCTTATATGGTTTGGGTGATTTCAGGGGAATATAAAACATACTTCCAATTTAAGAGTGAATATTAGTATGTAAAAACATGAAAAAAGGACTTCCGTTAATGCACGCAAGCCCTAGCATAGAACCAATCATAGCGTCTATAATCTGATAGCCCATTAAAATGTATTATGAAAACTATTAAATTTCCCATTAAAAACAGGTATATAAGTACGTACTATATCTTGAGTATTTGGGAATTACTACACGCCGCTCCATACTAAAGTTCTTAATAAATAAAACAAGCCAAGACCGGCAATAATCAAAAGAACGAATAAAACAATAGCAAAGGCAAAATTCGTGCCTGATCCATAACCTGAATAACTCAAAACAATGTCCTCCCTTCTAAAATTTAAAGAAGATAAGTTGTAGAAAGAAAAGGTTGTATTATTTTATAAAAAGCTGGAGCATTTCACCACAACCTTTATAGTACATTCACTTTTATTATATTGTTGAGGGCACTGCGAAGAAGGGCTTAATGGCGACAATCCACTTACAAAGCTTGATTTACAAAAACGTATCCATTTTACATAGACATCATTTTCATTTTGATAATAACTTCCAAAGATGGATCCCTCATCTTGGCCCATGTAAGCAAGCGCCATAATCAAAGACTGATAATTTATATCTTAAGCCACTATTATTCCAAAACTATCGCATACTCTATTTGTTGAAAAATTACTATTACAACAACATGAATTCAAATACATGATTTTTTCTTTTTATCTTTATACTATGTTGCACTGAATAAGAAGCTCAGGGCCAATTACCTTATGATTGGGGATTTAACCCTATAATATTGATAAGGAATTGCTTTTTTAGCCATGATGGCAATATCGAAATTTATTGAAGGAAGTTACTTGAAAAATAAATAATGCAACGCTCATTTTTTTATATAGAATCTAACATATACCTTATTTGGAAATGGAGTGAAGAAGATGTTTCCTATTTTAGATACTGAACGATTAGTGTTACGAGAACTTACTGAACATGACGCCCAAGATGTTTTAAATTGCTTTTCAAATGCTGAAGTTTTACGCCATTATGGGCAGAATCCATTAACAAGTTTAGAGCAAGTTAAACAAATAATTAAAAATTTTTCTAAGAATTATGATGAAAAACGCGGTATTAAATGGGGAATTGCATTAAAAGGGCAAGAAGGTATTATCGGTACGATTGGTTTTCAAGAGTGGTCCACTGAGCATAAAAGAGCTGACATCAGCTATGCACTTTTTCCTGAGAGCTGGGGAAAAGGATATGCAAAGGAAGCTGTTAATAGAGTAATATCATTTGGGTTTCAAGAGATGGATTTAATGCGTATCGGGGCGATTGTTTTTACCGAAAATGAAGCTTCAAACAAGCTATTAACAAAGTTAGGCTTTGAAAAAGAAGGGATATTAAAAAATTATATGCACCAAAATGGTGTTCCATATGATACTAATATTTTTTCTCTAATTAAGTAAAAAAACATCATAAAAGGCCTAGACCAAGATGGTTTAATTACTGTCTTGGTTTTTATCGTTAAATCGATGAAATAAAAGGGGTTCTCATTAATAAATGTTAAATACCCATATTATTCCTTCGGGTTGTTATAATAGAATTGCTTAAATAGTAAAACTATGGAGGGTAAGGAAATGAAAATTGCAATTGTTTGTTTCGATAATTTCACAGATATAGATGTTTTTTTACCATGGGATTTATTAAATCGTGTACGGTTAGTTGGTAGTATTTCAGATTGGGATGTCCAACTATTGGGAACAGAAAAAACACATGTATCTATGTCAGGCTTACGAATACCGATGACAGGAAGCCTATCTGATATCCCTTTTGCTGACGCTGTAATATTTGCAAGCGGAAAGGGTGTTCAAGATTTATATCAAAATCAAGAATATCTTCATAATATTCATTTAGATCCTAAAAGACAATTAATAGGCTCTATGTGTTCGGGTGCGCTACTACTAGGCGCAAAACATTTATTAACTGGTAAAAAAGCTACAACATATCCAACTGTAGTAGAGCAGCTTAAAGAATTTGATGTAGATGTAATTGAACAAAGTTTCGTCAACGAAGGAAATATTTCGACTGCTGCAGGGTGTTATGCTGCGCAAGATTTAGTAGCTTGGATCATAAGGACCCTAGTTAATGAAGAAATGGTTGATACTGTACTAGAAACTGTTCAGCCAGTTGGTAAGGGGTTATATTTCTAAATCAAGTGAATGGTGTGTTTTACCCGTTTCAACAAACAAAATCAACATGGTTTTGTCGTTCGTAGTCCATATTTAATCAAGGATGACTATTTTTAGAAAGCAAAAATAAAAAGGATCCCCGGAGGAAAGTGACCTTTAGTAATAAATATAGAAGGTATAGGGGTAAGTTAGTATTTCTCTAGTGAAATATGAGCAATAGAGAAGTTGGTGATGTCAAATTTTAGTATTTAATGAAAGTAGCACCGACAATAATTAAAAGAATGAATAGTACTACAATTAGGGCAAAAGCTGACCATGTGCCGTAACCATCACCTGAGTAGCTCATACTAGATCCTTCCTTTCTACAGTCTATAATACGTAACGCTGTAAAAAGGAGAGAAAGTAATTATCTAACTTATATAAATAAATTCGTAATTAAGATCAAAAGACCTTTCTAAAAAAAGTGACCCCGAAAATAGGAAGAAATAATATAAAAAAACTTATTATTCACAAATAGCTTTCGATAGAGGTTAGTTATTAATAGAGGAGGAAAAGGATAATGGAAAAAGGAAAATTACCAAAGGTTGGCGTGGGGGCGGTTATCCAAAATAAGGCTAATAAAATTTTACTTGTTTTACGTAAAAAAGCACCTGAAGCCGGCTGTTGGAGTTTACCTGGTGGCAAGGTTGACTATATGGAAACAATAGAAAATGCGATTATACGAGAAATTAAAGAAGAGCTTGGAGTGGACATCGAAATAACAGGATTAGTATGTGTGACCAACCATATTATTCAAACAGAAGATATTCATTTTGTTGCACCTACTTTCGCTGCTCGTATTACGAATGGGGAAGTGCAAAATAGAGAACCGCATGCTTTAGAGAAAGTACAGTGGTTTTCAATAGACGAAATACCAGAAAACATTACAATGACAACAGATTATGCTCTTAAACAGTTAAAGTTATTGTAATTTTTAGGAGGAAATAGGGATACAATTTTATTTGATTTGGATGGCACTCTGCCTAACAGTGAGAGCTGTTACATTCAGCCGGCCTAGAAACATTTAACTTCTTTCAGCGGGTGTCCAAACACTCGATATCAAAAAGCCTTCTTTCTGTTATATAAAAGGTCAATATTAATACATTGTAAAAATTGGATAATAATTTAAGAAATAGATTTAAAAGTAATGGTAACTCTGATAGGATAATATATCGTAGGGGGTGTGGTTTTGCCTAAAGAGCTTGTGTTATAACAGAAAAACACAATATACCTTTTGACAATTATTCTTAATGGAAAAGAAAAAAATTGTTCTCATCATTAGCTTGTTTATTATATTTCTAACAGGTTCACGACTTTTATGGCTGAAATTATTTGATAATACAGAACAACCACATGCTGTAAAAGGGCAGTTGGATTTAAGTAATTGGGATTTTAATGACGGTCATGCTGTTACACTTGATGGAGAGTGGGAATTTTATCCTTATAAATGGTTGATTAGTGAAGAACCGCATTTAGAATCCTCGAAGAATGCTAAATACATACAGGTTCCTAAAGGTTGGAGTTCATCTTTACAAGAGGGAGAGATGACACCTTATGGTTACGGTACTTATCGCTTAAAATTACTCGTTAATCCAGAAGACAATATAACTTACAGTATTCGAGTTCCAAGTGTTCGAAGTTCCTCAGAAATATATGTAAATGGTAGGCGGTTGGCAAAATCAGGCCAAATAGGGGAAAGTGCAGAAAAAACAGTTGCCAAGAATGTTCCGTTTACTGCTTCTTTTGAAGCGAACGGTCAAAAAGAAATCGACATTATTGTTCAGGCTTCGAATTTTAAGGACCCTCGTAACGGTGGAATTGTTCGCTCCATTAAATTTGGGAAAGAAGATATATTAGCTCGTGAAACTCAATTGTCGATCAATATGCAACAACTAGTAGCAGTTGTTTTTTTACTACATGCTATCTATTCCATTATTTTATTTTTTGTTGGAAACATGGAAGAAAGAAGATTACTTTACTTTTCACTGTTATCGATTAGCTGTATGATTTATTTCCTATTAGGAAGCGATGACAAATTATTATCTTATTGGTTTCCGATTAGTTACGACTGGGCCTTTAAATTAGTTCATCTGTCTATGGTCGGCATAGGCTTTTCAATGCTTCAATGCATAAAACATTGGTTACCTCAACATGTGAGAAAATATATTCGTTTGTTTAGTATTTTCTGTGGTATAGCATCATTGTTGACAATCGTGCTGTCTACTCGCTATATAGTAATCAATCAAGGCATTTACATTATGATTTTAGGAATCCCGATCGTTATAACGATCCTAACAGTAATGCGTGAATCTATTAAAGAGATTAAAAGTAATATTTTTTTACTTCTTGCTATTTTAGCATTTGGTAATAATCTTATTTGGGATGGACTACTTCTTATTTTTGGAATCAAAGTAATTATGTATCCATTTGATCTTGTTATAACAGTAGCTTGTTTGGCTATTTTATGGTTTAAAGGATATGCTAAAGTCCATTCGGATACAAAAGAACTTGCTATTAAGCTCCAAAAAACAGTTAAGTTAAAGGATGAATTTCTTGCCAATACGTCTCATGAATTACGAAATCCACTTCATGGCATCCTTAACATTTCAAAAGCTGTTTTGGAAAGAGAAGATCGTGTGCTCAGTGACAAAAGTGTCAAGGATTTAGAAACAGTGCTGTCTGTCGGATGGCGTATGTCACTAATGTTAAATGATTTACTAGATGTTATGAGCTTAAAAGAAAATAATCCCAAACTAAACCTTAAAACATTTTCGATTCACCCAATTGTATCGGGTGTGTTAGATATGCTCTATGTTATGAGGGAAGGAAAGCAGATTCAGTTAATTAATCAAATCCCTGAAAACTTTCCAAAAGTAGTTGCTGATGAAAATAGAGTTATTCAAATTGTTTTCAATCTTCTTCATAATGCGGTGAAATACACGAACGAAGGTGAAGTGACAATATCAGGTCATGTGAGAAATGGTATGGCGGAAATTGTCATTTCAGATACTGGTATTGGTATTGATGAGAACACCATTCAACGTATATTTGAACCTTATGAGCAGGGTACCCTTAGTAAGGCAATGATTGAAGGCGGGTTTGGGCTAGGGCTTAGTATTAGTAAACGTTTGGTTGAATTACATGGGGGGACATTACAGGCAAATTCAATCGTAGGAAAAGGTTCTGAATTTACTTTTACCTTACCTATATCAGATTTACCTGATGAGCAAAATGCTTCAGAACATGAGGCTCTGCTATCAAGTGCGAAGGAAGAATCAGCAGTAGCGACTTCTACAAACCCATTCGATGATCAAACTGAAAACCATTCAATTATTGAAGCAAATCGACCTAGAGTTTTGGTTGTCGATGATGATCCAGTGAACTTAAGAGTGATCGAAACAATACTTTCAATAGAAAAATACGACTTAGTAACGGTTACAAGTGGTAGTAAAGCACTCGGAAAATTAGAGTCTCAAGAGTGGGATTTGGTCATTTCAGACGTGATGATGCCAAATATGTCTGGCTACGAATTAGTACGTGCAATTCGTCAGCAATTTTCAATAACAGAACTTCCTGTGTTACTTCTTACGGCAAGAAGTCAGTCTCAAGACATTGAGAATGGATTTTTATCTGGTGCTAATGATTACGTCACGAAGCCTGTGGACGCTTTAGAGTTAAGATCAAGAGTAAAAGCACTAACCGATGTTAAACAATCTGCACAAGAAAGGCTTCGAATGGAGGCAGCTTGGCTTCAGGCACAAATACAGCCGCATTTTCTATTCAATACATTAAATGCCATTATCACATTAAGTGAAATTGATATTGAACGTACTAGTAAGCTACTTGAAGCACTGAGTGATTTTTTAAGGGAATCATTTAAGTTCCAAAATATTGATGAGCTTGTTCCAATTCAGGATGAGTTAAATCTTGTTCGATCTTATTTATATATTCATAAAGAGCGTTTTGGGGAGCGGATCAATGTAACGTGGGATTTGGAAGTTTCGACAGACGTCATGATACCATCTCTGACCATCCAACCATTAATTGAAAATGCTTTGAAACATGGTATTTTGCCTTGTGAAAATGGCGGGAATATTCATATTCGCATTGTAGATTACGACACGTACATTGAGATCATTGTGTCGGATGATGGTATTGGTATGGATGAAGCGACAATGGAACGTTTACTTGTAAGAAAATCGGAGACATCAACTGGCATTGGTTTGCTTAATACAGATCTTCGCTTAAAACAACATTATGGTGAAGGACTTCGCATCACAAGTAAACTAAATCAAGGGACATCAATATCATTTGTTGTTAAAAAGAAAGAAAAATCAAAGCAATTTAAGTGTGAATTGATGGTGAAATAAGAACATTCATATTGAGCTGCTCCTCCATTTAATAATGTGGGGCAGTTTTTAAATTAAGGTTCTGTTAAAGGTAATTGTTGATATTTGATAAGTGTCAGTATTTCCTATATAATCAATATAAGCACAAATGTTCGGGGAGGTTATCAAGGTGAGCAAAGCGTTTAGCAATTTGTTAAAGCATATCGATAAATTATCACATACCCAAAAAGAACAAGTGTATCGGTGAGTTTAACGCTATGTTGACCCTTTTTCCCCGGCTGGTGGTTGTTTAATTAATGAAATGAGAGAAACTCGATTCAAAGAAGGGTTTGAATGTCCTTATTGTTCATCAGAACACGTTGTACGGTTCGGCAAAGTCAATGGTCGTCAACGGTATCGTTGCAAAAGTTGTAGAAAGACCTTAACGGATACAACTAATATAGTTCTTTATCGTACACGAAAAGGAAACGAATGGATTACCTTTGTTGATTGTATGTTTAAAGGCTATTCCCTACGAAAATCGGCTGAAATTGTTGGAGTGACTTGGGTTACTCTTTTTTACTGGCGTCATAAACTACTAACCGCTTTATAACAAATGGATGTTGAGCATTTTGAAGGTATTGTTGAAATTGACGAAACCTATTTTCTATACTCTCAAAAAGGGCAACGTGGAATTACTGAACGGAAGCCTCGGAATAGGTGGGAAATCTAACCATAGGGGAATAAGCAACGAACAAGTCTGTTGTCAGAGGCCAAACCAAAGCAACTGTCTCCAAAGTTGCTTGTATGGGGCGTATTGTTAAAACAAAAGGTTCTAAATTGTCTAATGAAAACGTGCTTGTAACCGATTCTTGGAGAGCCTATAAAACCTATGCAAAAGAAAAGGGCTTGGAGCATTATCGGATTAAATCAAACGATGGAAAGCACATTATTAAGGGCTTATATCACATTCGAAATGTCAACGGTCTCCATTCTCGCTTAAACAATGGATAGGTCGTTTTAAAGGTGTAGCTACGAAATATCTTGATAAATTACCTTGTTTGGTTCTTGTTTGTCGATAAGTAACGAAAATACCAATCAGCATAATAAAGAATTTTTATTATCATCATTAGTATTTGAAATGATTAATACCTATGATAATTTGAGACTAACAAAATTTAGTGCATAGTCCTTATTTGAAAATAGAAAATTACGAAAATTCACCAAGTTATTACATTTCACTATTACAATTGAAACAAAAAATGAAAGGAGATAATATATTGAAACAACATAAAGAGGTTTATCCAATCATTTTAACTTTAGTATTGTTCTTAGTTGCATTATTTATTTTCTTTGTATTTAGGTCTCCGAATATAAATCTATGGATTCCAATTTTCTTATATGTTTTGATAGACATTGGGTTTATTGTGTCGTTAATTTTAGGGATCAAGTCTAAAAATATAACTGTAAAGGTGTTCAGTATTCTTTCAAACATTACATTTATGATACCGTTATCAATATTGATATTTTTGTTACTGTTGGCAAATGGAATTTCTGAACCATAAAGAATCAAAATCAAGGAAACTCGTTATTATTCGATTATCAACATTATAATTTAACAGACCTAAATTAAAGAAATAAAGTTCGCTTAAAATCCTGTTTTTGCAGGATTTTTTTCTTTAACTATCGAAGCAATTTAGTTTAATAAGGAATGATAAAGATTAAGCGAATCAGAGACAGAGGAGGATTAATTATGGGTATTATCACATTCGGTGAGAAAAAAGAAGGCGAAAACTACATATGGAGACCTGCTGTTTATTGTCTAATGTTCAATAGTCAGAAAGAAAAAATAGCGATTATTCAAACAAAAGATGGTAACTTTTTTCTTCCTGGTGGTGGAATTGAAAAAAATGAGTCTCACGAGGAATGTTTAAAAAGAGAAGCCCTTGAAGAGATGGGAATGGATATTGAATTAGGTCATTTTATAGGGTGTGCCCAGAGATATTTTTATTCTACAAATGAATATAAATATTACCTTAGCGAAGGTTATTTTTATTTATGCGATAAGGGTAGACAAATAAGTAAACCAACTGAAGTTGACCACTTCCTATTATGGATGGAACCAATGCAAGCAATTGATTGCTTATTCCACGAACACCAAAGCTGGACAGTTAATAAAGCATTATTACAGTTATAAAGTTAGCAACAGCCATGAAACATGAGCATAAGATACGCATATGATTGATCAAATTCCATATGATAAGACTGATTTTATTGTTTAATCATTAGGAGTCTCAAAACGTTTAACTATGACGTATCGTTTATAAACGATAGTCGAAAAGTAAAATAAAGAACAGATAACCTTAATTAGTTATCTGTCTTCTTCAATTATTTTGTAAACGGATCTTCCGATTCATATAGATAACTTTTCTCAAGATTTTCTTTTGTTTCAGCATTGACGGTCTTTTCTTTTGCTTCTGCTTGTTCACTAGCAGGAGCTTCGTCATGAGAAGAACAAGCAGTTAATAGGAATGCTGCCATTGCTCCGATATATAAGAATTTTTTCATTGCTATAACCTCCGTTATTGTTTAGTTACAGTTTAGATTGTGCAATTACTCTTAGAATATAACGGAAATGACCATGATAAATTTTGTAACAAAAAATGATAAAAAATCGTTACACAATAAAAAGGGGAAATAAACGTGAAAAGAATTATAGGTATCGTCACAATTTGTGGATTTGTATTAGTAGGTTGCTCACATAAAGAATCCGACGGCATAATGCAACAGGATAATAGTTCGAGACTTGTTGGAGAAGCTCTAGAAAAAGAAAATGAGTGGCAAGAAAGCGAGTATTTTTCATCTGAAAATTTAAGCTTCATCGGTGAACCGCAATTATTAGGATTTACGCATAATAAAGAAGAGAAAATAGTGGCTAGCCAAACAGGAAAATATGGTTGGCACTTTTGGGGAGAGAGCGTTAAATCAGGAGACTTCCTTCGTATCAAGGGAACTCACCAATTGACAACTAAAGAAGTGGAGTTTGTTTCAAATGCAAAGTTACTTGGACCGAACAGTGGCGCAGATAACCATGCTCCAACTAATATGACTTTCCAAAATGGCGACATATGGAAGCTGGATGCCTATATTGATGGGAAGTTATTCGGTAGCGTTTATGTAAAAGTGGAAAATTGAAGCGAATGAAAAATACCAGGCTATCCATGGAGAGATCCTGGTATCTCACTATTTACTAATGACAATAGACAATTTATAGTTTGCATGGTTATTTAAATCGACTAAAAATTGATCTAATACTTCGTTTGATGGGAACCTGCATTCAAGAAGATAACAACTATCTCCACTGATTTTAAAATTATTAACAATAAATTGCTGCTGTGTTTTTAAAAACGACAGATAAGGTTCATGGTACGGACTTTTTGTATAAATATTAATAAATGCATGGACATTGCTACCTAATTTTATATGATTCACATTAATTGTATAGCTCTCAATAACTCCATTATCTTCAAGTCTTGCCACCCTCGATGACGCAGCTTGCCCGGTCAAATGAACCTTTTCACCTAATTCTTTCATCGTAATACGACTGTTCTTAGAAAGCTCATCTATTATACGTAAATCCGTACTATCTAACATGTAGTAACTCCTTTCATGATTCAAGTCAAATCGCTAAAAGACTTGATTTAAACTATGTAATTACTATTTGGACATAGTATAAACTAAATGTAATTTAATGAAAAGGAGTAATAAATATGAAAATTCAACAAATCCGCAATGCCACTTTAGTAATCGAATATGCAGGGAAAAGGTTTTTAGTTGATCCTGTTTTAGCAAACAAAGGTGCATATCCTCCTGTTCAAAATTCTGTGAGACAGGATCAACATAACCCATTAGTTGAATTACCAACATCCATTGACAATCTCATTAATGTCGATGCTGTAATCGTAACTCATTTACATTTAGATCATTTTGATCCAACCGCTAAAGAAGTACTACCGAAAGATCTTAAAATGTATGTTCAAAATGAAGAGGATGCGAATGAAGTTAAAAAAGCTGGTTTTTTCAATGTCGAAGTTTTGCAAGAAGATACTGTCTTTGAAGGTATTCAATTAATCAAAACAAAAGGTCAACACGGCAGGGGAGAAATTTTAAAATTGACTGGTCAAGTGTGTGGTGTTGTCTTTAATCATCCAAATGAGAAAAAATTATATATCGCTGGAGATACAGTATGGTATGACGGAGTTCGAGAAGTGCTCCTAAAAAATCATCCAGAAATTATTGTTGTTAATGGGGGAGATAATCAATTTTTGGAGGGAGGTTCTCTCATAATGGGGAAAGATGATATTGATGAAGTATACAAAGCTGCTCCAAACGCAAAAATTATCGTTAGTCATATGGAAGCGGTCAATCATTGGACATTATCAAGGGCTGATTTAAAAAGCTTTATCAATGAGAGAGGAATTGCTGCACATGTATTTGTGCCGGATGATGGTGAAGAGTACACATTTTAAATAAAGTGGTTTAAAAATTAGCCAAATCCTGTAAAATCAATGCAGGAGGGATCTAATGAAGCATTCAATTTATACTAGTGAAAAAGGTAGATTGGAAATTTTAAATCACTATGAGCAGTATTTAAATTCTTTTGATTTTGAAGTTGAAAGAGCTTTTGTGGATACATCCATCGGTAAAACACATGTGCTTATGGCGGGTCCGAAAGAAGGAAAGCCATTGTTTATTTTTCAAGGTGGGAATTGCATTAATCCGATGACATTATCCTGGTTTAAGCCGTTAATAAAAAAATATAGAATATATGCGCCAGACACAATTGGTCACCCAGGATATAGTGAGCAAAAGAGAATTTCAGCAAAGGATTTTAGCTTTGCGCAATGGATAGTTGAATTGATGGATTATTTTAATATTAAGAAATGTGCTTTCTTAGGACCATCGTATGGAGCGGGTATCATTTTAAGGCTCGCCGCTTATATGCCAGATAGGATTGATTGTGCAACGCTTGTATCCCCAGCTGGATTAAAAGTTGGCTCCAAAATGGAGATGATTCAACATATCTTATTCCCTTTGCTACTGTTTAAAAATTTTTCGTCAGCCAAATATCTTGAGCAAATAGCTGATAGAATGTCTGCTAATTGCATGAAAGAGTTTGATCGGCAGATTATTGGAGATATTTTTCGTTACGTAAAATTAGAACAAGAAATGCCGAAACTAACAGGTAGAAAAGAATTAAAAAATTACATTTCTCCTACATTGGTTATCGCTGGAGAAAAGGATATTTTCTTTCCAGAAAAGAAAATCAAAAAAAGAGCTGAACAAGTCATACCAAATTTGACTATTTTTCAATCATTTAATATGGGCCATTTCCCTTCAGAAGATTATTTAGAAAAAATAAATAATGTGATCATTGACTTTTTAAATAAATATTATTGAATATAATGGTAAATACTGGTAAATGTGTAGATTATTTTATTGACAAAATAATTCATTTATGCTATAATTTACAATTATTAATTTTAAGTGTAAAATAGGGTTCTCCTGGCCAGGAGAGTCCTATTTTTTTGCTTTAATTGAGTTACTGAACTAGAGAATTCAAATCAAAAAACGAATTATAACACTTGCTTTTTCTAGGAGATGATTGTTTTATGGAAGAATTACCTTGTAAAGGCTGTAGAGGGATGTGTTGTGGGCCTGTTCCAATTACAGAACAAGAGTTAAAGAAAATAAAAAAGAAAATCAAAGCGATGCCTAAAAAAATGAGCCTAGATTTAAAAAATCAACAACGTTTTTATGGAACTTGTATTTTTTATGACGAAATAAATGATCGGTGTGGAATTCATTCGGTACGTCCGTCTATTTGCCGAGCTTTTGGTTATTATAATAATCTTGTATGTTTCCGTAAACCAAAAGTGGCCGTTGGAAAAAACTATATTGCTAACGAGCTTCCAATAGGTATTTTAAGTATTGATTTTACGTGGAAAGACTTTATGTAATGGACTTTAGAGGTTATAAGTAAAAGAGAGGAAGTTTACATTTTGACCTAATATAAAAGAGCCTGCTTTTTTCATTGCAGGCTCTAATATCATACATATCTTTAAAGTTCTAATCGCATAGTACGGCTCGTTTCATTAAATCCATGTTTGTCATACAAGTTAATAGCGCCAATATTTTCTGCTAAAACGCTTAACTCCAAGTAATCTAATTTACGCTCTTCTGCCCATTTTTTTGCCTCTCGTAGCAATAGTGCACCAATGCCTTTGCTTTGGTATTGGCCTCCAACAATTATATCCATAATATAGGCATAATTATGCTGAACGATACAAGAATAAGAAGGAGTAGCTAATTCTTGAATTAGTAAAAATCCGGTAATGTTGTTATTAAATTCAGCAACGAAAATGTCTGATTTTTCTTCCGAAATGATGTTTTTAAGAAACTCTACATCCTGTTTTGCAGGTGCTATGTATGTAGGTTGTAGTTTTGACATGTCTAAAAACAGTTCTTCATACAATATTTCTATTTGTGGGATTTCTTCTAATGAAGCAATTTTAATATTCATGTACTACCTCCTTCGAATTTTATACTATATTATTTTACTATATTCTGCTATTTTTGTGAATAATCTGCAAATTGGACAAAAACCTCGTATAGCTAACGCAGTATAAACCGTATAGGATTTCCAATACTAAAGCTGTTTTAAAAAATTCGATATGAGAAAGGAGGCTTTCATCCGTGAGATTTTTAGCATGGGGCATTATAGGCGGCGCGGCTATTTTTGGTGTACTGAAACGTTTTGGGCTAATGGATAATGCACAACAAATGACACAGTCTGCTCAACAAGGTACGACACCAGTACAATTAGTAGCAAACAGTAATCCACTAACCGCAAATACACCTAAACAATAAATAGAATAGGCCACATCAAGTTTATAGACTTTTGGTTTGCTAAAGGTCTATAAGCTTGTACATAAAACAGCACAAATGGGGCAATAAGCAAATATTTTATCTTGTTGCTACTTCCGCTTCGCTGTCGCGCAAAAAAGATCTGCCGGCAAAAAGCACTGGAATGGTATGAAGATATTCAAAATAAATCATACAAAGATTAATGGCTGTTATTAAGACAGCTTTTTATGCTGCTAAACCAGCTAATAGTTAGTTTTAGTGAAAATTATTGACTTCCTATTAATTGGTTTAGTTAAAACAATGAAATCTTTTAAAAAAATATTTATGATTTTGGAAAAAAAGCAATTAACAAACTAACAATTACTAGCTAAATGTTTACCAACGAAAATACCACTAGCTGCTGCCTGTGATAATGAATGTGTAATTCCTGAACAATCTCCAATTACATATAATCCTTGAATATTTGTTTGGAAATCTCCGTCAGTTTCTATTGTTGGTGAATAAAATTTTCCGTCCATACCATAAAGCAATGTATCCCCGTCAATGGCTTCACCAATAAATTTTTCCAAATGGTGTAAAAATCCCTGCATGATTTGAATATATAGTAAAGGAATTTCTTTAGTTAAGTCCCCAAATTCAGCTTGTAACGAAGGCTGAATTCGATTATTATTCATATTTTCTTTTGTTGTAGACTGTCCCTCCCTTAAATCTCCATAACGTTGTACTACAATACGATCTGTCCCTTTATTTATTTCCCCGATAACCTTATGTGCATATGTATTTGCTTCTTCAAGAGTAGGGAAATATGTTGGAGTGAACAAAGTGAAATTCAAGTTAGAAGTTCCTTTCTTTTGCTCTCGAAAGTTTTGACCATCTGGCATGACTAAACCTTCTTGATATTTACGAATAATTCTTCCTTTAGGATTCATGCAATAAGTACTTGAAATGATATCTTCATGTGCATAAGCAAGTTTTGTTTCAAAGGTATCTTCCAAAATTAAACGTAGCTGTTGTTCTGCCATTTCAACTCTAATACCCAAATCTAAACGAGTCTTACCTTGTTTAACTCCAAGACTAGAACACTGTTTTTTTAACCAATCTGTTCCGGAACGACCTGTTGCAAACACTACTTGCTTAGAATTGACATTACCTTTATTTGTAATTAAAGTGAAAGAATTATTATCTTTTATAATATCTTGCACATCCACCTCAAATTGAATATCTATCTTGCTTGATAAAACTTTATAAATTTGTTGGAAAATTTTTGTTGAAAGTGACGTACCTAGGTGCCTCACCTCGGTAGTTAACATCTGTAAGTTACATAATTGGGCTCTTTTTGAGAGTTCTGTATTAGCTGTGGAATATTTGGTAACGGAGTCTCCACCGAAACGGCATAAAATTTCGTCAACTTCATCCATTAATTGTTGAAGATTCTCTCTACCTACTTTTTGCTCTAATTCGCCGCCAAATTCAGTTGAATAATTAAACTTTCCTTCTGATTTACCTAAACCAGCAAAACCAAAATATTTCTCACATAAATTACAATTGCATGTCTCGCCTCGATCTAAAGGGCAATTTCTCTCCTCTATAGATTTTCCTTTTTCAAGAATTAATATCTTTTGATTACTTTGTGATAAGGTATATGCTAAAAAAACACTACTTACACCTGAACCGATAATTGTAATATCATACATCTATTTACACCTACTTTAATTAATGAGTAATAAGAGTATTTTATAACAAGTGGATTGTCTACACAAAACTAAACAATTTTTTAAGGTGTACAAGTTTATACTGAACAGGACTCATGTATTCAAGTGATCCAAGAATCCGAATGTGAATTTAATTGGCTAATTCAAGTTGTAAATCTTATAATTTGTTTACAGTTATATCCATATTCGATAAGGTTATTTAAAGAACTATGAAAAGGGTGATTAAAGTTGTTTCAAATAAAAAGGATTTATAAAGAACACTTTCCTAACGGTAAAAAAATGATCTATCAATACGTCTCCAACAACTATTATGATGTTGCTTATAAAGAACGAGAAAATGGCTGGGCAATTGATTTTACGTTAAAACATTTCGAAACCCCGTTTCACAAGTATTTGGAAGGAGAAATTTTTGAAGATCATATAGAGGATATTGAATGTTATATTGCTGAAATAAATGAAGAAGAAATAGGGATTGTTAGCATCAGCCAAGAGAAGTGGCATAATGTGTTAAGAATTAATGATATTCATATTGATCAATCTCATCAACATAAAGGAATTGGCAGTAAATTCATGGCTTTGGTGAAAAAGCGAGCAACAGAAATAGGGGTGAGGGCGATCGTTTTAGAAACGCAAACTTCTAATTATCCTGCCATTCAATTTTACAGAAAGCATGGATTTCAACTGATTGGATGTGACCTATTAAGTTATTCCAATGAAGATATTGAAAAAAAGGAAGTAAGAGTTGAAATGGGACTTGTTCTTGAAATATAAAAGGAGAGCACATTTTTATCGTGTTCTCCCTAAGAAACTATATATTATCTACTTTGAGTTTGAAGTGCTAATTTAACGCCTAGACCTATATAAACGAAACCAACAGCCTTTTCAAGCCAACGTGAACCATTGTTTGATGTCTTCGTAAAGATTTTTTCGCCAATAAAGCTAGTAATAATAGCTAACAAAATAGTATACAAAGCGCTCATCACAACAAAAGTAATGCCTAAAATTAATAATTGCATCGTGATAGATTGGCCATTTTGTTGAACAAACTGTGGTAAAAACGCTAAGAAAAATAAAGCAGTTTTTGGATTTAAAATTTCCGCTAAAAAACCTTGGCGGAACGCAGTACTTGCTGGACTTTGTTCAACAGTTGGTTTTTCTAATTTTTGCGGCTTCGTTAGTAGCATTTGAATACCTAAATAAACAAGGTATGCAACACCGATATATTTCACTACTTCAAACGCAGTGGCTGATTTCATTAAAATTGCTGATAACCCTAATACAGCTGCTGACGTATGGACTAAGTCACCAAGCCCGATACCTAGAGCAGTGAAAATACCGTTCTTTTTACCACCTTTCAGTGTTTGCGTAATGGTAATGATAACAGCGGGACCAGGAATTAAAAATAAAAGAAGAACTATTGCAATAAAAGATAACATGTTTACCCATCCTATTCTAATAAACTAAACATTCAGCTAAGAGAATAATAAAATTAACTTAATGAATGCAAAAAATATTATATGCTATCTTCTATATACCTGTCGATAATGAAATACTGAAAAGAGCAGTGAAAATAACTATTATTAAATTCAGAAAACATTTTGATTATATTTGTATAACGTTTTGTGTTTTGAATTATAGTACTAAGTTAGAGAATAGATTCCAAATATTATTTCAAGCCACATATAAGCAGATGTGGCTTTTATTTTGTAAAACAAACATAAAAATAGTACCAACTACTAATAATTAATGATAGAATTAGGTGATAATATTTTGGAGGTTTTCTTTATGCTGGATATTCAACAAATACAAGAAGTTATTAGACATCGTTATCCTTTTTTGTTAGTAGATAGAGTATTGGAATTAGAAGAGGGGAAGAGAGCGGTAGCCATTAAAAATGTAACGATCAATGAAGAATTTTTTAATGGACATTTCCCGAATTATCCAGTGATGCCAGGTGTGTTAATTGTCGAAGCATTAGCTCAAGTAAGTGCCATTATTATGCTCACAAAAGAAGGGAATCAAGGACGACTTGGATTACTAGCAGGTATTGATAATTGTCGCTTTAAAAAACAAGTTAAACCTGGTGATCAATTGCGTCTTGAAGTGGAAATTACACGCTTAAAGGGTGCCATTGGTAAAGGACGTGGAATAGCAACAGTTGACGGAGAAATAGCTTGTGAAACAGAGCTTATTTTCGCATTTGGAAGCTAAAAAAAGATTTAAGGGTACTGCAAAAAATCATTGCAGTACTCTTGTTCTTTGTTTAAAGGATTTTTTTGTATTTGTTGAATAATATAATAAAAGGATGACTTCGAAATGGAGGTGGTTTCATGAACTATCCCTTAGCTCTATATATAACAATTTGTGTCATGCAATTTATCGTCCTCACAAATATTACAATTTTCAACGGTCAATGGAATGGGATAACCATGTGGCTATGTACTGGAATATTTATTATCTCAACGGCTGTTTTCATCTCAAGTAGATCAATTAAAAGAAGTTCTAATGAATAAACATCCTAAATAAAATAAGACATAAGGGTTGATGTTCACAATATCAGCTCTATTTTTTTGCCTAAAATTTTAATGTGGAAGTGATTTCTAAAGCGGGACTTAATTCATTTTACTACAGTGTAAATGTTGTTACAGAATAGACATAAAAACCCAAAAATAAAAATATTAAGGGAAGCGTTTACATGTATACTTAAATTAAAATAACGAGAGCTAATTGTTAAGGGAGGATTTTATATGTCGGAAAGCACGCCTTTTATAAAAGATGTTCCTGATGGAAATGTGAAATTTTCTATTCTAATACCTGCTCATAACGAAGAAAATTATATTGGTGGGTGTCTAGAGTCGATTGCAAAGGCTGCACAACCTTATAAAGATCAAGTAGAAGTTATTGTTGTGTTAAATCGTTGTACTGATAAAACGAAAGAAATTGCGCAATTCTACAATTGCGTGACATTGGAAAATAACGATAAAAATTTATCCAAAATTAGAAATGCTGGAGCTGCGTTAGCAAAAGGCGAGATTCTCATTACAATTGATGCTGATACTCGAATGACAGAACACATGCTATCTGAGGTTGAAAAGCACTTAGCATCCAATCAATTCATTGGAGGGGGCGTGAACGGAAATTTTGAAAGAATGTCCTTAGGTATAGTAGTATCAAGCATGTTGCTAATTGTTCCTTTGCTGTTCAAGTATGGTTTTATTTCTGTTGGGATCTTTTGGTGCTATAAAAAAGACTTCCAGGCAATAAATGGTTTTAACGAGAATATGTTAATGGCAGAAGATGCCGATTTTGCTAAGCGTTTAAAACAATGGGGCAAGAAGAACGGTAAAAAATACGGAACGATTAAAAATGGAATGATTACTTCGTGCAGACGATTTGACCATTATGGAGACTGGATGTTACTGAAACGACCAGGTATGATTTTAGCTTATTTAAAAGGCAATAATGAAAAGGCTGCTAATGAAGCCTATTATGATGATCAAGCAAGATAAAAATTCTTTAGACCACTTCGTTGTCAAACGAGTGGTTTTTTTGTAATTCTTTAGATAAAAAATAAGACTTTGCATGACAGTAAGTTTAACGGAATGATATGATGTTGGTTGATTAGTAGAACCTCTAGGAATATTGTTAAATCAAGGTTTTGAAGAAAGATGAAGCTATTTGCATAAAGGTGGTTATGAGTATGGATATAAATATTCTTGTAGTTGATGACGAAAAGGAGATTGCGGATTTAATTGAGCTTTATTTAAAAAATGAAAATTTTAATGTTTATAAATTTTATGATGCTCAGGAAGCGTTAGCGTGTATACACTCTATCAAATTGGATCTTGCCATTCTTGATGTAATGATACCTGAAATCGATGGCTTTGAAATTTGCCGAAGAATTCGGGAACAATATCATTTTCCGGTGATTATGTTAACAGCGAAAGAAGAGGAAATAGATAAAATAACGGGACTTACATTAGGGGCTGATGACTACATAACAAAGCCATTTCGTCCATTGGAGGTTATTGCAAGGGTTAAGGCTCAAATTCGCAGATCTACAAAGTACAATCATCAGGGGACATTACAAAATGATTCGATTATTGATTTTTCAGGCTTAATTTTAGAACAAAAAACTCGAAAATGTATGTTAAATGAAAAACAACTGTCTCTTACTCCTACAGAGTTCTCCATTTTGTGGTTTTTATGTGTAAATCGAGGGCGAGTCGTTTCATCAGAAGAATTATTTCAAGAAGTATGGGGCGAGAAATATTATAGCGGTAACAATACGGTAATGGTCCACATTAGACATTTACGAGAAAAGATGAATGATTCCGCGGAGAACCCAAAATTCATAACAACTGTCTGGGGAGTGGGATATACCATTGAAAAATGACTTTGGAAAACTAAAAAGGACAATCATGCTTCAAATTTTGCTGATTTTAGTAATAGCATTGTTTGTCGGCTATTTCATAAGCTATGTGTTTATTGATGGTGTCTTACAAGCCCCATTCGCTGATTGGTTTATTCGATTTTGTGAAAATGTGCTACAGCTTGATTATTATTCGGCACAGAGAGCCTATGGAATATTATTTCAACAAAATAAGTCACTTTGGTTAGCGATAGGCTTAATTATTTTGCTATTAGTAATTTTTTATTTTGCACTTTCTCGGTTTACGAAGTATTTTAACCAAATTGCCTTAAGTGTTAATAGGCTTTCAGAGGAATCAAATCAGGAAATAAGTCTTCCTTCTGAGCTAGATTTTATGGAGAAAAAATTAAATGACGCAAAAAATAAATTAGAAAAACGGGCAAAGGATGCACAGGAGGCTGAGCAGCGCAAAAATGACCTTGTTGTTTACTTAGCCCATGATATTAAAACACCGCTGACATCTATGATTGGTTACTTAAGTCTGTTGGATGAGGCTAAGGACATGCCTGTAGAGCAAAAAGAAAAGTATGTGAAGATTTCACTAGAAAAATCATATAGGCTAGAACAGTTGATTAATGAATTTTTTGAAATCACTAGATTTAACTTACAGTCCATTATATTAGATAAAGAATCCATCAATTTAAATTACATGTTAATGCAATTGGCAGATGAATTTTATCCCTTATTGGCACCTAAAAGACAGCAAGCAATTGTGAATATCGAGGGAGAAATGAAAGTTTCTGCGGACGCCAATAAATTAGCGAGGGTATTTAATAATATTTTAAAAAATGCCATAGCATATAGCGATGATAATAGTATTATTCATATTAGCGCACACCATCAAAATGACCAGACATTTATTTCATTTACAAATAAGGGAAAAGCAATTCCACCACAAAAATTAAAGATGATTTTTGAAAAATTCTATCGTTTAGATTCTGCCAGATCGACTCAATCAGGTGGGGCGGGTCTTGGTCTTGCAATTGCCAATGAAATAGTCCATGCTCATGGAGGAACGATATCAGCTTCAAGTGATGATGAAAAAACAGTTTTCACTGTTATGATTCCAACACTTTCTTAAGAAACCTTAAGAATTTTATAATAGATTATTAAAAAAGAACTCCTTCTTTTATGTTTCAATAGAGGCATAAAAGAAGGAGTTGTTTTTATGTTTAAAAGAAATGGATTTTATAGCCTACTATTACTGATGATTATTTTTCTAGTGGTCATGTTTGTAAAAGAATATCAAGATTCAAAGCTAGAAATAGTTGATACGCCTCAGCTGGAAATGCCAAAGAAAAGTGAAATAAATCTTGATGTAAATTTACATAGCTCAAATGCTATATTAGTGAACTTAGACACAAATAAGATTTTATTGGACAAAGATAGTGACGAAATCATTTATCCTGCTTCTTTGACGAAGATCATGACGGTTTTAGTTGCTATTGAAAATATCCCGAATTTACAGGATAAGATTGTACTTCCTAAAAGTATATTTAAGAATTTATATGAAGAAAATGCTTCTATGGCAGGCTTTCTTCCTAATGAGGAGATAACAGCAGAGGATTTACTTTATGGTTCAATGCTACCTTCAGGTGCGGATGCTTCTATTGGTTTAGCCGATTACATAACTGGGTCGGAGAGTAAATTTGTAAAGTTAATGAACGAAAAAGCTAAACAGCTAGGGATGAAAAACACACATTTTATGAATGCAACAGGACTCCATCATCCGGATCATTATACGAGTGTGAAAGATATTTCGATACTTTTACAATATGCTTTAACTAATAACACCTTTAGAGATATCTATACGGCGGAAAGATACTCAATTAAGTCAACGAATCTTCACCCAGAGGGCATGACGGTGACGAGCCGAATGTTTAAAAATTTGAATGCAAATGAAAAAACGAGAGGTGAAATAATTGGCGGCAAAACTGGCTATACAGAGCAAGCAGGCTTATGTTTAGCAAGTCTAGCGACAATTAAAGGCGAGGAGTATATTCTGGTAACAGTAGGTGCTAAAGGTGACTCACGAACAGAGCAGTTCAATATTACGGATGCATTAGCTGTATATCAACAACTTGACTAAGGAACTTTATGTATGTTTCCCGTAGTTCCTAAACTTACAATAAAATTTTATCTAATATAACATACTACCTTTCCATCCGTTCATATAATTTAAATATCTGAAAAATTTAGGTGACTATGTTTTGACTATAAATGAGTTTTCTATTCTTAATAAGGTCATTAAATCAGGTAAACCAGTATGAGAGGATGAGGGGTTTGAAGCATCCCGGCACAAATGTTTTTGAAAATAAAGAGGAACTATTCATACCTGAAGAAGCATTAGATAAAGATTTTTGTGATCGATTAGTGAGAAAAATTCATAAAAATATACTGAATGAAAATATAACAAACGATGTTTATATGTCATATTTCGTGATTTTTGATCAACAATATAAATTGAAAGAAATTCGATATTTACTAGATGTTTTGAAATTGCAAGCAAATGAAATTATTAGATCTAAGCCAATTTATATTACATTGTGTGGTGTAATCTTATCATTGATTACAATAATTGCCTCTGCCATCAATACTAAACTGATGATTGGGATCTCATTTGTCCAAATCGTCGCGCTAGCAGTTTTGAGTTTTAATGTAGCTATATTGTTTATTTCCTATAAAATAGAAAAAGAATATAAAAAAATATACGAAGTCATTAAATTAATTGACTATTATTTGAGTTTTTATAAATAGCTAATTTCAAATATCAAGAGGGGTGTGAAAAATGTGCAAAGTATTATAGATCAATTACATTTTTGGATCAAAAAGGTGCCTGGGGAATTTCGTCAAATGTCTGAAATAGAGATTTCACAACGACCAGCGCCTCAAAAGTGGTCAAAAAAAGAGATATTAGGCCATTTATGCGACTCCGCCATTAATAATCTGGAAAGGTTCATTAAAATACAATACGAAAAGGAACCTTTTGTATTAACTCCGTATGACCAAGTTCATTGGGTGAAAATTCAAGGATACCAAGAGTTACCTTTTGATGAAGTAATGAATCTATGGGTGAGCTTAAATAAAAAAATTATATATGTAATTAAAAATATCCCCGATGAAAAGCTTGCTCTTCAATGTGGCTTTGAAAATAATCAACTAATAACTCTACAGTGGCTTATCCAAGACTACCTTGAACATATGGAACATCATTTGAAAAAACAGATTTTAACTTCTTTCAGCGAGTATCCAAAAATTCGATGAAATAGAGGAACTCAGTCTAAGTACGCTACGTCCTGTGGCAATTTATCTGTGCGAAAGCGAAGCGACAGCAACACACACGACTATCGTGTTGGCCTAAAGTCTCCGACGGACGCAATTATGTCGAGGCATGATTGATAAAAGAATAAGCAGTTTTTGGCAAATTAGTCAGTGATAAAAAAGTCTCCTTTGTTTTAATCCCAAAATCAAGTAAGGACAACCTTTAGCTGCTATCACTGAAGTATACACTGCAACAAAAAATCAAAAAAGAGCATTTTTTTTAACATTCCTCAAATAATAAGGTACTAAATATTTTATTTGAGGAAGTGAAGATTTGAAAAAACTCCTGTTTTTATTACCTATTTGCCTTTTAACTGTCTCCTTTTTTTGTGCAAAAGTCGACGCAGAGAAATATGAAAATAAAGGAAGAAAGTATTATGAAGAGGCAGGACAAATTGTCTGGGAGATTAATACGGATGAAAAAATTGTTGCCCTTACTTTCGATGATGGACCACATCGGAAGTACACATCTCAGATTTTAGATGTATTAGCCAAATATAATGCGAAAGCAACTTTTTTTATTGTTGGTCAAAATGCGCAAAAAAATCCCGAGGTAATATCAAGAATGTATAAGGAAGGTCATGAACTAGCCAACCATACATTTTCGCATCCTTTAAGGACGAATGTTCCGAATTTACTAAAGGAAATAAATCAAACGAATGACGTCATTCAGAACATCACAGGATTTAAGCCTACTTTATTTCGCCCAGTAGAAGGACAGTATTCAGATGCAATGATTGAAGCGATTGCAAAAGAAGGATATAAAGTTGTTATGTGGTCTTGGCATTTAGATACTTTAGATTGGAGAAGTCCAGGTACGACTAGAATTGTTAACACGGTGCTCAACGGTGTCAAAGAAGGAAATATTGTTCTTTTTCATGATGGTGGAGGAAATCGTCATCAAACTGTACTAGCGATGGAAAAAATAATACCTGAACTTGAAAGGCAAGGATATAAATTTGTCACAGTTTCTGAATTACTCGAAGTGCAGAGTAAAAAAAACAAATAAGTTTCTGTATAGTTTAAAATAAAAAAATTTGTACTTTTACATTGTTGTTATGTGCTGTAATTCTGAATTTCAAATAAAATAATTGTTAAAAATTAATAAATTATTTTCCATGTTGAAATCAGGCTAAAGATGTAAATAGCCTGATTTTTTGTTTTCTAATAATAACTTATCCATAAATTAGAGTTAATTACAATTACAGAATGATTATATTCATTTGAACATATGCCATGAAAATTTGTTGATTGGAGTGGAGACTGGGCGACTCCTTGGGATCAGCAATAGAGGAACGAAGGCTAAAACTATCAAGTCCTGTGATAACGCCTTCGTGACCAACATCGTGTTGCCCCAAGCGACTCATCGGACGCCCCCAGGAAGCTTTGCTCTGTGCGAAAGTGAAGCGTCAGCAAATGTTTTCTGTAGCGAAAGCAAAGCGGCAGCTACAATTGTTTTATCTGTGCGAAAGCGAAGCGTCAGCAACAACAAAGCGCCCAGTCGGAACGGAAATCAACCACTTGTTATGTTCAAAATCAAAAAAAGGTATAATGACACCATTATGAATAGGGGGGATTGGTATTGTTGTGTAACGTTGAATTAGTTGAATGTAATAATGAGCTTTTAGAGGGGATTGGGAGTTTTTGTCTTAGGAGTAAGAAGAAATCAAGCGGATATTTAAATAAGAACAAATGGCTGAACAATAGATTTGAAGAAGGTTTGAAATATGTGCAAATAATCGACAATAAAAAACAAGTTGGGTTTATTGAATATATAGAAGCAGAAAATTCATCAAGAGTAGTTCATGCAGATGGATATATAGTGATTCATTGTTTATGGGTAAGTGAGATCGGGAAGGGTTACGGTACTCGATTAATCAATAAATGTTTAGAAGATGCCAAAAAGCAAGCCAAAAAAGGGGTTGTTGTTATTACGAATTCAAAAACTTCTTGGGCGCCAAGTAAAGATATTTTTTTGAAAAACGATTTTCAACTTATTGACACGGCCCCATATGATTTTGAATTACTTGTCTACCCATTGAGCAACGAAGCAGAACATCCGTATTTTCCGAATGATTGGGAGGGCAGATTAAAAAAATTTAACAACTTAACAATTTTACGGTCATTCCAATGTCCATATGTCGAAATTGCAACAGAAAATATTATAGCTGGTGCAAATACATTGAATAGTCCAGTTGAGCTTATTGATCTTAAAGATAGAGAAGAGCTGATGGAACTGTCACCAACTCCGTACGGTATTTTTTCTGTCATTTATAAGGAACAGCTTCTTACTTTTCATAGGCTAACAGTACATTCTGTTATAAAAAAATTAAGTGAACTGAGTTAAAAACTGCTCAGCGCAAATCCCAAATAAGCATTAGTGAATTTTGGGTATGAATATGTGGTTATTAATGCTTATAAAAACATAGTAGAAGTTACGAAAGGTTCATAATATAGAGTGAACTTATAATCTATCTTTAAACTACAAAGGTTAAGGTAGTATGATTAAAGTTCAATCATCCCGCTTTTTACATTAGGACAAAAAGAAGGGGGGGAAACCTATGGTAACAATTCGCCAAAAACTAGTAACAACTTCGCAAGCAATCAAAATGACAAATGGTAAAAATAATGCAAAAAAGTATATTGTCGTTCATGAAACCGACAATACGAGCGTTGGAGCTGATGCTGACGCCCATGCGCGTCTACAGATAAATGGTAACAGTAGGGAAGCTAGCTGGCATTGGCAAGTAGATGACAAAGAAGCTGTACAATCATTTGAGCATTTTTGGGAGTGCTGGGGAACAGGAACGTATGTTGGTAATAGCCAAGGAATTCAAGTGGAAATTTGCGTAAATAGTGATGGAGATTATTTAAAAGCTGTAGAAAATGCGGTGAGTCTTATCGCAAAAATTATAAAAGATGAAAATATAACAATTCAAAATATTGTTCAACACAATTATTTTAGTGGAAAAAATTGCCCTCGTAATATTCGTGCTGGAAAAGTACCTTGGTCACAATTTATCGAAATGGTCAAAACCGCTGGAGATACTCAAATACCCCCAGTAGAAACGCAAAAATATCGAATTTACACGGGAACGTATAGTACTCCTAAAGCAGCAGAAAGCGCAGCACTGGTGATGAAAACAACATTCGGCTGGCTTGTTTACATTGAACAGGACGGTGCAAATTATCGTATTAAAACAGGAACTTTTACAGGAATCAATGCAGCGAAAAATGCAGAGATGAAAATAAAAAATGCTAAATTGGCGCAGGTTACGTATATTAAAGATGCATAAGTTTCTAATATCTATGAGGATTTTAGTTGACTGCTTCGAGGAAACGAGTAAAATATAAAAGCAGTACCATTATATACCTTCAACTTAGCAGATTACAGGGGTGCCTTTAGATAGTGCTTCAAAGGCACCTTTACTTTTACAAATTCTAAAGCAATAACATCTACATAGAATAATGTGCTTAACAATAAAGTGATTAAGAAATGCTGGATTTTATGAAGATTGTTGTAGGACAAGATTTGTCGAGAAATTTTGACAGTCTTTTTCTTTTCGTCTTCTCTATAACCTGTTAAGATGGTAATAGTGTGACAACAAGTTAGTGTATATGAGAGTGGTGACAATCAAGATGGATGAACAGAAAAAAGATAGTATAGAACAGCAGCCGGAACAAACACCCCCTACTGAAGTAAAACCAGCAGGACAATTTATACAAATGAAACCGTTTAAATTTATTATGCTGATGTTCTTTACAATCCTTATTACTGCAGGCTTAACGATATTTGCGTTAACATTCGGAGATAAGAAAGCAGTTGAAGTGAAAGGACCGACTGGGCGTACGGAATTTTCAAAATTGTACGAAGCCTATGATTTGCTTAAAAACAAATATTACAAAGATATCGACGATGAGAAAGTGGTAGATGGCGCTATTAATGGCATGTTTGACGCTTTAGGTGATCCGTATTCTGATTTTATGGTGAAGGAAGAAGCAGATCAATTTAAGACTGGTTTGTCTTCTAGTTTCCAAGGAATTGGTGCGGAAATTCAAGAGCGTAACGGCTCTATTACAGTTGTGTCACCTATTAAAAATTCACCTGCTGAAAAGGCGGGGCTATTACCGAAAGATATTATCTTAACTGTTGATGGAAAAAGCATTCATGGGTTAAGTGCATCTGAAGCGGTAGCTCGTATTCGCGGTGAAAAAGGAACACCAGTAAAATTAACCGTGAAAAGAGAAGGAAACGCTGATCCACTTAATATGACAATTGTCCGTGATGAAATACCGGTTGAAACGGTTTACGGTGAAATGCTTGAAGGGGATATTGCCCATATTCATATCACGTCATTTAGTGAAAATACAGCGAAAGAATTTGAGAAGATTCTTGCAGATTACGAAGGTAAAGGCTTGAAAGGTATCGTCTTAGATGTACGCCAAAATCCTGGTGGCTACCTAGATGCAGCAATAGAAATTTCGAATTTATTTGTTCCAGAAGGTAAACCGATTGTACAAGTACAACAAAAAGATGAAGAGCCGAAAATTACAAATGCTATTGCTGGTAAAAAATATAATGTTCCAGTGACAGTCCTTGTTGATAGCGGAAGTGCTTCTGCTTCTGAAATATTAGCTGGAGCATTAAAAGAGTCTGTCGGTGCTAAAATTGTTGGAGAAACATCGTTTGGTAAAGGCACAGTACAAAATGTCACACCATTAAAAGATGGCTCTAACCTTAAATTCACAACAGCTAAATGGCTAACGCCAAATGGCAACTGGATTCACGAAAAAGGTATTGCTCCAGATGTTAAAGTGTCATATCCATCTTATGCATCATTACCATACTTAGATCCATCTGTGGAAATGAAAAAGGATGTGCAGTCTAACTCTGTAAAAGCGGCACAAGAGATGCTAGAAGTTTTAGGATATGAGCCTGGTAAAGCAAACGGTATTTTTGATCAATACACAGAACGTGCAGTGAAAAAACTGCAAGCTGCAAGTGGTCTTGAAGAAACAGGCGTTTTAACTGGCGATACAACGTATGCTTTAATGGATGCATTACGTGCTAAAATAAAAGCAGCTGATCCTCAATTGTTAAAAGCAAAAGAACTGCTTACTGGTACACCAGCAAAAACTGAGTAAACTACAAACTAACAAAGTAGCTGTCGCAGCAGGCGTCTCTAGTGGCCTTTTGCGACAGCTTTTTTTATAGGAGGTAATAATTGTGAAGGACGTATACTTATTTAGTGGCTTTTTAGGTAGCGGAAAAACATCCATGTTAACAGATGTTATTCGACAACTAAAGGAAAAAGGTTTAAAGCCTGCTGTCATTATGAATGAGCTTGGAAAGCTACCATTTGACTCACAGGCTGTGGAAAAGGATATTCCGCTAAAGGAAATGCTAGAGGGCTGTATTTGCTGCTCTGGCGCTGAAAAAACAGAGGCACAAATTCAATCTCTTCTATTAGATAGTGATTTCGACGTCTTAATTATTGAAACAACAGGTGCTGCACATCCTGTTGAAGCATTAGACGCTGTTTACTCACCGTTATTTGCGGAACAGTTAAATGTCAAAGGAATTGTCACGGTTGCGGACTCAAAGCTGTGGCTAAATAGAGAAACATTAATCCCGCAAGTGCGCTCCTTATTTATGGAACAAATCCGTCACGCACATTTATTGCTGGCTAACAAAACGGATTTATTAACAGAGGCAGAGCAGGCCCAGGTTGTTTATGAGCTACAAGGCTTTAATCCTCATGCCTTTATTTTGCAAACTACAAATGGTCGAGTACCGTTACGTTTATTAGAAGATTTAAAGGCAACAGCTCAGGTGGATAAACAAGATGTTGTGAAAGCCCCAATAGCATCAATGCATCTTGGTTCACGATTAGTTGAATTTAAAGATGTTGACTTTACACAGGAGCAATTTGAGGATTGGGTGCGCACATTGCCTGAGACCGTGTATCGAATGAAAGGCTATGTGCCAATTGAAGGTGTAAAAAATCCTATGCTGTTTCAATATGCGTATGGCATGGTCCAATGGCTTCCAGAATACGTCAAAATGCCTGCAAAACTCGTTATTATTGGTGAAGATGTAAGTAGTTTAAACATTATAGGTATAAATTAAAATATTAGGCTTCTCTATATAGACATATATAATCTGCTAATTACTACTAATAAGACATGAAAGTTTTCTTTCTGTTTTCTTATTAAAGTAGTAATCAGCAGATTTTTTGGTTGATTAGTAAAATAAAAGAAGTATATATAGGGTTTTAAGACTTTATTTCGTGCTTCTCTCTATTTGAATATTGAAAATAATTGATAGTTTTTTAGGGGTGTCAACCCTATTTGAAACGTAAGTATTTCATAGGCTGGTGAAACTTGCTAAAAATTATTGCCAAAAACCCTCTGTTTGATGCGAATTAATGTCTCCGATGGTGTTGTTAGCAGATGCTGGTAAGAAATTTATTAAATTTGTACTTTACGATTGTTTGCAGAGAAGGAGGAATTGCAAAAATGAAAAAAACACTAACTGCAATTTGTGCAACATTTTTATTAGCAGCTCCAATTCAAATGGCTTCCGCTGCAGCAAATACTACAGAGGGGAATACAACATCAGACTGTAATAAAGTTTCTTATCATAAATGGTCAAATCAATGGTCAAACCAATGGTCAAATAATAAGTGGTATGTAAATGTACCACAAACACAAGCACCATCAAAAGAAACTCAAGCACCAGAAAAAAATCAAACACCAACTAACAATACACAAGCAACAAATAACAATACACAAACAGCTCAAAAAGATAATACAGCTACTGCACCATCACAGTCTACACCATCAACAACTACTTCAGATGTGAATGCTTTTGAACAAGAGGTAGTAAAATTAACGAATGCTGAACGTACAAAAGCTGGTTTAGCACCATTTAAAACGGATGACAAACTGATGGCAGCAGCTCGTGAAAAATCACAAGATATGCAATCTAAAAACTATTTTTCACATACAAGTCCAACATTCGGTTCTCCGTTTGATCGTATGAAAGCTTTAGGTATTACGTATAAGAGTGCAGGTGAAAATATTGCACAAGGTCAACGTACACCTCAAGAAGTAGTACAAGCTTGGATGGATTCACCAGGTCACCGTGCGAATATTTTAAATGAGAAATTTACGCATATTGGTGTTGGCTATGTGAAATCAGGTAACTACTGGACACAACAATTTATCCAAAAATAATAGTATAAATTGAATAGTTACATTGAATAATAGGATGTCCACTAAGTCGTAAAAGGCTTGGTGGACATCCTTTTTTAATTTTCCATTGTTAGTATAAGAGGTATAAAGTGACAAAATTTTTGTCTGAATAACAAATGAGCGCATTTGAAAGGATATCTGAATACATTAGATATGTAGAGAAAAATGGTTTCACAATGCGATTTAGTAGGTAGTCGAATGAGCATTCAAAATGACTTTACTGTAGTAGTGAGCGGAATTTCGAGGTCATTTTGGATCGTTAATTAACCGGAAAAGGAGCACGATGAATGATATTAATAAAATGTGGAGAATGCGGTAAATTAATAACAGATTGAGCAAAAAGTATTTATAACAATCAAGAAGATAAGTTTTACTGTAATGAAAGCTGCGAAAAAAGAACAAAGAGGTCATGAACAGTCGACTTCCTATTTTGAAAAATAATAATGGGCAATTTTATATGGATTTACCTTCTTTCAGCAATGATATGTTTGCAAGAACACTCCTAGTGGCTTCGACCTATAATACATACCCTGTAATAAAAAAATAGGATTGATCTAATTAGCAATGGAGGTTTTAAGATGCTAATGTTCATTGGATTTTTAATTACATTATTCTTGAAAAGAAGAAGGTGAAGCTAAATAAAGGGTTTGGGTGCCTTGATAAGAGAGTTTATTTAATGCTGATGGATTCTTGTTTTTTCTTCCATAATGAAAAAAGCAAACTAGAACAAAGTCTAGTTTGCTATTGCTGTTTTAGCCGTCCTTGCATATCTTTTTTGAACAAGTATTAAACGTATTAATAAAGTAATCGCTCCTGTAGTCAAACCTGCAACTAGCCCAATCCAGTAGCCAAACGGTCCGAAGTCTGTATGAGTGGCCAGTACATATCCGACAGGCAAGCCAATAATCCAATACGAGATGATGGCCATAATAAAGCTCATAGTAACATCCTTGTAACCTCTCAAAGCTCCTTGAACAGGCGCTTGGATAGAATCAGATAGCTGGAATATAGCTGCGAATATTAAAAAATGACTGGCATATTCTAGCACTTTGCCATCAGTCGTATACATATTAGCAATAGGCTCACGAAGGATAAAAAGTATACAAGCTGAAATAAAGCTAAATAAAATCGCGGTACCAACACATAAATAGCTGTAGAGTTTCGCATCGTGCATTCGGTTAGCGCCTATTTCGAAACCTACTAATATCGTAACGCCCATCGAAATACTAAGTGGCACCATATAAAGCAGAGAAGTGAAATTTAAAGCTATTTGATGAGCTGCGATAATTGCTGTACTAAAGCTACTCATCATCATCGTGACAGCAGAAAAAATACTCGTTTCTGCAAATAAAGATATTCCAATCGGGACACCGATGATTAAAATTTCCTTCCAACGAAGCCATTCTAATTTTGGCCAGTCATGGAATAGGCGGAAGCGTTCAAAGGGCACGCGCTTTGCAATAATCCACACTGTGATGAAGAAAACTAGCCAGTATGTAATCGCTGTTGCAACGCCAGCACCTATCCCGCCAAGCTCGGGTGCTCCAAACTTGCCAAAAATAAAAATATAATTCAACACAATATTAATAGGCGTTGTAAGTAATGTAATAATCATTGTGACGCGAGTTTGTCCAAGCGCATCGATAAAACAACGCATGACAAAAAATAAAAAGAGTGGTATTAGACCAGCACACATCGTATAAATATATGATTTAGCAATAGTATGTACAGTGGTTTCTAAATTCATATTGCCAAGAATCCAATCAATACCAAATATTAACATAATAAAAATAAGTACCGATAGTACGATGGCTACATAGATCCCTTGCTGAACAGCCTTCTTTGCTGCCAACTCTTTTTTAGCTCCAACAAGCTGTGAGACAATAGGGGTGATTGCAAGGAGAATCCCAGATAACCCAGTGTAAATAGGCATCCAAATAGAGGAACCGATTGACACGCCAGCTAGGTCAGCAGTACCATACCGACTCGACATTAAAATATCGAAGAAAGAAATAAGATATATAGCTACTTGTGTGACTAAAATGGGTACGATAATTTTTAATAATAGTGCATATTTTTCTTTTAACGTAGTTGTTTGATTCATAGTGTATATCTTCCTTCAATAACATATTTAATTAATGAGTATAGCATAAAAAATGGAGGAAGGATGAAAATTTAATTTTTTCAGCTGATGCTTGGACACAATTAAAAGCTTCATCTGTATCTTTTCGTTCGCATATAGTAAAATATAAGACTGTAAATAAAAAGTAGTGACTGCTACAATGGCTTTTTAACATCATTCAGCGAAATGTTTTTTGTAGCGAAAGCGGAGTGTCAGCTACAAATGGAATAGGAGAATTAATGTGAAACAACAAACAATCATTTTAACCGGTGGAGGGACAGCTGGTCATGTATCGCTCAATCAAGCGATACTCCCGTCTTTACAAGAGCTAGGTTATGATGTCCACTATATTGGCTCAGACGAGGGGATTGAAAAAGAATTAATAGGCGAGGCGTTTCCAAGTGTTCCGTTTTACGGTATTTCAAGTGGAAAATTGCGTCGTTATTTCTCGATGAAAAATTTTACAGATCCTTTTAAAGTGCTTGCTGGAATTATGCAGGCTTTTCGTATTATCAAAAAAGTGAAGCCCCAAGTAATTTTTTCAAAGGGTGGTTTTGTTTCTGTACCCGTTGTCATGGCTGCAAAACTTGCTGGTGTTCCTGTAGTCATTCATGAATCAGATGTTACACCTGGCTTAGCCAATAAAATTGCGCTACCATTTGCATCACACATCTTTACGATTTTTGAAGAAACATTGCAACACTTACCGAAAGAAAAGGCCACATGCACAGGCTCCATTATTCGCCAAGAGTTATTTATGGGAGATCGAGCGAAAGGGTTATCATTATGTGGCTTTACAACTTTAAAACCTGTACTTCTTGTGATGGGAGGGAGTCTAGGCTCCGTTGTCTTGAATGACGCGCTTCGTCAAAATTTACCGGATCTTGTAAAACAGTTTCAAATCATTCATTTATGTGGTAAAGGGAATTACGACGAATCATTAGAATCTACGCCTGGTTACAAGCAGTTTGAGTATGTAACAACTGAATTGCCGGATTTATTACATGCCGCAAACTTTATCGTCTCACGTGCTGGTTCCAATTCGATTTTTGAATTTTTAGCACTTCACAAGCCGATGTTATTAGTGCCATTATCTGCACAAAAAAGTCGTGGTGACCAAATATTAAATGCCAACTTATTTAAAAGACAAGGTTACGCGGAAGTATTACAAGAGGAAGAGTTAACAAAGGAATCCTTCAAAAAATCGGTTCATGTGTTAACAGAGCGTAAAGCAGAAATGGTTGCAGTTATGGAGAAAACACAAAGACCGAAGACGCCAGATGAAATGGCGAAATTGATTTTACAATATAAAAAGTAGTTTCATTACTCGTAGTAACTGCCTACTGCATAACTTGTAGTTAATCACAATTACAGCAAACCGAAAAAAAGCTATGTGCCTGTCATCAAGACAGAACACATAGCTTTTTTTTATGAATATTCATATAGGTTACATCGCTTGTTCTTCGCCTTCTGCCATTTGATTGGCTGTTGTAAGATAGAACAAGTCTTTTGGAATTTTATATAAATTAAATTGCGCTTTACCGCTGTTAACCTGTGTTAATAATGTTGGATGACTTTCATTCGCACTCATAACATAAGGTAGCTTTAAGGCTGCACGCTGTGATTTTATATTCTCAACACGAATACGGAGAAATACCGTATGGAAGTTGTAGTCAAAAAAAAGTTCATTCAAAAAAAGCATTTTCGCCTTTTGATTATAACCTTGCCCTTGATAAGGGAGTCCAATCCACGTTCCTAAAAAGCCTGCACCATCCTCGACATCATGAATGCTAATGGTGCCGATTGGTTGACCCCAATCATCAGTAATTGTCCTTGAAATAGCGAGTCCCTTTGCTTCTTCTTCAATCAGTTGTTTTGTCATAAACCAATATTCATCAGCTGATGTTGCTTTTTGACGGACAAAAGGGAAAACAGAAGGGTGTGATAATAGCTCATAGAGCTCTGTACATTCATGTAGGTCTCGATGTTTAAGCATACGAAACGCCTCCTTTACTAGGGTAGTTAAAACAATTCCTTTAAAACATAAAGAAGAAAACTAAAATTCGTACTGGAATTAAAACCCAAAGAACTAGACGTTAAAACTATGATATCCATAATCTCCCGCTGTCTTACTGATTTTTCGACCATACCGAAAAAAGGCTAGTTTTTTTAATATAATATAACAATCATACTGCTTTATGCAATCATTTTCCTCGCTGAAACAAAAAATAAGTTTATTAGTCAGTGAATTCTGAAAAATAAATAATTGCATAGATAGTTAAAATTTGTTTATTTATAATTTGGGGGTGTGTTGAGTCTAAAATATCAATTTTATGAGTAGAAATATTTAAAATATATTTCTTTAGGATTACATTATTTCATCTAAAAAGGTAAATTATCAAAAAATAGCCTTAAAAGGATAAAATTTTTCCAATTCGAGAAAGGTGATTCTTTTAAATTATGTTATTATAGTAGTATTGATTTTTTTTGTATATACAAAAGCTATATAAAAATTCTATATTAATATTAACGACTATGGGGGTGACAGCATGGAATATCTTTTAAGCGAGGATTTATTTAATGAATTGTTTATTGGCAAAGATTTTGTCTTTTTAATGAAAAAAGTGGGAAACGATTATCAATATATTCGCTTAAATAAAGCAGCACGAGCATTGTTATCACATGAGGCGATTGGGAAAATGCTTTCTACCCTTACCTCAAGTCGAAAAATTTTTTCTGTAATTCAAGAAAACTACAATCAAGCAATTTCGAAGCATAGTCAAGTTGAATATGTGGATTATGCCTATTATAAATCTGAAGTTCGTAAATATGAGACATCTGTTCGACCGATTAAACATAATAATGAAGACTATATTTTAGCTATAACAAAAGAAATTCTCTATGATCGTAGTATCGAAGATAAATTTTTGTTTCTGCGCTCAATGTTTGATCAGTCTTTTTTTTCTACGGTCATCTTATCAGCTGAAGGAGCTATTTATGAGGTGAACTCAAGCTTCACGGAAGACTTTAAATTAGATACTGAAACCGTTAAACAACAATTATTCGTCAATCTACCAATTGTTCCTAAAGATGAAGTAGGGAACATCCAGAGCTATTTACGAAGAGCGGCTATGGGCGAAAATATTGGTGAAAAACTCATCAAGCTTCATACACTGGATAAAAAAGAGCGTATGTATTTAGTTTCACTATCTCCGGTTATGCAAAGGGATAATTCTTTTGCAATTTTTCTTCTCATGCAAGATTTCACGCAATTCACTGTACAAAAAGCGGAGTTACGCTCAAAATCTCATGGTTTAGAGGTTTTTAAAGCTGCCCTAAATTCAGCAGCTGCCATTGCTGTTTTGGATATTAATGCTAACCTTCTAGAAGTTAATGATTTATTTTTAAATGCGACTGGCTTCACGGCAGAAGAGCTAATAGGTCAACCTTATAAATTAATAGAGCCTCATGACAATACAGAGGTTGTATTACAATTAATTCGAAAAACACTTAAAGCGGGGAATATTTGGCGAGGCGAGCTATGCTACCGTACAAAATTTCATGCTGATTTTTGGGTAGAAGCATCTATAGTTCCATTAAAAAATGAATTCGGGGAGACAGAACAATATTTATCCATTAACTATGATATTACGGACAAGAAAAGAATGTTAACGGAATTGAAAAATATTGAACGCACATTCCGCCTTATTACAGAAAATACAAATGATTTGATTGTCATTACAAACGAAGATGGCATCATTATTTATGCCTCGCCTTCCTATGAGATTTTCTTAGGCTATGAAAATGTAGAATTACAAGGTCAGTTTTACAGTAACATTGTCGATGAACAAAGTAAGCAGTCTTGGCAAACATTTTTAAATAATTATTCGGGCCAAACGGAAACACAGTTTGAGCTACTGTTGAGGGCAAAGGATGGTACGCCTGTTTGGACTGAAGGAAACGTAACAGTTGTTCATGATCCAGAGCGCGAAAAAGTTTCACAAATTATGATGGTATCTCGTGAAATAACTCATCGTAAGGAACGAGAGAATGATTTATTATATTTAGCTTATCACGATACGTTAACACAACTACCAAATCGTCGTTTTTTACAAAAGGAATTTCCGAAACTATTGATAGAAGCGCAAGAACGTAATGAGTGTTTAGCTATGCTTTATATCGATGGGGATGACTTTAAGCATGTTAATGATCGGTATGGCCATGACACGGGGGACGACTTTATCCGAAAGTTTGGCCAAGTTTTAATTACGGCTGTACGTAACCATGATTTAGTTATACGAATGGGTGGCGATGAATTTGTTGTCGTCCTAACAGGTTTAACTCGGAATGATCAGACGAGACATACACAAATGATGGATATTATTAATCGCATTCGTAATGAACTAAAAAAAGGTTGGACAATCGAAAGTCATCACTTTGCACCAACTGCATCCATTGGTATCGCTTATTATCCGGACCACGGTCACACATTAAATGAATTACTAGACCTAGCAGATCAAGCTTTATATAAAGCGAAGGAAACTGGAAAAAATAATCTCTATATTGCTGACGCCTAATCAATTATGCCTCGGCATAATTGTAGCTGACGCTTCGCTATCAAAACATTTCCTGAAAGAAGTTAAAAAAAGTCTGTACAAACAAGTAGTTGCTTGTGGTACAGACTTTTTGTTTGATGTTATGCTATAACAGTATTAAAGAGGAAACCCCTCATAGTTATTTGAGAATAGAAGGTGAAGAAATGTCTAAAAAAATACTTTTGGTGGAAGATGAAAAGCATATTGCTCGTTTTGTGGAGCTAGAATTAAAACATGAAGGTTACGATGTATTCGTCGCTTTTGATGGACGTGAAGGACTGGAGTTAGCTTCATCTGATCATTTTGATGTGCTGTTATTAGATGTTATGCTTCCAGGAATAAATGGAATTGAAATTTGTCGTCGAATACGCACGCAGTCAAAGGTACCTATTATATTATTAACGGCTCGAGATGCTGTAATGGATCGTGTAGCTGGCTTAGATGCTGGCGCAGATGACTACATAGTAAAACCATTCGCTATTGAAGAACTATTAGCTAGAATTCGTACTATTTTACGTCGGATAACGCCTGATGAAAAAAATGGGGAATCATTACATTTTAGTGATATCGAAATCGATGTAGCGGCATACGAAGTAATTGTACAAGGGAAAAGGCTTGATTTAACGAAAACAGAATATGATTTACTTAAATTATTGATAGAGCATAAAAATAAAGTATGTACACGAGAGCTAATTTTAACCTCTGTTTGGGGGTATGATACGGATATAGAGACAAATGTCGTAGATGTATATATTCGGCATTTGCGAAATAAACTACCGGGTGATATGAATGCCTATATCGAAACCGTTCGTGGTGTGGGGTACGTGATGCGCGAATGAAAAAATTAAAAGATTATTTAGTCAATCAATCATTACAAAGAAAATGGATGCTCACATCTAGTGCTGTTATATTTTTTAGCTATACGATTATTTGTATTGTCGTGTATATTTCATTGCATACATGGCTAATAAATGATGAGCAAAGTAAGATTAAATTAACGAGGGCTGATTTAATATCCTTTTTAGAGTCACAAGGACCTAATCTTACTGTACAGCAAATTCAAGAAAACACGGGTCTATTAAAAACCATTGTGGATCGAGATCAAACCGTCAGAATGTTTAATGTAGATGGTATTGAGATTTTAAGCATTAATAATACTTCGCAGGCTGCGCCCTTAACTGCATTGAATGAAGTTGTAGAAATGACAATTGATAAAAAGGATGCCTTTGTTATTAATGAACCGATTCAGCTCGGCTTCTTCAAAGGATATATTCAAGTTGTTCATCCATTATCTAAGTTTCAGTCGTTAATGCATTATCTATTAACTGCCATGCTCATAGCGGGTGTAGGAGGATTGGTGTTATCAGCATCAATTGGCTATTATCTAGCCAATTATTTGATGAAGCCATTGCATGCGTTACGTGCATCCATGAAAACCGTAATGGATAAAGGATTTAATGAACCAATTCAATTAACTTACACGTCTCATGATGAGATTGGTGATTTATTGAAGATGTACAATGCGATGATGAATGAATTGCAAATATCATTTACAAAGCAGCAACAATTTGTTGCGGATGCTTCTCATGAGTTACGGACGCCTATCCAGGCAATTGAAGGACATCTGTCCCTTTTGAAAAGATGGGGGAAAGATGATCCAGAAATTTTAGAGGAATCTATTGAAACTTCATTAACTGAAATTGCACGGATGCGTAAAATGATCGAAGAACTACTAGAACTTGCACGTCGTGAAGAAAAGGACATCAAAAGTGAGGCTGATGCAGTATTTGTTATAGAAGCGGTTATAGAGGACACAAGACTCCTTCATCCGGATGCTCGAATATCGCTGTCGAAAGATGGAGAAATAGGGCGATTATTTATAACAGAAAATGCACTTAGCCAAATTGTTCGTAATATAATAGAGAATGCAATTCGTTATTGTGAAAAAATTCCTGAGATTCAAATTTCATTATCTGTATTAGAACAGGAAGTGGTAGTAAAGATAGAAGATAATGGCATTGGTATAGCGGAAGAAAACATTCCATACATTTTCGATCGCTTTTATCGAGTTGATGAGGCAAGAAATCGTCAAATAGGTGGTACAGGCTTAGGGCTTAGTATTACAAAAATGTTACTTGAAAAGTACAATAGTTCTATTGAAGTCAAGAGTGATAAAAATGTTGGAACCGTTTTCTTGCTGAAATTCCCACTGAAATATTGAGAAAAATCCATGCTTTATTTAATTATTTCATCCTTTGGGAAAAAAATTGCTTAATTTGCTAAAAAGAGTTGTATTTTTTGTGAAGAGTAGTAAGATTGAGATGGAAAAAACGTTCTTTAAATAATGGATAAGATGTCAAACATCCTTTAAAAGAACGGAAAATTATTATATAATTAATTGTAATTTAATTAATGGAACTGCCGAAAGGCAAAATTTGGAGGTCATTTTTCATGTCGAACAACGTTACAACTGTAAGTTCTCCATGGTCAGCTTTTTCTGGTCCTAACCTAGGATATGTGATGGAGCAATACGACTTATTCTTACAGTCTCCTGAAGAAGTAGAACCGGAGTTAGTATTATTATTCCAACAATTTGGTGCACCAGTAGTAGTAGAAGGTGAAGTAGCTGTATCTAGTAATGCAACAGCAGCTCCTGCTGGCGATTACAAGAAAGTATTAGCAGCTGTGAAATTAGCAGATGCAATCCGTACAAACGGTCATTTAGCAGCAGATATTTATCCTTTGAAAAACCGTGAACTACAAACAGCTCAAATTGAAGAGAGCGCGTTCAACCTTAGCGCTGCAGATTTAGCTGAAATTCCTGCAGCTATCTTCTTCAAAGATGTGCCAGCAAACGTGAAAAATGGTAAAGATGCAATCGATTTCTTAAAATCTGTTTATACAGATAAAGTAGCATTTGAATATAATCACGTAGTAGCAACAGAAGAACGTGATTGGATTCAAGCACAAATTGAAACAGGTTCATTTAAACAAGCATTAGCTTCTAATGAGAAAAAAGCTTTATTAGATCGTTTAACTCGTGTTGAAAACTTCGAGAAGTTTATTCATAAAACTTTTGTAGGTCAAAAGCGTTTCTCTGGTGAAGGTTTAGATACTCAAATCATTTTATTTGATGAAATTTTAAAAACAGCTGAATCAAATAACGTAGAAAAAGTACGTATTGGTATGGCTCACCGTGGTCGTTTAAATGTATTAACACACATTTTAAATAAACCATACGATATGATGTTCTCTGACTTTGCACATGTATCTAATGAGTTATTTATCCCAAAAGATGGTCGCCTTGAAATTACTAAAGGCTGGACTGGCGATGTTAAGTACCACATGGGTGCTTCATATATGCGTGAATCTGGTATGAATGTTAAGCTTGCATACAACCCATCTCACTTAGAAGTAGGAAATCCGGTTGTTTTAGGTACTGCTCGTGCAGCACAAGATGACACTTCTAAACCAGGGCAAGCTGTTCATAACCGCACAAAAGGATTAGGTATTCTTGTGCACGGTGACGCTGCATTCCCAGGTCAAGGTATCGTAACAGAAGTATTAAACTTCGCAAAAACTGAAGGTTTCACTACTGGTGGTACAGTTCACATCATTGCTAACAACATGATTGGATTTACAACTGAACTACAAGACTCTCGCTCATCTGTTTACTCTTCTGACCCTGCAAAAGGTTACGAAGTACCAGTTGTGCATGTGAATGCAGATAGCCCTGAGTCTGTAGTTTTAGTAGGTCGTTTTGCAGCTAGCTACCGTCAAAAATTCGGTAAAGATATCATCGTTGACCTTATCGGCTACCGTCGTCATGGTCACAATGAAACTGATGATCCAACTGTAACAAACCCTGAAACATATAAATTAGTTTCTAAACATGAGCCAGTTCGTGCTTTATACGGTGCTCAATTAGCAGCTGAGGGTGTAGTTTCTGCTGATGAAGTTGCAGCATTAGATACAGCTATCTATGCTGAAATGCAAGCAGCTTATGATCATGTAAAAGAAATGGCAGATAAAGATGAACACAAGCATATAGAAATGCCAGAAGAATTAAAAGTAGAATTCCCACAAATTGATACAGCAGTTGGTGCGGAACGTCTAGGAAAAATTAATGAAGAGCTTTTAGTGTTTGAAGAAAACTTCGAACCACAGAAAAAGCTTGGCAAAATTTTAGAAAAACGCCGTGATGCATTTGCTTCTGCAAAAATCGACTGGGGTCATGCAGAAACTTTAGCTTATGCAACAATTATTCAAGATGGCACACCAGTACGTTTTACAGGTCAAGATGCACAACGTGGTACGTTCTCTCAACGTCACTTAGTGTTACATGACAAAAACAATGGTAATTTATTTACGCCACTTCACCATATTTCAGGTGCAAATGCATCATTTACAGTACACAACTCTCCACTTACAGAAGCAGGGGTAGTGGGCTTTGAATATGGTTACAATTTAGAGAATGGTCATGTACTTTCAGTTTGGGAAGCTCAATTTGGTGACTTTGCGAACATGGCACAAGTGATGTTCGATAACTTTATTTCAGGTGCACGTGCTAAATGGGGTCAAAAATCGGGTCTAGTTATTCTTTTACCACATGGTTATGAAGGTCAAGGTCCAGAACACTCTTCAAGCCGTATGGAACGTTACTTACAAATGTCTGCTGAAAATAACTGGTTCGTAGCAAACTGTTCAAACGCAGGTAACTACTACCACTTATTACGTCGTCAAGCAGCATTATTAGGTACAGAAGGCGTTCGCCCACTTGTGGTTGTATCACCTAAGTACTTACTTCGTCACCCATTAGCTGCAGCGAATGCTGATCAATTAGCAAATGGTTCATTCCAAGAAGTAATTGAACAACCAGGCCTAGGTTCAAAACCAGAAGCTGTAGAGCGCATTGTTTTAGGTTCAGGTAAAGTGATGATCGACATTGCAGATCGTATTAAAGATGGTGAAGGCTTCGATCACCTACACATTACTCGTGTAGAACAACTTTACCCATTCCCAAAAGAGCAAGTTGCTGGTATTATTGCTAAGTATCCGAATGTAAAAGAAGTTGTTTGGGTACAAGAAGAACCTAAAAACCAAGGTTCATGGAATTTTGCATTAGAAACATTACATGAACTTTCAGAAGGTAAAAAGCTTCGTTATGTAGGACGTCCTGCAATGAGTTCTACTTCAGAAGGTGATGCAGATTCTCATAAAGCAGCTCAAGCCGCACTTGTAGAAGAAGCAGTTGCTGAGCCTGTAAAGGTTAAATAATAATCACATATTAATTTTTGAGAGCCGGGCTACTTGCTGAGGCAGTAGCCCTTTTATGTGCACAATGCACGTTAATTAAAGGAGGAAATGAAAGTGGCTGAAATTAAAGTCCCTGAATTAGCAGAATCGATTACAGAAGGTAGTATCGCACAGTGGGTAAAAAAAGTGGGCGATCGCGTTGAAAAAGGTGAATTCATCGTTGAACTTGAAACAGACAAAGTAAACGCTGAAATCATTTCTGAAGAAGCGGGAGTTTTAACTCAAATTTTAGCTGAAGAAGGCGATACTGTACTTGTAGGTCAAGTAATCGCAGTAGTAGAAGCTGGCGAAGGTGCAGCAGCAGCTCCAGCGGCACCAGTAGCAGCACCAACACCAACACCAGCACCAGCAGCGCCACAAGCGGCACCAGCTCCTGTTGCAGCAGCGCCACAAGCGGCACCAGCTCCTGTTGCAGCAGCACCAGTTGTAGAAGAAACTACTGGTGAGCGTGTAATCGCATCTCCAGCAGCTCGTAGACTTGCTCGTGAAAAAGGTATTGACCTTGCTGCTGTATCTCCAGTAGATCCGCAAGGCCGTGTACGTGTACAAGACGTAGCAGCTCATGGTACAGCTCCAGTAGCAGCACCACAAGCAGCTCCAGCAGCACCTAAAGCAGTTGCAGCTGTAGATGAATCACGTGTAACAATTGAAAAAATGAGCCGTCGTCGCCAAACAATTGCAAAACGCTTACTTGAAGTAAAACAATCTACAGCAATGTTAACTACATTCAACGAAGTAGATATGACAAACGTTATGGCTTTACGTTCTCGTAAAAAAGACCAATTCTTCGAGTCAACTGGCTCTAAACTTGGTTTCATGTCATTCTTCACAAAAGCTGTAGTTGCAGCTCTTAAAAAATACCCATATGTGAACGCACAAATCGCTGGTGATGAAATTCACTTAAACAACTTCTTTGATATCGGTGTAGCTGTATCAACAGAAGAAGGTTTAGTAGTACCAGTTGTACGTGACGCTGACCGCAAAAACTTTGCTGAAATTGAAGATTCAATTGCAGACCTAGCTAAAAAAGCTCGCGACAAAAAATTAGGTTTAGCTGATCTTCAAGGTGGCTCATTCACAATTACAAATGGTGGTGTATTCGGTTCATTAATGTCTACACCTATCATGAATGGTACACAAGCTGGTATCCTTGGTATGCATACTATCAAAAAACGTCCAGTTGAAGTGAATGGTGAAGTAGAAATTCGCCCAATGATGTACTTAGCTCTTTCTTATGACCACCGTATTATCGATGGTAAAGATTCTGTAGGCTTCCTTAAAACTGTTAAAGAACTACTTGAAAACCCAGAAGATTTATTATTAAATTCTTAATTCCTGAGTTTATTAAAACCCTGCAAACATTGTTTTGCAGGGTTTTTTCTTTTTTATGGAACAATTAAAGGAAGCGACGGATAAAGTATTCAGAGCGACGGATAGATGACCCAGAGCGACCGAAAGAAGAGCTAAAATGTATCCAAGTATAAAAATTGCTTGAAGTTCGTATAAAGAAGCATGGACAATTTTACAGATTCTTTCGGCAAAGCAGCGGACTTTATCATTTTCAACTTTGTAAAAGTGAATATAAGGCATTAAAAGGATAAAAAACCCTAATATTGTAATTAGTCAGAAAAGTGATGAAATTATCTTGACGAACATATTAGCTTTATAGTAGTATCATAATATCAATTAAATATACAAACCTCACATTTAATCTATTGTGAGGTAGAGGCGCGGTATTTATTAGTTCATTGTTGAGTACAAGCAAGCGAAGACGCAATGGAGAAGGAACTATCGCCGAAGTATAAAAGGAGCTCGTACTTTTATGCTGGGTCTGCAGTGAATAAGTGCAGGACTGTCCTAGTAAATTATTTTCCAGGTTTACTAGGTTGTGCTATCTCGGAATGATGGAATTTTAGTGAGGATTTGGGCAACTGTTAAAAAAGTAAGACCTAAGTTCAGTACTTAGGTCTTTTTTGGTACAGTTGTTTTATTTTTTTACAGAAAAGGGGAATGTTACATGAAAAGAAAATCGTTGGTATTAATGTTGACCGTCATGACTGCAATTTTGCTAGCAGCTTGTGGTGCTGGTGACAAAAAGGCTACGACGTCATCTAGTAATGACGGAAACAAGACGAATACGGAAGAAGGCGGAGGACAATTCCGTGTTGGGATGGAAGCAGGTTATGCTCCGTTTAACTGGACGCAGCAGGATGATGCAAATGGCGCAGTAAAAATTGCGGATAATGCAGAATATGCAGGTGGTTATGATGTGCAAATGGCGAAAAAAATCGCTGAAGGCTTAGGAAAGGAATTAGTCATCGTAAAATTGGAATGGGATGGCTTAGTACCAGCGCTACAATCCAATAAAATCGATGCAATCGTTGCTGGTATGTCACCTACTAAAGAACGTAAGCAGACAGTTGATTTCACTGAAAACTACTATACGTCTGATTTTGTAATGGTGATTAAAAAAGGTAGTAAATATGAAAAAGCAACTTCTATCCAAGATTTCTCTGGAGCAAAAATCACATCACAATTAAATACATCTAACTACACTGTTATTGATCAAATCAAAGATGTAAAAAAACAAACTGCAATGGATAGCTTCCCAGCTATGCGTGTAGCATTAGAAGCTGGGAAAATTGACGGCTATGTAGCAGAACGTCCAGAAGGTATTTCCGCTGCTGCTGCAAACGATAAGTTCACATATGTAAAGTTTGAAAAAGGCTTCGATACAGATATTTCAAATACATCCATTGCAGTTGGTTTACGTAAAGGCGATGCAAACCTTGAAAAAATCAATGAAATTTTAAAAGGCATTTCTGAAGATGATCGCCAAAAAATTATGGAAGAAGCCATTCACCAACAACCAGCAGCACAATAACATGATGGCACGGGCTTTCTGCTAGTCCGTGCCAAATCATTACAAAATATAATCTTTATAAATAATAATAATGTCTGAGTTAAAAGTTTCATAAAATAAATGAAACAAGGCTCCAGCCAAGACAAGATACTGTAACGAACAAGCATCACGACGTTGTTAGGAGGAACATCATGAGTTTTGAATGGATTATTTCTATTGTTGAGAACAACTGGCAAATGTTTTTACGAGGTACGTATTATACATTGCTTATTTCTATTAGTAGTACAATTATTGGTGCACTCATCGGATTTTTCATCGGAATTATGCATACCATCAAGGTTCGTAAAAAAGGTGTAAAGTTCTATAGCTTAAAGCTCATTAATTTTATACTAACATGCTATGTCGAATTTTTCCGTGGTACACCAATGATTGTACAAGCAATGGTTGTATTTTACGGATTAGATATGGCATTTGGCATTGATATGCACTTTATTACGGCAGGTATTTTAGTTGTTTCATTAAACACAGGTGCTTATATGGCTGAAATTGTACGTGGTGGTATTGTATCCATTGATAAAGGGCAGTATGAGGCCGCATCGGCAATTGGTATGAACCATTTTCAAATTATGCTACATGTTGTATTACCACAAGTTGCGCGAAATATATTGCCTGCAACAGGTAACCAATTAATTATGAATATTAAAGATACAGCAGTATTAAACGTTATCGGGGTTACGGAATTATACTTCCAAACAAAATCGATCGCAGGTAATAACTTCCGCTATTTTGAATCCTTCTTTGTAGCTTGTGTCCTTTATTTCATCATGACATTCACAGCATCAAGAATCTTACTTTATATTGAAAAACGACTGGACGGACCAGATGCCTACCAAAAAGAACAGAAAGAAGCAGTATAGGGGGACGAACAAGTGACAGTTATTAAAATAGAGCATTTAAGTAAATCATTTGGTCGTAACCAAGTGTTAAAGGATGTAAATTTTCAAGTAGAAAAGGGCGAGGTAGTCTGCTTAATAGGTTCTTCCGGATCAGGTAAATCAACATTACTACGCTGCATTAATTTACTGGAAACACCAAGTGGCGGTCAAATTATCTACAAAGGGGAAAACATTTTAGACGAGAAGCATAACATCCAAGAATACCGTACACATTTAGGTATGGTATTCCAGCAATTTAACTTATTCAACAATCATAATGTGCTAAAAAATTGTACAGTTGGTCAAATGAAAGTATTAAAGCGTTCAAAGCTAGAAGCAGAAGAAGTTGCTTTAAAATATTTACAAATTGTTGGTATGGATCAATACGTACATGCGAAGCCACGACAACTATCTGGCGGTCAAAAACAGCGTGTAGCGATTGCACGAGCATTGTCAATGAGCCCAGATGTAATGCTATTTGATGAACCGACGTCAGCACTGGATCCAGAGATGGTCGGTGAAGTGTTGAAGGTAATGCGTCAGCTAGCGGATGCTGGGAATACGATGTTAATAGTTACGCATGAAATGGAATTTGCCAAAGAAGTCGCGGATCGCGTCGTATTTATGGATAAAGGGGTAATTGTAGAGGAAGGACCACCATCACGGGTACTAGTAAATCCTCAGCATGAACGGACAAAAGAGTTTTTAAAACGAACATTAAAATAACGTTCGGTTACAATAACAAAAAAAGTGAGTCCAAATTAATGGGCTCACTTATTTTCTAGAATTCCATTCTGCGTATAAAACAAAGCAAATTGCAAATGCAACGGCTAGTATAAAAAACCATTGCGGTACACCACCAAAGCTCATAGTAACACCTCAAAGTAAAAATTTTTATTATGGATATGGTAAAAAAACAATAGTTACGGAAAAAATATGGTCTTCTATGGATTTTTTCTCCACAAAAGTTCAAAAATATTATAGAATAAGCAGTAGACATTAGCTTCGTGCTAGTAAAGAGAGGTAGAGAGATTATGTTACATTTAAAATGGAAAGATGCTCCAACAGTACGCACAGTTACTTGTAAGCATACAAATGCATCAAAATATTTAGTTTCAAACGTATTAACAGTAGGGAAACAATATGATGTGAAAAATGAAACAGAAGAATTCATTTTTATTATTGATAATACTGGTAATATCGGTGGTTACTATAAAGATTATTTCGAAGTATAATCAATTTCGCCTTGGTGTAATTGCGTCCGGATTTTGAATTGTGCCCGCACAATTCATTCCTTTCAAAAATCCGTGACATCCGCCGGAGGCTTTATTTTCATTCAGTAGGTGTTTGGAAATCCCTGGAAAAGGGGAGCTACATATGCATTCATCACCACCTTCTAAGGTGGGTGTCTTCTGCTGAATGAAAATAAAAAGGGTGGTTCAGATTTTTCTGAGCCACCCTTCTTTGTTGGAAAAACAGAATCATTCCTTCTTAAAGGTCTTCAAGTCAGCTACATCCTGTAGTTGTTGTTTCTCCTGTTCTGTAGCTGTATGAAGGGCGAAGACGTCTTTAATAGCTGTCTTCAGCTCATGTTGTGTTTCTTTGAATTTCGATACTTGCTGTTCAAAGGAAGGGCTTGTAAATCGATCATTTGTACGAGATAATCTTTCCTCTAGCTGCGCGTAGTGATGATCCATATGCATAGATAACATCATGGCCAACTGATTTTTCCACAGTGGAATAAGAGTAACAATGGAAAATTCAATTTTTTCCGCTAGCGTTTGATTGGACTGCTGAATCATGCGAATTTGTGGCGCTGTTTGTAAAGCAACTTGCTGCGATACTTGTAAGTCATAAATTCGTTGATCTAGACGTTCGATTTGAGCGGCAAAATCATTAAGTTGTTGGATAGCTAGTGGTTGTTTCGTCGCTTGTACACTAGTCACTTTTTCAGGAAGCTCAACTTCAATGGTTTGCTGCTTCTTCATTTGTCCTGCAGCAATAGCAGTCGCTAGCTCCTCAAAGAATCCACTATTATGTGCATAAAGGTCTTCTAGCATTTCCACATCTTTTATCATTTGAAGCTGTGCACGTTCAAGCTGAACACCAATGCGTTCTACTTGGATGCTAATACGTTCAAACTCCGTTAATGTTTGCTTAACAGTAGGCTCATTTTTGCCAAACATTTTTTGAAAAAAGGACTGCTTTTTTGGTTCTAATGCGTTCGGGTCCACACGGTCTAACGTTTGCATTAAAGAGTCTAACATTTGACCAATCTTTGTGACATCTTTCTGTTTTACTTGTGCAAGCATTCGATCAGCAAATTGAGAAAGCGCTCGCTGTGAACCTTGCCCTAAAGAAAGTACTGATTCGAAGTTTGTCAGGTCAAGCTGACTAGCATATAGAAGTGCACGACTTTGTGCAAGAGGCGATAGCGTTTCATACGTCGCCATCGCCTCATTATTTGGAGTTGTTTCTAAATAAGATTGCACAAGTGGGGAAAGCCCTTGTATTGTATTTAGTTGAAATGCGTGATCATTTGCTGTCATTTATCATCGCCTCGCCACTCCAATTGTTCTTTTCGTCTTATATTGGAACGATTCGCAAATTCGATTTCCATTTGAAGATGGTCAATATCGTTGGAAAGTGCATCCTTTAAATCAACTTGAATCGTATCATTTAAATCTGTAAGTGTTTCTCTTGTTTTCGATAATGTAATTTGGATTTCCTTATCCTTCACAGGCTGCCTCGATAACATCGTATATTTATCCGTTAATTCGACAGCGGAAGGAAGGTGTGCATAAAAAAACTGTTCTACATTATAAAATTTACGTGGATCTGTTTTAACAATTTTCACGATATTTTTTGAAATACGTGTCATTTCGAGTAATTGCTTAAATGCAGAAACAGATCGTACACGTAAGTAGTTTTGACTTAATGTTTGAATGTTTTTATTGGCTGCTTTAAGTTGTGTTTCAATATGTTTGTACTCTTCTTTTGTTATACCTGCTATTTGCATAAATTTCTTTTTCTGTCTATGTTTCAACAACGTCGTACCCGATGCGTATGTTCCAGCAAACAATAAACCACCAAGGAAGAATCCTGGATTTGCTGCAATTGCTGTGATAGAAACAGTTGTGAGAGAAATTAAGAAGCTAGCGGTATGTCTAGAGAAAAACTGTCCGACACTGAGCATGTTTCTTCCTCCTAGCATTTAAATATGTCTATATTCTTATACGAAATAATCGACATAAAGTTTCAATGAAATAATAAACCTTACATAAATTTTACTGCTATTTGTAAAGTTTCTCAATGATATTACTTTAGAACAAGAAAATCCTTTGCTTTATTAGGAAGAAAAGGGGATAGACGAAAAAGAAGTCAAACTATATGTCCGACATTTCTGTTTCATCTTTACCCGGGTAAGTAATAAATGGCCACTTTGGATTAATCGAATTCATTATATATATTGTATTCAAAATTATAGTAATTTGCGAATTGCTCACTCGTTGTTAGTCAATTTTTTCTCTCTTAGATAGGTTAAACATTAGTATTGTTTTTTCGTCTGTTGTTAATTCCTTGTCATGAGCGTTAAAATTTTATAAAAATAATAAGCGTATTCGAGATTTTATTCTCAAAATACGCTTACATATCGAGTAGTGATACACGTCGATTTAGTCATTCCCTAGACTGGAAATGCTTTAATTGTTCTGTTGAAAGAGGCGTCCCATCAATTGTATAATGCTCAAATTGCCCTAAATGGTTTTTATCATGAGCAAAATAGATATAGACGACATTTAGTTCATCTGAAAAAAATAACGTTTACCCAATAACTTGGAAGACCTGCAAAATGCCATTTACATTTAATAGATTGGATAGCTTTCTGCTGATAAGACTTAACTTCAATCAAATAGTTTTTGATTCTTTTTTCATATAGTTTCTTTTTGATTTGTACTGTACAAAATGGTCTAGCAACATGATGAATAACGCAACTATCAAAAACTTTTTCATTCAACAACTCCCTATACAAGTTCTATCCAGTTTGTAAGTAAGAATAACTTTGCCGTCAACTCATTAAAATCACCGTTAATTTCAGCCGAAAGATTGATGTAAATGGGTATTGTATTTATTATATTAATTTACAAATACATGTGAAATAGGAGGATGTTGTATATGGAAATTAAATCACTTACTTTACAAACTGATAATTTACAAACTATGAAAGAATTCTATATAAATAAATTAGGGTTTCCTATGCTTTCTGAAAATAGAGATAGCTTGCAAATTCAAACAGGCACTAGTATTTTGGAGTTCACGAATAGAGATACAGTAAGCAAACCATTTTATCATTTTGCCTTTAATATTCCAGCAAACCAATTTGAAGAAGCGAAATTTTGGTTGAAGAACAAAGTCCAAATTTTAACAGAGGATGGAGAAGATGAGGTAAACTTTTCACATTTACCAGCACATGCAATATATTTTGAGGACCCTTCAGGTAATATTGTAGAATTTATAGCTCGTTATGGCATAAACGAAGAAAGCTGGGAGCCGTTTACTATCAATAGTATTTTGAATATTAGTGAAATTGGTCTTATTGTTGATGATGTGTTAAAGGTAGGAAAAGAATTAGGTAAAGCACATATATTTGAAAGGGGCCATAAGCCGTTAAACGAAAAATTTCTAAATTTTATGGGCGTAAGAGATAAAGGGATATTCATTATCCTTGCACACCCTGGAAGAAAATGGATTTTTTCGCACAAATATTCTACCATTTTTCCTCTCCAAATTACAGTTGATAACGGAAAAATGATAATTGTAAATCATAAAAGTGAATTCATTATCAAAGATTGCTCTGTATGATAAATAGTAAGGGTATACGTATTAAGGTTAATGATCTCTATGGGTAATCTTGAAGGAAAAGGCTCATATGCTGTTTGGCTTCCGCTAAATTTATTAAAGACAGTTAGAGATAAGTGATGATTAGAAATTATATAAGAACTCTTAATCAAGTTAGTCACCAACCCCTAAATTATGCCTCTAATGTTGAAAAATATTACCATATATTCTATTATTTTATATATATTTAAAAGGTAATTACCGGAATAATTGGGGGGATGAATTATGAGTCAAGTTTGTGTTATCAGCATCTATGTACCTAACATTGAAAAAGCAATTGATTTTTATACGACTGTTTTAGGTTTTGAAGTAAACAAACAATACGGACCCAAAATCGTGACACTTGTTCACGGAGATTTACCTTTAGTTTTAGAAGAATCAAAATACTCTAAATCCATTCCGAAAGATTCTTTAGGTGTGGTTTTAGCTTTAAAAACAGAAGATATTCATCAAACAGTCAATAAGTTAAAATATCATAATGTTGAGTTCATTACAAATGAGCCGGTGGATTGTCCTCCTGGAAAAGTTATTAGCTTCAGAGATCCTTTCGGGAATGTCTTAGAATATTTACAATTTATTTAAGTAATATATAGATTAAAATATTTTAGGAAGTCACATCTAACAAGGTGTGACTTTTTAACATCTTTCAAAAGTGTTTTATGTAACGAAAGCAAATCATGGAGATCGGAAAGGAGCTCATAAAGGATGTTAGCCTAAAATCATCGCATCCATGCTGACTGCAGATGTTTGCTGCGCTTTCGCACAGCAAACATCTGCAGGTCCAAGCACAAAGCCGATCCCGGACGCATTGTTTATCTGTAGCGGAAGCGAAGCGTCAGCAATAATTTTGCCGAGGCATAATTGATTTTCATTTGAATGAAAAATAACATTGTTAAATATGTTAAACAACTTTATAATAGTGTTAATTAAATCCAATTGTTAAAATTTTTTCATGTCCTAAGGTGTTTTTCAATTTCTCATGTAACAAAGATTGCGCCATAAAGATGACTTCATAGGTAAAAGGGAGAGTCTACCATATGCCAAAAAACACAAACAATAAGATTGAGCTCATGGATACTAAAATTATGTTAGAGAAATACAAGGAAGATATAGAATTTATTCAAAAATCATTAAAACAACTTGAGTTGGAAATTAGTTATTTGCAAAGTGAAGGTTTAGTTGAAATAGAAAAGTTGACTAACGACTTAAGTAAGTTGCAGTTACTTTCAACGAGTATAAAATTTAAAGCTAAATGTCTTATCTGTACTAACAGTAAAACCATTGAGACATTAACGACTAAATAATATATTGATATCAAGTCACATCTAATTTATTGTGGCTTTTCATCATGTTATATATTTTCGGTGATGACATTTGATTCCATATATTCTATGATTAGTATGGGAGGTGGTGCCAAAGATGAGAGAAAACATAGAACAGATTACAATCAGTTTTTGTGAACAAACGGAGATGTAATTATGACGTATGACATCAGCAACTCTCTATCAGCTCTGATTCCGAACGTCGGTGATGTAGTTACTATTGATGATAATTACAGGGCAGTGAGTGAAAGAGCTTTTACTTACAGTCCAAGAAGTATCATAGTTACAATCTATTTAGAAGAATTATAATCGGGACTTCAAGGTCGCACTCATTATGAGTTGTGACTTTTTATTATGACATGAAATCCGATTGATGTATCGCATGGACTTCGTGAGTTGAACGATTAATCGATGTGGGAGTGTCCTACATGCGCTCACACTTGCATACAGTGTTTGGAAGTGAAAATTCGAAAGGATGTGGGGGCAAATGAAAGTAACGGTTAAAGAATGGCGTGTAATGTCTAATCACAACAAACAATTACTTTTAAATGCGGTAGCAACTAAATAAAACATAGATGAAAAGAGGAGGGAGAACATACAGCACCACACACATATTAGAAAAAGCAGTGCTAGAAAGTAATAACAAAGTTTATAGTTTATCTGCACAAATAGTTCAATGAAGAGTTATCCAACAGGCAACATCTCATTTAATGGATAAAATTGATGAAATCACTTAAATGTTGGCATGAGAACAGTGGAATGGTGTAAGTAGCGGCTGGCAGGTGTTTTTGTAGAAGGGGAAAATAAGAAGGGCTGGGGTATTATTCCCAATCCTAATGAATAAAAAATATATTTGCCCAGCACTAGGTCATTTTAGATAAACCGTATTCATTCCATGTTAAAAATAGCCGAAAAGCTTGATCAACCTTGGTCATACTGCACTATAAAAATAAAGAAGCCAGACTAAACAATGTCTGACTCCATGCGTATATAACCCTTTAAATCTTCAAAAAGCTCTAAAGTAAATGAATTGGAATCTGCTTGAGGGCTAACACCCTTTTGAACGAATACTAAGAATTCATCTATCGCTTTTTTTGATCCTTCTACTTCAACCTCAATTTGATCTTGATTATTTAGTTTACAGTAACCTTTTAATCCTAGCTCAATCGCTTTCTGTTTAATGAAAAAACGATAGCCTGTGCCGTAAACATCACCGAAAAATTTAATTAGCGCTCGCTTGTTCAAGCTAACACCTCCTACTAGTTAAAAGGGGAAAACCCCCTTGGTGCTTAGTGCATAACACGTTCTTTTTCTAAATATACAATTAAATTATTGATAAAATAGAGAACCTGCTTAGAAGCTTGATCTACTTCTTTTAAATGAACTTCAGCCTGTTGAATATTCCCAATCTTATAAGCCTCTGCTGCTAACTTAGCCGATTCATGTACACGTAAATGATATGCGTCTAATTCACGATAATCCTGTAAGTGTCCGAAACGTTCTACAGTGCGAGCAGATGTATACCATTTACCGAGACGGCAATCTGTATGCGAAGAAACATCACTTGGCGCGACATTTTCAAGACCAAGGAACATATTATAAATTCGCCATTTCCATAAAATATGATCGGCCTTTGATAATTGTAAAAGTGCTATAGACGATAGCTGAACATTATTATTCTCAATAATATCATTGCGGAAACGATTAATTTCTTTTCCTAATGAATGAATATCACTAGATGTGTTATGACTATATTCGCGAATGTCATCTTGAAGGTTAGAAATTTCAATCATTCTTGCTGATACTTCATCAATAGCTGCAGCTTGTTCCTGTGATATTGCAGCTGTATTAGTGACATCCAGATTAATACCTTCAATGGCACTAACAATCGCATTTAATAAAGGTAACGATTCTTTAGCCTCTACTGTTGCATCTTTAATAATCTCAGTCGTTTCTGTAATTGAGTTTGACACATCGTTTGAATAGCTCTTTAAATGATGAACATTTGCAGTTACTTCACTAAGCGCTGATACCGTTCCCTCAGCAAGCTTTCGAACTTCCTGTGCAACTACGGCGAAGCCTTTACCATGTTCACCTGCTCGTGCAGCCTCAATAGAAGCGTTCAAAGCAAGTAAATTCGTTTGATCGGCAATTTGATTTATTAACGTTACAACATTTTCAATATCATTTACCCGCTTTTGTAATTCTGAAAAGGATTCAACAATTGTTGTAAATGTCTCTTCTGTTTTAAAAATTTCAGAAAGGGCATGTTCAATTGCATTTTTTCCTTGTACAGCATGATCAACAGATTCAGTTGTTTTTTCAGAAATACGGGAAGACATTCGAGCAACCTCGTTAATAGAAGCGGCAATTTCTTCAGTTGCTGCGGTAGAGGACTGGATCTCTTCGTTTTGTTTATCTAAGCTAAATACTAAATCTTTCATGTACATGATTTTTGCATTGACATCCATTAAAGAGGAAATTTCAGCGACTACATTTTCAATAGTACGTTCTGTTAATACTTCGATAAGTAATTCCTGGTCAACATTAACAGCTGATTGGAAAGATTTCATATATTCAAATGCCTTATTAGGTTTTAAACCAAAATTATGTAAAATGTATGTAGTAATATAAAATGCAAATTGATTGAAGACGACGATTAACTTACCCGGCTCATATTGATTCTTTCTGAATAAATTGAAAAATTTAACGGTTTCATCTACATATTCATCATCGCGAGTAGCTAAGAAAAATTGATTTAAGTATCGATTAATATTTTCTTCACTAATCGTTAGCTGAGAGGAAAGAGAGATTTCTCTTAAATAGTTATTAAAAATAGCATTCATTGAAGGCGTGATATCTTTTAATTTATTGTAGAGAGTTTTTAAATTCTCTTCATCTTGAGCATTGAAATGGTTAAATGCAAGTGTTTTATTAAAACGACCTGTAGCATTTAAATTTGTACCACGCTTTAATAATTCATCGAGTTCGGCCTTAGGTCGAATACTTGAAAACATAAAAAAAATACCTCCAAAAATTATGTATAATAAGGTAATAATAGCATATAACAGAGTGTTTTAATAGACATTTCAAATGTCTTTGCTAAAATGAAAATATCTTATTACAGCAGGGAATGTGGCAAATATGTATACAATTATTTACATGAAAGCTGATTATGAGCCTTGGTGGAAGTTTGAAGGCTGGGAGGCTTTTATTCAAACAAATGAAACATTTGAATCGGAGGAGCAATTTGAATCAGCATTGCAAACGAAACTGCAGCACTTCCGATTAACATATGACAATGAGGTAACGAAAGAAGAGGGATTTTGGGCATTCTGGTCAGAAGATGAAAGTGTTTTTTGTGAAGCCTGTGATGATGATGTACAAATATATCACGGTATTATCGCTTTAAAATCTGGAAAATAGAAATAAAATTTAGAAATTAAAAAAAACATTTTTCTTTATTTGACAAAATTATGAATGACGGTTATACTTAGGTTAACAATTTAATTGCTTCACCGGAAACATGAATTCACATATTACAAAAAGTGATCGCGTTAGTTCGGTACTCTTTGTAATATGTGAATTTTTCTCATTCGCTGAAGAAATTACATATTGTTCACTTTTATTTTTTGGAGGTTTTCTTAAATGAAACAAGGTACAGTAAAATGGTTTAACTCAGAAAAAGGTTTTGGATTCATCGAAGTTGAAGGTGAAAACGACGTATTCGTACACTTCTCAGCTATCCAAGGCGAAGGTTTCAAAACTCTTGACGAAGGTCAAAAAGTGGAATTCGAAGTTGTAGATGGCAACCGCGGACCACAAGCTGCTAACGTAACTAAACTTTAATTCTCAGTAATTAAAATTACTTTCGTTAAATTAAGGCATCCTATTTATATAGGATGCCTTTTTTTGTATGCTTCGAACATTTGAGAGTTACAAAATATGCTTACTAGTGACTTGCTATATGAAAGAGTTTAGATACTACCATTCATCCAGATCAAAAATTAAGTTTCTCAATGTCTGTACATATTAATAAATTATAATTTTATTATGTAAACAAAATAAATTGCTTGTCTCTTTAGTATGAGAACAAGCAACTTTTCGAGGAATTATTTACTTAGTATGCGTTGCAGCACTTCAACAGGAATAAACAAACCGACACGACCATATGGATCTTTTTTCGCTGTTGCAAAGACGATGCCAATCACCTCACCATCAGCATTTATGACTGGGCTCCCACTATTACCTCGATAAACAGGTGCCTTCATCATCATAACTGGCTCCTGCCAATCTTCAAGGTATGTTGACTCAAGTAAAGTTCCTTCATTTGCAATGCCCGTAAAGGCTAGTGGATTACCAATGAAATAAACATGCTCATTTTTGCTATAGCTAGGATTTTCTGCAAGTGAAAGGGAAGGTAACTTATCACCAGTTACCTGCAATAATGCTAAATCTACGTCTGGGAAACTTTGTAGTACCTTGGCACCCATTAAACCTTCTTCAGGGAAAATGACGAATAATGATTGAGCATCTTCTACAACGTGTGCATTGGTTACGATAAGTCCATCTGAAGAAATCGAAAAACCAGTACCTTTACTAGAACCTGTAGAGATCTCTACTACAGCTTTTTTATAGGTTTGTATATCTTCTTGCGCTGATAGCTGAGCAGACACTTTCAAAAATTCAAGAGCTGGAGGAGAGTAAATTTGAAAGATAAGTGCAAATGTATTCAAAAATAACACAAATGCCATACCCCAAACAATCCATTTGACAATTGGTTTTCGTTTTTTAGGCTTTTTACCTTGCAGTTGTTCTTCTTGTTCTTGTGCCAACGCCTTTTGCTGTTCAGCGAGGACAAGTTCAATGAATTCTTCTTCTGTCAATTCTTCATCTGTTGTTGATCTATGTATATCATTCATCAAAACCCTCCTTCCTCAAAAGAAAAGGCGTCCAGCAGAACGCCTGTGAAGTGAAATTCATGTAAGAGTTCGACTCTTTCATTTATTTAATGATTAACGGGACTGTTTGCCTACTGGTGTTTTGTGATCTGGCACATTATTGTTTATAGCCAACGAGTAGTGCAAGAGAAAGTACAAGTTCATGTTGTCTTGTAGGCAAGCTATTTCAGCTATTTTCTCTCATTATACGTGAAGTTCCTAGGTTATACGAATGTTAGGAAAAACAGAAATCTATAAAGCTATTTCTTATTTAGTCGCATCGACATGCACGTAAGTCAAATAGATGATTCCGGAAAAAGAAATACCAACTATTGATGAATCAAATGACTACATTGAGGTGCGTCTTGTAATGAATGGAAACTAAACGTCCCCCCATTCATAAAAGCTACATTGACTTATATCAGATATTTCCTTAAAATGGATAATTATAACTTAGTGTAATTTTTCACCTAGCAATGAAGAGTACATATTTCGAATTCAAAAATAACTTAGCAAAGGGAAATCGCATAATGTATGAACTTGTTTGTAAATGCAAAAAATCAACGTGTTTTACTGCTATAATTTTTTTATCTATATTAGTTATTCTGTCTGGATGTCAAAAGAAAGAAGACGACAGTACGCTTATGAAAAAAAATGAAGAGAACAGTACGCTTACTAACGATAATGAAAAACTCATTGTTTCTATATTTGATAACGAAGGCAAAAGTAGCATAGTGGAACTAGATGTTGAAAAAAATGTAGAAGAAGAGTTAGTTACTAATGAAACTGTTTGGTTACATGCATCACTTTCAGACAATAAACAATATCTTGCCTATACAAGTGCCAAAGGTGATGGACCTTGGGAGATTTATTTATTAGACAGAAACGATAAAAAAACTTATCAAGTTACAAATGATACTTTAGGACAACTTATTCCTAGATTTGGTGATAACAACACCCTCTACAGTGAAATACTAGGGGCAACATTCCCTGTATCCAAGATTTCGAAAATAGATGTGCAAAAGAAGAATTCTATTGTATTTGATACAAAACAACCTGACCGTGCTGTAGAAATGTATGATACTTCTAAAGACAAAATTATTGGTGCATTTGTCTCTGAGGAAGAGAATACAGCAAGAAGGAAGGCTGCAAATGATGCTGGTGTACCTTTAGGGCAAATTGTCTATTCAATATATGAAATGAATTTAGATGGCTCTGACATGAATTTGGTAACGAAAATAAAAGCCGTCAATATTGATTCGATGGCATATGGATCTAATGGGAATTCTGTTATTCTTGGAGGGAAAAATATAAATGAAGATGAAGGAAGCGGCATTTATCAGTTATCTCTTACAGACAAAACAATAACTACCATATTAACAGATCAAATGATAAAAATAAGTAAGAATCCGCTATTATCAGAGATTGGTCAAAGAAGGTTAGCGGTATTGTCAAAAAATGAGCGATTTATTTATTTTTCGGGTATACCTAAAAATGCAGAAGATGTTAGTTTTGACGGTATAATTTCTAAAATACAGTGTATCTATAAGTATGACTTGGATAATAAAGAAATAACAAAAGTATATGAGTATAAAAAACCAGCTTTTGTTACGGATATGACGGTTACATATTAGATTTTGCCATTGATTATCTAATGTCTCTTTGCAAAAATTGTACGTGTGTCATTGGGTATGACGTAAAATAAGCTATTTAATCAATTGAACCCTGAATAGTGGACACTTTATAAAAAGTGTCTCTATTCAGAGTTCGGTTTTTTTAGAACTAAACTTTACGAATTAACATCGGGGTACCACAACGGTTTGAATAGTTTGGTCAACTGCCCTGTAATAAACTCTTCACTTTAGCCAATAAGTATTTAATTGTTATGTAAACCATGTTTCTAGAAAGGTAATCTCTTTGCTAGTTGCATTGACACGTACACGTAAGCCGATGGGTATGGCATGCAAGGGATGAGTGTGGCAACAATCAACATCTGCGATAATAGGTATAGTACGTCCATCTAGCTGCTCTAGCAACACATCATAAGGCTTTCTTCCGGTTCCTAAATCGTCATATTGTTCATGTTTACCTAAAATAATCGCAGAAGCTTTGTCGAAAATGCCGTGTAGTTTTAGCATAGCAAAGTTTTTCTCAACAACCGCAATTGTTTTAGAAGTATCTTCAAGAAGTAAAATATCTCCTTCATTTATGAGAGGGAAGTAAGGTGTTCCAATGGAGCCGTACATCGTATTAATATTCCCACCTATTAAACGGCCTTCAGCAATGCCAGGTTGTACTGTAATCCATGAATTATGATGTTGAGTTTTTTCAGTCGTTTTTTCTAACCAGTTTAGTCGATCATCTGTCCAAATAGGTGGGATTGGCATGGTGTAGGGAATCGATAATGAATGTAAAAACATATCTTTAAAATATTGCTCTGTATAATGGACAAAAGGTGGAAATTCACCAAATGTAGAAGCAACAGAAGGTCCATAAAAGACAGGAATACTAGTCTTTGCATACATTGCGAGAAGTATAGCGGTAACATCAGACAAACCTATAAGTATTTTGGAATTCTGCTTAAATGCTTCGTAGTCTAGGTATGGCAGCATACTATTAGCGTTAGTACCACCCATAGTAGGTAAGATCATTTTGATGTGGGAATCACGAAGTAGGGTATTCAGCTCTTCGGCTCGTTCTTTCGGTGTACCGGAGCGATAAAAATCTTCTTTTCCAGTTAACGAGCCTTCTTTAATAGTAAAGCCAAGTGCTTGTAGACGTTCCTTGCCTCGTTCATAGCGAGCCTTTGCAATAGTTGTAGCTGGTTTGGAAGGTGAATATATGCCAATGGTATCGCCTTTTTTTAATGGGGAAAACATAAAATACCTCTTTCAATTTAAGATAAAAGTTATTATACATGATTTTACAATTTAAAGAGTCGTATACTTGTTTTGACGAAAGAGATGTAAAAAGTAACTGAAATGAATAGTTATAGCAGATTACGAAATAATAATATTATGTAAACTTGATGTTAGAAACTTGTAAGAGAGTTTAGAATTTAATATGATAGAAATGAATTTATGAAAATGGGGGGCGTTTATATGTATCGTCATGTAGATGACTTTTTAAATGAATGGTCAGCATCAGCACAAGGTACTAGTGAAGTCTTAAAAGCTTACACAGATGACAAGCTAGAGCAAAGCATCGTGGAAGGTCATAGCACACTAGGTTGGTTAGGCTGGCATTTAGTGGGTGCTGCTGGTTATTTCAGTTATTTAGCAGGGTTAAAGGTGCCAATGATTCGTCAAGAAGATCCAATTCCATCTACAGCTGCTGAAATTGTAGCTGCTTACGAAAATGTAGCAAATGGTGTGAAAGAGGAAGCGGCAAAGCTATCAAATGAAGACTTGCTGGAGGAAGTAAAAGGCTTCACTGGACCAATAGCTAGAGGTGCATTATTACGTGTAATGGTCGATCATCAAACACATCACCGTGGACAAATGACGGTGCTCCTACGTCAAGCAGGTTTACCAGTACCGGGCGTATTGGGGCCAACGAAGGAAATGCAAAAGTAAACGTAAAGAGGCTGGGACAAAACTGTTCAAAACCTTAAGCGCGAGAAATCAATTTAGAAACATTGATTTCTCGCGCTTTTTTTTTAAAATTTTTTAATTTTGCCTTGAAAATATGCTTATGTCTTATGCGATGCAAATCGTGTCGCATGAAGGTAGATATCGATTTTTTCGAAAGTTGGGTGATAAATTTAAAAAGGTAGATGATAAATTAAAAAAGTTGGTCAATAAACAATCAAAAGTTCTCGATATATTTTAATACTGTAGCTAGCTCCTTAAAAATTTTTGTCGCTCTCGTTCCGGTACACTGCACTTTCGTCGCAGAAAACTTGCAGCTGTCGTTCCGCTCCACTGCACTTCGCGACAGAGCCCCTTGCAGCTGCCACGCCACTTTCGCCGCAGAAAAATTTCCTACAAAAAGATATGTTGTGAGAATGAAGAACAATTAAATATAACGAGAAAATAGGCCAATCTAATTTGAAAAGTGAATAGGAAGGCCTATTTTTACTTTGAAGTAGAATAGGTAGCTTTTTATAGGCCACTTATTTTTAATTGGATTTCACCTTAGTTAACAAACCATCTAAAAATATTGCAATATAGCCTTTGCTTTCTTGTAATAAATCAAAATCTTTCCCAAAGACTAACCAGTCATATAGGGAACCTCGCATACAACGACTAATATAAATTACAGTTTGTTGAATATTTATTTGTGCAGATAATTCGCCATCTTTAATAGCTTTTTGTATAAATGAGTTTAAAATTTTATACAATTCTCGTTCAGAATTGGAAAAGAAATTTTCTTCGTTTTCAATTAAGCCACTTTTGTAAACGGAACGCATTAAATCCATTCCTAAATCATCTTTTAAATATTTCATTTGTGCATCAATTAATGAGATGACCTTTTCCTTGAAACAAAGATTGGCGGGCAGTGTAGCTGTAAATTCCTCGTAGAAGTGATCAATTTCATTAAATTTTTCTAAGAAAATATCGTATTTAGAAGAGAAATGACCATAAAAAGCACCTTTTGAGCTTTTACTTTTATGCACAATTTCATCAACCGTTACTTGATCAAAGCCTTTCGTTTCGAACAATTTAAGTGCTGTTAAATAGATATGTTTTTTCGTTTCCTGAGCCTGCTGTTTTCTTGTCTTTTTCATTTCTGAATCACCTAATTTCTACTTGATATTCTACTTAACTTTAGCATAATACTCGTTCATGTGATTAACTTGTTTTCTGAATTATTAGAAAAAACATTGACAAATAATTGTCTCGCCGATTAATATACAGACTATAGTCTATGAAACAGTTAAAGAGGGGGGATATCATGGATTTAATTGGAAATAGAACATTGCGCTCTGTTTTAAGGGAGAGAATAGAGCAACAACCTGAAAAAAGTTTTATTCGATTTGAGGATAATAAGGGAAACTATTTTGAAAAAAATTATGGGGTTTTTTATCAGGAAATTATACGCTTTAGTAATGCTCTTCTTAAGCTTGGCATCAAAAAAGGGGATCATGTTGTGTTACATTTACCAAACAATATGGAATTTTTTACAGCATGGTTTGCTTTAGCTGAAATTGGAGGCATTATGGTGCCTACGAACATTTTATCACCAGCAGATGAGATGGATTTTATTATTACTCATTCTGAAGCTGTCCTCATTATTACGGAAGAGGACTATATAGAAAAGTTTGTTAGTATTAAATCTAAAACACCGACTATACAAAATATTATTATCACGAGACAACAAAATAGCTCTGAAGGTGTCTTAAATTTCTCAGAGCTCATCAAAAATGAAAGCGATAATAATGTACATTTTCCAACAGTTTCGCCAGAAGATATTGTGGCATTGCTTTATACATCTGGAACAACATCAAGACCTAAAGGCGTTCAAGTGACACATGCCAATTATATTTACACTGGTGAGTTAATGGCTCGTTCAATAGCTTTAACACCTGAAGATCGAACATTTATTGTCTTACCGCTTTTCCATGGGAATGCCCAATACTATTCAACGATGTCAGCCATCATGGTAGGGGCAAGCATTGCAGTTACTGAGAAATTTAGTGCTTCACGTTATTTTAAACAAGCAAAGGCATTAGGCGGAACAGTTGGTTCTTTATTTGCCGCTCCTATTCGTATGATTTTAGCAAAAGATTACGAAAAAGAGGCGAAGGATAATCCTTTACGACTCATCCTTTTCGCACAGACAGTTGCAGAACACCAATTAGTACAGTTTAAGGAGCAATTTGATGTGGAGTTATTGCAACTGTACGGTTTGACCGAGACAGTTGGGATTCCACTGATAAATCCTCTATTTGGAATACGGAAAAATATGAGCATTGGTAGACCAAGCATTGGTTATGAGGTTCAGCTTGTAGATGAACAGGGGATCCCTGTAAATCAAGGGGAGATTGGTCAAATTGCCGTGAAAGGGATACTAGGAAGAACCTTAATGAAAGGCTACTTTAAAAACGAGCAAGCGACAAACGACACTGTTAAAGATAATTGGTTACTAACTGGGGATAACGCTCGTATTGATGAAGATGGTTATTTTTATTTCGTTGATCGTATAAAGGATATGATTAAACGCTCAGGTGAAAATGTGGCAGCGAATGAAGTGGAAAGTGTATTAACAGAGCATCCATTAGTATTTGAAGCAGCCGTCATTGGTGTACCCGATGATATGCGTGATGAAGCTATTAAAGCGTATGTTATTTTACAAGCTGGCGCTACTATAAGTGAAGAGGCTTTGATTGCACATTGTCGGGAACGTCTCGCAAAATTTAAAGTGCCAGATCGTATTGAATTTGTGACTGATTTTCCACGTACTCCTGTTGGAAAAATTCAAAAGCACGTTTTACGTAACGCTATTTTTAGTTGAAACGAATACCATAAAAAATTGAATATAGAGAGAAGGGATTCTATGAAAAATGTGAAGATATTATTAGCAAGTTTAGCAGGATCAGTCATTGAATGGTACGATTTTTATTTGTATGGTACTGCAACGGGATTAGTTTTTACAACACTTTTTTTCCCTTCGACTAATCCAGCAATCTCGATTTTAATTGCATTTGCTACGTTTGGAGCTGGATATGCAGCTCGTCCAATTGGAAGTTTAATTTTTGGGCATATGGGTGATCGTGTCGGAAGGAAAGCCTCACTAATGCTTACCTTAATTGGAATGGGCGGTAGTTCTTTTTTGATAGGTTTATTACCTACATATGCACAAGTGGGGTTACTCGCACCAACGCTTTTAGTAATTTTGCGACTTATTCAAGGGATTGCACTTGGTGGTGAATGGGGAGGTGCCGTGTTACTAGCTACTGAATCGGCTACAAAAGGGGTACGTGGCTTTTTTGGTTCTATTCCACAGCTTGGTGTACCAATCGGTTTAGTTTTAGGGACATTTAGTTTTACACTTATTTCTTCATTAACGACAGAAGCTCAATTTATGGCATGGGGTTGGCGTTTACCATTTCTATTTAGCGCAGTTTTAATAGTACTGGCTATATGGATTCGAAGCGGGATTGAAGAAACACCTGAATTTAAACGCAAAAAAGACAATGGTGAATTAGTTAAATTACCAATTGTCAACGTCTTCAAATATAATAAAAAAGATATTTTCCGCATTATAGGATTAAAAATAGGGGATGGATTCTTTAATGTGTTTTTAATGTCATTTATTTTGGTGTATGCAACTACGTATATAGGCTACACAAGGGATGTCGCATTGTTTGCCCTTACATTAAGCTGTGCAACAATGATTGTAACAATGCCCATTGTTGGATATTTTTCAGATTTTATAGGTCGAAAGAAAATTTATATCGGTGGCCTTATCACAATGTTACTGTTAGCGATTCCATATTTCATATTGATTCCAATCAATTCAACTTATTTCTTTATATTGCAAGTCATTTTACTTGGTGTCGTATGGGCAGCCATTTTCGCGACTCAAGGTACGTTTTTCTCTGAATTATTCCCAGCGAATGTTCGCTATACGGGGCTATCCTTTGGCTATCAAATCGCTGCGGCAATTGTCGGTTTTGGACCAATGCTATGGACATCTTTAGCAACAGAGTATGGGGCATCACCGTATTTATTTGGCGGATTAATGATGGCGGGGCTATTGTTATCGCTGTTACTTGCAGTATTTTCACCAGATACAAGGATGATTACTCAATATGAAGAGACTGTCGAGAAAGCACAAGAACATGAACGCATGTCAGAAGCTCAAGTGGAAGTAGCAATGACAACCACGACAAAGTAAGATAGTGAAATAGCTATATTCGTTAATAAGAAAACAGGGTTCTCCTTTTCGAATAGGAGAACCCTGTTTTGTTTCATTAGTTTAAGCCTTGGCTATCTTTCCACTCTAGGAATTCATCATAAGTTAATAGTTTATCTAAAATTGTGCCGTCTTCACGGATTTCGATGACACGGTTCGCAATTGTTTGGATGAACTGATGGTCATGAGATGTGAAGAGCATCGCACCTTTGAAGCGCATAAGTCCTTCGTTTAGTGCTTGGATTGACTCAAGGTCAAGGTGGTTCGTTGGCTCATCTAATAAAATAACGTTTGCTGTTGCAAGCATCATTTTTGATAGCATACAACGAACTTTTTCGCCCCCTGATAAAACTGAAGGAGATTTTTTCACTTCTTCACCAGAGAATAGCATACGACCTAAGAAGCCGCGTAAGAAGCTTTCTGTTTCATCATCAGGAGAATATTGGCGTAACCATTCCACTAATGATTTCTCTGAACCTTCGAAGTATTTATCGTGATCATTTTCAAAGTAGCTTTGAGATGTTGTTACGCCCCATTTGAATGTACCAGCATCTGCTTTTCTTTCGTCCATTAGAATATCAAGAAGAGCCGTTTTTGCCATTGGATTCCCAAGTAAAATGATTTTATCTTCTTTGTTCATTGAAAAGCGAATATCTTTAAATAGTGTTTCGCCTTCATTGCTTGCTGTAAGGCCATCCACTGTTAACACATCATTACCGATTTCACGTCCAGTTTGGAAGTTGATGAATGGATATTTTCGGCTAGAAGGTTTAATGTCGTCAAGCTCGATTTTATCCAACATTTTCTTACGAGAAGTCGCTTGGCTTGATTTTGAAGCGTTCGCAGAGAAACGAGCAACGAATGCTTGTAGCTCTTTAATCTTTTCTTCTTTTTTCTTGTTTTGGTCTGCCATCATTTTTTGTGCTAATTGGCTAGACTCATACCAGAAGTCATAGTTCCCGACATATAATTGGATTTTAGAGAAATCAAGGTCAGCAATATGAGTACATACTTTGTTTAAGAAGTGACGGTCATGGGATACGACAATAACCGTATTTTCAAAGTTAATTAAGAATTCTTCTAACCATTGGATTGCTTTTAAGTCAAGGTGGTTGGTAGGCTCATCTAGTAATAGAACGTCTGGTTTACCAAATAGAGCTTGTGCTAATAATACTTTGACTTTGTCAGAACCTTCAAGGTCAGCCATCAGCATATAGTGAAGCTCGTCGCCAATCCCTAACCCGTTTAATAATGTTGCTGCTTCTGAGTCAGCTTCCCAACCATTTAGGTCAGCGAATTCACCCTCTAATTCAGCAGCACGCATGCCATCCTCATCAGAAAAGTCTTCTTTTGCGTAGATAGCGTCTTTTTCAGCTTTTACTTCCCAAAGACGTTTGTTCCCCATAACTACTGTATCTAATACATTGAATTCATCGTATTCAAAGTGGTTTTGTTTAAGGACTGATAAACGTTCGTCCTTACCCATTGATACGTGACCTTCCTGCGCTTCAATTTCACCAGAAAGAATTTTTAAAAATGTTGATTTACCAGCACCATTTGCCCCGATTAAACCGTAGCAATTCCCCGGTGTGAATTTTATATTTACGTCTTCAAATAGTTTACGATCGCCATAGCGAAGACCTACATTACTTACTTGAATCATGCAAGTTCCTCCTTTTTTCACAATGGCACTAGTATATCATGAAATATGTACCAGAGTCTATAAACATTATTAAATCAACGTTTAACGTTTATGGGTTGTCAGGTGTTTGAGTGGAATAGGAGAGGGGGGATAATGTGATTCGGAAATACGTATCGACAACAATTAGAAGCTATTCATAATTACATGGAAGAATTAGAGTTATGGTCAATGTCAGATAAAGGTGGGTTTCCAAGTAATCGTGAGGATGTTGATTGGCAGTTGTTTGAACCAAATGTAGTTTAATATTAGTTATTAAATTTTGTTATAATGACAAACGCTTCCTATTAACTTACAATTGTAGGTAGATGGGAGGTGTTATTATGAAAGAAACTAATGAATTCGTATTCTTTTGGGGTAAACAAGATGTATTTTCAAATTTTTATTATTCACCATTCAATCACCAAAATCAGTTATTCAAATGGAGCGAACAAGCAGTAATGTATCGTAAAGCTAAATTGTTTGGTGCAGAGAAGATTGCTCAACAAATTATCCGTGCACAAACTCCAGACGAATGTAAAAAGTTAGGAAGAAGTCGTCAAATTCCGTTTGATGAGAATATTTGGTCAGAAAATCGGGAGAAGATTTATTATGAAGTGTTGTTAGATAAATTCTCTAGCCCAAAACTCAAATCGATTATTCTTAATACAAAAGATAAAACTATGGTTGAAGCTAGTCCTTACGATAAAATTTGGGGCATCGGAATGGATTGTAATAATCCTAATGCTACAAATCCTTCAAAGTGGAAAGGATTAAACCTTTTAGGTAAAGTACTAGAAAAAGTAAGAGAAGAGCTAAATAAAAGGAATCAATTATAGAAAATACATAACTAAGAAGAAGATTAATTATGGAAAATGGAATTGTTTTTGTACAAATTGAATTCATGAGAAATGAAAACGTTTATCGTGATGAGGTTTTAGAGAAGGTAAAAGCTGTTTCAATGATTGGTGAGAATTTAGAGGTTACTCTACAAATGGCTGCTGAATATTACGAAGTAAATGTGAAACAGTTAGATAAGCAGTTAAGCGTAATAGAAATGAGTTTAATGATTACGAAGAACTAAGGTTGTTGAAAGGTAAGGTGTTAAAGGAGTTCAAAGGTCTAGTACAAGGTGTACCAGACCTAGCTACACTACCTTCATTACAACTTTTAAACAGACGTGGATTATTAAGACTAGGGATTAAGAGAATCAGAAAGCTTTCGATTAGATTGAATTATATTGCATAAAATCCACAACTCATTGCGAGTGTGGCTTTTTTAGGTAAAGACTTTACACTTACATTAAGATTACAGTATTTGTAGCTGTGGATGGGAGTGTAAAGTATGTCTAGTGAAAAGAAACCATTTAAAGAATGGATTAAGGAACATGAAAATAAATTATCTTTTGTCAAATTTGAGAAAAGGAATTAAAGTTTCTCTTCCCATAACCAAATTGGTTGCTGAAGAACGATAGATGTAAGATTACGGTTGATTCTTTTTGAATTCACTGTCATCTCGTTGCTAAGAACGATCACTGTTAATTCCTCGTCATTTAGCCGTGTAACATAATGACGGAAACCACTCGGATATCCTCCTGGATGTCCAACTGCTTTTTTCCCCATGACATCTTGAGTATACCATCCATAGCCATATTGATTCGGAAACTTTTTAGCATGGGTCGTACTCATCAGTTCTGATGTTTCTTTGCTTATCAATACATTATTACGCAAGGCTCTATCAAACAGATCTAAATCTTCAGCAGTAGAAATGATATCCCCAGCTGCGTACGCTGCAGAATTATGCATGAAGGGTCCGACTTCCCCCTCTACATGTCCTTCCGCTTTCGGTATATCAGCGGGAACCGTAAATATAGAATTTAACATGTTGCTCGGCTCAAAAATATGTTCTTCTATATAATTTGCATAGGACTGTCCGCTGACTTTTTCAATAATTAGTCCTAACACTACATAACCTGTATTACTATAACTAAAGCTTTTACCTGGGGTAAACTCTAATTCAGAATCTTTAACGGTATTTACAATATCATATGGATTCCATTCTTTGCTGTAGTCAAATTTGAAATCCGTCTTTAGATAATCAGGAATTCCCGAACTATGACTTAGTAGATGACTTATTGTAATAGTCTCTCCATTCGGAAAGTCTGGGAAGTATTGCGAAATTGGATGATCTAAGTTTAGAAGCTCCTTTTCTACTAATTGCATGACTGCTACTGCAGTGAACGTTTTAGATAATGAAGCAATCTGATAGAGTGTGCTTGGGCTATTAGGTAAATCAGTGGCCGCCGATCCGTAACCTTTTGTAAATAAAACTTCACCTTCCTTTGCAATTAGGACGGTTCCCTGAAATTTTTCATTTGTCAAATATTGATCAATTTTTTCAGAAACGCTTCCAGATAAATTACTATGGTTGTTACGTCCAAATAATAGCAAAGCTACTAACGACACGATTATAATAACAAGAATAGTAATAGAGAAAATTTTTAAAAATTTTTTCATATGTATACCTCTCAATCTATTTCTTTATAGCGTATAAACACTTCCTATTATAAGATATAATTTTACAAAACATACCAAAAAGTAAAAAAATGCTATTTTTATCATGTTCAGCTGGTTCGGCAAATAAAAATAAAATAAATGGTATTAGTATTACAATCGAATAAATATAATTACATTAATAGGTGCGTTAAGCTTTTCTCTCTTGCATTGCATACAAATTATTTCTCAAATATCTTATGTTGTACACAATTTTTACTGATATATGCAAGGTTAGGCAGTATACTAATAAAGTAAAAAGGTTTACTTCAGTAAAATAATGTATATTATATTTGTTGAATAGATTCTCTTTAAAGATAAGAAAAGTAGGTGAACAAAGTGGGGAAATATCAATTGGATACCAAAGGTCAGAAGGCTGTGACAAAGTATCATGAAAAGAACAAGCCTGCCAAATTTGATAAAAAGCAGCAACTAGAAAAAATACGTGCGGAGTATTTGAAAAAAAAGCAAAAACAAACAGATAAATAAAATGATTGAAAACATAGGAAGACTAAAATCTCCCTATGTTTTTTTATTCGAAGTTCTTATTTCAATTGATGATAGAGTTTATTATTCTCCTAAATTTCAGATTCGGTGACAAAAAACTCGTCAACAGATATTCATTCCTCACTAATTGATTTTGACATTGAAATGACATAGCCATTATTCAAAATAAAAACGTTGTAAACAGGGGTTCACCAGCTACGATAGAGTGAGAGTAATTAAATAACAATTAGAAAAAGCTTGGAGAGCCTTATGTTATAGCTAAGGCTAAAAATAAAGTAACCTTCTATCAGCTAGACTGGTAAAAGGTCACTTACGTCGTATTAAAAAGCATTCAAACACTTTAAATATTAAATATAGGATTTTCTTCGATAAATACTAAGTGTCAAGCCGATTGCAACGCTTCCAAGTAGCATAGGGAAAACACCATGGCTAATGAATGGGATTGGCATTGACATAAAGGGTACAAGCCCGAAAAGCATAAGTATGTGATAGACAATTTGAGTTGTGACAAAGGCGAGGCCACCTACAATTAATAAACGACCGTATTCGTTATGAATGAAACCTAATGTGTGCGCTATACGATAAATGGTGAAGCAAAGAATGCATACAACGATTACTCCAGCAATAATCCCGTACGTTTGTAAAATTGTGAGTAATGCAAAATCAGTATGCGCTCCACCAGCAAACGGTTGAGTGCTGGTGCCAAACCAAGTGAGTTGCTTCATTACAGTTGAATTAATTGCAACAAAAGAATTCTCATCTAAGCCTGGTGTAAAGATGGTCTGCATTCTTTCAAGCTGGTACGATTTAAAAGGCGCCAACATTAAGTAGCTGATTAGTGCTGCAAATAGGAAACTAAATGCTCCGGTAATTACTAGCTTTTGCTTGCGAGAAAAACTGCTCGCATAAAATAAAGTGGCAACAATCGCTGAATATGTACAAAATAGTGAAATATCCGGCAATCGCAAGTAACAGAACGCGCCGATAAAATAAAGAATGAGCAGCAATGATAATGATTTTTTTTGTTTAGCGAAAAGCCCTGCAAAAGCAATTAAAAAAAGGGGCAACGTCATCCAACCTTTAAGTCCAATTGGTCCTACTTTAAAAAAGATCACTCCATTGATTGTGTAGTTACCATTTAAAATAATAAGAAATAAAAGACATGCAATTACATACATATGTGTGGAATAGCGCTCTAGTCTACGAAAATCGAGTCGCATTAAGAAGAGTGTTACAGCAATGCCACCAATAACAATAAAGATATTACGAATGATAAAATCTCGTAACGAGAGCTCAGCTGGCAGAAGCGGTAAGAAGCTACACATTGCTGCTAGCATAAATGGAATTACGAGTAGCCAATCGATTTTCGGCTGATGAATCTGATTGAGTGATACGCCGAGATTTGTAGCATTACCCATTTCACGGACAGCCTGTTGTTCCGCATCTGCATCGTTATAGCCCTTTTCCTGCCAAGCCTGTTTCGACTTCGCTAAATGATAGGCCAACTCCTTTTCAACAGCATCATGTGCCTCTTTGTTCCGAATATGTCCCTTTACATGTTGAGTAAATTCTTTAATCGTTCGCATAGCCGTACCTCCTTCAGTAATTGCTCAAAAGCAGGGAGTTTGTCCGTTTCATTATTAAGCTTTGTTAGTAACTTAACGCCCTTACGCGAGAGAACATACCGCTTTTCGTTCTCATGCCACTCACTTACGATGAGTTGTTGCTGTTCGAGTCGATGAAGCGTCGCATAGATCATCCCTTCATTTAAATGAACAACCTCTTTGTTTTTTGTATAAAGAAGTTGCGTAATCTCATAACCTGAGCGCAGCGTTTGTAACATCGGTAACAGCACTTGATCCGAAAGTTCCTCATGAATACCTTTGCGCACAGCTTCCTTATGTGTCTCTGTAAACTGCACCTTTTTAAATTGATTTTTCATAGCTTGTTTAAAACGTGTTTCCATCAAATGGATTCCCTCCTAACGCTTTTTGTAACAAAGAACGTGCCTTACGAAGTCTTGTTTTCACCGTGTTGTTATTCAATGATAAAAGGCTAGCAATCTCCTGGATCGAATAGTCCTCAAAATAATAAAAATAAATAAGTTCACGATACTTAACGGGGAGTGCCATTACTAAGTCAAACAACGCCTCGTCCTCACTATTTTTCACAACTTGCTCAAGCAAATCACTCGTTTCCAATGCTTCCGCTAACACATTTGTTTCAGTAACATCGACGTTTTTCTTGTACCAGCTCTTTATATAATCCTTTGAATGATTAATAGCAATACGCCACAACCAAGTTTTTAAGCTGGAATGCCCCTGATACGTTGAGAGAGCCTTATAGCACTTGATGAAAATCTCTTGCGTTAAATCTTCAGCAAGAGCAGTATCATGTACATATGTATAAACAAGCTGCAGAATCGCTTGACCATAATCGGTCATTAGCTCCTCAATCACCTGATCTCGTGATAAGTCGCCTGCTGTTATTGTTTCCTCCATATCGTCCCTCCTTACGTGTTCATTTATTAGACGATTGCCAAATAATACTGGTTTTACTTTTATTATATAAAAACAGTGATATGTGTATTGTGAGTATTCGTTTGCTAAACAGGGAGTTCTAGATAGTTAGAGTGAGGGGTACTATTAATAGTAGGGAAAACTATAAAACTTTATGGGATTTATCAGAATAAATCCTTTTAATCCTATATAGTAGAAAGGGTGGGGATCTTGAAAAGATTTTTAGTTATTTTGATAATCATCGTAATGATTTGCATTGCCTTTAATAAAAAAATTTTTTCAATTGATGATCCTAATGCCTCTGAATCTAATCTTTACATCAATTTGTTTGATCCAAAAACTTTAAAATTTAACTTCTATCTTTTTGACCAGATTCAAAATAAAAGTAAATTACTCTTTAGTAAAGAAACGGCGGATTATACTGCTTTCGCTTTTTCTGAACGTACTAATAAATTGTATTTTGCTGATGGCATATCAGATCATACAATACAATTATTTGAAAATGACCTAAACACGAATCAGATGGAACAGTTAACCACTGTATTTAAGAACGTTGATTTTATCCAAATAGACAAAGACCAAAATATTATTTTGATGAGAATACTATTAAGAGATGAATTTAGAAATTTTCATATAGCTACGTACAATCTTCAAACAAAGAAAATACAAATTTGGGAAGAAGACAATAAGGACAGAAGTGTTTTAGATTTTAATTATAACCCGAATAATAATCAATTAATGGTAGTCTCTTTCTCTGAGAACGAAGATCAGAAGAAACTTACAGAGGCTAATAAAAATCAAACGAAATCACAACCGACCAAATATAGTTTAGATATATATAGTATAGAAGGTCAACCAATAAAACATATAGCCGATGTAGAGAGATTTATTAGTGGCGCATCATTGTCACCAGATGCTAGCTCAGTAATAATCAGTTATGATGAAGCTGTAGACAGTTCTATTTCGCATGTTGTAGAAATAGATATCCAATCCAACACCGTAAAGCCCTTACTAGACAGTAATGGTGTTTATTCGAAAATTCGCGCCATTAAATTCGATGAAAAAAAAGAAGGGTTTTATTTTTTATCTAGTTTTATTGATGAACAAAAGAGTTATAGTATTTTGGAAATACCTAAAGAGAGTGTACTTTTGTACTATGACATTAAGAAAAATAAGGTGCGAAATGTATGGCAGGCTGAAAGAAGTGTTATTGTTAATTATTCAGCAGAACATTTTTAATGTACAATTTACTTCTTGATAATTCCGAAAAGACTGTTGACTTTAAATGACAGCTCATATTTCAGTAAAGTTAAGTTATTTTAATAGAAAGAACCTTTACTTTTTATCTATTTCCAATTGATTCATACTTAATTATCAATGGTCATAAAATTATCTTTCAAAAGTTAAGAACCCATATTCCTTCATCTCTGATCGGATTCTACTTAATCATTGACACCATAAATTTTTTTGAGGTCACCTTTCTATTTTTGAAGGTGACCTTAAATTTTTGCTGTGGGTGAAAAGGAAAAGGCGTTAACTGGACGCCTTTTTTGTTTACACGATATCCTTATATTTCATCGTACTAATATAGGATAGGAGTTTGAAATCGTTTAAAACTTAAAACTATATAGGACGTTCTTGTTTAGTTTTCCATGTCGAAGATACTGCATCGAAAAAGTCAAGTTTAAGCGTTATCAAAATTCGTTGAAATATCAAAAAAAACTGATTTTTAAATTCAGATAGCCTATGGTATATTACTCAAAACTATAAAAAAGTAAAGGAGAGGTTTGAATGAAGAAAATTATATTATTTAGTTTATTTGCAGTGAGTTTGATAGGTTTACTTATGCCAAATGTATCTTTTGCAGAAAGTGAAGAATTGCCCTATTTAAATGAAATTTTATAGATGCAACCAGATGTCAGCGTCGAAGAATTAATTTCAGAGATTAATGTAATTGCGGAAAATACAGGGGATACAACGGAGAACGTAGCTAAACAAATTTATGATGAACTGAAGCAAAATGAATTACAAGGCTTAAAAGAAAATAGAAAAAGAGGAGGTAGCGGGGGGACTGTTTCTGTAGGAACAAGTACAAAAGGGAACTTTTTTTATACTGATTCTCAAACAGCCTATTTAAATCACGGGCATGTTGGTATGTACTATGCCAGTGATTTAATCGTTGAATCTGTACCGAATGATGGGGTTCGTACTATTCCTACTAAATTTAGACTAGTAGACAAAGGTGGGGCTTGTGTAAAATCAGTCACGACATCAACATCTAATAGAAATAATGCTGCGGATTGGGCATATAGTCGAGTAGGAAAGGATGACTATTCATATAATTTTGCTACAAATAGAACAACAAGTCATACAGGTGCCAAAAATTGTTCGAAATTAATTTGGTCAGCTTATATGTTAAATGGCAATTTAGATTTGGATAAAGATGGTGGGCTAGGCGTATATCCTAGAGATGTCCGAGATGCTAGTAAAACAAAGTTGGTTCGAAATATCTAAGTAAAAGAAAAAGCAATGAGTTATGACTATTAGCTCATTGTCTTTTTATGAATTGGAGGATGCGATGAGGAAAATATATATAAGTATTATTGGACTATTTATCCTAGTAATAGCAATATTCATATACAATCGTTATTTTCAAAGTAAGTATATTGGAGAGAAAGATATTCAGAGGGAAGGATTTTTGGCAGATAAGCAAGCCATCCTGTATTTTTCAACTACAGCGGATCAAGATATGTTTAATGGAGGCGTAAGTTTAGCCGTATTTCTTGACGATAAAGGTAAGACTAGTGCATATAAAATGAATGGTTTAGAGCTAGGTAGTATAGCGGTATCTGAAGGTAATGAAGAAGAGGTTTTGTTAGAAAGTAAAGATAAAATCAGATTAATTGGGGATAACTATCAAGAATTTGAGATGAAATATCAACATACAGGAGAAATAACAGGATATTTAAAACAGCAAAATTTATATTTTAGTATTTATAATTCGGGAATAGATACATCTACAGATGCAGGTGGCTATAATTCAAATGTAATATTCGGGAATGAGGAAGGGTTTGAAATAGGGAATATTCCATATTACATATTGACATCTGGAGTAGGGGAAAATGAAGTTTTAATATTGACAAGAGATTTAGAGAAAAATCTATATGATGTAAGAAAAGTGATTTTTGAAGAGAATAAAGTGAAAGTTGAAAATATGATTCAGCTTAAAAATGAAAAAAATATGGAATATGGTCCTTCGTCTTCCATCGTAAGTGATGAAAAATATTATTATATTGTTCTTAGTGAGGGTGATAGTGTAGATTTAAATAGCGAAAATGAGATACTTTTTCGTATAAATAGAGAAACGTTGGAACAAGAAAGGATTGTCCTAGCTACTTATAAAGATCATGATAACTTAATATCACTAATACCGTATAGTACAAATAATTCAACTTACTTATATGAAAATGAATTTTATTATATGAACGGACTAGGAGAAGTATTTACGTTAAATAAATTAACAGATGACATCGATATTAAATTTACGATTGAAAATCCTTCACAAGATGGTGTAAGGCATAATGAAGCCACTTTTTTTAAAGATGATAAACTGTATGTTGTAAGATATGATGCTAAGAAAAAGGATAAATATTATATAGAAGTGTATTCGTTGAAAAGTGGTAAAAAGGTAAGTGAAATTCAATTGGAGGGATTACATGCAATATTGACTTCGGTAAGGGGAAAGTCAATTCATTCGTATGATTTTAAGATGCTTAAATAGTGTAGAAAGATATGATGGCGAGATCAGTTACTTCCTAGCACGTTTTTTGACTGATGATTCAGAAAAGGCTGTTGACTTCGATCTGGAGTTCGTGTAGAGTATTCGGAAATTACGGATAAATTCAATGAAAAAGAGAGTAGTTTATGGAGCTACTGGAAAGCGAATTAGGGATGGTGTGAGCCTAATGCAGTAGCCATAAATGAAACGCACTTTGGAGAAGGTTCTCGAATTAGTAGTAGAGAATATCGGGGAGTCACCTCGTTAACAATGGAAAGTGGTCATATTGATATGGCAACTAGAGTGGTACCACGGGATAACTATGCTCTCGTTTCTATTTTTAGAGACGGGGGCTTTTTTTATCTTCATTCAGTAGAAGTCTCTTACTGCTAAAGCTAGAAGATGAAAAGGGGATGTGGTCCCTTTTCAGTGAATGTACAAACACCTACCGAGTGAAGACAAAGCCTCCGGCGGATGTCACGGATTTTCAAAGGAATGAATTGTGCGGGCACAATTCAAAATCCGGACGCAATTACGCCAAGGCGTAATTGATTTTAAATTGAAAGGAGAATGAACATGCATACACAAATTGCGAAAAGTATCGCTGTGGCATTAAATAATGAGTTATCTGTCAATGACATTCAAAGCTTATTAGAAAAACCGAAAAATTTGGACTTAGGGGATTTGGCATTTCCGTGCTTCACACTGGCAAAAAAATTAAGAAAATCTCCAAACAGTATCGCATCCGACATAAAAAACAATGTAAGCTGTGATTTCATACAAGAGGTTCAAGTAGTAGGTGGGTATGTCAATATATTTTACCATCAACCGACGATTACACATCAAGTGCTTAGCCGAATAGTAAAAGAAGAAAATTTGTACGGGACTCAGCAGAAATCGAAGGGGAATGTAGTGTTGGATTTTTCTTCACCTAATATAGCAAAGCCTTTTTCCATGGGTCATTTACGTTCTACTGTGATTGGCAATGCATTGGCCAACATTGCCGAGAAAAACGGCTATCAAGCAATTCGCATTAATCATTTAGGAGATTGGGGAACACAGTTTGGTAAGTTAATCGTGTCCTATCGAAAATGGGGAGATCAAAAAACAATTGAAGCTGCCCCAATCGAGGAACTGTTAAAAATTTATGTGAAGTTCCATGAAGAAGCGGAGCAGGATGAAACACTCAACGAACAGGCACGTACAGCGTTTAAAGCATTGGAAGATGGGGATCAAGAGGCTTTAGCTTTATGGCAATGGTTTAGAGATGCATCACTCGAAGAATTCAAAATCATTTATCAACTACTAGGAATTAACTTTGATTCTTTCGCTGGGGAAGCATTCTACAATGACAAAATGACTGCTGTTGTTAAAGAGTTGGTGGAAAAAGACCTGCTTGTGAAATCGGAGGGTGCTTATGTCGTTGAAATAGATAATATGCCACCTTGCTTAATAACTAAAACAGATGGTGCTACGCTCTATGCTACACGTGATTTAGCAGCTGCTTTTTATCGTAAACAACAATATGACCCTAAAAAATCATTTTATGTTGTAGGAAATGAACAATCGCTTCATTTTCACCAACTATTTAAAGTCATTGAAAAGATGGGGTATGATTGGACAAAAGACTTACAGCATGTACCTTTTGGGATGATTCTAAAAGAGGGTAAAAAAATGTCGACGCGTAAAGGAAAGATCGTTTTGTTAGCAGATGTACTTACAGAAGCGATTGCTACGGCGAAGCGAAATATCGAGGGAAAAAATCCGAATCTAGTGGATAAAGAGAACATTGCACGTCAGGTTGGTGTAGGAGCGGTTATTTTTAACGATTTAAAAAATAATCGTCTTCATGATATTGAGTTTTCGATTGAGCACATGATGCATTTTGAAGGTGAAACAGGGCCATATATTCAATATACGTATGCTCGTATCTCATCTCTTTTGGAAAAAGCAAATGAACAAAGTTACGAATTATCGTTTGAAGCATTAGGGGAGCATGCGTGGCCAGTCGTTTTATTACTAGAACAGTTTCCGAAAGTAATTGCCAAGGCTTTTGAGCAAGCAGATCCATCACAAATTGCTAAATATGCATGGCAATTAGCGCGTGTATTTAATAAATATTATGCTCAAAATAAAATATTGGTCGATGACAACCAGAGAACATTACGATTAGCATTTTGTCATTGTGTAGCCATTGTTTTAAAAGAATCGTTAGCCTTATTGGGAATGGCTGCGCCTAAAAAAATGTAAGTGTATAAGCCGCATCTTTTCATCATTAATTGCCATGAAATTGACCGATACTAGAAAAAATGGTAAAAGGGAATAGTGAGAATTCTGAGATCTGACAAATTTAGTTGAATTTTTAACCGTAAAAATAGAGAGAAGGTTTTTAGAAAGTATGGAGAAAAAGCAATGGCGTGTTTCCATGGTACTTGTGGCTGTTAGTATTTTCTTCGTTGCACTCAATATGCGCCCAGCAGTCACAGGAATAGGACCACTATTTAATGTACTTTTGGAATCACTCCATATATCAAATACAAAAATGAGTTTTTTAACTTCTATTCCGGTGTTTTGTATGGGTCTCTTTGCACCATTCGCAGTACCATTACAAAGAAAACTCGGAACAAAAACTGCAATTACGCTCTTAATTATGATCCTGGCATTAGCAAATGGGCTACGCTTTTTAAAAGAAAGTTATGTACTACTTGTCGTCACAAGCTTTGCTGCAGGATTTGCCATTGCACTTATTGGACCTATATTAAATGCCTATATAAAGAAAAAATTCCCGAACCGTTTTACAACCGTTGTAGGTATTTATTCATTTGGAATAGGAACAGGGGCAACATTGAGTGCAGCGCTAACCATAACATTTTATAATCATTTTCAGGAGAGCTGGACGATGGCGCTTGGCAGCTGGGCAATACTTGCTATCATTGCTCTTTGTATATGGTTACTAGCAATACAAAATGAAGAGCTGCCAGAGAAAGGTGTATTGACAGAAAATGCAGCACGAAATCCTTGGAAAAATGCTCGTGCTTGGACCATTTTAATTTACTTTGGCATACAAACATCTTTGTTCTTTTCAATAATGTCATGGCTAGTACCGATAGTACAGGCTAAGGGCTTCTCTCTTGGGGCTGCAAGCTCTATGCTAACTTTTATGTCTATTGTACAGATGATTGGAAATATTTTAGTTCCTATACTAATGGAAAAATGGTCCAGTCGAATCGCTTGGCTCTTTTCTTTAGGGTTCTTTGGCGTGATCGGCTTTGTGTTGCTATGGTTAGGCTCAGGGACTTTATTATGGATTGCGGTATTCATAATAGGGATCGTATTAAGTGGCTTATTTCCAATTGGTTTATTGTTACCATTGGATGAGGCAAGAAATGACGAGGAGGCAAATAGCTGGTCATCTATGGTGCTTTCAGGTGGCTTTATGATAAGCTCCATCATCCCAATACTGATCGGCTACTGCTATGATGTGACTGGAAACCATACATTTACTTATTTGATTTTTATCATATTAATGATTGGCATTATAGCTACTACACTTATGTTGAAGAAAAAATAATGTTGAGGCATGCGCGAATATACGGCATGTCTTTTTTTAAAGCTACACCTATAAGATATGAAGAAAGCCGATTTCACCTTGTTTATTAAAAAATCGGCTTTGAGTTCTCATTTTTATTATGAGCTTTTATAAGATCTAGACGCCTCCATACAATGTTCATTGTTATATATCTGAAATAATGTATCTGAGAACAAGTTCGTTTCGTCTGTCATGATTCTATGTCCGGCATTTGGAATGATAAATAATTTTTTATGGGGAGCATTAATTTTAGTAAAGTATTCTTCTGCAATAATGGAGGGAGCCTGCCAGTCATTTTCACCTAAAATATAATAAATGGGAACTTTATAATCTGAGGATTCTGTCGTCAGGTCAAAGTCTTCTAAAAATTCATGGACCTTGCTATTTGCTTTCAGTCCTTTTGAAAATGCGAGAAGATCTGATAATTTAAAAATAGGACTTTTAAATGCTGATATAAATACAGGAAGATCACTCTTCGCAGCTAAACCATATTTCCCTTGAAGTTTTCGGATTTTCATACATTTCTTTAAAAACTCTCGATCAAACTTTATTTTTTCTCCAGGATAAGTTCCTATAGCTTCTAGCTTTTTTAGAGCTTTTTTATCATTAGCCTTTACTATTTGTTCCTTCATTTTTTCATAAGCAACACGCTCATTTTCAAGAAAGGAGACAACTTGTGCCACGCCGATATAATAAGCAATGTCTACAGGATATTTCTTAATAAATATACTTCCTAAAATAGTGCCCCAAGACCTTCCGAGTAAAACGATCTTTTCCTTTTTATATTTCTGCTTTAAATATTGAATAATTCCATATAAATCTTCTAGCATGACATCAATTGTAGGATATTTATCGGGGTTTTTAGTAAGTGTTTTTCCAGCACCACGCTGATCCCAATGAACAATCGTAAAAGTTTCTTCTAATTTTTCTTGAAAAGCATGAGCAAAAAGGGATTCAACACTACCAGGACCACCATGTAAATAAAGTAATACTGGGTTATCATAATTAGTACCTGAATGAAATAAATAATGATTTACACCGTTAACCGAGACAAATTCTTCAATATTAATTAATTTCTCGGATCTATCTTTCATTTCTCATTCTCCCTCTATATGATTTCTTCGTCTTTCAAATTCCTTTAAAACCTTCAGCTGAACGTCATTTTGATTTTCATCCATTGTCAAGTTACTGTGCTCTTCAAAACCATCCTGTTCTTCACCATCAAAACTATATAACTTCTTTAATAGACCCCACATTGTCTCTAGTTCATTAGTAGAAAAATTTTTAAAAAGATCCGCTAAAAAATAAGTTCCTTTTTCTCCTGCCTCTAATGCAACTTGTTTACCAAACTCAGTAATTGTAGTGTTGACCGCACGTTTATCATGCTGACTAGGGGCAATTTCAACATATCCTTTGTTTTTCATAGTAGTGACTAGTTGTTTTACATTCTGTTTAGTCGTTCCTAGTTTTCTTGCGATATTGTTGAACGATGTTTGATCTTCAGGTAAATGAGCAATAGCTAAAATAACCATAAATTGTCTAGATGTTAATTTTTCTATATATTGATCGGATTGTACTTGAATTTTATTGCCAACAGAAAAAAGGGCTGAATATATTTGTTGCATTAGAAATAAGTCTTTGTTCATAAAGATGTCCTTTCTTTTAGACAATACATTGTCTAAAATCATCGTAACAAAATGGACAATGTATTGTCTATAAAATTAATGAACGAGAAGACTTCTTTTTTAAATAACATTTTAACCGCAAATTATAAGCCATTTTTCATAGCAAACCTAAAAAAGAGCCGTTTTTTATAGGTATAACGAATTGAGTAAAAGGCGAGGGCAATATTTTTATAACACCAAACCTTAGATAATATTATTATGTAAACTTGAAACGTATAGTAACCTTGTTTATGATAGTAAAGAAAGATGTTTATCTTGCATTCAGCATTGGTGATAAGATAAATGTGGGGTGAGGTTACTTTTTGGCGGGTATACAAATTTCCGCTGAGATAGCGGAACTCATGCCATGAACTTCACATCTTGTGTGAATGCTTGAGTGACCAACATCGTGCCTTATGCAGAGGCAGATTTGATAGAAAGTTTTGGTGAACGTATGCGGAAAGAGATGCTCATTCTTGGAGCAACAGCTTTATTATTAACGGGCTGTGGAAATGAAACATTGGCAGAGGTGTTTCATACTAAAAAGTCCGATGTGAAATCGGAAAAAACTGTGACGAAGCAGCAAGAAAAAATTGTACCGGAAGTGAAAGTAGTTGGGGAGAACGGAATCGGTGCAGGAGTCATTATTAAAAAAGAAGACGCTAAACTTTATATTTTGACAAATGGTGCGCTCGTAGCTTCAAAGCCAGCTGCGCTCGTACAATTTAATAATGATAAACTTATGGAAGCCGATGTGCACTATATATCTACAGCATATAATTTAGCCATTTTAGAAGTACCATATAACGCATCGGTTAAGATGCCGACCATCTATAACGGTGAATTAAATCAGTTAGCTGTTTATGTCGATAGCTTACCGCACATCATAAAAAAATATAGTGACAACGTAGCAGCTTATTACATAGATGCAGAAGAAAATACACTTATAGGGAGCCCGGTTCTAGAAGCAGAGAATGGTGAACTTGTGGGCATCTATTTTAAACGCAAGCAAAACGGTGTTTCACAGCCGTTTATATTGCCATATAAAGATATTGAACAGTTATTAGATGAACGGATCTCAGGTAATATGAAGACAAATGATCGACTAACTCAATCCAAAAACTTATATCCATATATTGAACAAGGCGATAAAGAAGCAGTCAAGCGAGCTATTGATCAATACGGAAAGAATATTTTTGCTTATAATGCCGATGAAATAAAGCTGTTTCTAGATACATTTCATAAGCATTTAAAAGGAGCTGTTGAGATTCAAGATGCTAGTGTCATGAAACCTTTCGTAGGTACTGACGATGTACAAGGCACATTGGATAACATGGTTGCCTACTATGCCTCGAAGCAAGCGAAAATTCATTTTACCAATACGTTGATTAAAGACATCAGCATGAAAGGACAAAATATTGTTGTGCGTGCTAAATCAGAATATGTACTAACAAATTCTGCTGGTCAAGAGGCACTTGCGAACTCTATGATGGTATATGAAATAAATAAAAATGAACAAGGCGAGTATAAACTAATTCGCCTAACAACAGAGGAGTGAAAAGTTGGATGGAGCAAGCAAGACAAATGCTACAACATCATTTTGGCTATGATTCATTTCGCAATGGACAAGAACCAATTATTGAACAAACATTACGAGGTCAATCAAGTCTTTGTGTGATGCCAACTGGCGGAGGTAAATCAATTTGCTATCAAATTCCGGCACTCATGCTAGATGGCCTCACAGTCGTCGTATCTCCTTTAATTTCTCTTATGCAAGATCAGGTAGAAGCATTACGTGCTGCAAATATTCCGGCAGCATATATAAATAGTACTTTAACCGTGCAAGAAGTGAATGAAACGATGCAGCTAGCGAGTGCAGGTTATTTAAAGCTTCTTTATATAGCGCCTGAGCGATTAGAGAGTGCAACATTTTTACAGGTACTATCGAATTTATCAGTACCTTTACTTGCTGTAGATGAAGCACACTGTATTTCCCAGTGGGGGCATGATTTTAGACCAAGTTACCGAGCAATCCAAAAATTATTTACATTGTGGCCGCAAAAGCCAACTGTCTTGGCGCTTACAGCAACAGCTACTCCAGCTGTTTGTGATGATATTAGACAATTATTAGATATTGATGAGCAATCAACTGTAATTACCGGCTTTTCGCGCGATAATTTAGCATTCTCTGTGTTAATCGGTGAACACAAAGAGCGCTACATTAAAAATTATTTAATGAAAAATAAAAATGAAGCGGGCATTATTTATGCAGCTACACGAAAGGCTGTAGATGCAATCTATGAGCTTTTAAGTCGCTCGGGCGAAGCTGTGGCGAAATACCATGCTGGTCTGTCAGAGGACATGCGTATGTCTGAGCAGGAACGTTTTTTAAAAGACGAAGCACGCATAATGGTAGCTACCAATGCATTTGGAATGGGGATTGATAAGAGTAATGTACGCTTTGTTATTCATTATCAAATGCCGCGCAATATGGAGAGTTATTATCAGGAAGCGGGACGTGCAGGACGGGACGGCTTGCCAAGTGCCTGTATTTTGCTGTATGCATCAGGTGATGTTCAAACACAGCGCTTTTTAATTGAACAAACACAGGATGAAACACGCATTTCACAGGAATTAGCCAAGCTGCAAACGATGGTTGATTATTGTCATACAGAAGGTTGCTTACAAAATGCGATCTTAACGTATTTTGACGACGAGGCAGGGGCTCCTTGTAGTCGTTGTAGTAATTGTAATGATGGACGGGAAGTCAAAGATGTGACGGTAGATGCACAAAAGGTGTTAGCTTGTGTTGTAAGGATGGGGCAAAAATTTGGTAAGACAATGGTGGCCCAAGTGTTAATTGGCTCCAAAAACCAAAAGGTCTCGGAATTTGGCTTTGCAAGGCTGTCTACCTATGGAATATTAAAAGGACAATATTCCTCAAAGGATGTCTCAACCTTTATTGAGTTTTTAATTGCTGAGGGCGTTCTTGCCGTTAAACATGGCACGTTTCCAACCATTTATGTATCAGAAGAAGGCAAAGAAGTTCTACTGGGGAATCGACAGGTCATGCGAAAAGAAGCTGTTACTGTGCGTAAGCTTGTAGATAATGATCCGCTATTTGAGCATTTACGATTACTGCGTAAAGAGATTGCAGATGAGGAAAAGGTACCACCATTTGTAGTGTTCTCTGATAAAACATTGCGTGATTTATGTGATAAAAAGCCGACAGAGCTAGAAGACTTACGTCATGTAAGTGGGATTGGTGAAGTGAAATTCGAAAAATACGGTGAGCGTTTCTTCGATGCTCTTCAGTCTTTTTTGAAAACAACATCAAACTAAAGAAAAAAGGGAAGTGCTTAATTCAAAAGAATTAGGCACTTCCTTTATATTTGCAACGTATTACAACCCGCTATTTCTCCCACAGCTCGATCAGTCGACCATCAGGATCTTCAATGCAAATAAACTTTCCAAATTCACTAATCTCTTGTTCCTTGGCAAGAGGTACACCAATTTGTTCAAGATGCTTAATCATCTCGTTTAGATCATGTACTTGGAAATTTAACATCACTTGTTGTTCTGTTGGAAAATAACTGTCATCTTCAGTAAAGAAAGAAAAAATCGTCTCATTGCCTAATTGGGGTTTAATTATAGTCCCATTCCAATCTTCTATTTCAACCTTCAACACTTTGCTATACCATTTTTTAATAACATCAAGATTGTTAGTTCTCCAAAATATTCCTCCGAAACCTTTAATCATCGTAGCAAACTCCTGTCTGTCTTTTAATTTTAGTTTTTCGATTTATTGTTAAGGCTCTTCAAGTATAATTTTAGCATAAATATCCATTGAAAAATTACCTTAATGAGCTCAGTACCAAAACAAAAAAATAACCCGGAATTAAAAAATCCCGGGCTTGATCCTCACTTACTTATAGTGCTCCATGACACACTGCCTCGCTTCCGCATTGATCTTAAATTTTTAAGACAACTGTGCTTTAGCTTCATTCAGCTTTGATGGTCCTTCTGAGTTACCGGTCAGCCCCACTCATCGGGTTAACCCTCCTTGTCATTGGATTTGAAGTGAAATCTTTAATAGTATAGATCGTTCATTCTTTTTTATACACGTTAATTAAAAAAGAATCCCTCAAAGAATAACTAAAGAAGTGATTTAATAAAATTTTATTTCAAACAATTAAGCTTTTTCAAAGCTATAGTACCAAAACAAAAAACCCGGGATTTTATTCCCGGGCCTGATTCTCACTTACTTATAGTGCTCCATGACACACTGCCTCGCTTCCGCATTGATCTTAAATTTTAAGACAACTGTGCTTTAGCTTCATTCAGCTTTGATGGTCCTTCTGAGTTACCGGTCAGCCCCACTCATCGGGTTAACCCTCCTTGTCATTGGATTTGGAAGTGAAATCTTTTATAGTATAGACCGCTTATTATTTTTTATACATTTTTTTTAAAAAAGTTTCGACTTAAAAAAGATAAAAAAAGCGACATTTAATTAAATGCTTCAAAATAGCAAAAAGCCTATGGTTATATAAATGACTTATTTTTTAAAACTAATGATTATTCGAATAAGAAAATAAAAAAATCGAATCCATGGCGGGGGAAAGTCAACATTTTAGAATAAAATCTTTACTTTCTTAAATTGCAATCTTAAGTCCATTAATCGGTATAGAGCTGTTTTTTCGTCTTTGTGAAACTGTCCATAAAAAAATGCGGTTTTAATATCATTAAATTATTTTGTAATACGTTATTCTAACTTGGAAATATTAAATTTGAGGTATTTTAAAAATTCTCGAGCTGCCAAAGAAAAATGCTTTTTCTTTGATCGTACCCATCCGAAAGATCGTTGATGAGATTCGAAATTTATTAATGGAATCGGAATAATATCTCCACTATTAACATAATGATCATCTTTTAGTGCTATATCCATCAAAAAGCTTATCGCTAAACCATCTGCAACTGCTTTTTTAATGACTTCGGTATTGTTAGAGGTAAATAAAATATTCATTGGTCCGTATTTATTCATAAATAAAGAAATGGAATCTTTCCATATTACCCCATCATACATCACTATTGTTTCATTTATTAACTCCTCAGGCGTTATATAATCACTGAATGCGAATGGAGAGTGTTTGCTGACACATACCATGATTTTTCCCTCTAATAAGGCTTCGAAAATCAACTCTTCATGTGCATTCCAATCGATTTCATCGAGCATAGCTAATCCAATATCAATCCTTCCTTGGATAACATCTTCAATAATATTCGGTGACTTTTTTTCTGTCATAAGAATGCGAAAGGTAGGATAGTCTTTTTTAAAGTTTGTTAACGTGCCAAGTAAAATTGGTAGGAAAAAGCTTGGGCTTGCCGATAAATTTAATTCTCCGTTTATTAATGAGGCTTGCTCGTGCGCTTCTTCTTGTATTTCTTCAAGTTTAATGACAATTTCATACGCTTTTTTAAGAATGTTTTTACCCTCTGCTGTCGGCAGGGCTCCTAACCGTGAACGTGTAAACAATTGAATGCTTAATTCTTGCTCTAAACTGGTAATTGCCTTACTAATGGTAGATTGAGAAACATGAAGATTCTGGGCAGCGACGGAAATCGAACGTGTTTTAGCTACTTCAACAATATATTTTAATTGCTCTAAATGCACAATGTTACCTCCTCTTTATATGAATTTGGTTCAAGTTTATATGATATATTACCATTTTACTTTACTCGTAGCCATATATAAAATAACCATTAAGAATATTATAACTATTCTGAAAATCAAATAAGTGAAACCGCTTTCTTATTTAGGAAGAATGTGTTTTGGAAAGGAGTAAAGTATGCATGGAACAGTACAAATCGAGAATATTCAACATTTAAAAGAGAGGTTACTTGAGTTCATTTACAACGAGTTGTTACCGTTTGAAAGTGAACATGAAATTGATTCAGAACAAGAGATTCCAATGGAACACATTAAATGGGTCAGAAAACGATCAAAGGAGCTCGGGTTTTATGGCATCAACCTTCCAAAGGAGGTAGGGGGACAGTCACTTTGCCTAAAAGGGCTATGTATCTTAAAAGAAGAACTGGCAAAATCAGGGGCGGTTTTATGGGGGCATGTTTTAGGTGAAATAGGCGGACCTTTACGCATTGGTCAGATGTTAAAAATATTTACTCCGGATCAAATAGCAAAATATGTAATGCCAGTGATTAATGCTGATGCGGGATGTTGTTTTGCACTATCAGAACCTGGGGCAGGATCCGACGCCCGTGCTATTCAAACCACGGCAGTACGCGAAGGTGATAACTATATATTACATGGTAAAAAGCATTTTATTAGCGCTGCTCCATATGCAGATTGGGCTATTGTATTGGCGAAGGAAGTTGTGGAGCCAGCTAGTGAAAGAGTAACTGCTTTTATTGTAGAGAAACAATTAGAGGGTAGACCAGGTTTTGAATTAGGAAACATTCAGGTTCCAATTTCCGGAGAACGGAGCACAGCTGAGCTAATCTTTAATCATTGCCGAGTGCCATCTGCCAATATTCTCGGTCAACCAGGCAAGGAGTTGATGTTGGGACTTAGCAGAATAAATGAAAATCGGGCTTCTTGGGGCGCTACATACATTGGGGTAGCACAACGTTTATTAGACTTATCTATCGATCATGCTAAGCAGCGGATCCAGTTCGGACGACCAATAGGAGATTTTCAAGCCATTCAACACATGTTAGCGGAGATGGCGACTGAAATATACGCGGCACGTTGCATGCTCTACGATGTGATTGAAAAGATTGACCACGGTGAAAATCTAAGAGAAAGTGCATCGATGGCTAAGTTGTATTCATCTGAGGTTGCTAATCGAGTTGCCGACAATGCAGTTCAAATCTTTGGAGGACAAGGGTTAATGAAGGGGCACCCTGTTGAGAAAATGTACAGGAACGTACGGATGTTTAGGATTTTGACTGGTACATCTGAAATTCAGAAAAACATGATTGCTAAGGAATTACTGAATAAATAAAAGAAAAAGAATAATTCATTCTATTATAAAATCGAGATTTTATATTTTACTAGAGAAAGGAATTTTTCATGGATACATTAACTTTTCAGGCTTTTCTATTCAATAGTATAAATAAATTTGATTACCAGCCAGCACTTACTTGTGTTGATACAAATGAAACGATCACTTACAGGGAATTACGTGTTAAAGCTGAGGCGGTAGCAAGCCAGTTAATACGACTAGGCATACAAACCGGAAGGCGTGTTGCGATAATAATTCCGAATAGTATTGAAAATGTCGTTTATAATCTTGGTGTAAGTCGTTGTGGGGCAACCGTCGTCCCATTAAATGATAAGTTGGGCGTTAAAGAGATTGAGTTTATCTTAAGAGATGCAGAACCCCAAGTGGTCATTATGGCAACTCAGAAACATGTAGAAAGTGTCCTTAACTATCAAATAGAGGAAGGTCAAAGCAATGTAACGGTTATTGGTCTGCCAGGCTTTGGTGTCGAATACCCAGAAGAATTTTATTGTCTTGATTTAGATGACAATAAAGGCAGCGTAGCGTTCCCTGTTGCCTCATTAGGTGATTTGGCAATCATATCTTACACCGGTGGTACAACAGGGACGCCAAAAGGGGTCATGCACTCTCAACGGGGGTTTGGTGCATCACTCATGGCTTCATGTATGGAATATCCTTACGATGATCAAGACAAGGTTTTGTTCTGTACACCCATTATTCATGCTGCAGGAGTGTTACTACAAAGGTCATTAGCATCTGGATGTCATGTATATATCATGAAGGCATTTAATCCAGAAGTATTTATGCAGATTGTACAAACAGAACGGATTACAAGTACTTTTGTGGTTCCAACTATTATTTACCGATTGATAGATGAGGCCAAGCGAAGAGGCTATGACGTTAGCTCATTACGTAATATAAATTATGGTTCATCGCCCATCTCTTCAGAACGTCTAAAAGAAGCGCTTGAAATCTTTGGACCTATTTTTAGACAGCAGTATGGGATGACTGAATGCAGTATTGTCATTGCGAGACTTACAAAAAGCGATCATCTCTTTGCGTATGAGAATAATCTTGATGTGTTAAAGAGCTGCGGAAAACCGTGTATGTTCACTCAAATTCGCTTGGTTGACGATAATGGACGAGATGTGAAACCATTACAACCGGGGGAGATTACTGTCAAAACCCCTTCAGTTTCCGTTGGTTATTACAAAAGACCAGACCTGACAGCAGAGGCATATCGGGATGGCTGGTTCTTTACGGGGGATATTGGGAAACTGGATGAACACGGATATCTTCATATTGTCGAACGTAAAAAGGATTTGATCATTTCTGGCGGTTTTAATGTATACCCTGCTGAAGTAGAAAGGATCGTGAATCAGCATCCTAAGGTTGCGATAAGTGCTTGTATAGGAATACCGCATAACGATTGGGGTGAAGCGGTCTGTATATTTGTTGTACTGCGTAAGGGTGGAACTTGTATGAAGGAAGAATTAATCGAGTTTTGTAAAGAACGTACTTCTTCTTATATGGTTCCAAAAGAGGTCTTTTTTGAGACGTCATTACCGTTAACAATGGTAGGGAAGATTGATAAGAAAGAACTAAGAAAACCTTTCTGGGAAGGAACCGCACGTTTGGTAAATTAGAAAAATGCAAAATGGAAGCAGTTATACCGATAATAGCTCTTACTAGAATTCATTCATTTGGTGTTTTTTGTGAAATCGAGAATGCAATGGAGTCATTTATAAATTTTAAAATTTTTTTTAGTATGCTGGTGATTACGATCATTAAAGGAATTTCGCAAAGGGTACGAATCATATAGCGATACTTCAAAAGGAGTGAATAAAAATGCAAGTATATGCTGCTAATAAAAAGCGTAAATCCATTATTATCATTTTACTATTTATTGGAATGGTATTAAGTTACATTGATAAAACATCAATGAACGTAGCCATCATTCCAATTCAAAACGCTTTGGACCTAAATTCTTTTGAATCAGGTTTAGTTTTAAGTATCTTCTTTTTCAGTTACGCTCTGATGCACCCAATAGGGGGATGGCTTACCGATAAGTATGGTGCACGAAATGTGCTGGTTTTTTCCATTTTAGGATTTTCGTTTTTTACGGCACTTACAAGTCTTGCCTGGTCATTTATCTCACTACTTTTAATACGTTTCCTATTTGGTATAGCGGAAGGCAGTGTCTTTCCTGCAAGTATGAAATCGATTTCTGACAACTTTGGCGAAAATGAAAGAGGAAGGGCCAGTTCATTCTTTCTTTCTGCACAAACTGCAGGTGGTGTGATAGGTTCCGTAGCAATAGGTATTTTGTTAGTTTCCTTTGAGTGGAGGTGGATGTTTGTTAGCATTGGGATTTTAGGAGTTTTTATAGCATGGGCAAGTTGGATTTATCTAAAATCTCCAGAAGATCAGCGAATAAGTAATAAGGAACAAAATAAAAAGAAGATTCCTTACAAAATGGTATTTAAAACTGATAATTTCTGGAAATTCTTTATCGCAAAATTTTTTTCTAATATCGTGAATTGGGGAATGATTACTTGGATTCCTTCTTATTTGGTAAGTAAAGGTTTGGACTTGTTATCTGCAAGTGTCTTGATGGCCATCCCGTATGTTGCTTCCTTTATTATGTTTAATGTAAGTGGCTTGATTTTAGATAAATATATGACTGGAAGAGAAAAATACTTAGCAATGGGAGGATTACTATCTTCCAGTGTCTTTCTATATTTGATGTTTAATGCAACATCTGTCTCTCTCGGGATTGTTTATTTGACTTTCAATGCTATTTCCATCTCGTTTATCGGAACTTCATTATACACGATGATTATTAAGTATTCAGATAAGGAATTAACTGGTTCTGTGACAGGATTTGTTTCCTTTAGTGGACAGATTGCTGGGGGGGTCTCACCAATGGTAATTGGGTTTGTTCTTACTATTTTTAACGGATCTTATACGGCTGTTTTTTGGTTTTTAATCGCTTCTGCACTGGCTGGGGCAATTGCAGCATTTACGATTAATAATAAAGGTAAAGAATCAAAAGATGATGTGCTTATAGAGCCATCTTTCTAAATAGGGAGAGATTGTTATGCTGAATTTAACAACAAAAAAAATGCAAGCTTTTCCGCCAAATTCAGCGGATATCGTGACGAAGGATAATTGGTTTACTTCAAAAAAAAATTTGCAAGGGTATTGTCATAGCGGTGAACTGAGTCCTTGCCGTATTATCTGGAGAGGAAGCCAGAAACCCACCACATTATCATATGCTAACGATTCATTAAATCTGGCAAATATATACGTAAATAAGGATGAAAGTGTGTTAGCGTATCTTGAAAGAACGAATACAGATGCTTTTTTAGTGTTATATAAAGGAAAAATTATATACGAGAACTATTTTAATGGGTATAAATCGTATCAGCCTCATGCATTGAACTCTGCTACAAAGTCATTTGTCGGATTGATTGTTAGTTTACTTGCTGATGAAGGGGTTTTGGATTTAAATCAAAGGGCATCCTTTTATATTCCTGAATTAAAAGGAACAGGACTTGGTGGTGGAACTGTTCAGCAATTGCTTGATATGCAAGTTCCTGTGAAATATATGGAAGCTAACACGCCAATGGGAATAGGCCGTGGGACACCAATTTTTATTGCATCTGGCTCAATGCCAAAACCTGATAACTATAATGGACCTGAAAATCTATATGAATTTATGATATCAAGCAAAGAAGATATACGTCCTGGTACTGTATTTAAATATGAAAATGGGCAAACAGAAACGTTGGGCTGGATTATCAAACGCTTAACAGGAAAAAATTTAGCAGAATTAATTCAAGAATTTATATGGTCTAAATTGGGTGCAGAAGAAAATGCTTTAATGCACTTAGATCAAATCGGTACAGATATAGCAAGTGGCGGTATGCGGGCTACATTGCGTGATTTGGTACGTTTTGGTGATATGATGTGTAACGATGGTTACTATAATGACCAACAAATTATTCCAGAGCATATAATTAGGGAAATTCAAAAAGGGGGGAACGCAAAATTTCTTGCGGAAAGTACCCATAATTATCTTTCTGGATTCTCCTATCATAATCAATGGTGGGTTAGCCATGATCGATATGGAGGATTTTCTGCTCGAGGCAAGTTTGACCAGCGAATTCATATAACATCAAAAGCTGATACAGTCATTGTAAAATTATCTTCTTATCATTCCCCTAAATCAGAAGGAACAGATGCTTATCAAGCGATAACAGAATTTTTAGTAAAGCAATAACATCAGAGCTTCATGAGGGCTGAAGCTTTTAAAGGGACTATCTAAGGGTTATGTTCACAGAATACAAGACTTTCAAAAAGGGATAGGGAAGGGTTATCGTTTATGGAGGCTTTAAATAAATGGACAGAAGATAGTGTAAAATATGCACAGCAGCATTTAGCAAATGAAAGAACGTATTTAGCTTGGATACGGACTAGCATATCTATTGTTGGTGTAGGATTTTTGACCACTTCTTTGCATTTTACGAATAAAGTTAAGTCGACTCATTATATTCATATCGTAGCCATATGTCTTGGTATCTTCGCCTGTATCATTGGTTTTATAATAGGAGTGTTGGCTACTTTTCAATATTCAAGGAAAAGGAAAGAAATCCAGGATGGTATATTTAATCCTTCAAATCGTTGTATTTTTATTATTTCTTGCCTTTTTTCCCTCTTAATTTTCATTATTTTTATGTATCTCTCCTTTTTATTATTTTTGTAGGCTATTAATAGCGTGCGGTACAAGGAAGACGGCTACTTAATAAGGTAGTATATAAACATAAAAACACGTATTTTGACTAAACATCATTCAAAATACGTGTTTTTTAGTTTGCTATTTTCATTTCAATGAAGGAATTACTCTTTATCCCAATGCTCATTGATGAACTGATCTCGACCAGAAATTGCTCGGTCCTTCTGATAATGCCCAGACTCTTTTTTATAATAGTCCTGATGATAATCTTCCGCAGGGTAGAAGTACTTGGCATCGCGAATTGTGGTTACAATAGGTTTATCAAAGCGACCACTTTTTGCTAGCTTTTCCTTGGAAGCTTCTGCAATGCGCTTTTGTTCCTCTGAATAGGTAAAGATTGCTGTCGTATATGATTCACCACGGTCATGGAATTGACCATAAGCATCCGTTGGATCGATTTGCATCCAGTAAATATCAAGGAGCTGTTCATAACTAAAAACACTAGGGTCGAATTCAATTTCGACTACTTCTAAATGGCCAGAAGTTCCTTTTTTGACATCCTCATAAGTAGGGTTGTCTAAATGGCCGCCCATGTAGCCAGAAGTGACCTTATGTATACCATCCCATTCAACAAATGGCTTAACCATACACCAAAAACAACCGCCAGCAAACGTAGCTTTTTCGATCATGTTCATCATCCTTTCTTTCGTGAAAATATTATAGCATTATTTTGTTCATAACTGGCAAAATGGGTGTAAAATAACCTATAAATAGTTGTTGATAGGATTCGCAACATCATATAAAATGAACCTTTCTTTATATGGAATCGTTACATTAACTATAAAAAATAGAGGAGTTAACAGTTATGGAAGAGCAAGATTATTCAAGACGCTCACAACGTCCAAAAAAACGTCGCTTGCGTAAAGGGAGAACATTGTTCACATTGTTATTACTTTGTGTCATTGTGATTGCAGGTTATGCAGTTATGCAATATCGGAGTGGGCTAAAATTGGCAAGCGAAACAAAGGTAGCCCAAGAGGATTTCACCGGGGATCCAGTAAAAGGCGATGTTGAAAACTATTTATTATTAGGAATCGATACTCGTGGTGAAGAAAAATCACGTACAGATACAATGATGGTATTATCTTGGAATAAGAAAACAAATGATGTTAAGCTCGTGTCACTAATGCGAGATATTTATGCGGATATTCCAGGTTATAAATCCTATAAGCTTAATACGGCATACTATTTAGACGGTGTTCAATTATTAAAGGATACGATTGGTAATATGTTTGGACTGCCGATTAATCATTATGCAATTATCGATTTTAAAAATTTTGAATCACTTGTAGATATTATTGCGCCAAATGGCGTTGAAATCGATGTAGACAAGGATATGTCTGAAAAAATTGGCGTTTCATTAAAACAAGGTGTGCATAACTTAAACGGTAAAGAATTACTTGGCTTTGCCCGTTTCCGTCACGATGAAAAAGGGGATTTTGGACGAGTGGAACGTCAGCAAAAAGTTATCGAAGCCTTAAAGAATGAAATTTTATCGCCTCAAAATATGTTGAACTTACCAAAATTCGTTGGTGCAGCGCAAGGTTATATAACTACGGATTATTCATCAGCAGGGGAGATTCAACAAGTACTGAAATTGGTGTCAAAAGGTAAAGTCAAAATAGAAAAAGCAACTATTCCAGTTGAAGGTAGTTATAGTTTCAAAAGCATTAGAGGTGTAGGGGATTCAATTGTTATTGACGTAGAAAAAAACAAAGAATTTTTACGCAATTTTTTAGGCATTTCCCTAGAGTGATTTTTCGCAAAATCCAACATATTCCTGTACTATATGGATATAGGATTTGTATTGGGGTGAGTAGATGGAAAAAGAAAGACCAAAAGAGCGTTCGAACTTCTTTTCAACGAAGTTTATTCGCTTTTTAGGTGGTAAAAACTTATTTTTTACACTGATTATTTTATTATTGCTAGCATGTGTTATTTTTATGTTTCAAAAGGTTTCCTTTATATTTACCCCGCTAAAAGTTTTATTTGAGGTAGTTATTCTACCAGGGGTACTTGCCATTATTGGGTACTATTTATTACGTCCAATAGTAGGGCTTTTTGAAAGATGGCGGATCCCAAGAGTGTGGGGTATCTTTTTCCTATATATCATTCTGATTGGTATAATAACGTTATTAGTAGTACTTGTCTATCCGTTTTTACGAGACCAGTTTACTAATTTAGCACAGGAATTCCCGGGATATTTTATGGCGTTTACACAAAATATTGCGGATTATCTGAATAATGCACGTATCAACGAGTACCTAGATAAAATTAATTTAAACTATGACGCAATGGTGAAAAATTTTACTACGGATATGGTGGAGACGGTAAAAGATACGGCTGCGAATTTAGCACAAGGTGTGGCTTCTGGTATTACAGGCTTCGTTTCAGCCTTAACAGGAATTGTTTTATCATTAGTAACGGTGCCATTTATTTTATTTTACTTACTTAAAGATGGCGAAAAACTACCAAGCTTTATTTTAAAAATGTGCCCGCCACGTATGCGTAAAGAAGTACACGCAATTTTCCATGACATGGACAAGCAAATTAGTTCCTATATCCAAGGACAAATTTTAGTGTCAATGTGCATAGGTGCCATGGTGACTATTGGCTTTTTGATTATCGGTATGAAATATGCCTTATTACTTGGATTCCTAGCTATGATCACGAGTGTGGTACCATACTTAGGACCAGTTATCGCCATTACACCAGCGGTCATTATCGCACTTGTCACATCGCCATTCATGCTTATTAAGCTAGCCATTGTTTGGACGGTCGTGCAGCTCATTGAAGGGAAATTCATTTCTCCACAAATTATGGGTAAATCACTTAGTATCCATCCAATTACAATTATTTTCGTGTTATTAACGGCTGGTTCATTATTTGGCGTTCCAGGTGTCATTTTAGGGATTCCGGGCTATGCCATTATTAAAGTGCTTGTAACACATTTATTCAAGCTATTTAAACAGCGTTATAATCGTTACGAGGATGAGATGCATCAAAAATATGATGTGTAATAAGAAGCAGCTACTGCGAACGTGCAGTAGCTGTTTTTTATAAGGTGCTATGTTAAAAACTAAATTGTTTTGTAATAATTATACTGGACTGTTCGTTCCGGAAATATTATACTATTTTTATTGAAAGGGGGAATTAACCATCGGACGTGCAAAAGAGTTTGATAAGGAGTGCGTACTCCATAAGGCGATGTTAGTTTTTTGGGAAAAAGGTTACGATGCAACAAGTATTCCGGATTTGTTAGAAGCTATGGAATTAAGCAGGTCAAGTTTGTACGAAACCTTCACGGACAAACAGACACTTTTTGTTGAGGCAATACATCATTACAAAAAAATCGGACGAAATAAACGCAATCTCTTGGTAAATGCGCCGTCTGCGAAAGTTGGAATACGGCAGTACTTTGATCAGCATATTACTTCCGCATTTGATGATGATTTGCCCAAAGGATGCTTCATTACAAACGCAACCATTGGTTTGGATTCGCCGGATGAACAACTACGTAATTTGATACGAGACGGTTTTGAGGAATTAGAACAGTCTTTCTATGTACTTTTAAGTAAAGGACAGCAGACGGGAGAAATCGACCCAAAGAAAGATATTAATGCTCTATCACACCTATTGCTTAACCTTAATCATAGTATCAATGTAGTATCCAAGGTGAAAACCAACAAAAAAATTATTTATGACATGATGGATACTGTAATTGAGATGCTATAGACAAATTTTTTTAACATTTTTGGAATGATCATTCCGATAAATATAACCTAAATAAAATAAAGGAGATTCTACTATGAGTTCAATCGCAAAACAAAAAATGGAGAAACCTGTTTCATCGTGGATTATACTCATTCTGGCCATAGCTTGTGGCGGGATTGTTGCTAATCTTTATTATGCGCAGCCTTTGGTAGGACCCATCAGTTCTACACTCGGATTATCTTCCGGGGCAGCGGGCCTTATCGTCACACTGACTCAAATTGGTTACGGAATCGGATTGTTATTGATCGTTCCATTGGGAGATATCCTTGAAAACCGAAAACTTGTTGTTACGTTATTGCTCTTCACTGCAGTCGTGTTGGCGATTGCTGCTGTAGTAAAAAGCGCTACGCTATTTCTTGCAACTTCACTGTTTATCGGGTTAGGCTCAGTCGCTGCTCAGGTACTCGTACCGTATGCAGCTCATCTTTCGCCTGATGCCACACGCGGCCGCAATGTGGGTAATGTTATGAGTGGTTTATTACTTGGTATCATGTTAGCTCGTCCAATATCAAGTGTTATGACGGAGTTTATGGGCTGGCGCGCTATCTACGTCTTTTCCGCTGCAATAATTTTTGTTCTGGCTCTTGTATTAGTAAAGTTGCTTCCTGCAAGGCAGCCGATGACAACAACACAATATCCAACACTGCTGGTATCTATGTTGCATTTACTCAAAACTACACCAGTCCTGCAACGAAGAGCATTCTATCACTTTTGTGTGTTCGGAACTTTTAGTTTATTCTGGACAACTGTTCCTTTGTTATTGACTAGTCCAATTTTCCATTTTTCCCAAAAAGAAGTTGCGCTATTCGCATTGGTTGGAGTATCTGGAGCGGTAGCTGCACCTATGGCAGGCCGTTTAGCCGATAGAGGTTGGGTTCGACCAGCTACAGGATTAGCTTTAGCGTTAGTTATCATTTCAGTAATTCTACCCCTTATGATCCAAAGCGACTCAACTTTGGCATTAGTAACCTTGATAATTTCAGCCATTCTTTTAGACATGGGGGTTTCTGCTAATCTAGTCCTTGGTCAACGCGCTATTTTCTCATTGGGAGCAGAGTTTCGAAGCCGACTTAATGGTTTATACATGGCAATTTTTTTTGGTGGCGGTGCTGTAGGTTCTGCGACAGGAGCATGGGCATACGCTATGGTTGGCTGGAAAGCAACATTAATGATAGGAATAGCTTTACCGACCATTGCGATGATTTATTATGCGACGGAGAAAAAGTAATTGAACTACGGGTGTTGATATTTATAAAATGATGCTACATAATAAAAATGGGTTGTATATGAAAAAACAGGGTTGCATTTTTAGCTTCTAACTTACTACCTTTTGTAGTTAAAAAGGTAATGAAAATGTTCACATTTATTGAGTATGATGCTTAAGAATAAAGTGAAATACTATGTCAGCTATAGATAAATCATCACAACTTTATTTCAAATCCACAACAGACAAAATTTTGGACTCGTCTCCTCAATCCATTAGAAAAACAACAAAAGCGTGTAAATCAGTTCCACGTATCCATTTCTTTATGCTACTTTCATAGATCAGCACAAACTGGTGATCCATGAAAGTCTGCTTGTTCCCAACATTATATTGGCCTCCAATAAATATTTTTGATTTAATATTTTACTCATGTATTTATCAAGAAATTCTTTTATTCTGCATCACATAGGAAAGAAAAATATGCTGAAGCAGTATCCATTCAATTTAAATCTGCTGTAAAATAGGAAAGAGAAGGTGTTTATGGATATTTGTAGAAGGAGGTGCTTTATGAAAAAGGTGTTTTTAATAATCGGAATAATCTTTTTCCTTGTTGGAGCATTCGTATTTTACAACAAACTCTATCTCCCATCACTCCCTATAGAAAATATAAGCAAAAAAGCAGTTATAGAAAAAATAAATGACTCCGAGACACAAATGGTTAAATTGTCGAACGAAAACGGTCAAGAATGGTATGTGATAAAGGAAAGAGATACATCTGTAGCTGATGAAATGATCAAAGAAATGCTTGATCAAAACAGTTGGATTTTCAAACAAAAGGATGGTAATGGACTCTTCTTTGAAAGACATGGCGAAAGCTTGATTGTGTCGACACAAAAGTGGACTGTTGACTATTTGTTAGTGAAAATACCAGTCAATTTTAACGAATAAGAGCGTTGTATAAATGAAACTTACATATAAAGGAGGATTTTATGGGATATATAAAGGATTTGCGTAAAGTAGTTGGAACTCGACCATTAATTATGTGCGGTGCTTGTGTATTAGTCATTAATAGTCGTCAACAGGTTTTATTCCAACTTCGGAAAGATAATGGATGTTGGGGGTTAATTGGGGGATCAATGGAGCTGGGGGAAACATTAGAGCAAGTTGCCCATCGAGAATTATTTGAGGAAACAGGACTGAAGGCAAAAAGTCTACAATTAATCAATACGTATTCTGGACAAGATTTTTATTATCAATATCCGCATGGTGATGAAGTTTATATCGTTGTTACAGCATTTGAATGTAAAGAATATAGTGGCCTCCTTGTTCATGATCAAAATGAGGCAACAATGCTACAATATTTCTCTTTAGATGATTTACCCAAAAATATTAGTCCGCCTGATAGACCAATACTTGAAGATTACATAAAAAGCAATAGCAAAAACCCTTCCAACCATTAAAGTTAGAAGGGTTTTCAGATTGTTTACACAATTATTTTTGTGATGTAACTTGCACTTGTGCTAAACGATCAACAGCTTCCTGTAACAATTCTTTTGGTTGTACTAACGCTAAACGTAAATAACCTTGTCCAGCTGAACCAAATACTGTACCAGGGACTGTCACGATACCAACTTGTTCAATTATTTTAAAGGCAAGCTCTGTGCAGTCAATATCGTACGGATATTTTGCCCAGACGAACATGCCACCGTCAGAAGGGGCAGCATCCCATCCTAAGTCACGTAAGCCGTTCATCAATGTTTTATGGCGTTCTGAGAATGTGGCGCGTAGGCCTGCTGTAATTTCCTCTGCATTATCAAGTGCTACGACCGCTGCATCTTGAATTGGCTCGAAAATACCGAAATCTAAATTAGATTTTAATTGTTTTAAGATCGAAATCATTTCAGCATTACCTGCGATATACGCGATTCGTGTACCAGCAAGGCTAAAGCTTTTCGATAATGAGTTAATTTCCATTCCAACCTCTTTTGCTCCAGGAGTGGCTAGGAAGCTAATTGGGCCATCACCAGTAAAGTAGAACTCAGAATATGCCGCATCATGTAAGACGATGATATTATACTTTTTCGCAAAGGCAATTACTTTTTCAAAATAAGCTAATGAAGGCATTGCAGGCACTGGATTACCTGGTAAGTTTAAAATTAGTAGCTTTGCTTTTTGTGCAATATCTTCAGGAACAGCGTCTAAGTCTGGTAAATAATCGTTATCAGCTGTTTGAGGCATATAGTAGGGGGTTGCACCTGCTAGATGAATTCCTGCATCATAGGCTACGTAAGCTGGGTTTGTGGATAATACGATATCTCCTGGATCACAAAACGCGATTGGTAAATGCACTAATCCTTCTTGAGAGCCAATTGTTTGAATGATTTCAGAAGCGGGATCTAAATCTACATTGCTACGACGTTTATAATAACGACTAACAGCTTCATAAAAGCGTTGCGTGCCTGTTAATGTATAGCCGTAGGATTCTGCTAAGCCCGCTCTATACGATAAATGCTCGCGAATTTTAGCGTCAGGGGGGAGGTCTGGACTACCTAAGCTTAAGTCAATCAATTTCATGCCTTTCGCTTCCTGTAACTTGGCATGATTTTTTAAATCTCCGAAAATTGCTGGTGTAAATAAAGACATTTTTTTAGATGGTACGATTTTCAAACTAGTACACTCCTTATAGTTCTATAACAGAATAGTAGTTCACATTTTATCATACTAAAACACATAAAGGGAAAGTTATTCTGAAAAAAGAATATATTTCTATATTGAAGAAGATGTATGCGTAGGCTAGCGGAAATAATTTACTTTTTTCAGCAAAATGCTGAAAGAAGTAAAAGCCTCCAGCGGATGTCACGGAATCAGAAAGGAGTTCATAAAGGATGTTAGCCTAAAATCACCGCATCCATGCGATAACGGCTAACTGACCTGCATCCTGCAGGCTTAAGCACAAAGCCGATTCCGGACGCAATTATGCCAAGGCATAATTGATAATGAGGGAATAATAATTTTTGGCGGAAAAAGTGATATGTTTTTGCTATCATGAAATAGAAAGGAGCTGTTAGTCATGAACGTTTATTCTTTAAGTGGTCCAAGTGGAACAGGGAAAAGTACAAGCGCACTAGTTTTCGCTCATAAAATCGGGGTAGAGGCTTTAATTGACGATGGTCTTCTCATTATCGATGGTGTGAAAGTAGCGGGAATCTCCGCAAAATTTGAGAAAAATACGATAACAGCCGTTCGTCGAGCTATTTTTACAGATGATACACACCGCGAGGAAGTAAAAAAAGCACTTGATACATATAAGGTACAGTCAATTTTACTGATTGGCACATCCGATAAAATGACAAAAACGATTGCCCGACAGCTAGAGCTTGGTCCTATCGATCAATATTACTATGTTGAAGAAGTGCGTTCCCAAAAAGAAATTGCCAAAGCTCGCTTTATTCGACAGACTCAAGGGAAGCACGTCATGCCAATACCGTATCGACAAGTCGAACAAAACTTTTTTATACGACTCGTTCAAAGAGGGATGGAGATTTTCTCTTCAAAGCGTGAAAAAATAGGAGAGACGACGATTGTTCGCCCTGATTTTCAACAAGAGTATATCGATATTGGGAAGCATGTTTACGTGCAGTTACTAACGTATTGCTGTGCTAAGCAAGATATTGTACACAAAGTCGAGCACGTACAATTCGTTTTAGGTGATCTAGCGCAAGCAACAATTATATTACAGCTAAAGCTACCCATTAATTATTCCTTACCAGATCGATTGTATGCATTACAAAAAATGATCCAAGAGGAATTTCATCAACATTTTGGTTATGAATTAGATGCGATTCATCTCAACATTAAATCGGTAGTGTTAAAAAGAAAATCCTAACAAACAGGTACTCCATTCGCATGAGGGCGAGTAGAGTACCTGTTTGTTATTTTGATTGACGTGTAAAGTGAGGTTGACGTTTTTCCACAAAGGCACGGCAACCCTCTTCAAAATCTTTACCAACAAACGGTGTTGAACCTTGCCATAATGTTGGAGCACTGTCCACGCATTCTTGCACAGATTTCTTCACAGCTAGTAAAGATTCAGGTGACATTCCGGCAACAAGCTTACCCATGCGAATCATGTATTTATTTAAGTCTTTCTCAGTTACTAAGTAGTTAAGCATGCCAAGCTTGAAGGCTTCTTCAGCTTTAAACATACGGCCAGTAAATACTAAATCCTTTGTTGTAGCAGGGCCAACAAGTTGAACTAAACGCTGTGCAAATTTGTTATTTAAGGTGATCCCTAATTTACCGACAGGGATTCCTAGCTTTGCTTTTTCAGAGCCGATACGGATATCACAAGCTAATGCAAGCTCTAAGCCAGCGCCCATTGCAGGACCATTAATTACGCCAATCGTTGGAATTGGTAAACGCTCAATTGTGGAAATCGTTTTTTCCATATGTACAAATGCTTCTTCGGCTTTTTCAAGAGAAATGGCGTTGAATTCTTTAATATCAGAGCCGGCTGTAAAGTTTTCGCCAGAGCCGCGTAAAATCAATACTTTATTTTTTGGATTTTCTAATACTCGTAGTGCAATTTTAGCTAATTGATCCCACATATTTGCTGTAAGTGCGTTTTTAGCCTGTGGGCGGTGGATTGTAATAATGGCTAGCCCGGCTGTTTCTTGATAAATAATTTTTGCGTCTTCTGCTTCAAGTCGAGTTGTTTTTACTTGCATACTTGAAAAGCCCCCTACAAATTTTAGTTGATACACTTATTATATAATACAAACGGTAATAAACACTAAATTATACGAATTTTCATGTAAATAAGTCCTGTTATACAAGAATAATGGCATTTTAAAGAAATTGTACTACAACAGCGAGTGTGAAATTACTATTGTAAGAAAGTAAAAAATATGAGACACTGCTAGCGGACCATTTGAACAGTGGAAGCAGGATAGTGTTTGAATACTACAGATTATCCGACATTACAATTTATATAAATTAATAATAAACGAACGCACCCAAAATATAGTAAACTTAAACTAAAACACGCACAGTTAACTAAGGAGGGAACAAGATGGTCACATTAGTGGACGCATGGAACAGCTATTTTTTACTATTAAATTCTTTAAAGAAAAGTACTGCTACTAAAAAGCAGTACAATATAGATGGACAGCAATTTTTAGCGTTTGCTCATGACAATAACTACTTATATGTGGATCATCATTTAAAAGGATTATTATATGTATATAGTAATTATCTGAAAGAGACCTATACAAATGTCAACACATTTAATCATAAAATTGCTACATTACGGGGCTTTGTAGACTTTGTCTTTTTAAGAGAGTGGGTGGAGCCATTTGACTATGAGGGCATTTTACAGCCAAAAAAGAGGCAAAAAGAGGCTTTAACATTACTGACAAATAAGCAATTGATGCAAATAGCAAATGTCTGGCCAACCTATTTTCGGTACGCTAAAACTATGGAGCATGCATGGCTAGCAAGACGTAATGGCTGCATCGTCCAAATACTGATGGAAACTGGATGTAAGCCAGCAGAACTTGTACGTATGAAATGGGCTCATATTAACTTTGATGCATCTGTAGTTTACATTGCTAACAATAATGGACGTAGAGAACTAAAGCTTTCACCAATATTAATGGATATGCTCACGCACTATAAAGAAGCAACAGAGGAATTACATGAAGAAAAGTTAGGAGAATGGCTTTGGGTAAGCGAGGCTAGTCAATCAAAAGCCATTTCAACGAAAACAATTGAGCGAATTTTCCAAACGATGTCAAAGGATATCGGTACAAATGTGAGAGCTACGGATTTGCGCTACACTGTCATGCAAAAGGCATTTCAAAGTGAAAAAACAATAGAAAATATTCAAGAAAAGATGGGTTATGTACGAAAATGGGTGCTTACTGAAAGGCAAGGGCGTTTTGAATAAAGATGGTTTTTTAATAAAAAAATAGTTCAATAATAGAGGCTATCATGGATTACTTTAAAAGTAAGGCATTTGAGAAACATAGAAAAAATATATATAGCAGATTACAACAAATACCTTATGCTAAAAGTCCGGTTGGTTGGACTTTTAAGGGTAATTTTAGTATTGGTGGATTTAAATATTTCGGCTTTGATTAATCATCCGATTTATTACTTGTCGTATCTAATAATGGTAGAGGGATTATAGATTTAGAAAAGTAGAAAAAAAGTCTAGAGATTATTCAGATGACTTTGACTTAGATGAAACCTTTTTAATTTGTGAAGGCTTTGACATTTTAAAAGATAAATCAATAAAATTGGCAGGCAAATATGGTGGAGGTATACTGCCAATCAGTAATAAATTTGGGGATAGTTTACAAAGAGTATTTCCTCTATACTCTTGTGAAGATATAATTTAACAACCTGCGTTTGAGGACTGTTTGGTCGAAGGACACAATAAAAATTGTGTTCGCATTTATAGAGGATTTTTGTATTGCTATGGATTTTCATTTAGTGGTAATTATTTTGTAGTTGCAGGTGACGGTGGTATTTTATTTTGGGAGAGAGATAATGCCGAGGCATAATTAATAATATGTACTTTCATTTATTCTTTAAATAGCAATGAATAAATGCACTTAAAGTAAGGGGGACGATTGTTCAATTAGAGCAATGCTTCTTGTGCTAACGGTGCAGGTAACTTGATGAAAGATGTCTGTTTTATCATTTAACAATAGAGATAGGCGTACAATCGAAAATAGGTAATACAATTTCATATTAGTTTCGGTGAACCGTACCATAAGTAAATGAGATTTTATAAAAGGCGATTGCTACTAATCTATAGCAATCGCTTTTAGCTACTATAAGCGTCTGTCTTAACTCACATTTTGTCGAATTCATCGATATATGGGAACTGTTTTTATTTTCAAATTTTTACCTAAAAGTCGAATATTTTCTAACGCATTATTAATGCATTATGATACCATATGATAATGGAAGAGGATGGTGAGAAAATGAAAATCAAAGTGCTGATTGCTGATGATAATTCCTTTATTCGTGAAGGAATGAAAATAATATTAAATACATATGAAGAATTCGAAGTGGTAGCTACGGTAAATGACGGGCTAGAGGCGGTGGATTACTGTAAACAGCATGAAATCGATGTGGTCTTATTAGATGTGCGGATGCCGAATATGAATGGTGTGGAAGCAACCAAATTAATTAGTTAACAAACAAAGACAAAGCCGTTAATTATTACTACTTTTGATGATGACGAGTATATTTTGGATGCCATTAAGAATGGCGCCAAAGGCTATTTATTGAAAAATAATGACCCGGAACGAATTCGTGAAGCGATTACTAGTGTGTATAATGGCAATAGCATCATGCAGGACGTTGTGTTGGAGAAAATAAAATCCAATTTGATGGAAAATAAGCAGGAAAGTAAAGTAGATACGAGCATGTTTAGTGAGCGGGAATTGGATATTATGGCTTTAATAGCAAAGGGGTTTTCAAATAAGGAGATTTCCAAACAACTTTATATTTCTGAAGGAACGATTGCCAACTATATTACTTCTATTTTTAATAAAACGGGGTTGAGTCATCGCACGCAAATTGCGATTTACTTTTTAACGGGAAGAATTCACTAACATGGAATTCTTCATCATTCTTAATAAACTCATATTATTAGGATATTTGTCGCTCTGGTTTATTCATGTCACATTCCCGGTTCAGAATATCCCCTGGATTATTTTTTCCCTTCTGCTGTATTTGATCATCAATATTGTGCTCTATATCGTGAAGCGACAAAGGATAAAGAAGGTTGTTCTATTGCTCTCACTGGTCCAAATTCTTTTTTCCTATTATAAGGTACATCCATTTTTTATCATTCTGCTGCCGTTAAATCTATGCGAATTTTTTTCTATTAATCTGGAAAAACGGTTTATGATGCTAATCTTGGTATTTCTGCCGCTTATTTGGCTTCAAGATGATTTAAGTTTTCAATATGGACTGGTGGCAGCTCTAAGTTGTCTCATTTATATGATGCTTCTGCAGTTTGTTACACGACTGCAAAGGCAAGAGGATCAATTGGATATGATGAGGAAAAATCTTCAGAAGATAACGAAAAACTTGAATGAAAATAATGAATTTATCAGGCAATCTGAATATACGTTTAAATTGGAAGAGAGGAATCGCCTTGCTCAAGTATTTCATGATAAAATTGGCCATTCGATGACCGGCGCACTCATTCAAATGGAGGCGGCCAAGCGGTTGGTGGGATCTGATCAGGTGAAAGCTCTAGAATTGCTGCAAAATGCTATTAATATTTCAAAATTGGGTATCGAAAATATCCGAATGACCCTGAAAAATTTAAAGCCATCTACAGAACAAATGGGCATAAATCGGATGAAATTATTCATAGAAGAGTTTTCTGCCAAACATTCGATGAATATGCCCTTTGTTTATAAGGGAAATATGGAACGGATCACCCCGATTCAGTGGAAAATTATTCAGGAAAATTTAACAGAGTCCTTAACAAATGCCCTAAAATATTCGGAAGCGACGACGGTTTCCATTGAAATTCACGTCCTCAACACGATGATCAAAGTGGAAGTGAAGGATAATGGAGTTGGAATCCAAAAGGTAAAAAAAGGGCTTGGATTGATTGGAATGGAGGAACGAAGCGCATCAATCAACGGAAAGATTATTGTGGACGGAACAGATGGCTTTTCAGTAACGATGTTAATTCCAATCCAATAAACAATATAATTGTGGAAAATAAAAATACACATGGTGTCTGAACCACTGTTCCAATGAAAAAGGTAACCAAAAAAATATGAAATTTTTCATGTGAAAAGGATGAATTGTTGCACTTATGCGGCTTCATCCTTTTTTTTATAATGAAGACAGAAAGTTAACGAGGGGTGAAATCATTTGAAGGTACTTGAAGTGAAAAATTTAACAAAAAAGTTTGATGATTTTCTTGCTGTTGATAATATATCTTTTTCCATAAGCGAAGGTGAAATTTTTGGGCTTTTAGGACCCAATGGTGCTGGAAAAAGTACCACTATAAATCTGATTGCTGGGCTCCTGCGCTGCAGCGAGGGTGAAATTAACGTTCTTGGGAAAAACAGCGGGAAACACAGCCGCTTTGCAAAGATGAATATCGGGATTGTACCACAGGATTTGGCGATCTATGAAGAACTCACTACTTTTGAAAATGTGAAATTTTTTGCAGGATTATATGGGCTAAGAGGGGAGGAATTAACAGCTCTGGCTCAAAAGGCATTAGAATTTGTTGGCCTGCTTGATAAGCAGAAGGAGTTTCCGAAGAACTTTTCCGGCGGGATGAAAAGACGGTTGAATATTGCTTGTGCCATTGCCCATCGTCCGAAGTTGATTATTATGGATGAGCCAACGGTCGGAATTGACCCGCATTCGCGGAACTATATCCTACAATCGATTCGCAAGTTAAATGAGATGGGATGCACGATTATTTATACAAGCCACTATATGGAAGAGGTGGAGGAAATCTGTACACGGATTTCCATTATGGATCACGGCAAGGTGATTGCGGAAGGCACGAAGGAGCAATTAATCGCGATTATTACCAATACAAAGGATATTTGGATTGAGGCAAAATCGATTGAACAAATCGATTTAGAGAAGATCAAGGAAATCAATGGGGTAAAATCTGTCCTTTTGGAAGAGAACCTGATCAAAATCAATTCGGAAATAGACGTAAACAATTTAAATAATATTCTTTTGTATTTAATGAATCAAGGGATTGAAATCAGTTCACTGGAGGAAAAGGAACCGAATCTGGAAACCGTATTTCTAACACTTACTGGAAGGAACTTAAGAGATTAGAAGGAGGTTATTTCTTTGAATGTACTTAGCATTATTTGGAAGCAAATTAAAGTAAGCTTCCGGGATTACCATACATTTATATTAATGATGGCTTTTCCCATTGTCTTGATGTTGATTCTTGGTTCCGCCTTATCCAAAGATTTTGATCATATAATAAAAGTCGACAATGTTCATGTCTTATATAGAACTACTGCTAGCTCAGAGATTTCTTCCTATTTTCAAGCGTTTATCAAGGAAGCTAAAGATACCGGCATTAATTTTAAGAAGGCAGCTGACGGGGTGAATGGGGAAAAGGAGGTAGAAGGAAATCACTACACTGCCTTTGTTGAGGTGACCAATGAAGGACTCAAATTATATGGCAGCAGCCAAAATAGCATCGAGGAAAGTATTCTCCAAGGAATGCTGACCGCATTTGCTGATAAATATAATCTTACGGCTGCGGTAGCAAGTGTTGATCCAGCAAAAGTCAGTACTGTTTTAGCAAGCCCGGCCAAGCATGATTTTATAGAAGAAACGTCACTGCAGTCAACGAAGGAGCCCGGTTCGATGGACTACTATGCGATAGTAATGACGACGATGATTGCCCTTTATACGGCGCTGTATGGAATGGGACTTCTTCGCGATGAAAGAGTCAATCATACTTCGATTCGATTATTGGCTGCCCCGATTCGAAAAGGTGAGATTTTTCTCGGGAAAATTATTGGCTGTGTTCTTGTTAACATGATCTGTATTATTGTAATTATCATCTTTAGCCACTATGTGTATAAAGTGGACTGGGGAAGCCATATTGGGTGGATTCTTCTTATCCTAATATCGGAAGTATTTCTGGCGGTCAGTTTCGGCCTTGGTGTTAGCTATGTGGCAAAAACACATGAGGCTTCAAGAACAATCATCATCCTGGTGGTTCAGGTTGCGTCATACTTTGGTGGCGCCTATTTCAAAATTGAAGGTACCACGGGGGCACTTAAATTTATAGCGGATTTATCCCCGCTTACATGGTCAAACCAGGGGATTACGAAAATCATCTATGCTAATGACCTATCGGCTGCGATGCTGCCAATCACCTTAAATCTTGGGATTTCGCTTCTATTTTTAACGATTGCCATCATTTCATTCCAAAGAAGGGAGGGATTATGATGAAAGATATAATCTGGCTGATGAAGAAAATTCTTAGTGTGGCTTTTAGAAAAAAAGGAAATATTTTTCTATACTTTGGTGGGCCGCTCATTGGAATTGTCATTGCCTTTATGGCTTATGTAGGAAGCGGCCAACAAGCACTGAAAGTTGGGGTAATCAATCATGACTCGGGGCAGATTGCGGGAGATACAGTAAATTTTCTAAAACACTTGAAAAATATGGACCTGGTCAATGTCAATGAATCTTCTATGAAGGATCAAATTGCTGCAGGGCAATTTGATTGTGCTATTATTTTGGACGAAGGATTCTCGGAAAGTATTCAAACCGGAAACCCGGATCATATACAGCTGGCCTCGATTAAAGGAGCTGAAGTTACCGGCTTTGTAAAATCATATCTTTACCAGTATCTTGATAATGTTATGGCCTTAAATAAGGCTGCAAATGGTGATCAAGGTGCGTATCAAAAAATGTCTGCCCGCTATCAACAGGCTGATTTCAAGTTTCATGTAGAGACACTGCAAGATACCTCAAAAGGTAAAAATATGACGAATCGGACCATCGGCTTTTTGTTAATGATTATGCTAATATCAGCAGGAAACTTTGCGACAATCATTATGAAGGAAAAAGAAAATCGTACCTATTTCCGTTTGTTATCAACGCCGATTAATGCCAGGAAGTATGTACTTGCGAATATCGCTGTCAGTATGCTGGTAATGGTTGCCCAAATCATTTTTACGCTACTGGTTATAACGAATATCTTCCATATTGAGATGCATGTGTCCATTTGGCAAATGTCCATCATTTTAATCTTGTTTGCTTTAGTGGCAGCAGGTCTATCGCTAATGCTCATTTCCTTTTCTAACAGTTCCGGGATGGCGAGTGCGCTGCAAAATTTAATCTTGACACCATCGTGTCTCTTGTCAGGTTGTTTTTTTCCTTTTGAAATTATGCCGAAGACCATCCAGAAAATTGCCAACTTTATGCCGCAACGATGGGTACTTGATACTATAAGCCAACTACAGCAGGGACATGATTTTGTCAGTCTTTACCTTAATTTTTTGATTCTACTAGCGTTTGCCGCCGTATTTTTTCTAGTCTCGGTTTATAAATTTGGCCGAAATAACGATGTTCGAAATTTTGCATAAAATAGTTTATAAATTTTTATAAAAAATGCAGCTAGAACTTGGTGCAGTGAACCGTATCATAAATAGAGTCGGTTTTAAAACATAGTTAGAGGTGATACAAATTAATGTATCACCTTTTAGATCGTTTACTTACTAAGAGGAAACATTTATATGTTAATGAATTTATAAATATGATTACCTTTATCCAATAACACTTATCAATATTCCTTCAGAAGAACCCTATAATTGACCGGAAATAATATTCAGAATTATAGAAATTTAAATAATTTCTATAAATAAAAGACTCTAAAAATTCCTGAATTTTCTCTGCTGATCTAAAAATTTTTATGCTTACAATATGTTTTTTTGACGTATCTATTAACAAATTTAATAGGAGTTCATTCTATTATTATTAATATAAAACCGTTAGTGTATTATTATTCATTTTTTATAATAAATATAAAATGATACGCTTAGTATTTTTCTGTGCTAAACGATAAATGAATTATATCTCATAACGATTAATCAGAAAAAGTATTAAAAAATTAATTGACACTCAAATGTTTATGACTTAATATGAGTCTCAGCATAATAATATAGCTCTTATTAATAACCGTTGAGACGAGGGGTCGAAGATACGGTGGCCAAACAATTTAGTTCATCATGAATTAAATCCAGTGGGCCGAACCTGAGCACAAAATTTACTTTTGTGAACAATAAGAGGAACAGCAGCTGATAGTATTCGAAGCTTTCCTTAAAATTGGGTGAGCTTTTTTTTATGCCCTAAAATCTATAATTTGTTAGGAGCAGTGAAAATTGTCAGAAAAAGTATTATTCACATCGGAGTCTGTATCGGAAGGACATCCAGATAAAATTGCAGACCAAATCTCAGATGCAGTATTAGACGCAGCATTATTACAAGATCCACTATCACGTGTGGCATGTGAAGTATTCACAACTACAAACACAGTAATTGTTGGTGGAGAGATCACAACAAAAGCAGAACTAGATATCGAAAAAATTGCCCGTGATACCCTAATCGGCATTGGTTACACAGATGATAAGTTCGGCATTGATGGTCATAACTGCAATGTACAAGTTTTAGTACACACGCAATCTCCTGATATCGCAATGGGGGTTGATTCTTCAAGCGATACAAAAGAAGTTGGTGCAGGTGACCAAGGTATTATGTTCGGTTTTGCGACTAATGAAACGGAGAACTATATGCCTTTAGCAATTGAAATGGCGCATATGCTTGTAAAACGTGCAACTGAGCAACGTAAAAATGGTCAATTCAAATGGGCTCGCCCAGATATGAAATCACAAGTAACAATTGATTATACAGATAGTATGCAACCTAAAATTGATACTGTTTTAATGTCAATACAACATGATGATGATTTTGACCGAGTAGCATTCATTGATTACGTTACAGAAAAAGTAATTAAAGATGTTGCGAAGCAATTTGGTATGAATGAAGACTTCCGCATTTTAATTAATCCTACTGGTCGTTTCGTAGTAGGCGGACCACACGGAGATGCAGGTTTAACAGGACGTAAGATTATTGTTGATACTTATGGCGGCGCAGCTCGTCATGGTGGTGGCGCATTCTCTGGTAAAGACTGTACAAAAGTTGACCGTTCCGCGGCTTACGCAGCGCGATACGTTGCGAAAAATATTGTTGCAGCAGGCTTGGCAGATAAATGTGAAATCCAATTATCATATGCAATTGGTGTAAGTGAACCAATTAGTATCGCTTTAGAAACATTTGGTACAGAAAAAGTAGCAAAAGAAGAAATTTTAATAGCGATTCGTCAATTATTCGACTTAACTCCAACTGGCATTATTAACATGCTAAATCTACGTAAACCACAATATCAACAAGTTGCAGCTTATGGTCACTTTGGACGTAGTGATGTAAACGTGACTTGGGAAAAAACAGACAAAGTTTCGGAATTACAGCAACTATTAGCAGTTGCTATGGGACAATAATGCAGTGCGTGCAAGATCGAGTGGCTAAAGAGGAATTTTTAGTCACTCAAGACCGCATGCCATTATTTGACGCTTTGGTCAATTATGCTAAACAAGAAGTTACGCCGTTTGATGTACCTGGACATAAAATGGGGCTACAAGATAACCCATTAAAATGGACGCTTGGAGAAATGACATTAAGAATGGACGTAAACTCGATGAAGGAGCTTGATTTATTAAGTCATCCGGAATCAGTTATTAAAGAAGCTCAGCAATTAGCTGCACAAGCATTTAATGTAGACTACGCTTACTTTTTAGTAAATGGAACTACTGTAGGTATTCTGGCGATGATTTTAGCGACATGTAAACCAGGAGATACATTGATCGTTCCTCGTAACTGCCATAAATCAGTGATGAACGGCATTATATTAAGTGGAGCAAAACCAGTATTTATTCAACCTGAAGTTGATCAATATTTTGGTATTGCACACGGAATTTCCGTTGAAAATGTAAAATCAGCGCTTGCAGAAAATCCACAAGCGAAAACTTTGCTTGTGACGTATCCAACATATTTTGGTTCGATGAATAAACTGCAAGAAATATGTAAACTCGCACATGAACAAAATGTAACAGTTATTGTTGATAGTGCACACGGAGCGCATTTAACATTTTTACCTAATGCAAACGATGCGATTAGTGCTGGTGCAGATGCAGTAACGATGAGTATGCATAAAACTGGGGGTTCATTAACGCAAAGTTCGCTTCTTTTACTACAAGAAAAACGAATCGATTCGAAGCATTTGCAAAAAGTATTAAATATGCTTCAAACGACGAGTGCAAATTATTTATTAATGAGTTCTTTAGATGTAGCACGAAGGGATTTAGCGGTGTTTGGACAGCAACGTTATAGCAATTTAAAGTCAATTGTTGTTGCGGCTATTGAAGAAATTGAAAATAATTCACGCTATGAAGTATTAAAAGCTGAATACGTACAGCAAAATTTCAATCAATCATATGATTGGACGAAACTTGTTATACGTGTGAACGATCTCGGTTTAACTGGTTTTGAAGTTTACACAATATTGAAACAACAGTATGGAATTCAATTAGAACTTGCTGAAGGATATGTCATAATGGCAGTCATTAGTCATGCTGATACGAATGAAACAATTGGTAAATTAGTACATGCGTTAAAAGATATTGAACTTAATCACGCTAAAAATGAAGCGATTCAGTCAGCTTATGTGACAGCTAATCAAATAAATAGATTAGCAATGACACCGCAACAGGCGTGTAATGCAGAAACAGAAACAATTTTAATTTATGATGCGGTAGGTCGAATTAGTGCAGATTCATTAATGATTTATCCACCGGGAATACCACTAGTTATCCCCGGAGAAATTATTTCAGAGGAAGTAGTAGAATTATATAACTTCTATTTTCTTAATTTTGGCAATGTTTTGAATGAAACTAAAGAAGAAAATTATATAACAGTCGTAAGGGAGATAGATAAATGAGCATTGAATTATCAACATTAGGAAGACACGTATTAATCGAATTTTATGGTTGCCCAAGTGAAATTATTGAGCAAAATGCTTTAATCGAGCAGTTTATGAATGAAGCAGCAGACTATTCTGGGGCAACAATTGTAGAATCTTGCTTCCATCATTTCAACCCATATGGTGTATCGGGTGCAGTAATAATTGCTGAATCACATTTAACGATTCATACTTGGCCAGAATACGGATTTGCTTCTGTTGATGTTTACACTTGTGGCGACTCAGTAAGTCCTTGGAAAGCAGCGGAATATTTAGAACAAAAACTGCAGGCGAAAAAGACAGAATCATTTGAAGTACCTCGTGGAATGGCAGATAAAATTCGTCAATTTGCAGAACAAGAAATTGATACAATTCTTGTGAAACAAGAAATATTAGAGGACGTGATTTAATGAAATGGTATACAGAACAATGGAGCAATAACTGTAAATTTTCAATCGGATACAACGAAGAAATTCATAGTGAACAATCTCCGTTCCAAAAAATCGATTTTTATAAAAGTGAAGAGTTTGGTACTTTCTTCACATTAGACGGTTTGATGATGGTGAATGAAAAAGATGAGTTCGTTTATCATGATATGATTACGCACCCAGCATTCGCTACCAATCCAAATATAAAAAAAGTATTAATTATTGGTGGTGGTGATGGTGGTACGGCTCGTGAAGTACTACGATATAAATCAGTAGAAAAAGTAGTAATGGTTGAAATCGATGAGTTAGTATTCCGTTTAAGCCAGAAATATCTACCAATTACAGCTGCTGGTGTCGAAGAAGACCCACGCATGGAAATGATTTTCGATGATGGCTTAGCATACGTTCAAAACGTAGCTGATCAATCATTCGATTTAATATTAGTAGATTCTACTGATCCAATTTCTGTCGGTGAAGGTTTATTTACAACAGCTTTCTATAAAGAATGTTACCGTGTATTAAATGAAAAAGGAATTCTAATTAACCAACACGAGTCACCATACTTCGCGGAGTATGCAGAAAACATGCGTAAAGCACATAAAAAAATTAAAGGTATATTCCCAATCGCAAGCGTATATCAATTCCATATGCCAACATATCCATCGGGACACTGGCTATTCGGATTTGCTTCAAAAGCATTACATCCAATTAAAGATATTCAAGTAGATACTTGGGACAAATTTGCTCTAAAAACGAAATATTACAATACAGATTTACACGTTGGTGCATTCGCCCTCCCTACATTTGTAAAAGAAGCTCTTAATCGTGATGAATAAACTTTAAACGTAGAAATTTACTCTTACGACAGAGGATTATAGGGACTTTGTGGAGCTTGTTGCGAAGGAAGTTGAGTCTTCGGTAGATTTATATTTGAGTTCCGCATAATAACCTCACTCATCCTTATTACGTAGAACCGTATCACAAGTAATAGTAAACCAGAAGTTTAAACTTATTGTATAAAAAAGTGAATAAACACAAAAAAAGTCGCCTTATGGGCGACTTTTTTTTGTAGGTCTTAAGGTGGAAGATAATTAGTATTTAATAGAAATATTGACAATTATTTTTCGGACAACTAAGCTTAATTAAAAGTAGAGCTGGAGAGGGGATTGCCAGTGGAAATCATTAAATTAAATTGTCCGAATTGTAATGGGAAAATTGAATATAGAGAGGGACAATCATTCAAATGTCCTTTTTGTGAAACTGAAATAATGTTGAAAGAGAATAAAGTTTATTATGTTGATCAGACGATTAATAATTATTATGGTACAACTTCTGCGAATAAAGATACACATCCAAAAACGAATTTAAAAGCGCTTTTAATAATACCGATTGTCATCCTTTGTGCATTCCTTGGCTATTTTCTTTTGAGCGGCAATCAAACAGAATATGGTAACCGTGAGGACATACCTGTTCGAAAAATGCCTGAAAGCGAAGTTCTTTTATTCTTTTTAAAAGATATTTTTGATAAAGGTGGAGCAATGCCGACTAAAGAAGAAATCGCAAGTATCCGTTATTTAAAGGCATACTATTCTGAAGATCAGTGGCATTTTGATTACAGCCTTGACGATCCGTTTACAAATAAGCAAGCCAAAATTTCTAACTATATCATTATGGATAAGTTATTAAATACACAAAAAATCGAACAAAAAGATTTTGAAGCCTTTACTGGTCTGACGGCATTGAATTTGATGGGCGATTATGAAATATCACAAAGTGAAAATGTAAGCTTCCGACATCTAGAAGGTTTAAAAAGCTATACAGGTCGCTTTAATGAATCATTTAGTAAAATTGCTGAATATTTCAGCGATAAGTCTAATGTTGTAGAGCTCTCTATTCAAATTCGAAGTAATGATGAACTTGCATTATTATTAGAGTTTCCTAATCTTCAATCACTTGAAATTTCGTATTACACCGAGACGGTTACAGACTTCGCTCTTCTGAATCAACTGCGATTAACATCATTGTCTTTAAGATTTGCCAATGATTTAAAGTGGTTGTCTTCATTTACTGATCTAGAGTCGTTAACAATAGATTATAGTGAGGCGACTGATTTTAGCTCGTTCTATTCACTGAATCAATTACAAGAATTGAAACTTACAGCGGTAAAAAATTTAAAAACGCTTGATTTTATACAAAACATGCCTAACTTGCAATCGCTTGATCTTGAAAATATGGATATTACAAATTTAGAACGCCTTAGAAATAAGTCTTCATTGACCAAGCTGCGTTTAGCTTCTCTTTATAAATTAGATTTGCTTGATATTGTGAACAGCCTGACTTCACTGACCGATTTATCGATAACTGGTTATAGTGGCCAAATAGCATCAATTGTAGCACCTCATTTAAAAAAAGCGGAATTAAAAAATACTTTCTTATCCAAGTTAGAGGCACCTGCTCTAAAAGATTTGACTGTTGAGATAAGTGGGGCACAGTCGTATTTGAATGGAGCAGATTTACTGAAATACCCAAAGCTAGAACAACTTACAGCGATGGAGTCTGGCGATTTTACAGGCATTCGTTCTTTAAATCGTCTATCAAATTTGCAAACAATAAATTTAAATGAAACAACTTTTTTTGAAGAGACGAGTGAATTATTCAATTTACAGCATGTAAAAACGGTAAATTGTAATGAGTGTAGATTTCAAATTAATAGTCAAAATTCATTTAACAACAACATATTGGAACATTTGACTTTGAATAATGTATCCTTTCGAATTGGTAAAGGTGACTGGGTGCATGAAGTTGATAAGGTTATGCCTTACTTTGCTGGCTTGTCAGCTCTGCGTTCATTTACTATACAAGATAGTTCACTACAATCGTTAAGTTTTATGGGAAATTGGCAACAAATCGAGGTGCTTCATTTAGAAAATAACGCTATTTCAAATGTAGAGCCATTAGTGAATTTGCCTAATTTGAAAAAGCTATATATTTTAGGGAATCAGGTGCAAAATAAATCTGTTCTAGACAATGGAATAGTGATTTATTGAGATAAATATATATCCGAATTTAATCTCAGCAAAGTGTTTAATGTACTGCTAAAATATAGGGAAATATAACAGTGGTTTTTCCAAAGAAGAAAAATCCGATTGACGTTTTATACTATTTTTTGTATTATATTGAAGAAAAGAATGCCCGGACTAGAACGGGAGAGGTTCATAGCAAATACCCTCTATAAAAAACTATGGAAACATGACAATATGCCATGTCCATATCGGACGTGGCTTTTTTTTATGTTTTTACTTATGTTTTAATAGAATGATTGGTAATGCCTCTCTTGAAAAGTGTTGGGAAACATTTTACAAGGAGGTTTTTTTATGTCTTGCCGAAGCCGTGAAAATGGATTGAAGGATTGAACTTTATGGGTAACCAAGGCACACAAATATTCGTTGAAAAAATAAGAAGAAAGCAGCTCTTTGCTTAGAGTGCTGTTTTTCGATATAAGGGAGTTTTTATAGATGAAGCAGGAAAAGGCAATTGTTGTATTTAGTGGCGGACAGGACAGTACAACCTGTTTGTTTTGGGCAAAAGAACGTTTTGAAGAGGTTGAGGCAGTAACTTTTAATTATGGTCAAAGGCATCGTCTTGAAATTGAATGTGCGAAGGAGATAGCAAGGGAGCTAGGGGTCAAGCATCACATTCTAGATATGTCACTCCTGAATCAGCTTGCTCCGAATGCGTTGACACGACAAGACATAAAGGTAGAAGACGGAGATAATGGTGAGCTTCCTTCGACTTTTGTACCTGGCCGCAATCTTCTCTTTCTTTCATTTGCGGGCGTTTTAGCGAGTCAAGTAGGAGCTAAGCATATTGTAACGGGCGTTTGTGAAACGGATTTTAGCGGATATCCGGATTGCCGAGATGTTTTTATTAAATCCTTGAATGTAACGTTAAATTTATCGATGGATGAATCTTTTGTGATTGATACACCGTTGATGTGGCTGAATAAGGCACAGACATGGGAGCTTGCTGATCAATTTGGGGCACTTGAATTTATTCGGGAAAGAACGTTGACTTGCTATAACGGTGTAATAGCAGATGGCTGTGGTGAATGCCCTGCATGTAAACTGCGAAAAAAAGGGCTTGATGAATATTTGAGCTACAGGAAGGAGTCTTAAGGCATGTCAGATTTTAAAATCGTCGATAAGCTTCAAAAAATAGATGAAGATATTCAAAGAAATCAATTGAACTATCATGCAAAGCGTGTTCTCGTAAGCAAAGAATTTACCTTCGATGCTGCTCATCATTTACATAATTATGAAGGGAAATGTAAAAACCTGCACGGTCATACGTATCGCGTAGTATTAGGACTGAGTGGATACACAGATGAACGCGGTTTGATGATTGATTTCGGCGATATAAAAGCAATATGGAAACAAAAAATAGAGATTCATTTGGATCACCGTTATTTAAATGAAACACTTCCGCCCATGAATACGACGGCAGAGAACATTGTTGTTTGGATTTACGAAAAGTTGGCTGATGCCTTGCTTGATGAGCACGGATATAATGGTGCGCGTGTAGAGTTTATTAGACTATATGAAACCCCGACAAGCTATGCAGAAGCGAGACGGGAGTGGATGGAAGTTGAGTAAGGTACCTGTTATCGAGATTTTTGGACCGACGATTCAAGGTGAGGGAATGGTCGTTGGCCAGAAGACCATGTTTGTGAGAACTGCCGGCTGTGATTATGCCTGTTCTTGGTGCGATTCAGCGTTTACGTGGGATGGCAGCGGAAAGCATCTTATTGTCCAAATGACAGCGGAAGAGATTTGGTCTGAGTTGAAACGTCTTGGAGGCATTGGCTTTTCATTTGTCACGATTTCAGGTGGCAATCCTGCACTCTATCAAAATTTGGAAGAACTCATTGCGATTTTAAAAGAAAACGACATAAAGGTCGGGGTGGAAACACAGGGAAGTAGGTGGCAAAAATGGATGTATGAGATTGATGAACTGACAATCTCACCAAAGCCACCTAGTTCTGGAATGTCCACAGACTATTCGGTGCTCTCTGATATTTTCGAAAAACTTAAAAATCGAAATAGTAATCACCATATATCTCTTAAAATAGTCGTTTTTAATCAAGAAGATTACGATTATGCTAAACAAATTCACCAACGATATCCAATGATTCCTTTTTATCTCCAAGTCGGTAATGATGATCTCACAACGACTGACAATTCACGATTAATACTACATTTATTAGATAAATATCATGCGCTGATTGATAGAGTGGTTAACGATGAGGAATTAAGAGATGTTAAAGTACTGCCACAGTTGCATGCGCTTGTTTGGGGGAATAAAAGAGGCGTATAGTGTGCCATTACAAGAAATTGTATAGTTTTATCATTATTCATTTTAAGCTTCCATCATATACATGCTGTAAACTTTCAAATCGAAAGGGATGTAAATGTCAAAATAACAATGTACATTTTTGCTAGTCTAAACATGTACACTTTCGCTGATCAACTACTTTTCTATACAAGTGCGTGAATCGGAGTTTCTACTCGTAGTATGATTCGATAGCCTAGAACTCAGCAATATCAAAGGCTGGCTAACCGATCAAGACTATTATGCTCGCCACTCCCTATAAAGTGGTAATATACAAAGGAAATCAAAAATGTACTTGGTTAAACAAGCATTTTTGTCCATATTTATTTCAACGATTATAGGGAAAAGATCATAAAAAAAGTATAGGCTAATTTGGCCTATACTTTTTTTATGCGCCCAGCAGGATGTAATCAATAGAATATATATCTGAACTACGAAGCCAAGTGCAAGGGTGCTCGTGGCGGTGCAGAATCTAAAAAAGCAAGCCGCAATTCTCTAGTCAGAGGAACACGACCTTCACTTAGTGAACATTAACAAAACCGTATTTACACAAATAATAAAAAATCCTACCATTTTATCTACTATCCAATCCGCATTTGTGTTAACTTATTATTAAATTAAGTTAACACAAATTCAAGGAGAATAGGAGAAAATAAAGTTATTACAGGTTAATTATGTGCTACTTATTTAAGATGGAGGAATAAAATGATTCGAAAGTTTTCTACATATGATCTTGCCCAAATTTCATTGTTAGCTTGTCTTATTATCGTTACAGGCATGTTTAAAATCCCAACAGGTTTTCCTGGGTCTGAATTTCAATTATCAGCACCCATCGCAGTTGCGATTGCAGCGGTATTTGGATTTAAGCGATATTTTCTAGCAGGCATCATTGCAAGTTTAATCTTATTTTTACTAGGTATACACTCAATTTTAAATGTGGAGATCTCCTTAATTTTTCGATTGACTGTAGGCTTACTCATTGTTTTATTTGGGACTTCAATTCCGGTACTTGTTTTGGCAGGCCCAATTGGGACAACGATTGCTAGATTTGGTTTGGCTTTTACGTTAGGGACTCCATTTTTACCGTTATTAGTTTTGGCTATTCCAGGCATGGTAATCACAGCGGTTAGTGTTTATCCTCTAACGAAAATGTTACAAACAATTAATAGGAAAGTAGCAGGTAATAATCATGTTAAAAACGTGTTATAGCATACGAATGCGTGCGGCTGAAAGAAGCCCTGAACTAGGGGAAAAGCATATATCTGGTGGTGAACGGATAGGTAGTAAATCTCAGATAGAGCCAATTGTAAAACAGTTATTGAACAAAGCAAGTAATCATTCACGTGGAGATGCTGACTTTATTCAAATTACCGTTGAAAAAATTGCGCGTGATCAAATACAGTATATACCACCCTTAGAAATTACGACAGTTGGGGCGGCTTCAATTGAAAAGGCCCATAGTGAAGCAAGAAAGATACTAAGCTCCTTAGGTATTTCGGAACATGCACTGAATGTTGCTTTTCATCAACTTAGTAGTAATCAAAACCTCCGTGGGGCAATCATCCTAAATAGTAAAACTGGATTACGGCTTGACGATCGGGGGCAAAAGGGTGTGCGTGTATCACGAATCGATTGGCAAGACGCTAATGGGGACCTTAATGAGCGTGTCCGTGAAGCGTTGGCTCTGGCATCGAAAGTGGCAAATTCTCCGTTTACAATTGCAGAATTATGTTGGTCTGATGATCCAGATTACGTGACTGGATATGTAAGTAATCGTGCCATTGGTTATGTCAGAATTACACCGTTAAAAAGGGAAGGCTGTGAGAGCGGGGGGCGTATTTATTTTGTGTCAGATGAAGTTGAACTAGAATCTTTTATAAACTATTTAGAAAGCGTACCGGTTCTCATTAGGGGGGATTAAAAAATGGATCATTGGTTTCAAAGGGAACTACAATTAATAGAAGAGAAAGGATTGACAAGGAAGTTACGTTCGTTTTCAAATGGCAATGAGAGCGAGATCATCATGAATGGTAAGAAATTCTTGCTTTTTTCATCTAATAACTATTTAGGTCTTGCAACAGATTTTCGATTAATAAAGAAAGCATCTGAAGGTATTAGTACATACGGTACAGGAGCTGGTGGTTCGAGATTAACAACCGGAAATTTCGTCATTCATGAACAGCTTGAATCTGAAATTGCCGATTTTAAAAAAACGGAAGCTGCCATTGTTTTCAGCAGTGGTTATTTAGCGAACATTGGTGTGATTTCGAGTGTGATGAAGATAGGGGATATGATATTTTCTGATGCGTGGAATCATGCGAGTATTATAGATGGTTGTCGACTTAGTCAAGCAAAAACAATTGTTTATGAACATGCGGATATGGTGGATTTAGAGCATAAATTAAGGCAATCACATGGAGATGGAAAGAAGTTAATTGTGACAGATGGCGTCTTTAGTATGGATGGGGATATTGCTCCACTTCCCGAAATCGTTGCGCTAGCAAAGAAATACAATGCTTACATAATGATTGATGATGCGCATGCGACAGGTGTCTTAGGAAGTGATGGTCGTGGTACTGCTGATTATTTTGGACTAAAAGATGAGATTGATTTTACAGTAGGCACGTTGAGTAAAGCGATTGGTGCAGAAGGTGGTTTTGTGGCGACGTCGGTAATTGCAAAGAACTATTTACTTAATAGCGCTAGATCATTTATTTTCCAAACAGGTTTATCTCCAAGTGCGATTGAAGCAGCGCGAGAAGGAATTTCCATTATTCAAAATGAGCCCGAACGAAGGGAACAATTGCTGAATAATGCTAAATATTTACGTTTAAAATTGCAGGAATCGGGTTTTGAAGTTAAGGAAGGGGAAACGCCCATTATATCTCTTCTTATTGGTGATTCCCATGAAGCTATGCAATTTTCTGAGAAACTTATGGATGAAGGTGTCTTTATTCCAGCGATTCGACCACCAACTGTGCCAAAAGGGTCAAGCCGGTTGCGGATTACAGTGATGGCTACACATACAATGGAGCAGCTCAATATAGTCATAGATAAAATCAAGAAAATAGGAAAAGAAATGGGTATTGTATAATCCTTATATAATAAAGAATGATGCCGAGATCAACTCTTTTGAAAGATTATTATAGTTATTAAACCTTTTTATAGCACTTAATAATATGGAAAAGATGTTTAATCGCTAAATTGTTGTTGGACAATTGCAAAATTGAAGATTAAAATCTGAAAACAATAGATCTTAATAAACCCCTGATCTTCTGCTTAACGTAGAAAAATTAGGGGTTTAATTTATACCATTGTACGTTTTACTATAAATGATTCAATGCTTTGACGCTCACTTTAACTGTTAAATCATGCTTGCCACCTGAATAAACACCTTCAACAGGACTTATATCAGAATAATCACGGCCAATGCATAAAATAATGTGATTTTCTAATACTTCTACATTATTAGTTGGATCGAGACCAATCCAGCCGATTCCTGGTATCATGACTTCTACCCAGGCGTGCGTTGCAATATCACCGACCAAGGCTGAATTTTCATCGACGTATAAATAACCGCTCACATAGCGCGCTGGAATTCCTTTAGCTCTTAGCACCGCAAGCATGACATGTGTGAAATCCTGACAAACACCTCGCTTAAGGGAAAAGGCTTCGCTTGCAGTTGTCGTAACATCGGTTGCACCAGGAACGTATTCAAAAGTCGAGTATAAATATTGCATTAAATTTAATGAAAATAGTACAGGATTTTCAGCATGACCAATGGCGTGATAAACTTCCTCTAACTGATTTTCTGTCATATACGTAAAATGTGTAAACTTTAAATAGGGCAAATAATGCTCATAAAACAGTTTCGAGTGAAAAATGGTCTGCATTTCTGGTGAATATTGAATGCGATGAATAAATGGTGCACGTTGAATGCTAACAATAGAGGTCGTCTGAATTTCTAGCTCTTGATGCTGCTCAGGTATATAAAATGTGCCAACTGTATTGCCCCATATATCAGTATGCTCACGCGTTAAAGATGACGGAGTAATGGCAATTCGATAGGATAATAAGCGCTGACGCTCATCGCCCCTTGGCTTTAAGCGGATTGTATTTAGGCTTTGATCGACTTCAGACTCATATTGAAAAATATTAGTATGTTGAATTTCAAATTTCATTGTGTCCGCTTCCTTTAGATTACTGACTTGCTTGTTGATAGGGAGCTGTGGTTGATTCCTTTCAAGGTTGTACGCTGGGTTCATATAAATGATAAATTGTTGCAAATGTATTGCCAAAATCAATACATTGACACAATCTTTCCTCCATCAATAAAATAGTTTCCTCTAAGGTAATATTCCATAAATCTACATTCATCACAGCAAATAACAAACTTTTTAATGGCGTATGAAGTTCTAAAAATCTTGCTGATAGAGGATCGTTTTCTAAACAAATAAATGCTTCTTCTAATTTTTCTAAGCAAAACATCACTGAACGTGGGAAATGCTTATCCTGTAATAAATATTGAATAACATAAAGTAAATTGGTTTGGCGATGCTTACGCAAATAAGACTCCGTCGCCTCCGATAAATCGAGTAAAAACGATCCGTCCGCTTCTATTAAAGAGATGGCTATTTCCTTATGTTGCTCCAGTATAATTAAAGCCATACGAATCGTCTTTTCTACACGTTCTAACCATTTCCCGACTTGCATGAAATAAAAAGGTAAATCTCGATCCATCGAGCCTTCGATAAGCCCCGTTACCGTCAAAGAAGTCTTGCGAACATTTTGTAAAAAGGAGTTAAGAACGATTAGTGGAATTGGTCTTTCACGTTCCAACATTTCTTGCTGTAATGATAAATAAAAGGCATTTTGCAATTCCCAAAGCTCAATGGGTATGCTATCTCGCGTTACACGGGCGTTTTCTCGAACCGCACATATAGTAGCATGGAGGGCGTTGCTGTTATTATTAGAAAAGAGTAGATATTCGATAAGTGGATTGACTCGAATCGACTCATAAAAGGACAAGTATTCTTCCTTCGAGGCACAAATATTCAACACCGCTTCCCAATGATCGATGTATTCATTTTCTTTGCCAGATTGCTCCAACATATTCAACAGCTGTACTTGTAATATATGTGCATTCGTTTGTGATCGTTCACTATATCGTGCCATCCAGTATAGTGCATCGGCTACTCGACTTAGCATACTGCAATTCCTCCTTTAATATCCATGTATCTTTTGCTCCTCCGCCTTGGGAAGAATTCACAACTAAAGATCCTTCTTTTAATGCTACACGCGATAAACCTCCAGGAAGCACATACATATCCTCGCCCTTCATTACATAAACACGCAAATCGACATGACAAGGATAAAATCTCCCATCCTGGAAAGCTGGTGCTCTAGACAGACAAATAGTTGGTTGTGCAATGTATTGATACGGATTTTCCAAAATCTTTTCTTTAAAAATGGCCATTTCTTCATCACTCGCATGCGGACCAATTAGCATATCATAGCCACCAGAGGCACTAACATTTTTTATGACAAGCTCTCTCATATGTTTAAGAACCCAAGCTCGCTGTCTATCATCAGCTAGATGATAAGTCTCCACATTACGTAAAATAGGCTCCTCTTTCAAATAGTAGCGAATCATATCTGGTACATAGGCATACATCGCTTTATCATCAGCAACACCATTACCAACAGCATTTAAAATAGCAATATTTCCAGCCTTATAAGCAGCCATAATATGAGGAACTCCAAGTAAAGAATCCTCACGAAAAACAGCAGGATCTAAGAAATCATCGTCAATTCGGCGATAAATAATATCAATTTGCTCTAAACCGTAGATTGTCTTCATGTACACTTTTTTATCTCGGACAATTAAATCACGCCCTTCAACAAGCTGAATATTGAGCTGTTGTGCTAAAAAAACATGATCGTAATAGGCCGAATTATACATGCCTGCTGTTAAGAGAACAGCTTTAGGCTCTCTCTCTGGTTTCATAGAAGGTGGCCGATGAGCAAGTAGTGCCTTCTTCATAAAGGCCATTTGTTTATCGAGTGACTGGATCGTATGTTTAGAGAAAAATTCAGGATACACTTCCTTCATCACAGATCGATTTTGAAAAACATAGGATATCCCTGAAGGATTGCGTAAATTATCTTCTAACACGTAATAAACGCCATTTTCATCACGAATCAAGTCTATACCTGCTAAAAAAATATGATTATCAATAGGTACTTTTACACCAAACATTTCTTTATAATAATACGGATTGTTTTCAACGAGCTGTTTTGGAATAAGCCCATCCTCAAAAATAGACTGTTCATGGTAGACATCGTGTAAAAAACAATTTAAGGCTTTTACACGCTGTTTCATACCAGCTTCAATTACTTCCCACTGATCATATGGAATAATAATAGGTATAAAATCAAAGGGCATTGTCCGCTCTGTTCCACCTTGTGCACCATACACGGTAAATGTTATGCCTTGTTTAAGGAATGTTGATTGTGCTTGCTGATATTTTTCATCTAATTGTTCCTTAGTGAAAGCATTGAGCTTATGGTGGAAAGACCGATAATGAGGCTTCGGTTGATTACCTTCGAACATCTCATCAAAAAACATACCAGATTCATAGAACTTCATCATATGGATCGCCCTCCGAATTTAAGTAGTAAAGAAAACGTGATACACTTAGTAAGAATCAATTTCGCCTTGGCGTAATTGTAGTTAATGGTTACCAATTGAAATGGAACCACATCTGCATTCATCTCATCACTTTTAGAGGAATGAAGATAAATACATATAAAAGGAGCTAATAAAATGACAATCATTAATTTAATGCAAGCTTATGAGCTAGACAAGCTTTCAAAATTAGATTTTACTGATGAGGAGATTGTGCGTACATTGCAAACAGGGGATGTATCAGTTTGGCAGGAAAAAGTACCAAACTATGAATTTTCCGAAACAATGGCACTTTATCAAGAAGGGGAACAATTATTGTTGAACGCTCTGCATGGTAACTACCGTATCAAATATGTAACTTTGCCAGGCATTCAACGTTTACTGTATCTTCGTTTCCAATTAGAAGAAGGTAAGGATTATCAATTATTAGAAACAGGAATCCAGCATTTAACTTGTGATGAGGAAGCTATCGCTAAGCTTCAACATATGCTATCAACAAACTGGTCTCTAACAAAACAGGTAGATGGGACGTATAGTATTTTTGTAAAGTAACGTTTTTCATACCGAAATCGACAAAAATACAAATAATCCCATGCGTGTTATGAGAAGAATCGACACGTACAGTTGCCCATCTTTTTATTTTTCGAATCGTCTCAGAGCATTTGACTCACTAGATTTAAATATTCATTTTTTTCGTGTTTTATACCTAAAAAGTGAAACTTTCATAAATACTTTTAAAAAAAGGTGATTTTCTTTCAAAAGGGAATCATCTTTTTTTTCGTCCATAAACAGAACGTTTGTTCCGAAATATAAAAAGGAGCATATTTTTCACCATAACGTTCCCAAATTTATATTTGGGAACGTTTTTTCGTGGTAAAATAGAGAAAATAGAGGTGATTTTATGGAAAAGACGAAGCTTCCTAAAATAATGAGAGATTTCCTCGTCTATTTAACGACGATTAAAGGGAAGTCTCATCGCACAAGAAAAGAATATGAATATGATTTGACATTATTCTTCCGTTTCTACCTAGCAATTCAGAATGATCATGATAGTTCAGATTTAACGAAAATAGATATTTCTACTATTTCAATAGAAGAAATTCGTGAAATGACACTAGAGGATCTTTATTTATTTATGGAATATTGCGAGGTGCAGCGAGGGAATTCAGCATCTGCGAGAGCGCGTAAAGTAGCAACGTTAAAATCATTTTTTAAATATTTAAAAGGGAAACGACGTCTACTAGAGGAAAATCCGGCAGATGAATTAGAAACGCCAAAAATAGGACGGAAAAAACCTATCTATATGAACATCGAGGAAGCGACGCAATTTATCGATGGCATCCAGCCAAATCGTGCTTCACCGAGGAATTATTGTATGATGATGTTTTTCTTGAATTTAGGAATTCGTGTGACAGAGCTTTGTCAGCTAAATAGGTCATCTATACAAGGGCGCTACTTAACGGTTGTTGGTAAAGGGAATAAAGAGCGGACCGTTTATTTGAATGATAGCTGCATCCAGGCACTTGCAGACTATGAAAATAGCGGAAAGACAGTATATAAAGGTGAAGGAGAAGAGCCTCTTTTCGTCTCACAAAAAGGAACACGCTTTACTCGTCAAACCGTTGCAAAAATCGTTAAACAAATTAATCAGCAATCCGGACTTCAAAAAGAACGACTGACGCCACATAAGTTACGTCATACTTCCGCAACAATGATGTATAAATCAGGGGCAGATATTCGAAGTCTCCAGCATATACTTGGGCATTCAAGTGTTGCAACGACACAAATCTATACTCATATTGAAGATGAAGAGCTGCAACATGTACTCGAAAATAATCCGTTCAATATTGTTCGTACTAGAGAGCATTTCATTGAATAAAATAGCCAACTAAAGAAGCCGATGATCCTTACATTTGTAGGACTCGGCTTTTTGGTACGATTATCTGTTAGTAGCTTTCATTTCATCAATAGAGTTTGTAAGCTCAATAAACTGTCTTTCAATTGGCGTAAATTCGTGATTTAAACGAGTAATTAAATATAAATCAACGAATCTAAATGGTGATGGTACATCTAAGTATTGTTCAATGTTGTATCGTCTTGCTATACGTTTAGAAATTAAAGTAATTCCCATGCCCATCGTGGCAAATTGTAATAAAGTTTCTGGATCTCCTACTTCAATTATTTCTCCCTGCGTAATATCTAACTTCATACATATATTTCGTAAAATCGAAAGATACAAACAGTTATCAGATAGCACAAGAAAGTTTTTTTCACTCATATAATCCTCGAATATTGTATTCCGATTAATACCTTGACCTATAATAACCATTTCTTCAATAGCTACTTTTTTATACTTAATATTATTATTTTTTAATGAGCCAATCGTATATGCTAGATCAATTTTCCCTAGAAAAATTTGATTTTCTATATACTCTGTTGAACCTGTTTTTAAAGTTACCGATAAATTAGGGTATGTTTGATAAAGTGCATTTAAAGCTTGTGATATTTGAGTTCCTCCCATTGAAATCATCGTTCCAACTCGGAGTTTTTCCTCGTGTTTTTTCATCATATTTTCTGTTTCTTCCCAAAGAAATAATATTCTCTTAAATTGATGATATAATTCTTCTCCATCTTTCGTTAGTGTTACACCTTTAGAATTTCTAATAAATAATTCTTGATTATAATGGTTTTCAATCTTTTTAATTTTTGCCGTCATATTTGATTGTAGGTGATTCAATTTAGCAGCAGCAGCAGATATACTTTTCAATTCTGCAACTGACACAAATGCTTTCATATTTTCAATATCCAATTCTTTTCACATCCATCAAAAAAAGTGATAAGACCAACATGAATTAACATTTAAAATGATGTCTTGTTTTCATTATACTTTGTATAAGGAGATAGAGAAACTTTTATCAGTGGGGTTTTTTCATTCCTAACTAGTCTTCACACGCTAAGTTTTGAGGTGGGAGTCTTGTAGCCGTCGATTCATCGCTACAGATACATTACTGCCTGTTAATAATAGTAATGATAATGTTTTGGAGGAATTTTTAATGGAAAATAGAATTATAAATGTAGGAATTATAGGTGGATCCTTGAATAATCAATGGGCAAGTCAAACACATATTCCAGCACTAAAGAACAATCCCTTTTACAAAATAACAGCAATCGGAACTTCCAATATGGTTACTGCCAAAGAAAGTGCTAAAATTCTTAATGCTCCTTATGCTTTTACAAACTATAAGGAATTAGCGCAATCGAAAGATGTTGACTTAGTAGTTGTAAGTATCAAAGTCCCTCATCATTATGATGCTGTGCTGGCAGTATTAGAAGAAAATAAACATATTTATTGTGAATGGCCACTAGCTATTAATACGAAGCAAGCAGAAAAAATGGCTCAATTGGCAGAAGAAAGAAATATTCATCATGCAATTGGATTACAAGGAAGGCAATCTCCAGAAGTTAATTATTTAAAACAAGCAATTCACCAAGGGGATATCGGTAAGGTAATTTCCTGTACTATGCAAGTTGCAACACAAGGTAAAGGTGGAATAACAGATGAAAAAAGCCGTTATCTTTTACACGAAGATAATGGAGCAACCCTTCTTTCCATTAACGGCGGGCATTCACTAGATGTACTCTGTTATATTTTAGGTGATTTTAAAGAACTATCCGCTACAATGAATGTCCATTATACCGAAGCGTTCTTACAAGAAACAGGCCAGTCAACAGAAAAAAATACAGCTGATCAAATATTAATACAGGGGACGCTCATGAATGGTACTTCAGCATCTGTACATGTCCAAGGTGGAGTTTATCCTGCTTTTCAATTAGAAATTAGGGGCGAAAAGGGAGCATTTCGCTTAACACAGAAAAATTCTTATGGCCATGTCCAATTTGGTAACCTAATCATTGAAAAAATGATACATCCAAATAATTTATTTGACTCTAAAGATGCTTTATATGAAGAAGTAAAAATTCCATCAGAACTAAATAATGACGCGATAAGCTTTGTGAATCAAGCTTATACGATGTTGGCAAAAGATATTGTTGAGAGCAGTAAGCAAATTCCGGATTTTAATGACGCTGTCAAACTGCATCGATTGTTAGATGTAGTTCGAAAATCTGCAAAGACTGGTAAACGAATATTGATAAAGCAAATATAAAAGAATACTTTACATTGTATAAAACATATACAGAAAAGGGAGTAAAAAACGTTAGTGGAGGAGATACCTATGAATCAATTAATAAACGATCATCTATGTGAAACAAGAGAAAGCTTAGTTGAGGAAATTAAATTATTGAGTGATAGTCAATTCAATGCTAAGCCTGATGCGGATTGTTGGAGTATCGCCCAGGTGTGCCATCACTTAACTTTAACGGAGGCATCTTTTATAAGAGTGATTGCGTGGGGATTAAAACAAGAAGATAGTCAGCAAACGGAACGTAAAAATGTTCATCTTATATTAGATAGAACAACGAAAGTTCAAGCACCAGAATTTCTTGAACCAGCTAAAGACTTTTTGACAGTTCAGCAAATCATTGAGTTCCTAAATGATTCTAGAAAGAAATTTACAACTTTCCTTGAGACAATTGAAGATCCATCCATATTAACAGAAAAATCCTTTAAACATCCTGTTCTTGGTGAATTACCCCTCGATCAATGGGTAGAACTAGTTTATATTCATGAACAACGACATATTGAACAAATAAAAGAAATCAAAGCATTCATCAAAGTTGAGCACTAATGAACCGCCGGAGACTGAATACAAAGAATGAAACAAAAGAAAAGCACGACATTATATTAAAGAAATTCTAATTGAAATAAAAAATTCAATCGCATTTGATATAATTTGGAACATCATAATTTTTATTCCTAGAATGATTATCCGACTATTGAAAAATATATGGTGAAAGGTCTAATTTCTCGTAATCAACATAAAGAGATTGAGAAATTAGACACATAAAAAAGAAGGAAAGAGCAAAGAGCCTTTCCTTCTTTTTTATGCGCTTTATGGTATAATTATCATTATTTACTAGTTTTAGATAGGAGAAGTTATGAGAATTTATAAGTTAGTTAGTATATGTACTTCTATTATACTCTTATCAGGGTGTGCAACTAAAACAAAAGAAACGTCTTCTGATGCAGCGTCAAAGGTTGCAAAAAATGATGAAACTGTTGTTTTGGATACCAGTCATAAGGAGAAAGACGATCAACCTATTGTCGCAGATATCACTCAAAAGGAGAAAGGCCCAGAATCAATAAGAACCACTCACCCAATTGAGATTGATGAAGAGATAACGTCTCCGATAGGTGAAAGTCAATCATATTTTACTTATGATGGAAATGTACCATTTAAAATATCTTTAACAAACACTGGTACTGAGAGCTTTATTTACAAAATTCGAAATGTAGATAAAGAAACAAAAGTTCTAGATGGTGTTTTAAAAAGTAATGAAGGTTTTGACCATGTATTTGAGGGATTACCCGAAGGAGCTTATGTTATCTATTGCGTTGTAGAAGAGGAAGAGCCTCCTGTAGATATAAAACTAAAGGTAAAAGTAGAGTTACTTCCCAAAATTCTTTAATATTTTATTATAACGAGAGCCATTGTTTTGAACGATCTTTTTTCAAAACAATGGCTTTTGTCATGTTTTTAATCAAACTTTTTTTGAAATGCTTGACGAAATAAACCATCTGTTATATATTAAATAAAAATAATCACAACTGTTATAAAACAGTTTAATTCGAGGAGGAATTCTAATGTCAAAGTATCGTGATGGTTATGAATTTTATTGTGAGATGTGTGAGCGCTATGGTCTTGAGCCAATTTCATTCCGCTACTATTTGCTTCAGTTATCACAGCAACAACTTTCAGCTTATAATATGCAAGCCAAACAATTAGGAATTTAACAGTTTTATGATTAAAGGATGTGGTTATGACGGACGCCGACGTGAATATTTTATGAAAAGCCCAGCCATACTAATTTAGATGGACTGGGCTTTCGTATACTTGAAAGAAATATCAGAAAATTCATTGACATAGCAAATCATCTGTTATATATTATTAACGAAAATAAAATTCTGTTATAGAACAAGATATGTCAATCAATTATCGCAAGAGCAATTAGAATATTATAACAAAGCTACACAAATGAAAGGAAGTTATTAGGATGGCAGATTATCGAGAAGGCTATGATTTTTATCGACAAGTATGTGAGAAACATGGTTTAGAGCCAATAAATTTTCACTACTATATTTTAAACTTATCACAAGAGCAATTAGATGCTTACAATGAACGAGCCAAAACATTGGGAGGTCAAATAGAATATGAAGTCTCTTAGTTTATAAAAAGCTTTACTGCCCATATGTGACAGTAAGGCTTTTTGCTTTCTAGCATAAATGAAGTAATTATTCAAGTATCTAGAAATTACAGAAAATTCGTATTTCTAAAGATAAATAGGCTAAACATAGCATATAGATAGCACTAAGGTAATTAAAGTATTTAAACACAAGCATTTTTAGTATGTTAAAAGACCTTGTTTTTTGTGTCACTTTTATTGAATATCCTCAAATATAGATTTGAATGTTTAGATATTTAGGTTGAATTAACCTCTTTTCTAAGACTATAATGTAATTACATAAAAAAGGGCGATATCCCATAACTTTATACCTCGTAGAAATATAAAACAAAAGTACCAAACCCTTCTAATGAACGGAGAATGAAAATGATGAATATCATGCCTAATAGTATCAATCAAGTTAACTATAGTTTGAAAGAATTACAAGATATTTTTTCAGTAATGAATAGTTCAATCATTGTAGCAATTACAGATCGAACAGGGAAAATTACGTTTGTTAATGATCATTTTTGCAAAATATCTAAATATACTCGAGAAGAATTATTAGGGCAGGATCACCGTTTACTCAATTCAGGTTTCCATCCAAGATCATTCTTTAGAGAGATGTGGAAAACTATAGGCAAGGGTGAAATGTGGAATGGCGAGGTGTGCAATCGAGCGAAGGATGGCAGCCTTTACTGGGTGAAGACAACGATTTTTCCTTTTCTTGATGACAATGGTAAACCATATCAATATATTGCTATAAGGGTAGATATTACCGCTCAAAAAGATATAAAAAAGATAACTCATATTGCCTATCATGATGAATTAACAGGACTACCAAATCGTCGTAAGTTAGAACAACGTTTGGAAAATGAATTCCATCAATCTCGACGTACAGGAGAGAAGTTTGCGTTATTTTTCATTGATGTAAATCGTTTTAAAAACATTAACGATGGACTTGGTCATATCATCGGGGATATGTTCTTAGTAGAAATGGCGAATCGTCTACGTAACGTTGATTATACATCAAATTCTATTTACCGCCACAACAGTGATGAATTTGTTATTATACTAAACGACGTTGACTGTATTGAGGACAAGGCTGAGGAGATAATCAACGTCTTTAATGAGAGTTTTGTTGTTGATTCGTATGAATTTTACGCAAGTATTAGTATTGGAATTAGTATTTTCCCAGATCATGCGAACTCTCCTGAGGAATTATTGAAAAATGCAGATATCGCCATGTATGCTGCAAAATCTTTACGTGGTAATCAATATCGCTTATATCGTCCAAATATGGAGGAGGTCAATGATAAATGGTTATTACTTGAAACAAAATTACATCAAGCTCTAAAAACAGATGTTTTAGAATTACATTATCAGCCTAAAATCAATTTAAAAACGAATACAGTGATTGGCATGGAAGCATTACTTCGTTGGCACGACCCTGACCTAGGTCATATGCCACCGGATCGCTTTATTCCATTTGCTGAGCAATGTGGACTCATAAATGATATAGGGGTATGGGTGTTAAGAAAAGCATCTGCCCAGGCACGCACTTGGAATGAAGTACATAATTCAAACTTACGTGTTGCCGTGAACATTTCTCCGATTCATATTAGTACAACAGGTTTTGTCGAGATGGTACACGAAGTTATTACGGAAACTAAATTAGATCCGCACTTCTTAGAAATTGAAATTACTGAGATGAGTATGTTGGATTATACAGAAGACTTAATTAATACAATCAAGCAATTAAGAGCACTTGGTATTACGATTTCATTAGATGATTTCGGAACTGGTTATTCATCGTTAAATTATTTAAAGACTTTCCCAGTAGATGTTTTGAAAATTGATCGTGCATTCGTTCGTAATATTGTACCTGAAAAATCAGGCATTGCTATGATTTCAGCTATGATCTCTCTAGCGCATGCCTTAAATCTGCAAGTAGTAGCTGAAGGTGTCGAGGAAGAGGCAGAATTAAACGTGCTACGTGAACATGGCTGCGAGTACGTACAGGGCTATTATTTCAGTAAGCCATTATCGGTAGCAGACTTTACTAAACTGATAGTAGAAAGTTACATGTAGACAATATGGAGGATCTTGACCTTAATTTAGGACAAGATCCTCTATGTGTTTAAGGTTATTTTATTATGAAAAGCAACTTTACAACGAAAGAGGAACGGTGTAGCGAGTTTTACTGTTTTCTCTTTTTGGCTAGACAGGGAAGTAAAGTCAATTTTCTGATATTTCCCGAAAAATAATTGTATTTAATGAAATATTTGAAATTATTCTACTGTTTTGCTAAAGTTATATAAAATATAAATTGTTGATGTGACCAAGTAAGTAAGAATAGTGAAACAGAGAATATAGCAATTGCTGAGAGCTATATCACCGCTTCTTATCTGAAACCTACCACGGAGATGTTATGCAAACATAACCGAGTCGTTTTCGTTACAAAACGTTAGAGGGTTTTAAGGTTTTCTTAAAACTAAATTCAAGGTGGTACCACGTTTAGTCGGCACAAAGACGTCCTTATTTGTAGGACAGCTTTGTGCTTTTTATTTTTTCAGAAGGTAAAGTTACAGAAATGGAGGATAAAAAATGACAACACAACAAAACGATTTTTCAAAATGGTACATCGAGACGATCCAAAAGGCAGATTTAATGGATTATACACCAGTTCGCGGCTGTATCGCTTTTAAACCAGACGGCTATGAAATTTGGGAACATATTCAAGAAGAGATGGACCGTCGTTTTAAAGAAACAGGCCATCGCAACGCTTATTTCCCGATGTTAATCCCTGAATCTTTCTTCCAAAAAGAAAAAGATCATATCGAAGGTTTCTCACCTGAGCTACCTTGGGTAACGGAGGCAGCCGGCGAGAAATTAGAAGAACGTTTAGCACTTCGTCCAACTTCTGAAACGATGATAGGACATCTCTATTCTAATTGGATTAAAAGCTACCGTGATTTGCCGGTTTTAATTAATCAATGGGCAAATGTTTTTCGTTGGGAAAAGAAAACTCTTCCGTTCATTCGAACATCTGAGTTTTTGTGGCAAGAGGGGCATACAGCACATATTGATGAAGAAGATGCACGTCAAGAAACGATGCAAATGTTAGCTATCTATAAAGAGGTAGTAGAGGGATTACTTGCCATTCCTGTCTATGATGGACAAAAAACACCTTCTGAACGTTTTGCAGGAGCAGTTGATACATTTTCTATTGAAGCAATGATGAAAAATGGAAAGGCCGTACAAGCTGGTACCTCTCACTATTTAGGGACAAAATTCGCTGAAGCCTTTGATATTAAATATTTAAACAAAGCTAATCAGCATGAATATGTACACACAACATCTTGGGGGACTTCGACACGTTTAATAGGTTCAGTCATTATGGTTCATGGTGATGAGCAGGGTCTAATTTTACCACCAAGAATTGCACCGACCCAAGTTGTCTTAATCCCTGTAGGTCCATGGAAAAAGAATCCTGAAATTATGGAAAAACTAGACGACATCTTCGTAATCCTTAAGAAGAAAGGAATTCGAGTACGTCTAGATGATTCGGACCAATCACCTGGCTTCAAATTTAATGAATGGGAATTAAAAGGAGTACCAGTTCGAGTTGAATTAGGTCCACGTGACTTAGAGAAAAACCAGGCATTGTTAAAAGCACGAGATGAAGATGACAAGCAATCCATTGACCTGAACGACATTGTTGTAGCAATTGAAGAAGAACTGACAACAATGCAAAGTCGTTTATTCGATAAAGCACGTAAATTCCGTGATGAAAACGCCCATACAAATATCGGTACACTGAAAGATTTACAGCAGCATATTAACATTTCCAAGGAAAACGGATCTATTCCTGGTTGGGTTCTTGCTGGATGGTGTGGAGCTGATGCCTGCGAGGAAAAAGTGAAAGAAGAGACAAAATATACTTCTCGTAACATTCCATTTAACCCACCAACTACGAAAACTGCTTGTATTTGCTGTGGAAATGAAGCAAAGCATACAGTTTGGTTTGCTCAAGCATACTAAGTTGTCAAATCTCGCTTTTATACGTAAGTATTCAGCTTTTGTAATATCTTCATATTTCCAATCTATATACAGATTATCTGTGACGGCTGTTATTTTTTCTAACTCTTGTTGTTTAGTCTTGTATACTTGTTCAAATTGTTTCGATTTCGTCTGAACGATAGGCTGTTTATTAGTTTCCTTGATGATAGTGGTCATATTATCGACAAGTGCTATTTGTGCTTGAATGGCTCGTAATACAACTTCTGTGATGTCCTCTATACTCATACTGTGTATATTCTTTCAATTCTGTTTTTGTTTACGACTCGTTTTCCACTGCATTTCCAGCTCGAAATGCAGTGTTTTTATCTCGATTTTTTCTATGTTTTCAAAAAAATACTAGTATGCTAGAATAAAAAAACGGAACATATATTCTTTTTTTATGGAGGGTGAAAACGATGAGTTATGATTTAATGGTCTTTGATAAAGAACAAGCTCCAAACAATAAAGAAACATTTTTGCAATGGTATGATGAACAAACAAAATGGGCTGAACCACATGATTACGCAACAATAACAGTTACAACACTAGCATTACAAAAATGGTACCAGGAAATGGTGGAACAATTCCCCAATATGAATCTGGTGGATGAGGAATTATTGGATGAGGATGAAGAGGACGAGTTAGAGAGTCGTTTGACTGAATATAGTATTGGTTATGCCATGATTTACACAGCTTTTGCCTGGTCTGTAGCGGATGAAGCAAATAGTACGATGAAGGAGCTTGCAAAAAAGCATGGAGTCGGTTTTTTTGATGTGAGTGGTGAGGGGGAGATTTTCTAAATCATTACATCGTATGGAGAAAGGTGGATAAGAAATGACAGAAAATCTTATTGCACAATGGCAAGAGCAAAGAAAGACGTTTGACGCAAAGAATGCCAAAGCAATTAACGCCATGCATAAGATAAGGGAGCAAGTTCAAAAAGCGGAGCCAACAGAGGTGAATTTGCGCATGCTCGTCGAAATTTTTTGCATGTTGCAAATGTATGAAGAGGCATACAAAATTTTTACATCCGTCATGGATTTACGCAATAAAAAAGATCAGATACGGCGCGATTAAATATTGGATTGACAATCCACAAAATGTGAAGCCATTATTGCCACGTGACATTCAGGAGGAAGCAGAGTTGAAAATACCATTACCAACATTTAAATATATGCCGAATCCAATACAAGCGAATATTTTTAAAACGGGTGAATTAGTTGTTTGCGATTGCTGTGAGCAAGAAGTGGACATTTATTGTACAAAAGGCATTTATGCGATTGAAGAGGTGGAATATCTTTGTCCAAGCTGTATTCATAGTGGGCTGGCTGCACAAAAATTTGATGGTCAATTTCAACAGGATTTATTAAATTCCGAGCTAGTGAAGAATGATGACTATACAGATGAAGTGTTGCATCGCACACCCGGATATATTAGTTGGCAAGGAAATGATTGGGTAGCCCATTGCACGGATTATTGCGCATTTATTGTCTATGTTGGCTGGCAAGAGCTCGTGGAGATGGGCATTACGGAGGAGTTTGAACATTTTAATGGTCATTCCAAAGAAGAGCTAGCCGCTACTTTGCGTAATAATGGCTCGCATCAAGGTTATCTATTTCAATGCTTAGAATGTCAGCAATACATTCTGTATTCCGACTTTGATTAAAATCTATATTGGTAAAATACGAAAGGAGTTGACCGTGGCTCTGAAGAACATGTACCAGAGCTACTACACTAGTTAGTTGATTGTCCATTTGAATGACTTCACCAACCCGAAATTTATGCGGATTTTATCGCCATATCGTGAACGTTTTGAGGATATATTGAAGGAACTCATGTCATGACAATAGGAGCACTGACTTTGCCGTCTTGTGATGAATTGATGGATATTGATGTGTACGAATACTAGGATGGTCGTCGTGGTTTTGGTGCAAAAATTAGATACTTGTAGTTTGATAATGAAGAAATTCCGATTGTCCTTTTGTGTGTCGCGGAGACAACTACTGATATAACAATAATAATGGAATTCTATATTAAAACAATCAAATGGGGGGAAATGAAATTTGTCACAGTATATAGAACAGTTTTTGGCGGATGTATGGCAGCAGTTAGAGCGCTTTTATCAGCAGGAAAATGACCGAATTAGTAAAACGAAGGACTGGAGCCGGCTCCATATAGGGGTTCATCATTATGTAAAGGTGAAATGGACATCAGAAAAATTGAATAAATTACAATGGGGAACCCCTCATTATGGAACGATTTCGATGTATACATACGAGCCATTTAGTTGGCATGATGATGCTTATAAGGTAGCAGCGGGCGATTACATGCAAGAGATCACAGATATCAACCAAATAGAAGAATTATTTTCCGCTTTATGTACCAAAATGGATACGGTTTTTCAATCCGATGAATATCATGCGAAGCTTTTTGATTATCGCCTTCAACTTAAATTGGAATTTGAGCATGAGGGGCGTGCGGTTTGCTATCAAAAAGAGCTACTAAATAACGACAAATTCACATTGGCGAAACAAACGTTAGCTACTTTTATTGAAACAAAAGTGATGGCTGATTTACCTGTATGTCCTGCTAAGAAAGATGGATTTTTCTTTGCTCGTTGCCTAGTCAATCCACATTTTTTCCATCAGAGCGTAGCTGATATCGAGCCATTAGTGCAACGGTTATTGGAGAAGTATAGCGGGAATGAAGAACGCTTAAACCAGTGGAAATATGATTATACATTGGCATTTAAAGATTGGGCAGAGGAGTATATTTTATCGGTTTATTTTGAGGAGACAGGACAATATGAAACGAAATGGATACTAAACTCAGCGGCAAGACCTAAGCAGCAGGAGCTAAAGTTCTTCGTTTATATCGCCTTACAAATCGGATCTAAAGAACCTGATACACGTAAGCAATATCTTGAATTGGCGCAGCAACTTGGCTCACAAAAGGCGGAGGATTATTTACAAAAGGGCAGTGATCATTTTGAACATAGAAGGAAAAGTGCGCGCTTTCAAGGAGCAGCCAATGATATTCAAAAATTCATTTCAATTCACATCATTGTTGAGGAAGAAGAAGCCTATCGTGAAGCGTTGCATTATATCATCGATTTGTTACAAGCGGGCTTTGTCAAAGGCTATAGCTTACAGTTAGAGAGTCAGGAAGAAAACTATTTACCGATTCAAGGCCTTGCGAAAACTGAGCTGCATCAATTTTTTGCAAATTGCCTTACGTATCCAAACCTGTTCCCATTGATTGCCGACTATGCAAAAGTGGCAATGGAGGAATATGCATGGTATGAGGACGTGGAGCCTAGCGAGCTATCCGCTATGCCTGGAACATATGCTGTATTTGGTTTAGGGCTTTATAGCGATGCTTATTTTCCCCTTGTGCAAAGCTATATGTCACTTGTTGATTCAGAGCACCAACTTGTACAAAATAACTATGCGGAAGCTTTTCTTAACATGCACGATCTATCAGTGGAACGGATGCCTGTACTGATTGACATTTTACTTAGCGCAAATGAGGGGGAGCTCGAGCAGTTAAAAGGAATTCAAGTTGATAAACTGGAATTGCTAGCTGAATTGATACATCAACTGGAGAACAAAGAAGATTACCAACGTAGCTATGTGTTATATCAAATTTTTGGTAGTATGGAAAATCTAGCACAGCGCATTGAAAAAGAATCAGCGCCAATCCAAGAAATGCTAGAAAAATTAGTAGGTTGGATGGAAGATTACTAATTGCTTAGCTTAGCTTTCCTTTCCTTTCCTTTCCTTTCCTTAGTTCTTTAAAAGACAGGACTTCTCTGTAAAGTAGGAAGTGCAATGTTGAGGAGATGCTAGCTAAAATGTCATTTTTATTAGCTGTCATGTTTCAGATGAAAATAGATGATATTAAAGCATTGCTTAAATAGAGGGCAAAAGAGCTGCAAGATAGTTAAAATCGCAGTTGCTTTTGATAAAAAATCAGATTTGTTCACCACCTTCGAGTTGGAGAATAATCAAGAAAGAGGAGGATTTTATTGTTAGATATTAATCAGACAACTGCTTGGATCGATTTGTTGTCCACCTATAAAGTCAATCCGAAATATGGCAATACTGATGTCATTGATCAATACCTGGATCAGCGGGATGCCGATCCGTTTGATTCACAATGGATGGCTGCACATGGCGATCTGACAGCTATCATTGACAGTATGTTGGTGGCGGATCGAAAGAAGATAGAGATGCTTCAGGATCGCACCAGTAAGCAAATTTACGAAACAATCATTGAACAGACTAGTCACTCTGACCTAGCCGCCTATGCATCCGATGATGTAAGGCTGATTGTTGGTTTCCTTGTGACGGGCCGAGTTAACATTTTTGTTTTGGAAATGAAGGAAAGTTACGAACGAGGCGATTTACCCAATGTTGAAGGAATGCAGATGTTTCACTCCGCAGGCGCACAGTGATACCCGGCAATCTAGGGCATAGTTTGTGGCTTGATTTAGAGAAAGAAGGTGTACTTGTCAGTGATGGTTGGAGTGTAGCGTTTGCTGCATTGGGACTACGGGCTCTTGACTTGAGTGATGGACGCGACTTGGCATCTTCTATCTTTTAGAAAAAGAGCCTCAATCATGTATCTAAAATATTCGCCAAGAACCATTGTACCTTTCACTGTCCTTCTGGTACTGGAAAACACGGCTCATGCGGTAGTTACAATAGTTGTTTTCTGCGACGAGTAATCGCAGGAGGTGATGCTTTTTGCGCGAAAGAGAAGTGTCAAAAGCAAATTGTTACTATCCTCGTCGCAAAGGAGATGTCTCAAAAGAGTTTTTCAGACATCTCCTTTTGTATTTTAGACTAGCTTAAACAGGAACATTCGTTCTATAATAGACTTAACTTGAATCGAGGAGCTCGTTTTATGACATTACAGTTCCCACAAAAATTCGAGAAATATCTTTCAATTATTGAACCAAGTTTATAACCTGTTATATACATTGACACGATTGAACTATGAAAGCAAGTTCTAAGGCAATCACTATTTCCGAGGGGCATCTTTTATATGAAAATATTTCTGAAGATCAACGCTTATGCTCCTTAGCACTGGGGCATCTGACTTTGATTTTAATGGGATGGTCATTAGCCGGATAGTTGGCTTCGGTTAGGATGCGTTCAGAATAATGTGGAAACCGTAAAACATGATCAGATTAGTTAATTAATAAGGAGACTACTACAATGACAAATGATACTTTACAATTATCCCAGAAATGGCGAGATGAGGGGTTACGTTATGCAAGTGAGATTAATGCCTACGTGCGCAGAGGATTAGAAAGCAACTGGGAAGCACCAGGAGAGGAGCCGTCTGAAGATTCACGTGGACAATTAGCTTCGCAAGTGTACAAGTTTATTAAACAGGCGAATAGAACAAAAGAACTGGAAACGCTCCGTGAACAGTTTCCAGCTGCTTCTTGGCCATTTCAGGAAACGCACAGCCAACTGATGCGAGCAGTTTATCCAATTGCGTTTCTACGTGATAGTGCATTACTCGTTGCAGCGCAAAATGAAGATTTATCACGCACTGTCTATGTGATGGATAAACACGAAGCAAACCGTATCGAGCATGTACGAGCGGCAAGTTGTTCTGCGGATGGGCGCGACATTGCTTTGATGGATGAGCAAGGAGTTCGTATTGTACGAGAGCCTGATCGAGAGTTAAACGGCGCTCTGCTAGCTACATACACATGGGCGACAATCATCGACCAATTGCGCGGAAAATACCCCGACATTGAGACCTTACAGCCAGAAAGCTATCGAAGCGCAGATGTCATTCCATTCGCTGATGGCACGAAGTTGTTGGTGGTGTCGCATGATGGTATCTATTTGATTGAGGAATCAGGTCCCCTCTTGTTGCACCCGTCAGTGGAAAGTATAAGGGAGTGGGCTGAGGAAGATGATGACTTGACAGCAAGTTTAGCGATGCCGCATGGAGCTGTTTCGCGAAGCGGCGGATGGCTGGCTTATGGAAGTCAAGACAGCGATCATTTGTTGTTAGATATGGAAAATTATGTTATGCGCTCATTTGAACCGATGTCGAGTTATCCCCATTACAGCTTGTTCAGTGCCGATGATGAGCATGTTTGGTTCAATGCATGTCATTTTTACAATGGATGTACGCTAGGTATTGCACTCCATGATCTTGAACCGGACAATAATGAAGAACCCCTTTCAATAGATGAAAGTATGCGTGTATATGCCGGTGTTGCAGTGCAAGGGGGCAACATTATGGGTGACGCATATGGTTATTTACGAAAGATTGATTTGGAGGGGAATGAACTTTGGCGTTACTTCGTATCTGGGACAATCAGTGGCATGGCATTAAACTCTGACGAGACAATATTGCTTGTCGGTACATACAATGGAATGCTACATATACTTGATTTGACTAGTACAGAGCCAAGTCCGTATGAGATTAGCACAAGTTCAATACGTGAATCGTACCGCTGGATCTTCTGGGATACTCAACAGCCACTGTACTGGTAGTTTTTATAGGCAAATTCGACGAAACTATATTTATCAACATCCTATGTATGCTAGAGGTGTCACGATGGAAACATCTATATGGATTCCTTTAATTAAACATCTGAGATGAAGAAAAGATTTGGGTAGGAACAAGAGTTAGATTTTACAATGTAGATCTAACTCTTGTTGAAGATAGTAAAGAAGATTACTACGAATACTTAATATCATCTATTTATGAAAATGAAACTCACTTACAGCTAACGGTTCACTTTAGAGATTTATAGAATAATAGGTCGAACAAGAACAAATGTTTTTTGTTTTATAATTTTTTTAATATCTAAGGAAGTGAAAGTATGTTTTATCCGATTGGCAACACAACAATAGATTCTGATAAATATAGAGAAAAATTTGCAAAACGTTATTATCTGCCTTTTATGAAAGAATTGATAGACTTATCAGGATGTTCTTTAAAGGAAGCAAAAGAATTGATTGATTTAGTGATTCATGAGGAAGGCATTATTGTTAGCCAAACATCAGAAGAAATACAAGATACTTGTTTAGCTGAATTACAAGATTGAGAGGGAGTTGGATTATGCAAAAAAAATTATTGAATATGTTAGAAAAATGGTATGAAGAAAATCAACATGAAAAAATTGTAGAAGCGATTGAACAATTGTCTAAGCCAGAGCGAGATTATGAAATAGTAGGTCATTATGGTCGTGCGCTTAATAATTTAGGGCGTTATCATGAAGCGTTGTCCCAGTTATGCACAGTAAAAAAACAGGGGCAACTAGATGCGGATTGGCATTGGCGTGTTGGCTATGCTTATTTCTATATCCAGGAATGGCAAGAAGCACTGGCTGCATTTGAAAAAGCGAAGGAATTACAGTTTGATACTAGAACTGAAGAGTATATAGTAGCCTGTCGGAATACTATGAAAAAGTCAGCGGAAGCGCTAGATGATATCAAGCTTGTACCTTTTCATGAGCGTGATTTCAGTCAATTTTGGGAAAAAAGCGATTATGCGGATAAAAATTATGTAGAAGTATCCCCCACTACTGAAATGATTGCTTCTATAGAAGAGGAACTTGGCTATAAATTGCCAGCAGATTATATTTGGTTTATGCAACAACAGAACGGCGGTATACCAGTAAACACTTGTTTTCCAACGGCTATGCCGACTTCTTGGGCAGAAGATCATGTGGCGATTACAGGAATTATGGGCATTGGTCGCGAAAAGGCAAATAGTTTGTGTGGTAGTTTGGGAAGCAGTTTTATGTTGGAAGATTGGGGCTACCCAAATATTGGCGTTGTCATAGCCGATTGCCCGTCAGCAGGTCATGATGTCATTATGCTTGATTATCGTGCATGTGGTGCAGATGGTGAACCTGCTGTTGTACATGTAGACCAAGAGGCAGATTACTATATTACTTTCCTTGCGCCGAACTTTGCGACTTTTATTGTCGGGTTGGTGAATGAGGGAGTATTCGATACATCAGAACAAGATAAACTTGACGATTTGGATATGGTGAAACATGTACCCTTCTCTCCTTTGTTACAGTCGTTATGTGAGAAAGCTGGAGAGGGAAATCGGATAGAAGCATTTATTCGAGGTATTTGTACGCAAATTGTAGCGGACAAAGGCTATTTTGCTTTACATGCAGACGAGATATCCATGCTGATGTATGATATCCAATTTTGGTTGTACACGGGTGCTAATTCGAAGGTGACTCAAGCTCAATATTTAGCGGATTACAAGAATATCATTGCACTTGCACAAGGTTTCAGTACAGGAGGATATGCCCCAGACTTTGTTTCAAGTTGGTTAAATGAACGCATAAAGCAGGGGGAAATTGTAAGTCAAGAGGGGATATTAAGTTTTACAGCGGATAAGCTAGCTAGTCTACATGCTCAAATGGTGAATGAAGAACTAAAACCTTTTAGTTGGCTTGAACATGATAATGGAAATATTTCATTCCTGTTAGAAGTAGGCATTTATAAACAGGAATTGTTTGAAACACGGGCAGACGAAGGATTCCAAGGTAACGGCTACGATTGGTGCTCGCTTGCGGATGTGTATTTGCAAGAGAAGTTACCAGAGCTAGAAGGCATTGTACGTTTCGACCCAGAAGCAGATATGTTCTGTGCATATGCCAGCGAAAAGGACGCATTGTTGCGATTCGCTGTTGGATTTAAACAAGCGTGTGAAAATGATGAAAAGATACATGATTTATTTTCTAGGGCGATATTGGATTAATGAATATTGAAGACGCATTAAGGAACATGCATGGTAGTGAGTTATGTTTAAAATAACTGTTACGATGATCTACGCAATACTCTATATTATAAAGGCTTTTATAGAGGGGTTTTTTACTAAAAAGTACCATAAAAATCATGTAGGAATGAATTATGCAGTAAAGCTTTATAAAGAGGGAGATATGACAGTAAATCAAATTTGTGAAATTACAAATGTGTCTAGGGCCTCATTATATAGAAAGCTATCGGAAAGGAACAGTTGATGAGTTATACCAAAAATCGGAAATATATAATAGGAAATAAATTCCATATAGAGGTGGAATTATATGCCTAAAATTGACAATATGTTAGCAATTCTATGGATGCTTCGTTCAGGTGAAAAAATTACTGCAAAACAAATTTCAGAAAAGTTAGAGATGAATATAAGGACTGTGTATCGTTATATTGATACAATTTCAACAAGTGGCGTACCTATAATTTCAGAACCAGGACATAACGGTGGATACACTTTATTGAACAATTTTATTGAGGCTCCTCTTTTTTTTGATTTTGAGGAGCAAACTTCACTTTATCATGCTGCTGTTTTTGCAGAAGAAGCTGGATATTATGGTGGTGAAGCACTAAATAGGGCTATTTCAAAGCTAAGCAAATATTCAAATCAAGAGCAGGAAAAAAAGATAAACCAACATTTGACCAGTCTTGAAGTAATAAGTCGATTAAGTTCCCTCTCTATGGAACCTTTCTTGAAGGAGTTGGAGCAGGCCGTAGCTAACGGATACTCTTTAAAAATTCTTTACCATAAAAGTGGCGAAGATCAATCAAAATATAGATTGGTTGATCCGTACAGAATTATTTATTGGAATAATAAGTGGTATGTGATTGGATTTTGTCATCTTAGGAATGATATCCGTAGTTTTAGAGTAGATCGAATTGAAAATCTAATGCTAACCGAAAATAAGTTTAACCGGCCAGAAAATTTTTCAGCACGTGACTTTTTTATAAAAAATCTTCTTCCAACTATAGAAGATAAGGAAGGGATTATTTCTTTGGTTATTAATGGGGATAAAAGTGTATTGGCTGATATTTGCCAACATTGGTTTTTAGGACATTATTTACAAGAACGGACTTCGAATCAAGCAGTTTTTCTTCTTGAAAAAGATATGATACATACATATGTACCTTATTTACTTTTACCGTACAATAAATCTATTAAAGTTATTGAGCCAATAAGTCTTAAGAAAAGACTTATTGAAGTTCTGTCGGAATTAATAAAATTTCATCAAGTATGATAACTTCCCTGACGTTAACTGTCAGGGAAGTTATATTATAATAGCTATATCAATTGTGATTGGAGTGTTATTGGATGCAAACAAAAAAAGTTTTTCTATATGTATTTAATACAATGTCGGACTGGGAATATGGGTATTTAATTGCTGAACTAAACTCAGGAAGATATTTCAAAAAAGATTTAGCACCTTTAAAAGTAGTTACAGTAGGAGCTAATAAAGAAATGATTACAACTATGGGAGGACTGAGCATAAAACCAGATATTTCCTTAGATGAATGTACTCTTGAGAGTAAAGATCTTTTAATTTTACCAGGAGGGACTACTTGGAGCGAAGAAATTCATCAACCTATCTTGGAAAGAATTGGCCAAGCTTTAAAGCTTGGGACTATTGTTGCTGCAATTTGTGGTGCAACTGAGGCCCTTGCGAATATGGGATACTTAGATACTAGAAAGCATACAAGTAATAATTTAGAATATACTAAAATGGTATGTCCTAACTATAAAGGAGAAAAGTTCTATGAGTTGGGATCTGCGGTATCTGATGCGAATTTAGTTACTGCATCAGGAATAGCTCCTCTGGAATTTGCAATGGAAGTACTGAAAAAATTAGATGTATTTGCACCTGACACATTACATTCATGGTATAACCTAAATAAGACTCATAAACCTGAATACTTCTTCCGGTTAATGAATTCAATAAATAGCTGAGCTAAAAAATCAACTTAGCAGATTTATATTAGTTTAAATATTTACCATGCTTTAGACAATGTCAAAGCATGGTTTTTGAATTTAACTTAAAAATGCTTATGGAGTAATGAAAAAGCCCAATTTCTCTATTAATTAACGGTGAAGTTGGGCTTTTTAGTATTGTTTTTATGATTAAATTTATTGTACCATATATTAGTGGATTTTATGTTATATTTACATTTTCATTTAATAGATGGAGAATATAACAAAAAGGAGGGTACTATTAATGGAGAAAAAGAAGAAAGTTATAAATGTTCCAGAATCTATTTTATTAATAAGTTCTTTTTTTATGTTTATGTATATCTCTAAGAATCTTGTATTTATACCAGAATTTAAATATATTTTTGAAAGAAGTTCGCTATGGTTTGTTTTCCCTATTGTTACACTCATAGTAGGTATGCATTCTTTTCTAAAAAGATAATAGTAAAAAGCCACCCGTTTCGAATGGCTTTATTTCCCCAATAAGGGTGAGACGACTTATACATTCCCAACAAATTGCGTGCTTTCATCCATACAAGGAATATTTCTCAAAGTATTAATTGATATAGCGTGATTTTAATGATTATGCGATAGTAAGAAGCATTTTGGTGAATGGATTAAAAACAGCTTTGCTTCCATAAAAGAGTGTGTAACAGTATTACGAAAGTTTGAAATAAAGACAACACTGGAAAGGATGTACAGTTAGATGAAAAAAGCTTTTATATATCAAGACGAAAAATCAAATAAATTTTGGACAATTGATTATTTCGGGATGACAATATGTGTGCATTACGGAAAAAATGGAACGATTGGGAAGTATGAAATGAAAGAATTTGAGTCACAAGAAATGTGTGAAAAAGAAGCCCAAAAGTTAATTGCCAGTAAAATAAAAAAAGGGTATCAAGAAATTCCTACATTTGATTTTGATAATTGTCTTTACTTTGATATAGGGGAATATGGTCCACATCCAAAAACGTCACACCCACGTTATGTCGCTCATTTCGCAGAAGAATTTTATTATGATTGTGGTGATGAAGAAGCACCTTTTGGTAGTGATGAAGGGTTTGATACACTTTATGAAATGGAAGAAGTTATAAAAAAGAAGCACATCATTGACTTTGTTACTTTCCCGAAGCATTTAATAGAGAATATATGGGGAATGCATTATATATCAGTTGACACATTGGATGAAAAAGCTGTGCGTGATATGGCAAAAGAGCATGAAATGGATATGATGCAAAGTGACATGATTACCTATGCAACAGCCTTTGGTCAAATTAAAATTACTGGGAAACTAGATCCAGCTTTGAAGAAGAACGCACTATTAGCATTGAAGCGTTTTGCTATCATGAATTCTGATGGACAATTAACGGAAACACAGCAGACAATGTATAATGATTTACTTGCGTTTTAAATTGAAGTCAACAAGAAATAGACTGATTATAGCACGATTGACCAGTATTTAGAGGAACGAGATGCTGAGCTGTTCGATTCGCAATGAATGGCTGCAAATTTTTCTTTTTTATAAGGAGAGTAGATGATTCCATTGAAAAATTATCAATTTCACACTACATTATTTGGAGAATTAGACGTGCCTGTTGATAAAGGGCTTTTTGAAGATTTTACAATTACACTGGCTGGTAAAGAGATTGAAACAAGCCTTGATATTTTTGAGGGCTTTTTAAATGGTGATAATCAAGCAATTGTACAAAAATTTCTTGAGCATATTCCTGAAATGTATCAAAAAGCAAAGTCTACACTTTTAGCTAATTGTCATAATGATACAGTGATTACTTATTTTATTCAATATGTGACGGAAGTAATTGATGAAGATGAAGAATATGAAAAATATTTGTTAGAGACTCTCAGTATGGTAACTGTTGAGGAAATAACAAACGAAGCATTAATCGATGTGTTGCAACCGAGATGTATTCGGATTAGTGCGAATCAACAGCATCATCTCGACTGTGTTTTTGATTTTTCTCTGGATGTAAATTATAGCGACCAGCTTTTGGTTGTATACTTTGACGAAAATTTTGAGGTATATAATATTTCTCATGAAAGCTAGATCTTAATTTGAAAAGAAGAAATCTAAAACAGAGAATATAAAAAAAGAAATGATGTAGATTTGAAATAAAGTTGTACCATCTATAAAAGAGTGAAAGAAGAGACATAATATACTTCTTGTAGCATTCTTGCGGAAATGCAGCAGGCATACTAGAAGTGAAAAGGGAAAATAATACCACACGGAATAAAGGCTATAAAAAAGGAAAAGAAGTATCTACTTTCATGTCCATAAACGCGGACGTCAAAGTAGATACTTCTTTTTCAAGTAGAGGTAGTTTGGACAGGAGTATAAAACAAAAGCAAGCAATCCAAAGAAGTACTGATATGTCCAAGCTTATTTTTAATATTTGAATTTAATACATTAGATTTTTTAAAAAAGCATCCTGAATACAAGTACGCGGTGGAGGACAAGCTCAGTAAATTTTATTTGTATTAATGATAGAAGAATAAAACGAATGCAAATATCTCAAAATAAAAATTGACTGGACACTAGATGGTGTCATATAATTAAGACACTATTTAGTGTCCGATTAATAAGGGGGAGGGGGATTTTGAGCGACAAGACTCAAGAGCGTGATGTTTATGCTGCTATTGCTGATCCAACAAGACGCCAATTAATACGCTTGTTGGCGGATGCGGAAGAATTACCTCTTCACGAATTAACGTCTCAATTTCAAATGGGGCGTACAGCAGTTTCTAAGCATTTGGCTATCCTTAAAGATGCCGATCTCGTAATTGCTCGAAGGGTTGGTAGAGAAACGAGGTATCGGTTGAATGCCGGTCCGTTGAAGGAAATTCAAGATTGGGTATCGTATTACGAAGGATTCTGGAAAGAAAGAATGGCTATATTAAATCTTTTATTGGAGGAAGAAAAATGACAGCAGATGTATCTTTAGATTATCAATTTACAAGTTCAATTGAGAAAGTTTGGAACGCATTAACGGATTCAGACACTCTTGCAAAATGGATATGGAAAAATGACTTTAAACCAATCGTAGGACATAAATTCCAATTCCGAGCTGAGCCAAATGAATGGTGGGATGGAATTGTCAATTGCGAGGTGCTCAAAGTGGAAGAACCTCATACATTATCTTACACTTGGGCAAGTGCCGGAGAAACAACTACTGTGACATGGACGTTGACAGAAGGTTCAGATGGAACTACACATTTACATCTTGATCAAAGCGGATTCAGTGAAGCAACGAAAGCTCGTCAAGGAGCAATCGAAGGAGCTAAATACGCTTGGATTAACAATGGTAATCAGCTTGAAAAAGTGTTAGCAGAACTGTAAAAATATGATTTCTTCATCTTGATACCTGCTTTTAGTAAGATCAAAAGCAGGTATCAAATAGGAAATGAATAAAATAAACTGTTCTTCAACAATTGGACGCTTTCGGAACACGGAAAGCGTCATTTTTTTAACTTCTTTCAGCAAAGGCTGAAAGAAGTTAAAGCCTCCGGCGGATGTCACGGAATCGGAAAGGAGTACTTTGTGCTTGCACAAAGCCGATTCCGGACGCAATTATGCCGAGGCATAATTGATGGCATGTCATAAACATAACAATCCAGTTGTAGTTGTGCTAACATGACAATACTAGATGGAATGGAGAGAATATCCGATGAAAATAAATCAATTAATTGCTAACAATATAAACCGATTAGATGTCGACTTGTCGGAAGATCAATCTTTAGGAATTGCTGGATTGTCCGGCTCTGGCAAAACTACATTTTGTCAAACAATTGGTGAAGAATCTAAGAAGCGTCTCGTTTCATTATTGCCAAAGGCTGAATATCAGTATTTGTTTCCTATTATTATGGAAACGAATTTCAGTGCCATTAAGATGGAAGAGATGCCTTTAGTCCTTTTTCTCGGGAAATCATCAATTTCTACTAATCCACGTTCAACGGTCGGAACCCATACAGGTGTTTTTAAAGAGGTTCGTGAAAAGCTTGCAGATAAGTTTGATCTTTCGCCAGAGGTTTTTTCCTTTAATAATACATTAGGCTGGTGTCCTGCATGTAAAGGACGTGGAACAACTAAAAATGTCGAATGCAAAAAGTGTGAGGGCAAGCGATATAGTCCGGAAGTTGAGCAGTATAAACTAGAAATATGGAATCAACCACTTAGTATTTCGGATATTAACAATTTAAATATTGAGGCGATTTACTCCCTTTCAGAGGAATTAAATATTAGTGAAGAGAGACAACATATTCTTAAAAATATTATCGATATGAACATTGGTTATTTAACTTTAAATCGGATCATGGGTACCTTGTCTGGAGGAGAATTAACTCGACTGTACTTGGCAGAATTTATGGCCGCTAGTGAAAATACCGTGATTATTATTGATGAAATTTCTGTTGGTCTTGATCACCAAACGCTGTTGAAAATTTTGGAACAGATTAAACAATTGGGCTATAAAAACCAAATTTGGCTTATTGATCATTCTGATACGGTGCTCGATACAGCGGATGAGCAACTATTCTTCGGGCCAGGCAGTGGGAAATACGGCGGCAGAATCGTCGAAGAATCACCACGTCCAGAGCCAATCCATTGTGAACGAAATCGGACAATACCTACAGACTATTATCAATTTCATGATCTTTACTGTCGTAATATTGAAATGGCTGACATTCACATTCCTAAAAATAGACTAGTAACCGTTACAGGTGAGTCTGGCTGCGGGAAATCGACCCTTGTCAATGAGTGTATTTCTAAGGATTTCTTAAAACGATATCCAAAAGATAAACTGGTCATGGTAGGACAAGATCGCAACCAATCGATAACTAGCCGATCAACTGTTGCAACGTTTCTTGATATTAAAAAGAAAATGACGAAATACAGTGACGACATTGACGATATTTTCCAACGTTCCATTGAAGACATTATTGAGGAGCTTCCAAATGAAGATATCGCTCATAAACGCTTAAGTTTACTAATCAAACTTGGGCTTGGTTATTTAACGTTGGAAAGAAAAACACAATCTTTATCGACAGGTGAATTTCAATGTGTTCATTTAGTTTCTGAGCTGTTTTCGAACGCAAGAAACCCCCATACTTTGTTTATTTTTGATGAGCCTTCAAAAGGTTTATCTCAAAATATTTTAAATCAATTCATTGATAGTGTTAGGGACATTCTACAAGATGAATCCGTCTCTATTATGATGATTGAACATAATGCCTATATGATAGACAACTCTGATTTTATCGTTGATTTTGGGGAGAGACAGCAGGAACCTGTTCGACATCTTGATGTTGTTAGTCATGATGATTATTTCAATCAGCATAACAGTACAAATAGTGATGCTTCATTGCATATATCGTCAACACTAGCTTCAAAAAATGGTATTCATTACTTAGAAGACAATCATATTAGCTATTTTAAAAATGCCGAAAATATTTATAAAGGCGGTATTTTAAAAAGCTTGTCATCAATGGCCCGTTTAATTTATGGGGAGTATGAATCCGCAACAATCGCACCCGTCGTTGCCATTGATCTAGAAAGACACTTGTATAGTCAGTATAGTTTTTTATATGAAATCGGTGGACTGATCAACCATATCGTGGCTGCACATCCGACGAATAAAGATACAAGAAGCTTCGATTTCTTCAGCCAAGAAAATCATTGCCCTAGCTGTTCAGGTCGCCTGCAAATTGAAAAATTTGATTTCGATATCGTCATACAAGACAAAACAGTGCTATTTTGGAATGGCTTATTACATCCAGACGTGATGGAAGTATTAAAATATTATCAATATCCGAAATTGCAATTCCTTTTTGATGAGATTCAGAATGAACTGGGTCAAGATATTAGTAAAAGCTACAATGAGATGACAGAGGAAGAAAGACATACCTTCCTATATGGTTATTGGGAAAAATCATTTTATGATAAAGCAAGTAAGTCCTCAAAAAAATGGGAAGGTTTTAATTTTATCCTTGGACGTTATATCGTTATTTCGAAATCAATTATTAAAGAGCAAATGAAAGAATCAAAAGAAATGATTGCCTGTCCAATTTGTCAAGGAGCTGTGCTAAACCATAAGAAAAAACTAACGTTTGGAGACACTGATATTCGCGAGCTAATTCATCAACCTATCGATCAGGTCATAAAAACTGTAGGGAACTTACCAGAGCTTGAAAAACTAAAAGCAATTGTAGGCGGCGATATGACTCTTACGGAAGATGTCTCCTTACTTCCTAGAGAAACACAAGTATCGTTGAAAATGCTTGAATTAGATCTAGCAAGCTTTGCTGGTTATGAAATAGTACTAAATAATGTTTTACCATTCTGGGACAAAATTAAAGACAATATCGAAGCAATAAGCAGCAAAAATCTAATTACAATTTGTGATTTTGCCAACATAAACGAAACGAGAGAAACCATCATTGATCAATATTTCACTAATGGAAAATACAAAAAACTAACGTACGTCTATGAAGCATTTGGCTACAAGAAAATTGTGACACAAATTAATAAAATTAAAGCAAGTCATAAATGTCCATTCTGTAATGGAAAGAAAGTCATTTCAGAAGATAATCTCCATGATGGCGTCTATAAATTATCCGTACCATGTGTTAGTTGCTCTGCAAGTGGTATCAATGATGAAGGACGTAAGGAAATTGTCGAGGGTGTAGACGTGCAAACATGGTTAACTGGCAAAGTAAGTGACGTTGTGGAAGAAAGCTTAATCACGGAGGCTGTCGCAGAAATTCCAATTTTCAACCGTATTCGTGAATTGAATAAACGAGATATGATGGCAATTTATCAATGCCTAGAGCAAAACAATTAGAATAAGGAAAGCTACTTCAGATAGACTCATTTGCAATAATAAAATTGCAAATGAGTTTTTATGATATTCTGAGGAGGAGCTTATAAAATAGTCATTAGAAATTAAAGGGGAAAGAAATGCATGGCACAATTAATGGATTGGAAAAATAATGCTCGAGGGCATAAATTTATAGCTTCTTTTAGCGGAGGAAAGGATAGTGTCTTAGCTTTATTTAAAGCAATGAAGGTTGGAGAAGCGCTTGGATTAATCGTCATGTTGGAGGAAGAAGGAGAGCGTTCCAGATCTCACGGAATGCCTCCGGAACTCATACATGCTCAAGCGAAATCTATAGGTTTACCTGTTTATACTGCAGCAGCCAGCTGGACAGACTATGAAAAAGTATTTATGCGCCTTTTAGAAAAAGCTAAAAATCAAGGGGCAGAAGTGTTAGTAACAGGAGACTTAGATATGCCTGAACATGGCTGCTGGCATGACAAGGTTACGAAAAATGTTGGGTTAAAGCTAGGCATGCCTTTATGGGAGATGGATCATCGTGATGCTGTTGAAGAGTTCATAAACCTAGGATTTGTTACAATCATTGTAACTGTTAATTTATCCTTGGGTATGCGCGAGGAAGATTTAGGGCGGACGTTAACCCTTGAATACATAAAGGAGCTTGAAGCTCGGGGTGTTGACCCTTGCGGAGAAGGTGGAGAGTTCCATACTACAGTATTAGGTGGACCAATTTTCAAACAACCTATTTCTGTTCGTAAATGTGCGATTATTAGAAATGGAGAATATGCTTTTTTGCCTTTAGAACTAGATCATTAACTAAATCTTGCAGATACGTGCAAAAGAGTATAGTTGATAGCGGAATAAAAAACAGAAAATAACATGGGACATCATCTATCTATTTTAGATGGGGTCTCATGTTATTTTTTTGTCTGCTTGCAAAGAATGTTTCAATGTTGGACTAACTATATGTAGTTGGGGATCAATAAGGTTTCTTCGTTATCATCCGTATTAATAACGAACATAAGTAGTAGAAATGCCATTCCACCATCAGCTGAAAACGTCGCTAATTAAATAAAACACGACCATTTCATTTGCCAATAATAGAATGTGAATAAGGAGTTTTCTTCTGGCACAAAAACGACACTCAGTGCTTCTTTAGATGCGACTCAATACTAAACTTTGATTTATATTAAAAGGGCCACCGGAGGATTGTGACCCTTAGTAAATATTCGAAGGGAAAGGATAACTTTATATTATCCTAAAAATTATGGGATAGATGGCGGTATTGGGTATTAATAGAATCCGATGAAGCTAGTGCCGACAATAATCAATAGAATAAATAGCACAACGATTAGCGCAAATGCTGAACCAGTACCATAACCACTACCGCTACCGCAATATTCAGACATAGTTATTACCTCCTTTCTACAATCTATAATATGAATAGTTGTTAAAAGGAACTGCGATATTTATCTACTCATTGAATATAAATTTTAAAAAAACCTTCCCATAGCAGTTGTTCTGTCAATTTTATCTTGCAGGAATACTAAAAGAATATCTTTTGCTTCAAAATCTTCCATGATTTCAATGAATGCTTTGTACTTCGACAATTGCATCAAACTGAAGTGATAACGACTGATTTTGCGTATTAACACGCGCATACCTAAACCTGCCTTTCTTTATACCTTAACTATGCCAAAGAGGGAAGTAACGTATATATTGACCATTTGATTTTGGTTATATTAGTAAATTAACAATATACTGAAGCAATTGCACAAGATTGTTAAATAACACTCACTAATGTTCCATGATGTGATAAGATGGGAATGTATGTTTGATTATTGCTGAATAGTTAAATTTAAAGGGGGAGAAATAATTGGGCGAAACAAAGTATAGCCAAGTATGGAACTTAGATAGTCTGTTCCAAGGTGGAAGTAAATCATCTCAATTACATGACCATATAAGATATTTAGAAAAAGAAATTTCTGAATTTGAAGAAAAAACAAATTCCTTTAATGTTCCACAAACAATAAATGAATCAATTAATGTTGCGGTTTTAGTTGAATACATAGGAGACATTCGAACTAATATTTCTCAAGCAAATTCTTTTATAACCTGCCTTCTTGCTCAAAATCCAAAAGATCAGGATGCTATAATTCTACAAGGAAAAATTACGAGCATAAATACACGTTTTGAATCTGCATTGAAAAAAGTGAAAAATACTCTGGTGAAAATTGATTACCATTTGTGGCAAGGTCTACTGAATACTGATGTTTTAGCAAACTTTAAGTTTATACTGAATGAATGGCGTGAAAACGGTGAGACAATCCTTTCAGATGGAGAACAAAATTTAATATCAGACCTCATGGTAGATGGATATCATGCTTGGGGGCAATTTTATAATTCTTTTATGAATACTATTACGATTAAAGTTCAAATAAATGGAGAACAAAAAAATTTATCCGTAGGACAAGCTATCAACTTACGTTCACATCCTAATGCAGATGTTCGTAAAGAAGCCCATATTGCTTTAGAAGATACATGGAAAGAGAATGAAGAACTATTCGCGAAAATATTAAATCATATTGCAGGCTTTCGATTACAAGTTTACAAGAAGCGTGGCCTGGATAATGTAATACAAGAATCTTTAATTAAAAATCGGATGAAGGAGGAAACGCTTCATGCGATGTGGTCTGTAGTAAATAAATTTAAAAAACCCTTCACTGACTACCTAAATCAAAAAGCAAAACTAAATGGCTATAAAAAGATGCAATCATTTAACTTTTGGGCACCTATTACAACAAAAAAACAAAAAATTAAATACGAAGATGCTGTTAATTTTATATTGGAGCATTTCAGTGAATTCGGTACAGAATTAGAAAATTTCTCTAGAAAGGCATTTAGTGAAGGGTGGATAGAAGCTGAAGATCGTGCAAATAAGTCAGCTGTTGCATTTTGTTCAGGTTTTCCACTTTCGAAAGAATCAAGAGTTTTCATGACATTTGGCGGTACAATTACAGATGTATTAACACTTGCGCATGAATTAGGACATGCCTTCCATAACGATGCAATGAAATCTATTAATGGAATGAATAAACAATATCCAATGAGCATTGCTGAAACTGCTTCAACATTTTCAGAGATGATTATATTAGATGCGGCAATGCAAAAAGCTAAATCTACTAATGAAAAATTATTTTTACTTGATGAGAAATTAAAGCGTAGTGTCATGAATTTCATGAATATTCATTCTAGGTTTTTATTTGAAAAGAAATTTTATGAAGAACGTAAAGAAGGAATTGTTTCATCCTCACGCTTAAACGAAATTATGCAAGAAGCAATAGATGAAGGATATGATGGTTCTCTTGATAATCCTTCAGTGCATTCATGGATATGGACACCACATTATTATATTACACAATCTCCTTTTTATAATTTTCCATATTCATTCGGATATTTGTTTGCATTGAGTTTATTTGCAAAGGCAAAAGAAGAAGGTAAAGAATTCGAAAGATGTTATTTAGATTTGCTTCGCGATTCAGGGAGTATGTGCACAGAAGATTTAGTGATGAAACATTTAGGTGAAGATATCACTTCGGAAACTTTTTGGAAAAAAGGAATTGAATTATGCATTAACGATGTGGATGAATTTATCAAATTAAGTAGTGAATGTATCATTATTTAAAGATGACGAAATCTTTAATAAAAGAAAATAAACCTACTGACATTAGTGGGTGAACTTTCCCGGTGGACGTATTGAATATGGTGAAAACATCATCCATGCAGCTCGTAGGGATGTGAACGAGGAAATGGGCTTTGATGTAAAAGCTAACGGTATTAAAGCAAATGGCAGATAACTTAGTAGTAGAGAATGTACATTCAATTATTATTTAAAATAAACAATTAGGTGAACAATTCATATTTTATTAATGTGGGTTACCGTTTGGGGTCTCGCCAACCAAATGATATATATCCCATGTTTAGCGAATTTCGAAAAAACGAAAGCCAATTTCTTGTATGCTAAGAAGTTGGCTTTGTTTGTGCATTTTGAATTTATCAATTTAAAAGTCTTATTTTTTTACATATAAGAAATCACGCTTTGAATAAAAAAAGATTGATTTCGATCCTCCTTATTTCACTAAAGGCCTTGTTAGCTCAGAATAAGGAATTAAACTTAATTAGGCTTAATGTATTCTCCTGTTGAAGCATTAAAGCCCACTGCATTCATTTTTGTTTGGTCACTATTCCAACCTATCACTAATAGTAGGGTAACATTTCTCTCCTTATCTTTAATAAGCATAAAATTATTTGTAAAAACTCTTTTTTAGGGTAAGGAGAAGTACCAACACTCGTTAAATCATTTGTATAATCAATTTTTTCGTCATCCTCGTGGGTTTTGGAAGAATCCCATGAAATTGATACGATCTATACGCTGTTTTCATTGAAGAAAGCGTGACTAAACATAAAAAGAAGGTAAACGAGGCCAGAGTAAGATACCTGGCCTTGTTGTGTTAGTCATTACTAGCAGGTTTTTATTATATTCAGAAAATAAAATTGACGCGAACATTAGAGCATGTTATGTTTAATACTAATTTCATAGCAACCATTACAAGTTTGAGTGAAATAAGCTTTCATTCAATTAAAAGGAAAATGGGTGTAAATCCCATGCTGTCCCGCAGCTGTAAATGAGGAGTTTTGTTTCGATTACCACTGAGTGATTACTTGGGAAGGTGAAGCAAAATCATGATTCATGAGCCAGAATGCCTGCTTGTAAGGAGATTCATTGATGATCTACGAAAGATAGGGAGATGGATGGGTGCTTGCTCATAGTAAGTTATTCTGTCCTTATTCTTTTGGAATAAGGTTTTTTTATGCCTTCTATCAATCAGTAGATTCTCCATTTAGTGCACCACAAACAAAGATAGGAGACAGAAAATGAGATTGACAAAGTATTTACTTCCTTTCACACTTATTTTGATGTTCAGTTTACTCACTGGCTGTACAAGCACTGAAAAGGAAGAGACAGCATCGAAACAACAGACAGACGAAAAAATGATAACGATTGGATGGCCATTAGATGTTGGTCCATTAAATCCCCATACATATTTACCAAATCAAATGACAGCACAAGCAATGGTCTATGAATCATTGGTTGAATATAACGATGATGGAACAATTACGCCGAAACTAGCAGAAAGTTGGGATATCTCAAAGGATAAAACGTCTTATGTTTTCCATTTGAGAAAAGATGTCAAGTATTCTGATGGAACGGCTTTTAATGCAGACAATGTGATTCGTAACTTTCATGCAGTTTTAGCTAATCGTGATATGCATTCTTGGATGGGCATGGTCAATCATATTAAAGAGGTTGTGAAAGTGGATGACTTTACAATTCGTTTGCAATTGGATGAACCTTATTATCCTGTGTTAAACGAACTTGCCTTTGTAAGACCTTTCCGCTTTTTAGGTGATAATGGATTCCCTGAAGGTGATGCGACGCAAGATTCAATTAAAGCGCCTATTGGGACAGGCCCATGGGTATTAACAGATTACAAAAAGGATGAATATGCTTTATTTAGTCGCAACGAAAACTACTGGGGAGAAAAACCTCTTGTAGAACAAATAAAAGTAAAAATTATCCCTGATTCAGAATCTATTTCGTTGGCCTTTGAAAACGAAGAATTAGATTTAATATATGGTCGCGGCATCATTAGTTTAGATAACTATACGTTTTTAAAAGATAGTGGGAAATATAAAACGGCTACGTCTGAACCTTTGTCTACGCGTGCTTTACTGTTTAATACACAGTCAGGTCCGTTAGTAGAATTAAAGGTACGTCAAGCGATTCAATATGCAATCAATAAGGAGCAAATGGTTGACAGTATTACACATGGTACTGAAAAAGTGGCCAATACACTATTTTGGGATGCTGTGCCTTATGCCAATATTGATTTAGCTCCAATTTTATATAATCCGAAAAAAGCGCAACAATTGCTAGATGAAGCGGGATGGACGCTACAGAAGGGTGAAAAAATTCGCTCTAAAAACGGACAGCCACTAACATTAGATTTAATCTACATTGCAACAGATGCGATACAAAAACCTATGGCGGAACTAATGCAAGGTGAACTAGCAAAAATAGGGGTACAATTGAATTTAGAAGGCGCAGATGTGATGGTAGGTTTGCAAAAATTAATGGATAATCAGGTCGATATAAATTTCTGGCGTACAAATGGACCACCAACAGATCCACATAGCTTTGCTAATGAATCAGCTACACCAAACGCTAATGGTGTCTATGAAGCGAAATTAGGCTTACCAAATGCCAAAGAAATCGATACTAAAATTCATCAATTATTAGTAGGTACAGATGAAAAAGAGCGAGTGCAACTTTATACGGATATTTTAACAAAGTTCCATGACCAAGCACTATTCTATCCTATATCTTACGAAACAAATAACGTGATTTATCAGCCATATATGAAAAATTTTGCTCCACGTGCATCTGAATATGATATTCCATATGCACAAATGGAAAAAGAAAAATAATTGTAAAAGAGAGAGTATGTCGATTAAAGACAGCTCTCTCTTTATCATAGGATTGAGTAGGAAGTGACAGCATGTATGAATCGACATGGATGTTTTGTTTAAAAAGAATTTTAACATTGCCGTTTGTATTATTGGGCGTATCCATCTTGACCTTTGTATTTATTCGTTTCGTTCCAGTAGAGCCCGCTGAGGTCATTCTTAGATTGGCGAGAGTTGCGCCAACAGCAGAAGCCATTCAAGCATTGCGTGAAGAACTTGGAACAGACAAATCTTTTTTTATTCAATATTTGCTATGGATAAAAGGCGTTTTGCATTTAGATTTTGGGACATCTTTTGTTAGTAAATTGCCCGTGGCACATGAGCTATTCGCTAAATTACCTGCAACCATTGAATTAGCTGTTGCTGCATTTGTGTTGATTTTAGGAGTAAGTATGCCATTAGGGATCATAAGTGCCTTGTATAAGCATTCCATCATCGATAAAATAATTCGACTATTGACTATCATGAGTGTATCCATTCCAACTTTTTGGTTAGGTTTTTTACTACTATATGTATTTAGTTTGAAATTAGGGATCTTCCCGACAAATGGAAAGGGCACACTAGCTCATTTAGTTTTACCTGCACTCGCATTAGCTTTACAGACAATTGGACTGTTCGTGCAGTTTATCCGTACAGCCATCATTGAAGAATTACAACAGCATTATGTTCAATACGCGCAGCTAAGAGGATTAAAAAACTCTGTGATCCTTGTACGCCATGTTTTGAGAAATGCTGTTATTCCGCTATCTACTGTGTTAGGTATGACGCTTGGTAATTTACTAGGTGGTGCAGTAATTGTGGAGCAGGTTTTTAGTTGGCCAGGACTCGGGAGGTATTTAATAGAATCCATTATTAACAGGGATTACCCGGTTGTACAATGCTATGTATTGATTATTGCAGTCATCTATGTGCTTGCAAATTTATGCACAGATGTATTGCATCGTCTATTGGATCCTCATCTGATGATGAAGGACAGGAGAGATTGAAGTGAGCCTATTACATAAAGAACGAAGATTATTTAGTCTAACGATACTGCTGGTCATTGGTTTGTTAGGGCTGTTTGCGCCAATTTTAATGCCCCATGACCCTTTAGCAGTCGATATATCAAAGAAATTTTTAAGTCCAACATGGGACTATCCGTTAGGTACAGATCATTTAGGAAGAGATGTTTTCTCACGATTGCTTTTAGGCATTCGCTATTCTTTAGGATCAGCGCTCGTCATTCAAATAGTAGCCATTCTTTTAGCGATCTTACTAGGTGCATTTGTTGCGCTAAAAAGAGGGATGATAGATTTCTTATTTATTCGAATATGTGATATTTTATTAGCTTTTCCTACACTTGTCCTTGCATTTGGACTTTTAGGTTTATTAGGTCCTAGCTTAAAAAATGTGTTAATCGCGCTTATTATTACACAGCTTATTTATTATTCAAGATTGATAAGAAGTTTGTTTATTGGGATGAATGAAAAAGATTTTATTCAAGCAGCACGAATCAGTGGCACTTCTGGAATCAAATTAATCTTACGCCATTATATCCCCAATTTACTGCCACCTATCGTAACAATTGTCGTATTAGATATAGGAAAGGTTATTTTAGAAATTGCAGGCTTTTCATTTATTGGACTTGGCGTGCAGGCCCCCATCCCTGAATGGGGGATGATGGTGAATGAAGGAAAGCAATACATCCGCCAACATCCTGAATTAATGCTTTATCCTGGACTTGCCATCGTCCTTGTTGTGCTATTATTGAATCATTTGGCAAGTAGTTTTAAGAAGCTTGACCAGTAAAGGGGTAATTATGGAGAAAGTTTTAGAAGTGCAAGACTTAACGGTAAAAATCGGTGAGAAAAATATAGTAACCTCTATCAATATAACAGCCTATAAAGGGCGTGTCTTAGGGATTATAGGGGAAAGTGGTAGTGGAAAGACAATGCTTTGTCGAGCCATCATGCAATCATTACCGGCTTCGGCACAGATCACACAAGGCCAAATCATTTACCAACAAGAAAATTTATTGAACATATCAGCCGCTAAATTGAGAACGTATCGCGGAAGGCATCTGTCTATGATTATGCAAAATCCATCTACAGCTTTTGATCGTATTCAAACAATCGAAAGTCATTTTCGAGAATCATTAAAAGCTCATTTTGTGATGACTAAAAAAGAAATGAGACAGATTGCCCTTGATGCCATGTATAAAGTCAACTTACCCAATCCAGAGCAGCTTTTGCACTATTATCCTTTCCAATTAAGTGGCGGGATGCTACAGCGAGTAATGATTGCTTTGTCATTGGCGATACAAGCTTCTTTATATATTGCAGATGAACCAACGACAGCTCTTGACACAGTCAATCAAAAACAAGTATTAACACTATTTAATCGTATTCGCTCGGAAACGGAGGCCGCTATTATTCTTGTGACGCATGATATAGGTGTTATTGCTGAACTAGCTGACGATGTGGCCGTGATGTATCAAGGAGAGATTATTGAGCACGCAAATGTCTATGATTTTTTTGATGCGCCTCAGCATCCCTATACAAAAAAACTTTTACAATCAAGAATAATGTTTTAGAGGTGAAAAAATATGACGCTGCTAGAAGTGAACAATATAGAGATGCATTTTGCTCACAAACCATTCATGTTCAAACGAGGACAGGAAGCTCCTGTATTACAAAATGTTACATTTTCACTTCAGGAAGGTGAATGTTTAGGAATCGTCGGTCAAAGTGGTTCAGGCAAAAGTACATTAAGTCGCATTATTTTAGGAATTGAACGACCAACTAAAGGAGAGGTTCTATTTCAAGGTATCAATCTTTACGAAACAACAAGTAAACACAAAAAAATAATACGTAGAGATTTACAGGCTGTCTTTCAAAATAGTTATCATTCATTTAATCCGAAGCAGACGATTTTTGAAATAGTAGAAGAACCTCTCCTTAATTTCGAACGTTTCAGCAAAACAGAGAGACAACAAAAAGTAAGAGAATTACTAGACTGCGTGGAGTTAGAAAGTACAATTGCTCAAAACTATCCTTCGCAACTTAGTGGTGGGCAACAGCAACGTGTCAACATCGCCAGAGCTCTTGCTTTAAATCCGAAATTGATTGTATTGGATGAAGCCATTAATAGTCTTGATATGATTTTGCAGAAGCATATTATACAATTGCTACAAACACTTCAAAAAGACATGCAACTTGCTTACATTTTCATCTCTCATGACTTACAAGCAACACGTTTTATGTCAGACCGAATCCTCGTGATGCAACAGGGTCAGCTAGTTGAGGAGATTGGGAAAGATGGAGCATACAAGCATCCCGCATCTCTAGAACTATACAATGCTATTTTGCCATCGCATCCTCGAGAAAGAACTATCAAAAATACGTAAACTATTACGGCAGCAACTATTCGCACACTTGCTGCCATTTTGGGGTCAGAGATACCTATTGTTTCAAGACAATCTTAACCATCATCGTATTTATCTTAACGCTATTTGTTCCAGATCAAACAACCTAAATAATTTTTAAGTCAGTACAATTAGTACTGGCTTATTTATACGTCTAGTGATTGAAAGTATGGGGGAGTGTGAAATGATATTGCCTAGAAGCAAAAGAACGAAAAAAGGCATCTCATCCATAGATGAAACACCTTTTCTTTAAGTTATTGAGCTAATCGTTGGAGGAAGGTATCTAATTGTACTAGTGTGACATTGTCTTCCACGCCGAACATATTGTTACCTTTACCAATCGTAATTTTATTGGAAGAGAGGATGGCTACATAATTGTAAGCCCAATGCGAACTTGGAACATCAACAAATTGTAACGCTGTCCCTTGTTGTTTTAAATGGAATGCTTCCACTAAAACTTTCGATAATTGACCACGTGTTATAGGAGAACCTGCATTGAATTTTCCGTTTACATCACCCGTAAAAACACCAAGTTTTTTTAGTGCTTCCGCAGCACCTGCATATTTAGACGATGGGCCTACATCAGGAAAACTTGAATTGGTATTACTAGTATCTAAATGTAATTGATTTGCCAGTTTAAGAGCTACCTCTCCACGCGATGCATATACGCTAAAGTCCACTTCAGTGCCTTTTACTTCTCCCAAATCATTTTCAGTGAAGTTTGCAATGCGTTTTGCCCCTACGTAACGAGATCCCCAGTAATAAGGATCATTAATTTTATCGATTTTAACCCCAGAACTTGTAGTAGCTGAAATAAAATTGCTGTCACCTATGTATATGCCAACATGGGAAACACCGCTCCCCGAAGTATTAAAAAATACAAGATCCCCAGTCTTCAACTGATTTTTAGTAATCGAAGTACCTTGCTGATATTGAGCTGTAGATGTACGTTGTAGTGAAATCCCTAACTTAGAAAAAACAATTTGTGTATATGCTGAACAGTCTATACCTGTCTTAATATCTGTTCCTCCATATTGATAAGGAACACCTATATATGCTTTTGCTGTACTTGTTAAATCTGCTATCGTTGCCGCTTTTGCATCATGCACACCCACACCTGTGAAGAACATAAACGATGCGAAAATCGGTAATAACCATCTTTTCTTCAATTAAACCTACTCCTTTCAAAAAGCTTTCGCAATTGAATAAAGTAAGAATAGCATGAAACAGGCATGAGTTATTTTTCATTAATATTACCGATTCCCCTTAAACAGCAAAATTGAAACCTTAATTTTAACTGTGTAAAACTTCTGCAACAATCATGGGCAATTTTACTAAAAATAGTTAGAATAATTGGATGAAAAGGGGTTAAAGTGTTGATTTGGATGTTTAATCCAACAGACAAACCGTTATATATGTTGAAGGTTTTCTCAATAATTGTTGCTATTACCACTATTAGCTTGCTTGCATTTTCATCTGTCATGCTTTATAAGCATCACGTTTTATGTCAGATCGCATACTCAAGAGTTGGAGTTTTTCTAGTCGAAGAATGCGGATAATCAATAATATTGAATATCGAATTAACATTATTGATTTTAGGTGTTATAAAAATTAATTTTATTGTTCACATTTTTAATTATTTGTTATATAATCAAATCAATTAAAAGGAAAGGACTTAACTATGGCTTATAAAGTAATCACAAATTGTCCTGTCTGCAGTAAAACATTGAAAATTACAAAGTTACAGTGCTCTCATTGTCACACGACGATTGAAAATGAGTTTGAATTATCTAAGCTGGCATCCTTATCAAAGGATCAGCTTCATTTTGTGGAAGTATTTTTAACATGCAGAGGGAATATCAAAGAAGTTGAAAAGGAACTGGGGATTTCGTATCCAACAGTTCGAGGAAAGCTAACAGACATCATTTCATCCCTTGGCTATGTGCAGAAGAAGAAAAATGAAGTAGACGAGAAAAAAGTTGTCACTATGTTGGAAAATGGCGAAATCACACCAGAAGAAGCCATTAAACTCTTAAAAGAAGAATAAGGAGGAATTTATTATGAAAGAGGAAATCTCAAGAGTGTTAACAATGGTTCAAGAAGGTAAGATTGATGCAGATAAGGCATCGGAACTAATTCAAGTATTAAAAGAGAAAGCAGAAACAGAGGAAAACCTTTTAGAAACACCGACTAAATATTTAGATAAAACTTTAAAAATTCGTGTTGTATCAGCCGAAAATGATAACGTCACGGTCAATTTGCCTTTAAAGCTTGTCAAGGTTGTATTAATGGCTGGACACAGCATCGCAGCGAGTATCCCTCAATCGGAAAAATACGTTAAAGATATAGACATAAACCTTATTATCGAAGCAATCGAAAATGAATTAGATGGCCAAATTGTTGATATTAAATCGGCTAACGGGGATACCGTTTCGGTCATTATTGAATAGTGATTTGCTTATGATGTATGTAAAAGTGAAAGCTAAAGACGTTCGGTTTACCATTCCAGTTCCATACGCTATGTTAAACATTGTTATTTCAATTTTGTCTTCAAAATTTGTTCAGCAAAAAGCAAACAAATGGACAAAAGAGCACTTCGAAAGAAAAAAACTGAACTTTACCTTTCCGCTAATTGACAAAGAAGCGCTAAAGCCTATTGTCAAGGAACTGAAAAATTATAAGGGAATCGTGCTAGTCGATGTCAAAGCTAAAGACGGTACTGAGGTTAAGGTTAAACTATAATTTACAACTCCTTATTAGCATTTTGAAGTAAAAAGCCTAATTTTCTTGCTTACAATATCGAGAAAATCAATAAAGTTATTTCATTTTAAAATTCACAGACGAGCATAATCGGCTCTAATTTAGAACGTGTTATAGCAAGTATTATTATTTTGGCGAATCGATCACAATCCTTGATACTTCATAAATCGCCACTATAGAAATGTAAATTTAATCAAACGAAAGAATAAATAACCTATCTATTTATTCCCACGATTTGCAATCATGTATGATTTAGTGGAAACTTTCTCAAATTGGGATGAGGGTTTAATTATACTCAAGCGTGAATAAAAAGAGCATGTTTTTTATCAAAAACATGCTCTTTGTTATTTAAAGAAAACGAATGATTACATATAATTTGATAGAAAAGTTTATGCAACACTTTTTTGAATTATTATTAAATTAGTCATATGTAAAATAGCTATGTAAATCCCTCGATTTATCCTCAATGTCCACGAGTTACTTCTTTCACGGCTTGCAACTTCCTCTAAAGTTTCGTTTAGTTCCATCAAGCCCCCAGATAATCCCCCAATCTAACGTATCCGAACGATGTTGAAAGAGTATCTTCTTGTCATCGTTTCCCACAGGAATTGTCGATTCGGTGCTTATAATTGGTTTGCAATAAGTATTAGCATTTACTAAATAAGAAGCCTCTTTTCTTTTTACAAGCTTTGAAAATGGCTTTGTTGATATCCATTAACAATCTTTTTTGTACGAAATAGTGCTAAAAAATGTAGGATAGTTCTTGAAAAACGAAAAATAGCTTTTTATGATCAGGCTTCTCTAAATTTCAACTATATTGATTGTTTTGAAAACTCTATGTTAAGGTGAATAGACAAATTGAATATGCTGAATTTTGGTGGTTCAAATGGATTGGATTCCATTTGATTAAAAGGGAAGTTGGTGAGAGTCCAACACTGTCCCGCAACTGTATTTAGGAGTTCGATAACAAGGCCACTGTTTTGTTTGTCAAAATGGGAAGGTGTTATTGTAGCGTTGATCATAAGTCAGGAGACCTGCCACTAAGGTAAGCATCAATTGACCTACGAGGATAGGGAGGTGTTAGCTACTGCATGATCTTTGTGAATTCATGTAAATTCACTGTTTTTTTGCTCTGTCATGCTTTTGTAGATTAACAACTTCTAAAGGGGTAGAAGTTGTTTTTTTGTTGTTCTTTCGTGTTTGAATGGTAACGCTTACAAGAATAATTAAACAAAGGGGTTGTAATGAATGGAGTTAAATTATTCACCAGGTCTCGATGGAATCATTGCCGCTGAAACAAAGCTATCTTTTTTAGACACTGTAGGAAGTCAAATTGTTATTCGAGGGTATGATTTGATTGAATTATCACAGAGATATTCGTATTTAGACATTGTCTACTTATTGTTACATGGGGAAATACCAATTACCGAGCAACGAAATGACTTACAGGACAAGTTGAAATTTAATTACGAGGTTCCACAGGAGATATTTCAAATTTTCAAGTTATTGCCTAATGGGACACATGCTATGGATGGACTTAGAACAGGAATTTCTGTTTTAGCAGGCTATGATGAGCAAATCAATAATCGTTCTACTGAAATGAATTTGATGCGAGCATATAGACTTTTAGGTGGCATGCCAAACATCGTAGCGAATAGCTATCGAGTATTAAATGGTCAAGACGTCGTGGAGCCTGATAGCCAGCTTTCCTATAGTGCTAATTTTTATTACATGATTTCTGGCAGAAAACCAACTGCGTTAGAAGAAGAAATCTTTGATCAGTCACTCGTTTTATATAGTGAACATGAGATGCCAAATTCAACGTTTACAGCTCGTGTGATTGCCTCTACACATTCTGATTTGTATGGTGCTTTAACTGGGGCTGTCGCATCATTGAAAGGTAATTTACATGGTGGGGCAAACGAGGCAGTGATGTATATGCTTCTTGAAGCCAAAACAGTAGAAGGCTTTGAGACATTGCTGAAAAATAAACTACTAAATAAAGAAAAGATTATGGGCTTTGGCCATCGTGTATATATGAAAAAGATGGACCCAAGAGCGCAAATTATGAAAGAGGCTTTGCACAAATTATGTTTGGAGCAAGGGGATGACCGTTTATATCACATGTGTGAAGCTGGCGAAAAAGTGATGGTACAGGAAAAAGGATTATACCCAAATTTAGATTATTATGCGGCACCAGTGTACTACATGCTTGGTTTGCCGATTGAAATATTTACACCAATCTTCTTTGGCTCACGAACGATTGGCTTATGTGCTCATGTGATAGAGCAGCATGATAATAATAGATTATTTAGACCTCGTGTCAATTATATTGGCGAGCGTCATAACCTTGAAGAATTATCAGTATAATCAAGTTTTAACAACTCACCATAGAGCTGATGGGCATTCTGACCAATGTCCATCAGTATACTAGTATGGCAAAATTATACAATGAAAGGAAGATATAGATGATTAAAACAAATGAAATTTCTAAAACAGATCAATTACTAACTGATATTGCCGATTACGTATTAAATACAACGATTACAAGTGAAGAAGCATACGAAACAGCACGTTATGTTTTATTGGATACTTTGGGTTGTGGCATTTTAGCCTTACAGTATCCTGAGTGTACGAAACTTCTTGGTCCAGTAGTACCAGATACAGTCGTCCCTAATGGCACACGTGTTCCAGGAACTTCCTATGTTCTTGATCCAGTTAGAGGCGCCTTCAATATCGGTTGTATGATTCGTTGGTTGGATTATAACGATACTTGGCTTGCGGCTGAATGGGGACATCCATCAGATAATTTAGGTGGGATATTAGCTGTTGCAGATTATTTGAGTCGCGTACGTATTGCAGAGGGTAAAGAGCCTCTTAAAATGAAAGACGTTTTAGAAATGATGATACAAGCCCATGAAATACAAGGCATTCTAGCACTAGAAAATAGCTTAAATCGTGTAGGTTTAGATCATGTTCTGTTTGTCAAAATTGCGACAACAGCCGTTGTGACAAAGGCATTAGGTGGCTCTCATCAAGAAATTATCAATGCGTTGTCAAATGCTTGGATTGATAATTCGAGCTTACGAACATATCGACATGCACCTAATACTGGTTCAAGAAAATCATGGGCTGCTGGAGATGCAACAAGTAGGGCAGTGCAAATAGCTATGATGGCTGTGAAAGGCGAAATGGGTTATGCAACTGCCCTTTCAGCACCTGGCTGGGGATTCCAAGACGTTCTCTTTAATAAACAAGAATTAAAACTTGCGAGACCACTTGCATCTTATGTCATGGAAAATGTTTTATTCAAAGTTTCTTATCCAGCCGAGTTTCATGCACAAACCGCCGCGGAATGCGCAGTGCATTTACATCATGAAGTGAAAAATCGATTAAATGAAATTGAAAAAATTGAAATTACTACACATGAATCTGCCATTCGCATCATCGATAAAGAGGGACCTCTCAATAACCCAGCTGATCGTGATCACTGTATTCAATACATTATAGCAATTGGTCTCATCTATGGCGACATTACAGCAGACCACTATGAAGATGATGTGGCCGTAGATCCACGTATCGATGACTTGAGAAATAAAATGGTGGTCGTTGAAAAAACACAATATACAATGGATTACTTAGACCCGGAAAAACGCTCGATTGCCAATGCTGTACAAGTTTATTACAAAGATGGCACATCATCAGAGCTAGTTGAGTGTGAATATCCATTAGGACATCGATTCCGTCGTGAGGAAGCATTCCCTCAAATCATTGATAAATTCCAGCAAAACATTGGTACACATTATTCTCAAAAACAATTCAATAAAATTAATCAGATTTGTGCTGATAAAGAGCTTGTCGAAAATAGCTATGTTCATGAATTTGTAGATTTATTCGTTTAAATTCATTCCGCAGATGGCACGGAATCAGAAAAAAGTTCTTTGTGCAGCATAATTGATTATTGGGAGGTTTTTATAGATGGCGTGGATTGTGAACGAAGCAATTTCACAAAAACAAATGGCACAACAGTTTCGAGCTCTCATAACTCGTTCAACCATTTTACAAATACCAGGAGCTCATGATGCAATGGCTGGTTTAATGGCTAAAAAAGTTGGCTTTGAGGCATTATATCTTTCTGGAGCTGCCTACACTGCAAGTAGAGGCTTACCTGATTTAGGAATGATTTATTCAAATGAGGTTGCTCAGCGTGCTAGCGATATTATCCGAGCTACTAATTTACCAATTCTAGTGGATATCGATACTGGCTTTGGTGGTGTATTAAACGTTGCTCGCACAGCTCGTGAAATGGTAGAGGCAGGGGTGGCCGCTGTACAGCTTGAGGATCAAAATCTTCCTAAAAAATGTGGTCATTTGAATGGTAAAACACTCGTCTCCCAAGAGGAAATGATACAAAAAATAAAAATGATTAAACAAATAGCACCTACTTTAGTTATTGTTGCCCGAACTGATGCAAGGTCTGTAGAAGGTTTAGAACAGACTATCAATAGAGCCAAAGCCTATGTAGCAGCCGGAGCGGATGCTATTTTCCCAGAGGCTCTACAATCAGAAAAAGAGTTTAAACAATTTGCAAGTGAGTTAGATGCTCCTTTATTAGCCAATATGACTGAATTTGGACAAACACCGTATTATACGGCTAAGGAGTTCGAAAAAATGGGCTATTCGATGGTTATTTATCCCGTTACATCCATGAGAGTAGCAGCCAAAGCATATGAACGAGTGTTTGACTTAATAAAAAATACAGGGACTCAAAAAGAAGCTATCGAGGATATGCAAACTAGAAGTGAGTTATATGAATCAATCTCTTATTATAAATTCGAAGATTTAGATAGTGAGTTGACGAAAACCGTCTTACCTAAAGAGGAAATAAAGTAATTTGCTTTTCTCCTCTTTCTTTCAAGGAGGGCTAGTATGGATAAACTAGAAAACAAAATGACGATCTTTACACCTGAGGACTTTCAGGATGAGGAAAAACTCATAGCAAAAACTGCAGAGCTGTTCATTAAACAGGATGTTTCACCTAATATTTCAGCTATTGAGCAGCATCAATATGATGTCACTCGTCAATTATTTCAAAAAGCAGGTGACCTTGGTTTACTTGCCATTGAAATCCCTGAAGCCTATGGGGGTCTTGAACTCAATAAAAAAATATCAGGGCTAGTTGCAGAAAGGATGGGTTATGGGAGCTCCTTTAGCGTATCCTACAATATTCATGCAGGAGTTGGCACATTGCCCTATGTCTATTTTGGGGATGAGTCACAAAAGCTGAGGTACTTACCAAAGCTGGCCTCAGGTGAATGGATTGGAGCCTATGCCCTGACGGAGCCAGAAGCGGGTTCAGATGCCTTACGTCCAAAAACAAATGCGATTTTGAATGAGGGTGGCACAGCATGGGTATTAAACGGTGAAAAGCAATGGATTACCAATGCTCAGCTAGCAGATATCTTTGTTGTTTTTGCGAAAACAAACGAGGGAATGACTGCTTTCATTGTAGAACGTACCTTTACAGGGGTATCTGTGGGGCAAGAAGAAGAGAAGATGGGCATTAAAGGGTCTTCGACGGCTACACTTATTTTAGAGAACGTTGAAGTACCGCGTGACAATGTTCTTGGCAAAGTCGGAAAAGGACATAAGGTTGCCATGAATATATTGAATATGGCGCGTCTAAAGCTAGCTTTTTCAAACATTGGAACTTCCAAACAGGCACTACAATTAGCCGTGAATTACGGTAAAGAACGGAAACAATTTCAAAAACCAATTGTTGATTTTACAATGATACAGGAAAAACTTGCTGACATGGCGATCTTAATTTACGGTGCAGAAAGTGCTGCATACCGAACAGCTGGTGAATTGGATGATGTCATTAAGTTAGCTAGTAAAGAGTCAATAGTTCAAAAAATAGCCGATTTCGCTATAGAATGCGCAATCAATAAAGTCAATTGCTCAGAAGCACTTGGAAAAATTGTAGATGAAGCTGTACAAATACATGGCGGATATGGCTATATGCAGGTTTACGAGGTAGAACGTTTATATCGTGACGCAAGAATTAGCCGTATTTTTGAAGGAACGAATGAAATCAATCGTTTAACAATCGCAAAAATGTTATATAAAAAGCAAGCGCAAACAGCTTCTACAGATAAAATTTCAGTAGCTTATCAACCCGCAGAAAGCAATCACCAATACATCCAGCTTTCCAAGTACTTAATACAAGTAGCCATTGATGTCATTGCAAATGCACAGATTAAGCTGGAGCAAGAGCAGGAATACATGCGTCTGTTGGCTGATATGGCAAAAGATGTTTATATTATGGAATCCTCTTTGCTGAGATTGGAAAAGGCAGCACATGAAAAAACGAAAAACTTGATGACCGAAATATTGTGCCAGGAAGGCTATCGTAAAATAGAAAAAAGTACAATTGACATTATTTCTGCTGCTGAAACAAATGAGCAAATACGAAAAACATGGCTGGATGATATTCAACACTTAAACATCCCGCTACATCAGAATCTCTTTATGAAGAAGAGAGAGATTGCGAGAATGATCATCAACAAACCAAAGTCTATTAGCTAATTCTCATAAAACAGGAGGAAAACGATTATGGTCGATACATTTGCAAATGTAAGCAAAGAAGGTTCCATCACAACCATTCATTTAGATCATCCACCAGCAAATACTTTGTCATCCGCATCTATTGAAAATCTTCGTTTTATTTTCAAAGAGCTAGCAGAGGACGAAGAAACAAACGTCATCATTATTACAGGCTCCGGGCGATTTTTTGCCGCTGGTGCAGATATTAAGGAATTTGTTTCTGCCTTTGGGCAACAGGAAAGAGCACTGCAAATGGCCAAGGCAGGACAAGCTCTATGTGATGAAATTGAAGCCATGAAAAAGCCTGTTATTGCTGCCATTAATGGTCCAGCACTCGGAGGTGGACTAGAGCTAGCGTTAGGCTGCCACTTTAGAATCGCTTCTAGTAATGCCATTGTTGGCTTACCAGAATTAAAACTCGGGCTACTTCCAACATTTGGAGGCACACAACGACTTAGCAGAATGACGAGTCAAGCAAAGGCTCTACAATTAATTTTAACAAGCAAACAATTAAGTGCCGATGAAGCCCAACATCTAGGTATTATTCAAATGGTGACAGAACCTGAGGAACTTCTACCAACTGCAAAAGCTGTTGCTCAATCCTTTGTTGATGGTAAAAGTATGACAAGTGTATCCCGTACAATTGAATGTATAATTCAGGGCAGGAAAGATCATCTTCAAAAAGGATTGGAACTTGAACGAATACGTTTTGCTGAGCTATTTTTAACAGAGGATGCTAAAGAAGGCGTCCAGGCGTTTATTGAAAAAAGACAGCCAAACTTTAAACATTCTTAAGGGAGGGTCCAATATGGAAAACGAAGTAATATTTTCGGTCAGTGACGGTGGAGCAGCCGTCATTACGCTGAATCGACCAAAAGCTTTAAACTCACTTTCAACTGAAATGCTAAAGCCCATCGGAGAGAAATTGAAGGAATGGCAAGCCAATGATCAAATTCACCTAATCATCCTAAGAGGCGCTGGTGAGAAAGGATTTTGTGCTGGCGGCGATATTAAAACACTCTATGAGGCTCGCTCCAGTCAGGTAGCTTCAAAAAATGCCGAAGTCTTTTTCGAAGAAGAATATCAAGTAGATATGGCTATCTATCACTATCCTAAACCGATTATTGCCTGCCTCGATGGCATTGTCATGGGAGGTGGAGTCGGTTTAACCTATGGGGCTAGTCACCGAATCGTTACTGAACGGACAAAATGGGCTATGCCAGAAATGAATATTGGCTTCTTTCCAGATGTTGGAGCTGCCTATTTCCTAAACAAAGCACCAGGCTATGTAGGATACTATTTAGCTTTAACCGCATCTGTCATCCAAGCTGCGGACGTGCTCTTTGCCAATGCTGCTGATAGCTATATGACGAGCGATAATCTACAAAAATTTCTTGGACGCGTTGAACAGACAGACTGGCATGCACAGGAAACGAATACTGCTTTAAAGCAATTAATTGAGACATATTCAAGTAAAACATTTGGAAACAGTAAACTTGCCAGCATTCAAAATGAAATAGATCAACACTTCTCAAAATTCACAGCGGAAGAGATAGTAGAGTCCTTAGACAATGACCCAAGTAAATTTTCACATGAAACAAAGCAGTTACTTCTGTCGAAATCTCCATCATCGTTAAAAATTACGTTAAAGCGGCTTATAGATGCGCGACATAAAACATTAGAAGAATGCTTTGCGACTGATTTAATCTTGGCTAAAAACTTTTTAAAACATAACGATTTCTTTGAAGGTGTACGTTCTGTCGTCATTGATAAAGATCGAAATCCACAGTATACCTATAAATCATTAGCTGAATTTACAGATGACGAGATGAAAAAGTTCTTTCAAGATAACAATGAGACAGTAACGAAGTAAGAACGATTAAATATAATATCAATAAACACGGAAACCATCTACTATTTAATAGGTAGATGGTTTCTTGTTCGTAGTTATTTCTTAAAAAAATTTGTCTGTCTAGAATACGTAACAATTTCTTATTCCTTTTTTCAACCAATTTCGAAATTAAAATCGAAGGTTACTTTTACTAGGTGAGTTTGTTTAAAAGGAAAGAACGGTTGAGGTATGTTAACGGCAACTTTTTCATAATAGATCTTTTCCCATCAGATCATTTAAGACAAGTTATATATCTTATTATCTCATGTTTTACTTGCCGAAAAGATTTAAGTAAGTATCTATTAAATGAAAGATCATAGATAAAATCTATGGTTATCATAGAAATTATAGAATTGATATATAGAAAATCGATTCTTATAATTCTTTATAAGCAATAGTTGCTACTTTAAATAAGGGAGGTACTACTGATGACAAATATTGCGGGCATTAAAATTCCTGACAGCCGTTTGGCAATAGAAGCTCAGGATATATTAAAAGAACATGGTTCTGAATTGCTATGGAATCACTCAAATCGTGTTTATATGTTTGGGGCACTTCAAGGTAAAAAAGCACAGAGAACATATGATGAAGAGCTGCTCTATGTAAGTGCTCTGTTTCATGATTTAGGTTTAACAAAACAATATAGTAGCGTAGATAAACGCTTTGAGGTAGATGGCGCAAATGCAGCACGTCAATTTCTAGCTCACCATCATATTGATGATGACTCAATACAACTTGTTTGGGATGCCATCGCACTACATACTACGATCGGTGTTGCTGAGCATAAAGAAAATGAAGTTGCATTGCTGTATGCCGGAGTAGGCCTTGATGTAATGGGAGACGGTTATCATGATTTGACGAATGAAGAACGAAATGAAATTATCAATGCTTTCCCGCGTAACCAGTTTAAACAAAATATTTTGCCAGCATTTTTTGAGGGATTCAAACATAAACCCGAAACGACATTTGGCAATATAAAATCTGATGTTTGTGCATTGTTCATTCCAAATTATAAATCTAAGAACTTTTGTGATTGCGTCTTGCACTCACCTTGGTCTGAATAAAAATCGATAGTAGATAAGGGGATTCATATAGTATGTTAAAACTAGCACATAAGAAAATTCGTCACGTTGCCTTACAAAATAGTGTTGTATCTGCTCAAGAAGCAGCCACTTGGATAAAAGATGGGATGTTATTAGGAATGAGTGGCTTTACAAGGGCAGGCGATGCAAAAATAGTACCACTAGCGCTTGTAGAAAAAGCTAAAGAGGAAAAATTCCAAGTTGATGTTTATACAGGAGCCTCACTTGGTCCAGAGGTAGATCAACAGATGGCTGAAGCTGGTATTATTCGAAAGCGAGCACCCTATCAAGGTGATCCAGCTATTCGTCGTATGATTAATAATGGAGAAATACTGTACACGGATGCGCATGTTTCACATAATGCAGAGTTAATTCGTCAAGGAATTGTAGGACCTATTGACTTTGCTATAATTGAAGCTACTGCAATTACCGAAGATGGCTTGCTGATACCAACAACTTCTGTTGGAAACTCTCCAATTATTATGCAAATGGCTAATGAAATTATTATTGAACTAAATGTTTCGCATCCTGACTCTTTAGAGGGAATTCATGATATTTATATTCCTGATGTACAAGGGAAGAGAAGTCCTATTCCTTTAAATAGTGCAGGGGAGCGAATTGGAACTATTGGTATCCCGTTAGATATTAGTAAGGTACGTGGCATAGTGCTATCTGAAAAAACGGATGCTCCATCAACAATTGTACAGCCAGATGAGGAAACCGCTAAAATGGCCGAGCATTTACTCAATTTTTTACGTGATGAAGTTAAGGCTGGTCGTTTAACAAAAACATTAGCACCTATCCAATCAGGCGTAGGATCCGTAGCAAATGCGGTTTTAAATGGTTTTCTAGAATCAGAGTTTGAGGATTTAGAAATATATTCAGAGGTGTTACAGGACGCCGTATTTGAATTAATAGATGCAGGAAAAGTGAAATCCGCTTCCGGTACGTCTATTACACTTTCACAGGAACGTGGTGAGCAAGTTTATCGTCAGCTAGAAAACTATAGAGATTGTTTAATTTTACGACCGCAAGAAATATCCAATCATCCAGAGATTATTCGACGTTTAGGATTAATTTCCGTTAATACAGCACTTGAGGTTGATATTTATGGAAATGTAAATTCGACACATGTTTCAGGCTCTAAAATGATGAATGGCATTGGAGGTTCCGGTGATTTCGCTCGTAATGCTCGATTAGGAATATTCGTCACAAAATCCTATGCAAAGGGTGGTAATATTTCAAGTATTGTCCCTATGGTATCTCATGTAGACCATACAGAGCATGATGTGGACGTCGTTGTTACAGAGTTCGGGGTAGCTGATTTACGTGGTTTAGCACCAAAAGAACGGGTGCCTCTATTAATTAATAATTGCGCACACCCTGATTATCGTCCGCAATTGTGGGCATATTATAATGCTGCTGTAGAAAAGACTGGTCATCATCACACACCTCACGTATTAGAAGAGGCGCTGTCTTGGCATGTTCATCTAGCGAAAGCTAAGACAATGAAAAAATAAGGAAATGATAACTAGGCATAGTGCTTAGTCATTAGAAAAATAGAATCCACTAATTACGGCCAAAGTATTGCTGTGATTAGTGGATTTCTTATTGTTTTGTTTATTGAGATTTTAATAATGATTGAATTAGTTGTCGACTCTTTTCTGAAATTGAAAAGCCAGCTTCTTCAAGTCCCTCAACCATTAAACGAATAAAAGCTTTCGCCGCAAAATTAATGAATTTATCTTTTCTATAAAGAAGTACAATTTCTCGCGTTAATGGTGGCGCATAGATCGGTCGCTCACAAATAGTATTCGTTTTATAGAGGTTGCACAGTGTTTTCGAAATAATTGTTGCCCCGACATTTTGTTCAACTAGATTAAAAATGGCTTGAACACTAGCTGTCTCTATTTTAGGTTTCACATGAAGCTTTTCTTTGCGAGCTGCACTATCAATTACTTTCCTACATTGATGGATAGGTGGAAATAATATAAGCGGAAGCTCTAAAACATCTTGTAAGGCTATTTTTTTAGAGGCAAGTAGTGGATGATCGTTATGAGCAACGAATAGTAGTTCTTCAGTAAACAATGGGATGATCTGAAGCTGTTCTTCCTCATAATCGAAGTACTCTTGTTTATAGGACATCGCAAAATCGATTTTATTGTCTTTAAACTGTTTTAATAAATCATCCGAGCTATTGATGCAGATTTGTAAATCTGGATAGTCAAGATGAAAGTCTAACAAATAGTCCGACACTAAATTTGTTAATTCACCAGGTAAAGTACCAATCACTAATTTCCCTGCTTTTAATTCTTTCAGTTCAATTATCTGATTGCTTGTATTATCAATTGCGCGGAAAATATGAGTACATTGTTCATGCAATATTTTACCAGCATCTGTAATCGCTATTTTTTTCCCTAGACGATCGAATAGTGGAATGCCCAGTTCATTTTCCAATACTTTAATTTGATGGCTAAGCGTCGGTTGAGAAATATTCAATTTTTCGGCAGCCTTTGTAAAATGAAGCTCATTACACAGTACTAAAAAGTATTCAAGCTGTCGTATCTCCATATACGTACCTTCTTTAATAAAATTATTTCTTACTATTATATCATTATTCAAATAGAGAACCGTATAAATCCCCTGAGAAATAAAATCAAATTTTAGCTAGTTATTAAAGAACCAACAGCTTCTATTTCAATGTTACAAAGAAACTTATAATTGGTTTTGTAAGATTTGGGAGATGAGTTAATACATTAGAAGTGTTAGGAGTTGTTTCTTTACCTGATAGTAAGTAAACCTCTAGATGTAGTAATTCATGATTTTGAAGATGTCCAAGAATCCGATGAGGAATTAGAATTCACAAATAAGTGAAGGAAAGGTGGAGGTTAGTCTCTGTCTTTTTTACTAATGGTATTTTTCGAATAAGTGATAGCAGCACATGAAGCGGAAAAGCCACTACAAATCAACCAATGCAGACCACTTCTTATAGATAGGGATTTTAGCGTTACATATAGTTTGTGCTTAGGTTAAATAACGAGTAAAAACTGCAAATAGCCACCCATTCCTCTAATAGGTTAGTTCTTTAGTTATTTCTTAAAATTATATTTATGTTAACTAGTTATGTACGAAAAATTGTTTTTCTTATTTTATCCTGGTATAATTTGGGTAACTTTATTTAGAAGAATTGCTACAATTTTGGAGGGGAAATTTGATTAAAATAAAAATTTGGATCAGCATTTTATGTCTCGTGTTAACGGTCATGATCTTGACTTCATGTTCTTTAAAAGAAAATGAAAATAAAGAAATTGAACCTGTTGAGAGCGTTTCACTAGAATTACCAAACTCCACACAACTACATTTGGAAGCCAATGGTTTACTACTACAAAAAACCAAAAGTTCGAATACATCATATATTCGTTCAACGGATCAATCAACTGTCTATAATTTATTTGAAGATGGGGAAAACATGGGTTCTATCAAGGTCACTGTACGAGAAATCGATAATGGCGATTTCTTCATTTTCACTCAATTACAAAACAAAAGCAGCAAAGGTTATAGTGCCTCAATATCGTACCCAATCAACGGAAATATAAAGTATGATTTAACAGATTTCGAACGACAGGAAATTCAACATGAGCACGATCATGTATACGGTGTAGACCCAACCACATACCCAATTGGCCTGTTAAAAGTAAAGGAACACGAAAATTTAGTGACCAATATGATGATAAGCCGCAACTACATATCGAAAGAACTGATCACCAACTATGAGAACGGGGACAAGAGTGTGGTCCGGGAATTGACGAGTGAAAATAAGGACATGAAAATAATGAATGATGATAATGGCCTTACTGTAACTCTCCCACTGCAATCAGAGGGGAATGATTTATCTGAAAACTGGGTGTTAGTGTCACAAGAGCCTCTGTTTAAAAAAGAAGAAGCGCTCAATGAATGGATAAGTCAAAGTACTAAACAATACAAAGAAATGAACAAATGGTATACAGCAGAAGGGCCTTATACAAAACTCCCATGGTCGATCGAACCTGAAACAAAATTAGGATATGGGCGAAACCTAGTGAGGGTCCAAGATAAAAAAGCATTAAATTACTATGAAACCACACAGGAGCGATACTTCTACGATTTGCTATTAAATTCTGTTGCGAACTTATTTATATTTCAAGGAGATAAAAAAGGGTTATGGGAAACGGAGTATACAAGTACGTGGTTGAAAAAAGATTACGGAATCCAAGCTCCCTATACCGATACTAGGCATAACGAGAATGTCGCGCTATTTCTAAAAAAAACAGGGGACATGCTTGACATCAAAGAGCTCAAAACCTCGACCATCACCTATGCAGACTTTTTGGTCGATCAGACGAAAAACGGAAACGTAATCGAAGTGCCAAAAGGTGGTTACCTTGTGACCGATTATTATTCTCCCCAGCAGACAAAGAAGACACATACATCGTTAAATCATGCTTTAGGAGAAATGAATTTCTTACTAGAATCCTATCAACAAACAAAAGAAGAATCCTATTTAGACGTAGCCAGAAATATGAGATGGGGTATTGAAAACATCGGAGAAAAATGGTTGCGAGAGAACGGGGATGTGTGGTATCAAGTGAATGGTGATTTCACTTTTGAAGGAATTGATTATCCTCTCTTGACGTTAGGAGATTTACTGAAATCTCAACAGTTTTTGGAAGCTGTTGGAGAAGAACGAAGTGAAATGTTTGATCAACTCATTCGCTCAAAAGCACAATATCTCGTGGAAAGTAAACAAGAAATTCTTCAATCGGTAGCGAACCTTCTCATCGACCAAGGATTTGGGGATATCATTGAAGGATACAATAATATTTCTAAGTTTTAATCAACTTCTTACTCGATATGGTCCAATACTATTAAGCAAAATCAAAAACAGCCTCGTTGTAGGAACAAATATAAAGAGCATGTTTTGAAAATATATTGTTCAAAACATGCTCTTATCTCTTTCGAAGAAAAAGGCAGCCTTGGAATTTTTTTTTGAATGAAAAATCTATTGCAATTATTATTTAACAAGCATAATATAAGTTTATAATTATATAAAAATTTAATCACCTGTAATTGGTTGGGTGTTTTTATTTTAAATAATATATAAGCAAATGATTATATAAGGAGATCAGACATATGGAAAATACACTAATTGAAAAACAATTAAAAGCTGCAGCTGACTTGAACCGCATTAAATTACTTGCATGTATGAAGAATGGGGAGGTTTGTGTATGTGATTTTGTGGATGTTCTAGGAATTTCACAGCCAGCAGTTAGTCAACATCTAAGAAAATTAAAGGAGGCAGGCATTATTACTGAACGAAAAGTAGGGACTTGGAAACATTATCGTTTAGTGGAGGATCAAACGCTACTTATGAAAGGTATCTTAGAACAAATTGAGCCTGTAAAGGGATGCACTTGTGGCACTGACTGTACACCTATAAGGGAGGAAAATTAATGGGTAATGATTCTTTAACAAAACAGCTTTCGTTTTTAGATCGCTACCTTACTCTTTGGATTTTTGTTGCGATGGGTATTGGCGTTTTATTAAGTATAACAATGCCCAATATTGGTGAAGCACTAGAATCCATGTCGGTTGGTACAACATCCATACCGATTGCTATAGGGTTAATTGTGATGATGTATCCACCTTTAGCGAAAGTTAAGTATGAGGAAATGTGGCGAGTATTTAAGGATTGGAAGGTGCTTTTACTATCACTTTTTCAAAACTGGTTACTTGGACCATTCTTAATGTTCTTTTTAGCGATCATCTTCTTACGTGATTATCCAGAGTACATGGCTGGACTTATTATGATTGGCTTAGCTCGATGTATTGCGATGGTTATCGTGTGGAATGATTTAGCTCGTGGAGATCGAGAATATGTAGCTGGTCTAGTTGCATTTAACTCCATTTTTCAGATCTTAACATATTCAATTTTTGCTTACCTTTTCTTAAATGTATTACCTGGTTGGTTTGGTTTAGAGAATTTTAATGTGTCCATTTCCATGTGGGAAATTACGAAAAGTGTTCTTATTTACTTAGGAATACCATTTGCAGCTGGATTCCTAACACGATTGATAGGTATCAAAACAAAAGGAAAGCAGTGGTATGAGGAAAGGTTCTTACCCAAGATTTCACCACTTACTTTAATTGCACTACTGTTCACCATTGTGATGATGTTTGCATTAAAGGGTGAAAAATTAGTCGAACTACCACTCGATGTTGTACGAATCGCTGTCCCATTATTCATTTACTTTGTTGTGATGTTTGCTGTTTCATTCTTTTCTTCTCGTAAAGCAGGTGCATCTTATCCTGTCACAGCAGCCCTGTCGTTTACAGCTGCTAGCAACAACTTTGAGTTAGCCATTGCTGTAGCTGTAGGCGTTTTTGGACTTCATAGTGGAGTAGCTTTTGCCACTGTTATTGGTCCACTTGTTGAAGTACCGGTACTCATTGGACTTGTGTGGGTTGCCTTACGTTGGCAGAAGAAATATTTTAAAACCATTAAATTATAGGAGTCCTTTTTAATGACAAACACACTTTATTTCTTATGTACAGGGAACTCTTGCCGTAGTCAAATGGCTGAAGGATGGGCAAGGAAATTATTGCCTACTGATCGGACAGTTAAAGTGCTGGCATTGAAGCACATGGATTAAATCTGAATACGATCAAAGCTATGGCAGAGGAAGGAGTTGATATTTCGAATCATACATCTGATCTAATTGATTTTGAGACATTTAACAATGTAACACTAGTCGTTACTCTTTGCGGAGATGCCGCAGATAAATGTCCGATGACACCACCTAACGTTCGTCGTGAGCATTGGGGATTTGAAGATCCAGCAAAGGCAACAGGTACAGAAGAAGAGAAATAGACAGTTTTCCAAAACGTACGTGATGCTATTGGAAAAATGTCTTGAACAATTTGTAGCAGAGGAGTCGAAATAAAATGAAAATAATTCATATTTATGAACCAGCAATGTGTTGTTCTACGGGCTTATGTGGACCTTCTATTGATCCAGAGTTATTACGTATGTCATTTGTAATGAATAATTTAAAGAAAACAGATATAGAAGCAGAACGATTTAATTTAACAAACGAACCAAATGCCTTTGTAGAAAATGAAGCCATCAATCAGCTTCTAATGTCAGAAGGAATGGATGCATTGCCTGCAACATTTGTAGATGGGGAGTTACTTTGTAAAGGAAAGTATCCTACAAATGAACAATTTTCACAGTGGTCAGGACTTTCAGAAGAAGAACTATTACAAAAACCAAAAGTACGCCTATCACTAAAAGGAGATGCGTAAAATGGAACGCTTTACAAGAAGTCATTTCCCTGATACCCCGTTCTTGTTTTTCACGGGGAAGGGGGGTGTTGGAAAAACATCAGTTGCTTGTAGCTTATCAATAGCCATTGCAAATGAAGGTAAAAAGGTGCTGATAATTAGTACAGATCCCGCATCCAATTTACAAGATATTTTCGGTCAAACGCTTTCTAATACCCCGACTAAAATAGATGGTATCGATAATTTATTTGCATTAAATTTAGATCCAGAACAGGCAGCACAACATTACAAAGAGCAAATGGTTGGTCCGTACCGTGGGAAACTGCCTGATGTGGTGCTACAAAATATGGAGGAGCAACTTTCAGGTGCTTGTACAGTTGAAATTGCTGCCTTTAATGAATTTGCTACACTATTGACTGATACTTCAGTAATTGAAAATTTTGATACCGTTGTATTTGATACGGCACCAACAGGACATACGTTACGTTTGTTACAGCTGCCTTCAGCATGGTCTACGTTTTTAGATGACAACACTACTGGTACTTCTTGCTTAGGTCCATTAAAAGGACTAGAGCCGCAACGTGAAATCTATAAAGAGGCTGTTGAACGATTAAAAAACGCTAATCAAACGACACTAATGCTTGTGACACGTCCAGACGTAAACCCATTAAAAGAGGCAACACGTGCTTCTCATGAACTGTTTGAAATCGGCATTCAAAATCAGATTTTACTAGTTAATGGTTATATGAAAAATCTTAATTCTATGGATGCAGTGGAAAAAGCATTCATTACACGCCAAACAGCAGCCTTAGAGTTGATCCCTAAAGAGTTAAAGCAATTTGAACAATACTACTTACCGTTTGTACCATACTCATTATCAAGTATGGAGCGTATGCAAGCATGGATGACAGATCAAGATATCACACATGAAAATGAAGCAGACAAAGGTATGACGGTCCCTGAAGTAGAAGAAATGATTGCCGATTATTTAGAACGTAAACCGAAGATTATTTTTACAATGGGTAAAGGTGGTGTTGGCAAAACAACGGTCGCTTCGTATATCGCCCTACGCTTAGCAGAAGAAGGCAAGCACGTACATTTAACTACGACTGATCCAGCGGCGCATTTAAATTGGACGTTCGGTGATGACAAAGTTAAAAATGTAACGGTAAGTCGTATTGATCCAAAAGTAGAAATTGCAAATTATGAGGCAGAAGTGCTTGCAAAAGCAAGTGAAACAATGAATGAAGAAGGCTTAGCATTTGTCAAAGAAGACTTAGCTTCTCCTTGTACAGAGGAAATTGCCGTATTTCGTGCATTTGCCTATGTTGTAGAAAATCACCAAGATGAAGTCATTATTATTGATACAGCACCAACTGGCCATACGTTGTTGTTATTAGATGCGACAGAGGCTTATCATCGTGAAATAAGCCGTTCGCAAGGTGACATCCCTCCAGCTGTTTCAAACCTGTTACCACGATTACGTGATGCGAGTTATACAAGTGTAGCAATCGTAACACTTCCTGAAGCAACACCTGTTTTTGAAGCAACACGTTTACAGGAAGATTTACAACGTGCTGGATTATCCGTTGATTGGTGGGTTGTCAATCAGACATTTTCATCTATTGAAACAACTAGTCCTACATTAATACAAAAGCAACAAGCTGAAACAAAATGGTTAGAAGAAATCAAATCCATCAGCAACAATCAATTCGTGGCAATCCCATGGGTAAAAACACCACCAGTAGGAACTAAAGGTTTACATGAACTTAAAGGAGAGAAAATCAAATGAAAATGAGTCCAGAAGGTAAAAATTACTTAGAACAAGTAATAGCAGATTCAGAGGTTAAAACACTGCGTTTCTTCGGCATTCCAGGATGCTGTGGCGTTAATTTAGGTGTGGGCTTAGAAGCACCAACAAATGAAGATGCTGTAGAGACAATTGAAGGGATCGAAGTTGCTATTCATCCTGATATTGCAAATCAATTAACAGAAGTCACAATTCATGCAGAAGAAGAGAATGGTGAACTAGGTTTAGTGTTAGTAGGATATTCACCAAAATCTTGCTAAGAGGTGATTTTATCATGAAAAGAGAAGACGATATTCGTGCGAATGTACGTGAAAATTATGCAAAAGTAGCCTTGAAATTAAACAGCACACAAGGATGCTGTACACCAGCTACTAGCTGCTGTAATCCGAATGAGGATCAAAATATTTCCATTGAGGAAATTTCGCAAAAAATGGGCTATACAAAAGAAGAACTGGCTTCTATTCCTGACGGAGCCAATATGGGGCTTAGCTGTGGCAATCCACAAGCTATCGCGGATTTGAAGCATGGAGAAACTGTTGTCGATTTAGGTTCTGGTGGTGGCTTCGATTGTTTCTTAGCTGCACCAAAGGTAGGGAAAGAGGGTCAAGTAATTGGCATTGATATGACACCTGAAATGATCTCAAAGGCACGCCGTAACGCAGAAAAAACAGGCTTTGAAAATGTAGAATTTCGTTTAGGTGAAATTGAACATATGCCTGTTGCGAATCATACAGCTGATATAATCATTTCAAATTGTGTGATCAATCTATCGCCAAACAAACAACAAGTATTTAAAGAAGCCTACCGTATTTTAAAAGCAGGTGGTCGTTTAGCGATTTCAGATGTTGTATTAACAGCAGCCTTACCAGAAAGTTATTTAACAGATATGAATTTATATTCCGGATGTATCTCTGGTGCTATTACGATTAAAGAATATGAAGCACTTTTAAAGGATGCAGGCTTTACACATATCTCAATTGAACCAAAAGATGATTCAAAAGAATTTATTCGTGAATGGGAACCTAATTATGATTTAGAAAATTATATTGTCTCAGCTATTATTCAAGCGGTGAAATAGAAGGATTAATTTACGTCTAGCTTAATGCTAGACGTAAAAAATACATAATATATAAGAGAGTGCTTATATTTAAAGATTTATAGAGAAGAAGGATTTATTGATGAAAATACTTAACGTTACATAAGGTCCGCCGTGGCTGTTCGATAAATAAGAGGTTGGAATTTCATTTTTCTTGTTAATAGTTGATATTTCTATCCATACTTACAATTCCGCGAAATTTAATATATCCCAATTAAAAATCTATCATACTATGTTTGCAATTACACCGTTATGAAGAATCCATTTGAAGGATATTCCGAAAGAGAAAATCACATTAAGTACGAGTTACTAATTTGGTCTGAGGCAACTTATTTTTACGCTCTAAATTTATTTAGTGATGGTAAAAAAGGTTGTTGTAGACCCACTCGATATTCGTTTGATATCATAGTTGAGTATTGATTGAAGGAAGAAGGTTAAGGGTATTTGAGGAGAATTTCTTCGCTCATTTTTAGTGATAAAACTCTTAATCGGAGGAGAAACAAATGGTTAGTGAGAGAGAACAAATTAGCAAAAAAGTTGCATGGATTGCACTTGTATCCAACCTAATTCTAATGATAGGTAAAATCTTCTTTGGCCTTTTTGGAGATAGTGAGGCTGTATTTGCAGACGGAATTCACTCTGGGGCAGATGTAGTAGCTTCGATTGCTGTGCTAGCAGTTGTAGGTATCTCTAATAAACCACCCGATAAGGATCATCCCTTTGGGCATGGTAAGGCAGAGGTGATTAGTGAAGCGATCGTTGGAATTATTTTAATATTAGTTTCACTATATATATTCGTAGAAGCAATTTTAGCATTTTTTGATAAACCCGGTGTACCACAGTACAGTGCTTTGATTGTAGCCATAATTTCTTACATAGCGAAAGAAATATTATATAGATACTCCATAAAACAGGGGAAAAAGTGGAATAGTAAGGCTATAATAGCGATTGCTTATGATCATAAAGGTGATATTATTGCTTCCCTTGCAGCATTTATTGGAGTCCTCTTAGCGATTATAGGCAATGCAATTGGATGGACATTTTTGTTATACGCGGACGCTATCGCAAGTGCTTTAGTAGCTTATTTTGTTTTTAGAATCGCAATGGAATTAGTTAGACCTTCTGTTGATATTTTAATGGAAAAAAGCGTGGATCAGTATCTTTTAGACGGTTATGAAGCTACTATTCATGAGTTTTATCAAGTAAAACGAATAGACAAAATCCGTGCAAGAGAACACGGTCACTATAAGATTCTAGACGTGCGTCTTTCACTTAATCATGATTTAACAATTAAACAAGGCCATGATATAGCTCGTGATATAAAAAATGAAATATTAAATAAATACCCAGATGTAGGGGAAGTCCTTATTCATGTAAATCCTTACTATATAGAATAGAACTTAATCAAACGAAACTTACAAAAAGGGGCTGGGACATAACTAAATGGTTCCTTCATAAAGCCGAATAATCTCTAAATGAACAAAACACGATAAATAGAAAAACCGAACTATTCCGAAACACTTCATGAGAGTTTCATTGGATAGTTCGGTATTTTTGTTGGCTGAAACACATTTGTCCCAGCCTCTTTTTTGTAAAAAAAATACATTCTTAATTATTTAAAGTTGTATCGACTAGTATAAAAAGCAGAAAAGGGCTTGAGTGTATGCTTTATAATAAGGTACTACTGTCTTGCATACAACCCTCAAAGTTAACCGCTTCCCACTCATGAATAGCATGCTGACAGTAGCCAAAAACTTCTAATATAAATAGTTGTCGTAGTTAATCGAGTATCAAATATAAGCAATAATCAGCTATTTTTCTTCCTATAACTCCCAAAAAATGTCGCATGGTTCTCAAAAAAGCAAGTAAAATGTTATTGAATTAAATCTTGATAATATTCCTTATTGTTATATTGATATTTTATTTTTAAGTTGTTTTTTGTTGATTTGTAACGAATTAATAAAGCATAATTATTAGGTTTTTTTTCACTACCAAATAAACTTTTTCCTTCCAACTTGAAATCTTTAACCTCAATTAAATCCGGATTATTAAAATCTTCTGTGATAACTATTTCATCTGTATATTTAATAATTCTTGTATCTTCATTAATATTTTTATTATCAATGGAAATTTCTTTTATTATTAAATCCTTTGGGCCTTTGTTATCGATTTTAAACGCAATGACTTCATAATCTCCTGAACCAGTACCAAATTCTTTAATTTGTAGATTGGGCTTTTGCATAAAAAATACGTATATTCCAATAAAGATAAAAACAAGAAAGATGAAACCGAAAATGGTAATAAATCTTTTTGACATACAAATTCCTCTATTTGTTTGATTATTTGTAAATATTAGTATGTTATGTTTATGAAATAAAAAAAAGGAGATGATGTTAATAATGAAAAAAGTTTTTAGAAATATCTTTGGTTTATTGATTGTAGGTATTGGACTAAGTTTAGGTTTATCTAATGCTTCCGCTGAAGAAAATGTTACTCTCGACCTATCGCAAGAGGAAGCAATCTTTGATGAAAGCTTAGATGCTTATGTGGTACCTCTAAAGACAGAGACAGAAACTTCACCTTCAGAAATTAACGTTATTAACGAAGCAGAACCTCCAATGAATGATTCCCAACTAGTAGATATTGCTCCTTTAAGAGATTATTATGAATATTATAAATTTGTAAGTACTGCTCGTTCAGTTGTCGATGGACCAGTACAAAAAGTTACAGCTAATATTAGTTGTACTACACCTAAATGTTCTGTTCGTGAAAGTGTTTCAGCATCTGTATCAGCATCTTACAGCGTCGGCCTAACAGCTGAAAAAGATGCTATCAAAGCAAATGCAGGGTTTACATGGACAAACACTGCTACAAGATCTACTACGTTTAGTTTTGAAGGGCTAAAAAATGGCGAAAAAGGTTATGTGGCTTTCAAGCCTTATATGAACCGAGTATGGGGTAAATTATCTAGGTACTCTAACTGGGATGGTTTGTTAGATACAAAGAATGCTACTGCAGACGCACCAAAAGTACTTTCAAATGGTAGCGCAGATGGAGAATTCTACTTTGTATATACAGTGAGGAAATAAATATATTTATTTAAAAACTGCTATAGAATAATGTTCCATAGCAGTTTTTATTTACCTATATTTATAGTATCATAAAATTACGCCAAGGAACCAGCTTCATAGAACTGGCTCTGCCTATCATGCCCGCCACTCCATGTAAAGCCGTTCTTCGATGGCATTTATATATACAGCTTTTTAAATTGAGCTTGTGTAAGATAACCAAGAGTTTGGTGAATGTGAATATTGTTGAACCAATTCACAAAATCTACAGTTCAAGCTCAAGCTGTTCCATGGTTAAGAAAATACGTTGATAGACAAATTCAACTTTGAAACTCTTGTATGTAGCTTCTGCGACGGCATTATCATACGGACATCCTTTCGCACTTAGTGAACGTTGGATTCCAAACGTTTCAGTTGCTTCGGTCATTAGTTTATTATCAATCTCTGAACCTCGATCTGTATGAAAAAGTTGCATATTTGTTAAGTCCCCTTTAATACTACTTAGCGCTTTATAGACAAGCGCCGCATCTTTATTCGGTCCAGCACTTGCACCGACAATTTCACGATTAAAGAGGTCGACAAATAAGCATACATAGTGCCATTTTTTCCCGACCCGTACGTATGTTAAATCACTGACTAATTCTTTTTCTTGTTCAAATTCAGGATTTAGCACATTGGCTACTGGTGCTTCATTACTACGATTTTTCTGCGGTTTAAAATAGGCGGCCGTGTAGTTCGAGACAAGGCCTAGCTGTTTCATGATGCGACTAATTCGCCGGCTGTAAAAGTTCGACGTTGACGTAACATAAAACACGCTCCTTTAGGTTAGTCATTATAGTGTACTAGCCCTTATAGAATCTGTCTAACTTAGTGTATCCTATCCAGTACAAGGGTGAAGGAAGTAAAGGGGCTACCGCAAATCTCTATAATTAGAAAATATATAACGTAATACAATACAAAAAGAATTAAGGCAAAATTTAAAAGGCATGAGCCCGATACAATATCAGACTCATGCCCAAACCGCTGCCTAATGAAATAACCGTGTCAAACTTTTAGGAGTCACTTCATTATACTGGTGGTTCTGATTTTAGGAAGTTTTATGATTGAAGATTGTTTTAAGACGGTGTGAGATATAAACCTTCACCTTATTTCATATATGAGGTATAGATTTATAATAATAATATTTATGATTAGTTAGCGCTTCTAGTTAACGCTCAAATTCTAGTGTGCTGTCACACGATTGTATTCTAGCCAAAGGATACTTTGGCAATGTCATGACACGTTTTAATAGAACATTGTAAGAGCCATGGTAGTTACATAAGAAAAGGGCATGTGTAATGCTTTATATTAAGCGTTGCTACCGTCTTGCCTGAATTAAGGTAAACCAATCATTTCCATTATACTTTCCGGAAACTCTATATATTGGCTGATAGAAGTCTTTCGTATCGTACATATACGAAAGCTCGATTAAATCTATATCAAGTTGATCTCCTTGTTTTATAACAAGATCTTCCTCATTGACCAGTGCATTATATTTTATTTGGGGAAATTCCCCATTTTTTATTCGCTCATACACTTCCGCAGGAGACAGTATGTTCACTTCTCGTTTAAATTGATTCTTATGTAAATTATATGCTAACGAAGAAACACTACCATCTTGTTTAAGATCAAGCATTATATCTCCAGTCCAATAATCAGTGTTTAAATTAGTACTATCCTGAAGATTCCATTCAAATTCCCCAGTCTCCAATACCGTCATTTCAGCATCTTGAGGTAGTATGGCAAATTCGTCCATCATTGCTTTTGCCTTGTCAACCATTAAGTCCCCTGAAAAAGAAGTTTGCCCTGGCGTATAATTATTCTCTCTTAATGACCAGTCTCCCTCTGAACCTATAAACAACGTGTATTGGGACCCTGCTTTGTTTTCCAATAGAATCTCACGATCACCTCTATAGACATGTTCATTCAACTCTGATAATCCTAATTTCTGTTGCAATAGGGCTTCAACTCCATCATTTTTAATGGTTTTCCTATATACTGGGGCAACTGTAGGTAATGAGCTTAATTCCAGTGAAGTTGATACATGCACATCTGACATATTCGATTTTGTATAGGCGTTTATTGCTAGATGACCAAACTCCTGTTGGGCGTAGACAATATTCATCCCAACAAAAATCAAACCCATCAATAGAGGTATGGCAAGGTTTCCGACTAGACTTTTTATTTTTACTTTTTTGTGATGCGCAATGGAAGCCCCTAGTCTGTATAACTGGTATCCAATAATACCACCCAATGAGTTGTTCATTAAATCATCAAGCTCAAAAATCCCGGCTCCTGAAAGTGTCTGATATGTTTCTATTGATAACGTAGCACTTATAACTACAAGAAGAAGCCACTTAAAATTTTTGAATTTAGAGTTCATTAAAGGTAAAAAAACACCTAGCGGAACAAACATTAAGATATTAAAAATACAATTTTGAAGATCACGTAAAGAGTATTTTTTCCACGCATCAATATAACCACTAAACGGCTGAAGGTTCATCTGCAGGTAATGGGAAGTGCCACGACCAAAAATAGTTAACTCCAACACAAAAATAATATATCCGATAAAGACTGCACCAAGAACAAGCTTCTTTATATGAAACTGTTTTTTTCGATCTAACGGCTGTTTTCTATAATAAAAGAAATAATATAGTGCGATAAGTATAAACTCTATTCCAATAATCATTAATACCGGCAACATAAAATACCGAACATTACTAAAAATCTCTGTCATTCCCAAGATGAGACTCTCCTAACTTATTTATTTTGATATTTTTCGGTCTACACGAAAAAAGAGACCATTTAATATTTCATTACTATTAATTCCTTTGGCTTAATTTTAGGTAATATTGTCGACCTTTGTTATTGTAAATGGAAATTATTAATAATTAGGTAGGTTATTTATGAAGAATTTCTTAAGAACTTGCTATGCTTTCTTGCGCTTTAAATCATCAATAAAGGAAAGACTAGGGAGCTCATAAATTTTATGAATCAATAGAGACCGTTGACTCAGTATCGGAAGGAACAGCTACAGACGTTGAACAAGTGGCAGTGGCAGTGACAGCAACAACCGAACAATCTAATAGCTCTTCTGTACAAAATCATCCCATTATCGTAAAAAATGAGCGTTATCGTTCACACGGGAATTTCGCAATTGCAAGTTGAAAAGTACAATTACTATGTAAAAGGACACAAAGATGTCCCGTTTACCCAGGAAGAATAAAATTGACTCTACTTCTTTTATACAAAGAGTGTTACTTTTAACGTGAATAACTTATTAAGCTCTCGAATTTTATCAACATAGTCTAACTATTTATACTAAAAAAGGGGAGAATAGAAATGAAAATTAAAACAAAGTTGTTCAATGAAATTAACAAACAATTCATTAATGGTGTATGGAAAGAAGGTAAGTCTAGTAATGTTGGTACTATTTACGATCCGTTTGATAATAGTGTAATAACAGAGGTCTCTCTTGCAACAAAAGAGGACATCGACGAGGCTTATCAGGTGGCGAAAATCGCACAAAAACAGTGGGCAAGTACCTCAGCTGAAGAAAAAGTAAAGGTATTTGAAAATGTAATTAATATCTTACAAAAGAATAAAGATGAATTCATGGATATATTAACACGTGAAGTCGGAAGTTCTTTTGTTAAAGCAAATTTTGAAATTCAATTAACTATAAGTATTTTAAAAGAGGCTATGACCTTCCCAAATCGAATGGGGGTTCGTACGATGCCTTCTGAGGTTATTCCCGGTAAGGTGAACTATGTATATCGTGAACCAGCAGGGGTTGTTAGTGTGATCAGCCCATTTAACTTCCCATTCTTTCTATCGTTACGTACCATTGCTCCAGCAATTGCTATCGGAAATGCTGTTGTACACAAACCGGATTTACGAACAGCTATTTCAGGGGGAGCTATTATCGCAAAATTATTCGAGTTAGCCGGCCTTCCAAAAGGTGTTCTTAATGTGATCATTACGGACATCATGGAAATTGGTGATTACCTTATTGAACATCCAATTCCGCAGGTTGTATCCTTTACAGGATCATCTCCAGTAGGTCGCCATATAGGATCTATTGCTGGGAAAAACCTAAAAAAAGTATCCCTTGAATTAGGGGGAAATAGTCCATGTATTATTTTAGAAGATGCGGATATTAAACAAGCAGTGGATGCAGCTGTATTTGGAAAGTTTATTCACCAAGGACAAGTTTGTATGAGTATTAATCGTTTATTCGTTCATCGTAGTTTGTACGATGATTTCACAAAAGCATTTGTGAAAAGAGTATCAGAGCTCCCTTATGGTGATCCAAAGAATCCGTCTACAATTATTGGACCTATTATTAACGAAAAACAAATTGAGAGAATTCTAAAACTTGTAGACACTGCGAAAAAAGAGGGGGCAAATTTTGCGTTAGAAGGAAAACGAGTAGGGAATGTTCTTACTCCTTTTATCCTGACAGATGTTACGAATAAGATGACAATCGCTCAAAATGAAATTTTCGGACCTGTTGCTCTGATTATTCCATTCGATACAGAGCAGGAGGCTATAGATGCGGCGAATGATACAGAGTATGGATTAGGTGCAGCTGTTTTTACTTCTGATATAGAACGAGGAGAAAAAATTGCAAGAGAAATCGAGAGTGGTACGGCACATGTTAATGATCAGCCGGTGAACGTTGAACCAACTCTTCCTTTTGGTGGAGAGAAATTTTCTGGCATTGGACGATTTGGTGGCGAGTGGACACTTGAAGAGTTTACAACGATGAAATGGGTTTCTATTCAAAAAGAAACAAGAAAATATCCGTTTTAAACTAGTGTAAGGGAAGAAGCAAGATGCTTGTTCCCTTACTTCTTTTATATACACTAATGTATCAGAACTATCTGGATTATCCTGATGGTGCTCGACGTTGTACAATTCGAACGGCTCGTCTTCAGGTTATCTCGATGCTCCCATCGAGAAATCTCCTTTCGTGACTCTATCCCTCACAGCACACGACGACCGCACCGAGATAAGCTTCCACCTCCACAGATTGCCGGTCATTCTGGTGATCAGTACGTGTCCGATGGATGGTCCGAACCGCTCGATAATTCTTTTTATTGAGTATATTCCGCTATAAGTTGTAATTATTCAGTAAAGGACACGCCATAAATAAAAGGTAGCGTATGATTCCCAGTTTTTCCAAGGTAACGATATTTCTAAGATTTCCTCTTTCGTAGGCTTTCGGTCCATATTACGTAATATTTTTATCGAATTAATAAGACCCACATCATCGATTGGAAAAGCTGTCTGGAACCTGAGGCAACGCATTAGAACATAATTGGCTGTCCAAGGACCGATTCCTCGTATTTTAATTAAGTTTTTTTCAGCATCTTTATAGTTCATCTTCATTAATTTTTCCCTCGATAATTCTCCACTTGCCATTAATTTAGCAATTCCAATAATATATTCACTTTTTTTTACCGTCATTTTAATATCTGCTAGGTCGTTTGGTGTTAACTGGGCAATTCGTTCGTACGATGGGAACACCCAATACTTTTTACCATTCCATTCGATGGACTCGCCAAATCCTTCTACAAATTGCCTCTTTAAGGAGTACGCGAAGGCTAAGTTAATTTGTTGCCCTAAAACTCCCCAACATAAAGCTTCAAATAAATCGGGAATGCCGATAACTCGCAATCCATAGAATTTTTGGGCAGGCATTTTAAGTAATGGGTCTGCTTTTGCCATTTCATAAAATGGCGTTAAATCGTTATCAAGATCAAACCACTCATGAATATATTTTACAATCTCTTCCCGTTTCCACTTTTCAATAGGTCTAGAATCATTTAGAAATTGAACAACCATTTGTTTATTATTGATTATGCTTACCTGTACTAAGGACCGAATTTCCCAAATGGCTATAACTTTTGTCATTATATCGTTCTCTATTTCATACATGCATTCATTTTTTTCCCTTGTTAGATAGCCTAGGTTTGCATTCATGTCGAAATTATCAGGTAATGTAATTACAATATCATCATTGATTTCTTGCCATGTCACTTTTCATTCTCCTCACCTTATTACGATTTTCTATTGTAATTTTACTTTATCACATAATAATCTTTACTAATTTTGTTATCTTGCTATTACATTCTAAACACCTTATTTTTTTCTATTGATGAGGTTATAGTGTTAATTATCAAGAATGCTAAAGGGGTGGATAAAAATGGTCCAAGATATAAAAACACGTGTCGAGAACTTAAATTGGGATTCCATTCAAAATGAATTAGATGAGCAAGGATTTGCAAAGCTTCCAGCGATTTTAACAAAAGAGGAATGTGAATTCTTCATAGAATCGTATTGTGAGGAAGAGTCCTACAGAACGACAATCAATATGACGAGATATCGCTTTGGGAATGGGGAGTACAAATATTTTTCCTATCCATTACCTGAAATCATCCAAAGTTTAAGAGAGTCCTTTTATCCGGAATTAGCAAAAACAGCTAACCGATGGTTGGGTTATTTAAAGAAAACCGAACAGTTTCCAGATCATCTTCAAGATTTTTTGAACACCTGTGAAGAATATAAACAAACTAGACCGACACCTTTACTATTAAAATATGAAACAGGCGGGTTTAATTGTTTGCATCAAGATTTATATGGCGACATATTTTTCCCGTTTCAAGTAGTATTTGTCTTAAATCAACGAGATAAAGACTTTTATGGTGGAGAATCTCTATTAGTGGAACAAATTCCACGTGCTCAGAGTAGGGGATATGTAATTACTTTAGAACAAGGCAGTGCGCTGATCTTTCCTACGAACCATAGACCTGTTCTAGGTAAAAAAGGATATTACAAAAATACGGTTCGTCACGGAGTAAGCACGGTTACTTCTGGTGAACGATACGGTCTTGGAATCATTTTTCACGATTCTAAATAAAGTGAAACTTTGATCAGTGGGGGTTTTCTTCATCCCCCACTGATCATTAGTTAAACCAATCGGGCCTTTACGGGCTGTTCATCTCCCACCTAAACTGCTCCGATTTTTCTAAGTTTTGAGGTGGGAGTCTTACAGCCCGTTAATGCGGGATAAAAAAATAACTTCAATATCTTGCTATTCCATTCCCAGAATTGTACATTCGGATTTTGTAGGGAGTATATTGTAAGGAGAGGTGAGATAAATGCCAGATAGTATCAATAACGGACATAAAGAAAGCCATGATCATAGAATTTCGAATGATGTAGAAATGATAACAGATGAAAAGTGGCAAGCAATTATAAATAATGATACAGCGTATAATAATCAATTTTTCTACGCTGTAAAGTCGACAGGGATATTCTGTAAACCATCCTGTAAATCTCGCGTTCCGAAAAAAGAAAATGTATGCATTTTTTCAAACGCAGAACAAGCCCTACGCGCAAATTTTCGCCCTTGTAAACGGTGCAAGCCCACTAATGAAAATCTGCCTGATAGCGAGTGGGTTGATTTAATTACCGAATACATTGATAAAAATTTCACAGAAAAATTAACGCTCGAATCATTAGCAACTATTTGTCACGGGAGTCCCTATCATATGCATCGAACATTTAAAAAGATTAAAGGCATTACGCCGGTTGAGTATATACAACAAGTTAGAGTACACGCGGCTAAAAAGTATTTGATTCAGACAAATAAAGCGATTGGAGATATCGCCATATGTGTGGGTATGGCTAACGCGCCCTATTTTATTACTTTATTTAAAAAGAAAACTGGACAGACACCAGCACAATTTCGTCAAATGAGTAAAATGGAGGAAAAGTACAATGGAAACAAAGAATAAACCAATCCTTTATTGGTCTTTACTAAAATTTAAGAATTGGAATTTTTATATTGCTTCAACTACAAAGGGGCTTGTGTTTGTAGGTTCACAAAACAAACCATTCGAGGAATTATTCGAATGGGCTAACAGACGCTTTCCAGGAAGTCCTCTTGTTGAAGATGATGAAAAGCTTGAACCGTATGTCGTTGAAATCACTCAGTATCTAGAAGGAAATCGGAAAACCTTTACTGTTTCATTTGAGTACGTAGGCACGCAATTTCAGCTAGCCGTCTGGAATGCACTTTGTGATATTCCTTATGGACAGACGTCATCCTATTCCGACATTGCAAATGATATCAATAAACCAGCAGCTGTTCGTGCTGTAGGAGCGGCTATTGGGGCTAATCCGGTATTAATTACTGTACCGTGCCATCGTGTAATAGGAAAGAATGGCTCATTAACAGGCTATCGGGGCGGATTAGAAATGAAGACACTACTTCTGGATTTGGAAAAGCGAGTTTCATCTAGCAATGAGTAATTATTGCCCTACAATGAATGGAGGTTCCGTCATGAAATGTGAATTATGCTATAAAAGTCCGAAAACCATTCTGAATAAAGGGACTGGCTTTCTTTCTGGATATACTCATTCACTAAACCCTTATACAGGTTGTTCATTTGGGTGTTCCTATTGTTATGTACGCGAAATGCCTGTATCTCTTTTTCGAGAAGGAGAATGGGGAGATTGGGTTGATGTTAAAAACGGCGCTGCGAATTTATTAAAAAAGGAGCTCCATCGCGCCAAAGCCAAAGGGAATGTAACTATTTTTATGTCATCAAGTACAGACCCGTATCAACCAATAGAGCATAAGGAAAAAGTGACGAGATCTTTACTAGAAGTTATGGTAGAAGATCCTCCTGACTTCCTATTAGTACAAACTAGAAGCCCACTTGTAAGTCGAGATATCGATTTGCTGCAACATTTTAAAGATAAAGTTCGGGTAAGTATGACTATTGAGACAGATTCGGAAACGATACGTAAACATTTTACGCCAAAGGCACCCCCAATCCAGGCGCGTTTTAAGACATTGGAAAAATTAGTGGCTGCGGGAATACCGACCCAAGCTACTATAGCCCCCATTTTACCGAGTGGGGAATATTTTCCAGAGAAATTGAAGCCGTTCGTCGATCGGATATGTATTGATGACTATTTCATGGGCGATGGCAGTGGTGGAAAACGCACAAGAAAACTTGGTATTGAGAAAAAATATGCCCAACTTGGTTTAGAAGAATGGTATGGACCACATGTAATTAAAAAAGTATATAACAGATTTATTGAAGTCTTTCCGGAAAATCACGTTTATGTGAGCCAGGCTGGATTTGGACCGTAAAAAAATAGGAAGTGAATGTATTGTATAAGGATAATAAAAAAAGTGCTGAAAATAGAAAAAAGGCACTCACCCTATTGGGTACCGATATGCATCCCTATCAAAGTGATACTCCGGGTATTTTTGGTGGGGATCGACCGAGTAAATTATATAGAAAAGTAGATTGTCCCTCAGCGTTAGAGCTATAGCAAAAGGTGGATACGTTAACCATGGCGTGTTTTTTGCCGATGAACAGACGGCTATCCCAGCATATTTCAGGCCATGTGCAGTTTACATGTCTGAAATATGTAAGATGGAAGAAAAAGAAAAGATAAGAGGGATAATGAAAATGTATAAAACGCATGATGAAATTTCGAAATATTATGATATTGAATCAACATTTTATAAATAAGAATTAATGGAGGTGTATTATGAAAAATAACAAACATTTTAATTTCCACAAGCTTTGGCTAGGACAGTCTATAAGTTTGTTAGGTACCCAGTTTACAGTAGTAGCTTTGCCTCTTTTTGCATTAGAGGTGCTAGAAACAAGTGAGGCGAATGCTGCAATGCTTCGTGGGATTGTATTCATCCCCTACCTAATTTTCGGATTAGTAGCCGGTGCTTTGATAGACATCCTTCATAGAAAAAAGGTTTTGTTAATTTGTAGTATATGTCAAGGCGTTTTATTTTTATCAGTATTCATACTGACTGTAACAAATATAATAACGTTCCCTTTATTGGTGTGTCTCATGTTTTTAAACGGAATATTCACCACGTTTTACAACATTGCAATTCCTTCTTTCTTACCTGAAATAGTAACAGATAAAGACAACTTAAAAAAAGGAAATGCTCAACTAGCCCTTTCAGAGTCTCTTTCTATTGTAATTGGTCCTATGTTAGCAGGAATCGTTATTACTCTAGTTGGATTAACAGGCTTATTCACTGTTGACGCAGTAACGTATTTTGTTTGTTTTTTGTGTGTATTACTTATTTCAAGGTTTAAACCGCATACAGAAGGCTCTTTAAAAAACGTACATATAAAATCGATATATAAAAACATATATGAAGGTTTGATATATTTTAAAAGCCACCCTGTATTGGAACCAATTGTAAGCTGTGGCGCTGTTTACGGTTTTTTTAAATACATACTAAATAGCATTTTAGTAATATTCCTTTATAAGGTAATGGGTCTATCTGAACTCGAAATAGGCTTTGTTGTAGGTTCGGCAGCAGTCGGATTTTTAATAGGCAATTCGATACTCGTAAAAAAAGCTCAACAAATTAATAATACAAAAATGCTTATTTATAGCGCTACTGTATCCGTTATCGGTCTGTCCTTTATACCGATAATGGGATATTTGGGGACCGTTTACGGTATTGTAGCCGCAAGTATCCTACATGGAATGGGAGAAGGTGTATTTGGCCCTTATGCTGCAACTATACGACAACTTGCTTCACCAAGTCACATGCTAGGCAGAGTAAATGCTGTACAGCGTACCCTTAATTGGGGAGCTTGGGCATTAGGAAGTTTTGCTAGTGCATTTTTAGTTTCTAAATTTGGGCTTCAAACTACGTTATTTATAGGGGGGTTCGGAACAACATTGTGTTTAATAGTATTGTTAAGGCGAGGCATATCAAAAGGAAACAACATTGAATATACGAGTTCAATTTAGAGGAGATGTTTATTATGTACAAGATATCAAAAGGAACTGAAAATACACCACATATTTTATTTATAGGAGGATGGACAAAGCCTATACAAGATGCTTTAGACAGGGGATATACTGTTTCGTATATAGGGTCTTACACTAAACACATCTATTTCGATGGAACGATCTTAGATAAGTGTTTCTATCAAAAAGAAATAGACACAACAAACATACCCACGTGTGTGTACTATGCTGAAGAATTGTACAAAGAGAAACCGTTTGATGTGGTTGTATCTTTCAACGAAGCAGCATTGGATACGGCTTCCATAATTGCGAAGATTTTTAATGCTAAAGGATTTTCTTACAATGCTAATATGATAACCCGCAACAAAGACATGATGCGTGAAATTCTAGCAGGCAAAGACTTTTCGATAGAATCGATCGTTAGCAACAACATAAAAGACATTGATGAATTTTTGAAGAAAAAAGATAGTATTATAATAAAGCCCCCGATTGGCGCAGGTAGTATAGGAGTATCTAAGCTAGTCATAGGAGATGACGTAGAACGATTTATTAAAGATAACGGTATTCAACTACCTGTTTTAGTGGAAGAGTACGTAGAAGGTGACGTAGTTTATACGGTCGAAGCCATTTCTTATAACAAAAAACATTCTATACTAGCTGTATCAGCTGAAATATTTAAAGAAGATACGTTTTTAATAAACTATACTATTATGCCGGCACCTATAGACGAATCTCAAAAAAAATTAATCATGGAGAAAGTAATGCTATTTTTGGACGATATGCATCTGGAAAACGGCATTACTCATACAGAGGTAAAGTTAGACAAACAAAAGAAGCCAATAATCATAGAGTCTCAAGTCAGGATTGGCGGAGGCAACATTTGGAAAATGGTAGAACTTACAACCGGCATATCTCAATTTGGATACTATTATGATGCGTTAGCTACTAAGACGATAGATGAATTTAGATGTATACCTTCAAAATGTCAAGCTATGTCATTAAGCTTGATACCAAAACCAGGTTGCTTAAAAGAAATCAAGTATGAAGGGTTAGCTAACATATCCGAGATCGTATTAATTGATCTATTAGTAAAAGAGGGCGATACCATACCAACTATTGTTGACAGCACAGGGCGCAAAGGATATATATTATTTACGGCTAATGATATAAATCATATGTACGAAGTTGCAGATAAAATATGTGACAATATAACGTTTGTTTATCAGGATTTGTCAGAATGGAAACCTTCCTTTAACAAAATATTTTAAAATGAATATTGCACATGACGGGTCTATGTCAAGATAAAGGACAATTTAACTCATTCTTGCAGTTAACGATTAGTAATGGGAATAAGCGAAATATAAATCGTCACCATCATAAAAGTGATCATTAAACAAAGTTAAGTATCCTTGAAAGTCCCTTGTTAGAGACGATTGTTTATATACCAAAAGCTAATTAACGAACCATTTCAAATAAAACCACTTAAATCGTTCGTGTTTAAATCCTAAAAGTGCTATTCTTCCATCGGCTGAATCCGTTATTGTTTGAACAAAACACGAATATTGTATTTGAAAGTTATCTAAACGTAAATAATAAAGTTTGTTTTTTTAAAAATCGTTGCTTTATTGACCGAAGAAGGACGTATCACTTTTATGTTGACTTTATTAAGTAGTAAATCTATAGCCGTTGTACAAGTAACGATATAGTGGGGATTCCTCGTGAAACGATTAAATTATTAATGACGCACTCTTTAAGAAACTTCAACTAGGAGGATCTACAATACTTTCAACAAGTTTAAATTATCCTTTGCTACCGCAGTTAACAACTATTCATTATCAACCTAAATTATCCCACACATTTTAACGGTAACGAAATTTTCATAAGAGCTAACTACCCATAATTGGGTAATTAGCTCTTATTTATATTCAAAAAGAATCAATTACTTCTTTTTCTGTTCAAACTCAACATGAGTATGTAGCGTGAAGCGGGTAGGTGAGAGGCCTGCTTTTTTCAACAGCGGATCTAATGCTTTACGATATTTATTTAGGAAAACAGGTTCTAATTGATAAATTTGATATGCTCTTAAAAAAGTTTTATAGGATACCAGAAGCGGGATGAAGTGTGCATGAAGGGGCAATATACGTTCTTTTTCACCTTTTCCATCAATTTGAATCGTTTCATTAACCATATCAACTTGTTCCCAGGTTAATGAAACGAGTTCAGATCGTCTAAGACCTGTTGTATCTCATTTCGTATAGAAAAACGTGTTTAGTAGCGTTCTAAAAAGTTAAATAGCTGTTGTAGATATACATACATAAGTTGAAAACATTGTGTTAACTTTCTGTTTTGGGATTTTAAACGACGTATGCTTGACATATAAATAAAGAAATGTAGTTATTCATTTGAAATAGAAATTTTTACAGTAAGTAGAACGAAAGAAAATATTTAGTTGACCTTATTGCAAAGCTGCTTTTCATACAGCACAGAGCCATTAATAGTACTTATTTCTCTCATCAGGAAGGGTGAAGGCCAATTATGAATAGCCATTCTTTTGGAGTAGACATTAAGAAAATTTTATTGCTGGTTGGATGTCTTGTATTAATGATGATACTTGGTGCTTGTATAAATGAAAAAAAAACAAGTCAGTCAGAATTTAAAAAACAATATTTTGAAGGAAAAAGTGATAATTGGTATGTAAAAATGGTAAGCGAAATGGATAGCAACAGGAACTATATCATCTCTTATATTGGAGAAGGGAATAAACCATTAAATTTTAAATATGAAATATATGAATCTTCACACAACCCAACATTTGGCGATGGCGAATTTAAAAATCAAGAGGAATTTGAAATTCATGTAAACTGCGGTGGACCGTGTGATGCCCTTCCTAATAGTGTACCTATTCAAATTAAATGGGAAAGAGAAGAAGAAAAAGTAGTTATTCGTAATAAAAAATAGAATGTTGTCAGTAACATCGTTCTATCCTAAACTTTTTGAATTATTTAGCAGACATTACAACCAAGTAAAAGTTATGTGAAAGAAAATTTAGTTTAGCTTGCAATACGATTGTATCCTTTTCAATGCTTAAATTTAGAGAGGGGAGCAGGAATGGATAGAACAAATTCTAGAATAAAAGACGCTTGCCCTAAAGTTCATTAGCTAAATTTTGTGTCAAAGTGACAATAATGTTAGATTATACTCTTTTATGTCATCTTAAACGATGGTTCATTGATATCTCTTTTCTTATCCTAGATATATAAAGATCAAGGGAGAGAGAGTATATTGAATATATCGGAAATAAATATTAACTTATTCAGAATAATTAATAATCTAGGGAAAGAGTTGCCATTCACCAATTTACCAATGATTATTATTGCTGAATATACTGTTTTATGCTTAGCTATTTTTGTTATATTGTACTGGTTTACTAAAAATAGTGAAAACAAAGTAATGCTCATTAGCGCAGGTATGGCTTTCATCTTGGCTGAGATTATTGGAAAATTAGCAGGATTATTGCATTTTAATCAACAACCATTTGCGGTACTTTCAAATACTAATCAGTTAATAGATAAAGCAATAAATAATTCTTTTCCTAGCGATCATACCATATTATTTTTTTCATTCTGTATGTCATTTTGGTTGTTTAAAAAAGGAAAATGGATTGTCTGGGTTTTGTTAGCGGTATTAGTTGGAGTTTCACGTATTTGGGTGGGAGTTCATTACCCATTAGATGTTCTTGTTGGTGCTTTTATTGGTATTACTTCTGCTGTAATAATGTACTTTACAGTTCCAAAATTAACAATAATAACAACCGTAATTACTAAATACGAATCCATTGAAAAAGTAATCACTAACAAATTTCATGAAGCTAAAAAATCTAAAGTTTAGATAGATAAACACAAAAGCTGACAATGAGTTGTGTTAAAAAGAAATAGATACAATTAAAGATAATAAAGGGAACTATAAACAAAGTCACATTAAGTGTGGCTTTTTATTATGTCTTAGGAGATTGAGTATGACATTAAAAGAGGAGAATATTAAAAGGGTCACCGGAGGATTGTGACCCTTAGTACTTATTTGAAGGTGAAAGGTTTTATTAGTATTACCTTACAATAGTTATGAGCATTAGAGGCGGTGTTAGGTATTAATAACCTTTAGTCATGAAAGTAGCGCCGACAATAATTAAAAGAATGAATAGAACAACAATTAACGCAAATGCTGAACCTGTGCCACTACCATAATATTCAGACATAATGATTACCCTCCTTTCTATAATTTATAATATGTAAAATTTACAATTTGGATTGCGATAATCATCTACTTAATTTTTTAAAAATTTTTTCGATTTTATCATGAGTTTTAATGAAAAAAAGTCACTCTTGTAAAAATGACCATTAATGAATGGTCATATAAGGCTAAATAAGCTTTATATATTATTCTCGCTATTTGTAAGTGGTACTAACTAAGGCTCTTTAGATTAATACATGAAAGTAGCGCCGACAACGATTAAAAGAATAAATAGAAAGACAATTAGAACGAATGTTGAGCCGTTATTGCCTTTGTATAATGAGCCGTCTAAAAAAAGGATGATAGGTTAAAAATAATGTTAACAAAAGGAATAGGCCATATCCAATCGGGTATGGTTTTTTTTCTATGTAAAATGTAACATTTCAAAAGTTCGATTTAAAGCTAGTCCTTAAAGCATTTGACCTTTTACAAAATCGAATAGATAGCAATGGCTCACCAAAGTTAGAAAGGTCAATATCACCTAACAAAAAAATTAATTTCCGTAAATCTATATAAACTATAACTTGAAGAAAAAGGAATGTACTAAGAGAACGATTTTGTTGACTAAGTATATCCAACCTAATGAAAACGCATATGTTAATACTAATTTACCAAATCAACAATTGGTTATTTGAACATTTATAACTAATAAATATAAATTTTAAAAATATATTAGCATATTTTTAATATTTTTCATTGACAATGATAATCATTCTCTTTTATATTATTGACTACAATCATAATTTCATATTACTTTTGGAAAGAAGGCATTTTTATTAAAACACGTAGAATCATCTCAAAAATTCATTTATGGCTTAGTATGATAGCAGGGGTTTTTATAGTGCTCATTGGCTTAACAGGAAGTTTGCTAGTCTTTGAACCTGAATTAAACGGGATGCTGCATCCTAATTTGTATAAAATAACGGAAGGTAAAAAAGTTACGTACCAGGAAGCCTTGCAGGTTGTTTCAGAAGCACATCCAAAAGGTCAAATTGATCGGGTATACACGCCAAGTGAACCTAAAGCTCAAGGAGTTTATTTATTCCGCCTTAAAGAAGGAGAAGAACAACTAAACATATTTGTAGATCCAGGAACAGGATACATAAATGGAACATTAGGGGATAAAGCAATATTTAACCAAATAATGGAGTTTCATGAAAAGTTGCTGTTAAAAGATTTCAATGGTGAGCAAATCATCGGTATGATTGGATTTATTTTCTTTTTCATTACATTATCAGGATTATATTTATGGTGGCCAGGGATTAAAAAATGGGCACGTGGGTTTATTGTAAGACGTAATGCCAACCGTTATGTACGGCAATATGATCTACATAAAGTCATTGGTGGAGTTTCCATTCCGTTTTTATTGGTTGTTTCATTAACAGGAGCACTTTTTGCGTATGATGACATGATTTTTGGTTGGTTTGGTGCAAAAGCAAAGGTGATGCCTCCAGAAGAGCAGCTTATTTCAAAAGCCCTTCCGAGTGGTAAGCTTCCACTTGATGAATTGTTCAGTATGGCTGAAAAAGAAGTACCTCAGGGAACACTTATGCAAGTTAGAATGCCCAAAAAGGTGGAAAGTGGAAACCAAGAAGGCGCAGTGGAATTTCGTATTAGCAATTCATATGATCCAGGCAATGGAAATGTAAAAGTATGGTTAGATCAGTATAGCGGAAAAGTAGTGGGCAAGCTAGATCCACATGTAAAAAGTGGGCTTATATATCAAACATGGCACCTACCATTACATACCGGTAGTTTTGGTGGTTTATTTACTAAAATTTTGTATGCTATCGGTGGTCTTACTCCAACTATACTGATGTTCACTGGAGTCTATATGTGGTGGTATAAGAAAAGAAACAAGAACAAACGGAAACAGAAAATCGATTCGAGAGCCGTAGCATAAACACATATATAGGGAACTTTCATTAGATTAATACAAGTATATAAGAAAATATATACACTTTCTTAAAAGAAGATATAGAAGCATACGATATTTCAATTTTTCTAAAAAAACTAAACTGCACATTTGAATAAGAAGAATCCATTTTAAAATGGATTCTTCTTATTTATTATAGTAAAAACATTTGAGAGAACCACAATCTTATTGAATAAAACCAGATCTCATTTAAATTTTAATTCCATGTCATCCGTAAAACACGGATGGCTTTTATTATGCGCTGTGAGAGCGATTTAGATGGGCAACTGTATGTGTTACTCAATCTCGATTCACTTTATAGCGTTATTGTGAAAATTAGTAAATTCAATTAAAAACATTCGTGAGAATTATCAGCTAAAAAAGAAGATTAACAATTTTAATTGAGGAATAAAAGAAGACATTAAAGTCTAAGCTTTTTTGACATCAAAGTACATATTGTACGTGGACATGAATCTACAGACAACCTAAAAGTCATTAAACAATAAGAAATAGTTGTCGATGGATAAGATCAATCTCAGTTGGATAAAATATTTGTGAACTTAAAAAGTTCAAATTTCAAGGATTTGGAGGACTATATATGTCATCTGAAATGGGAGAAATACATCGTACTGGTCAAGACATTAACGACGAAATAGTACATTTTGGTGGGCAAGCTGAGAGTGTTTTTAGTTCATTGGCTGAACAAGGTCGACTTTCAATACAAAAGAAAGCAGACGAATTAGCTGCACAGTATCTTGAAAGTAATCCTAATCCAGACTATTATGATTGTGTTGAAATTGTAGCAGAGGGAGTTTTGACAGCAGGGAAAGAAATAAAGGCTAGTAGTGGTTCTTGGGGAGAATCAGTAGATGCAGCACTTGGTGCTGGTGTTCAAATTCCAGCAGCAAAAATAGCTTGTAAAAGAATAACAACGTTATCTTAACATTATTTTTTGGAAAAGCGTAGGCGTAAAAAGCTTATGCTTTTTGATATTTCTTGACCATATACAATATGTCCATGTACATATGAGTATTTTACGATCCAGGCCTCCTCCCGCAAAATAATTTTAGTTTACATAATATTGATACCTTGGTCACTACATTCTAATTATCGGATGGTTCCTATAATTTATCATGCAAAAGGAAATTATTCGTTTAATGTAGATTTGTCCAATATTTATAAAAATTATTCCTAAGAGAGATAAACTTAGCTGGTTGTTACTGAATCACGATACATGTTTATTAAAGAATAAATACATAAGATTTAAGAACAGGAATTTACAAAATAGAACAATGGTCGAATTTGTTTTAATAAATAGCTGGAATGGCTGAGAAAAAAGTGATTGTACTTAAGTTAGGGTGAAATAGCTCAATATCATAGTCCGTTAACCTGAGAGCTTTCTACTCGAATGGAATTTATAGTATGCTAACCATAAGGAGGAGAGGCATTTATGGTTAAACGATTGATCGTCGGTGACGCAACGCATGAATTGGCTACTACGCGTTGCATTCTGGAACGCTTACCCCATAAGCATATGTCATGGAGACCACATGAAAAATCAATGACGCTTGGCGAGCTGGCCACGCACCTGATTAACTTGCTGAACTGGCAAATTGCAATTCTTCAGTACCCTGAGTTTGATCTTTCGACCGTGCCGCTGCGACGGCAGTCTTTGGAAAAACAATCTGACATTCTGGATGAGTTTGACGCAAACCTCGGCAAATTGAAAAATTTGCTAGCTGAATGTGACGAGAAAACGCTCGGTGAGGAATGGACGCTGCGCCACGGTGACCATATCATCCGCCGTGAGCCACGAGCAATTGCGTTACGCACCTTCGGATTAAACCACATGGTCCACCACAGGGCGCAGCTCGGGGTATACTTGCGCCTACTTGATATTCCGGTGCCGGGCATCTACGGTCCCTCGGCCGACGAGGAAGCCCAATGAACTAAGTATCTTGATCCGATAAATGTAATGGACTTATGTATAAAATCTCATATTTAATACAGATGTATGCCACTTTTAAGTACCTTGGACAGTTATATCAAAAAAACAACTTTGATCCATATTGGATTGTAAAATAGCTATTCAATATGCTAGAGCAACTACCATTAATCAATTTGCAGGACACCGCGGCGTTAGATACGCTCATGCTCAGATCAGAGAGGATTCTGACTATCTTTAATGATTTAAATTACAGTAGCGTCCCCTAAACAACAGGTGGGCGCTATTTGACGCTTACCTTTATTCTTTCTTCGCCTTAATATTGTGCGGCTTTCCTCGGATGAATCCTCATCATTTGGTATAATACAGTGTAGATTTTTTAGAACGGAGCGATTGATATGAATGTAGCGCAAAAAGCGTATTTTGAGGAAAAGGAGCGTTCACTTGGCGTACGTCTAAATGATGTGCAGACGCAGGCGGTGTTGCAAACGAATGGCCCACTGTTACTATTGGCATCTCCCGGTTCAGGAAAAACGACGACGATTATTATGCGTATTGGCTATATGATTGAGGCGCTTGGTGTGAATCCTTCTCGCATAAAGGCTGTCACGTTTAGTAAGGCATCGGCAAATGATATGAAGGCACGTTTTGCAAAGTTTTTTCCGCATTTGCCACCGGTTGATTTTTCGACGATTCATAGTTTAGCATTTCAAGTTGTGCGGCAGACACTTGAACGTCAGGGCATTTCTTACGGGGTCATTGAAGAATCGGATAAGCCTGGTGTTGTTTCAAAAAAACGAGTGCTTCGCGAGATTTTTGAACAATTAAATGGCTCAAAAATTACCGAAGATCAGTTAGACGAGTTACTAACGTACATAACGTTTATCAAAAATAAAATGCTGCCTGAACAGGAATGGGCAAGTGTAGAAGTAAAGGTACCAAGAAAAGTCGAGATTTTAAAGCGTTATGAGGAATATAAACGCACAGGTAGTGACCGTTTGTTAATTGATTTTGATGATATGCTATTAATGGCGAATGATATTTTCACGAAAAATCGAGAGGTTTTGGCGCAGTACCAACGTCGCTACGATTATTATTTAACGGATGAAAGTCAGGATACATCGCCAGTTCAACATGCGATCATCGCGAAGCTCGTCGCAGTCCATCAAAATTTATGCGTCGTTGCAGATGAGGATCAGGCCATTTATAGCTGGCGCGGTGCAGAGCCAGATTATTTGTTGAATTTCCGAAAGATATATCCGGAGGCGCATGTTTTACTTATGACGCAAAACTATCGTTCATCTGCAACGATTGTAGAGCCAGCCAATATATTCATTCAGCGAAATAAAAAGCGTTATAACAAACAAATGTTTACGGAAAACCCTGCAGCAGAGCCAATCTCGTTTAAAACCCTAGAGAATTACAATTTACAGGCCAAATATTTAGTGGACCAGTTGAAAAATCTGTCTAATCGCGGCTCAACGGCTATTTTATATCGAAATAATACATCAGCCATTCCGCTTATGGACGCGTTTGACAGAGCAGGTTTGCCTTTCTATATGAAAGATTCCACAATTCGCTTTTTCACGCATTGGGTCGTGGAGGATATTATGAACTTCATGCGTCTAGCGTACAATACAAAAAATATTACGGTATTTGAAAAAGTTTTTAGAAAAATGAATGCTTATATTACACCAACGCAATTGAAGGCACTACAGAAAGTGCAGGAGGATGGCTGTGTATTCACACAGTTGTTAGAGCATGTTGAGTTAAAGGATTATCAACCTGAGTATATTAAGCGAATTCGCAAAACGTATGATAGCATACAATTTGATAAAACGACGCCTACAGCCATGCTAAAGCATATCCGTTATGACTTTGGTTATGAGCGTACCTTAAAGAAAATGAGTGAGGAACTCGGTTTTAATTATGAAAATTTACTAGATATTGTGGATGTACTTGGTATAATTGCTCGTCATACGCCGACGATGACCGATTTTGCGGGTCGTTTGAAGCAGCTTGAAAATTTAGCTCGATCGTCTCATATAAAAAATGACTTGAATGCAATAACACTGACAACATTGCACAGTTCAAAAGGCTTGGAATTTGACCGTGTGTATTTGATTGACTTAATTGAGGGGATTTTACCTAGTGAGGCAGAAGAAGAAATCGAGGAAGAAACGCGACTCTTTTATGTCGGTATCACGCGTGCGATTCGCCATTTGGAATTAATTTCGTATAGCAAGCGCTTTAAAACAAGTGTAGTGCCATCGATTTTCATGAAGGCGTTAAAACAAATCGTCACACCCCAGGAATTGCTAATTAAAGCGCCGAAAAGTCCGAGTAAAGCACTGAAGCGATACCGTAATGAACGGACGATTACAACCGAGTCAGCGTTAATCGTTGGCTCAAAAGTAAATCATGTGATCTTTGGAGAAGGGGAAATATTAGCCGTTACGAGTAGCACGATTGAATTGTCATTTGCTACGGGGCTTAAGAAGTTTTTGACGGATACATGTTTACAACAAGGCTATTTAGAAACGATGGAAGATTAAATGAAGCGTATTCGAGAAATTTTCGAATACGCTTTTATTGTAGTACTATTTTATAGTGGTTCCTTAATGGGGAAATAAACCATTGATCATCATGTTCTTCCCGCCAAATGAAAATATTTGTTTCCCACATTAATTGATTGGCATTCCGAAGCGATTAATCATCTGGAAAATTTTGAACCTGATGGCGTTCATTTAGTACTTGGAGGAGTTAAAACCGTAACGAACTTAAATCAACAAGCGATAAATATCGGGACTAATAAGTTGGCATAGCTATAAATAGAAGATACTATATACAATGCTCAATTGTTTAAGATTTGAAGGATTTTGTTTTAATAGGGAGCCTCAGTAATATTTCTCTTTAGTTATGTTACATAGCAGAACTTTTAGAATTGTTCTAAAATACCGAACTATTTGTAAATTAAAGATTGCAAAAACACCTGTTGCTGAAAATTACTATCTTTATAAGTTTCTTCCGTAGCTTTTATTGTGCGCTGTGAGAGCGATCGAGATGGGCAATGGTACGTGTAACGGAATCTCGATACGCCTCATAGCGTTATTTTTAAACTAAATGTCTAATTTTTTATACAATTCTATTGGTTTAGTTTACATAATATAAATATCTTATTCATAAATTTTTTATCGGATGGTTCCTATAATTTATCGTTCAAAAGGGGATTATTCATACAAATTGTGCTAATAATCGTTTACAGTATATTTGCCAAATATTAAAAAATCTTCATATAAGTAATACTTACGTACGTAGCAAATATTATATTAACTTTCTGAAAATATGAAGCAGTTTTCCCTTCTTTGAGAAATGTTCTTTTCGTACAGATTGTTGCTATACTTAGAAAATTCGGCTTATTGGAAATGTAATTATTTTGGCTGCAGATTTTATATTACTATTAGCAATATGAATAATGAAACATAAATCTCTTAAACCTAAAATAGAACATTAAAACAAAAGCAAATATCCTTCAGAAGCATCGTTTAGAAAGAAAGAGGATTAAAGTGATATATATAGTTAGAGACGATTGTTTGCAAAAATTCTAACCGATGGCAACTAACGTACTATCATACTTTAAAATACTTAAATCGTTCGTGTTTTAATAACAAAAATGCTATTCGTCCATCAGCTTGATACTTCGTTAATTTAGTAAAACACGAATATTATCTGTAAAACCAAAGATCTAATAAAGGCTGTTTTTCTCAAAAATCGTGTAGTCTTGACCGAAGAACTATCGCTACTTATTTTACTAAAAATACTAGTACTTCACTAAGATTGTTGGGTTATTACTGATGTTTCACAAAGTAAGGAGATATTCTTGAAGGGGATTATGGAACTGGGAAGATGAAGAGTACACTGACAAAAACAAAGATAGAGGTCGAAAAAATGTTGTCGATCGATGTTAAGTCGAAAGAAGTTGCTTTAAAGATTCATTCTTTTTTCAAGTAGAAAACTACCTGATGCAGTGTAATGTTAATAAACAATCTGAGAATAGAAATTATAAAAGGGTCACTGAGTTAAGGTGACCCTGAATGAGGGAGGTTGTGACGGTCAACCAACGCCACAACCGAATAAGTGCGTGCGATACACTCAATATAATTTTGTGCAGATAAAGGTTACTTATACATAAAAAAACGCAGCGTCGTCAAACGCTACAGCAAAGTAGAATTTCTAGTAACTGCAAAGAAACATTAATAGGAAAATCATAATCTATAAGCTCTACCTATTATAATAATGTCTTTTTGAAGAATTTTATTATTATTTTAGGAATACTTTATTATTACTTAATATGTGAGCTAATAATAATAAGTGTAATTCCCGTAAATAGGCAAATGATTCTCGTCACAGGAATTTTATCAGCTAGTCCAAATAATGCAATTGCAGTCGTTACGATTAAAACTGTTGGACCAACCAAAGCAAGCATTGTATTAATATAGAATGCTTTTTCTAAACTATTAAACTTTAGCATCAACAATCCAGCACTTACTTCAATACTTCCAGACAATACGCGTAAAATAACCATAGCAAGAACCGATTTTTCAATAATTGTCATCATCCTATCTTTATAGAAAATTTTCGCTTATATTATTATTCCATCATTAGGATAATTATAGATTTCTGTTTTAATGAAATATTAAAATCAATATATGTATGATTCGTATCAAATATTCTTGTTATATTATGCTTTATAGTATTAATTTAATAAGTGATTTTCTAATTAAAAGTTCAAAGAATTTATTAATAGAATCAGTTTTATTAATCCATTTTCTGTTTTTAAAAGGAGATAGTATAGGTGCATATAATAAAATCCTAAAGATTTATGGGAAAGATAGTACTTATAAAAGATGCAAGCTTTACAAATATCTCAATTGAACCGAAAAATGATTCCAAAGAATTTATCCGTGAATGAGAACCTAATTATGATTTGAAAATTATATTTTCTCAGCTTTTAAATCATCGTAAAAAAGGAGAGTTATCGTTCCCATGAAAATTATAAGGAACTTCCCAATTGCATGTCGTATGTGGACAAGAATGTCCAGAAAATAAATATTCTACATAATGGCATTTTTTTAATATGGACATTCTTGTTTAAATTCAGAGACAAGAATGTCTATATTTTGTATAATAAGGTCGAGAATATCCATATAAAATATTTTCAGGAAATTCACTTTGTATAAGCGGGTGATGTTTTTGTATAAACCATTGATACTTCTGTAACAACAGTTAGGAATCTTTTAGCAATAAATTAAAACGAAATGTTTATTTATTTAGTAATTTAGAATACCAACATTGATTACAAATAGAAACCGATCCAAATACAATTGATTTTTGTGAACAAGTTTAAAAGGAGATGACGAATTGGTAACCAGTGTAATCAGCAAAGAGATATTTAAATTAGAGCGAAGAAGATTTTTTAGGAAACCTATCATTTTTATCGCCTACAATGACGGTTTCTATTTTCACAACCCAAGTATTAGTGAGAAAGAAAACTTCATTAGCGAAAAAGTAAACTTCGAGAATATAATTAATATTTTCATCGCAGAGCCTTACAGATTAAGCGAAAAAAGCATTGTTATATTATTTAAAAATTCCATTGGAGAAGAATGGAGATTAGATTTAACGAAATCTTTACTAGGCACGGATGTAGAAAAGCTTGAAAAATTGTTGGATCAAGAATGGAGGCCACTATTAAGCAATAAAGAAACAAGTGAGACAATTAAATGGTTTAATGCGGCGTATGCTATTTTTGCTGTAGCATCTTGGAGGGATTTGGGACTGTTTGGCGGAGTGGTTCCTACCGAAGGGGCTAAAGAAGAGCAATTTTCTATTATAGCAGCAGATTGGGGAATTGAATCTAGAGAAGAAGCAGATGAAGTTATGGAATTATTATTTTCCGGCAAGACGAATGTACAGTACATAGAAGAATTAAAAAAATCCAAAGAAGTAGCAGACCCATTTAGATATGAATTGTGTCATGTTATAAAAGAAAAAATGGGCGATAAAGGGGTTTTTGCTTGGGATTTAGTTAGACTTATACATGTAGCTTCCATGTGCTATATTTCAGGCATCTATACGAAAGAAGAAGCATTGGATCTATGTTTACAAGCTGCAGAAATACTGCAAAGAGTTTATTCGAGTTTTGATGATATGGGGCAAAGCTACTTGCTTGGATATAGTTTTTGGTCTAAACAGGACTTGAATGGAAAAACGAATGATGCAAGAGAACGCAAAGATATTCATGAAATGTTATTAAAATTAAAAAACGGCCCTTATAGCTTAGACTTTCATCTTCCATTGAAAAAAGACTGGTAAAAAGGTGCTATTCAGAAATCAGTGAAATTAAACTCATTTATAAAAAATAACTATCTAATAACAAGTTTAACTCACATTTTGAACAATCTTTTTTCAAAATGTGAGTTTTTCTTCTATATATAAATCAACAGATAAATCAACGTTTGTAGTTCTATTTTAATCAAACATTATTCTAAATCAACATCTTATTATCCTTTTAAAAAGTACAAAAGAGTACAATTCACAAAATGGTATGGACATTCTTGTCCAAAAAGTAGAGAATATTTTGTCTGGAAATTCTTGTCCATATACAATTATGGCGAGTTGACGTATTCAAGCCCTCCTCCACGCCAAATAATTTTAGTTTACATAATATAAATACCTTGGTCACTACTTTCTTATTATTAAAAGCTTCCTATAATTTATCGTTCAAAAGGGAATTATTCGTTTAAATAATACTAATTATCGTTTAATCTAGATTCTCCTTAAGACGAATAAAATATTCATCGTAACAATTAATTGCACTTCCAATTGTCAGACAATAATCTAACCTAAGCCAACAGATGCAGCAGAGAAGCGCTAGAAGAGTTAGGTGTAAAGGTAATAAGGGTCAAGGATTGTAACGCAGAAGTTAAATTTAATGGCAATCAATATTTTTACATATCGGAAATAATTGAAGTGGCTTTTGGAACTGGGTCTTTATTCTTTATCTGAGAATAGAAATTATAAAAGGGGTCACTGAGTTAAACTGACCCTGAATGAGGGAAGATGTGACGGTCAACCAAAATCTGATTGACGAGATTTCTAATAAGGAGCTTGCTACTAAGGATTTGGGCTTGCCTTTTTTTTGAATTAAAAAATAATAAGTTAGATTTTTTTTGTGACATTCGTGTAACAAACCGATATTACACTAGGTATGGAGGTGTGTTACATGAAAAAAATTCTATCAATCATGTTAATTGCTGCAATATTAACAAGCGTTCTTACGGGATGTAAGAAAGAAAAAATTAATACAGGTATAGAGAGTAAGCCACAAATAAATAATTTAGACTTTAACTTTAGTGTGGATCCTGAGACACTTGCGCTTGAGGTGGAATCCAATGGAATTACTGAGAAATTATCTGAACCATTGGGGAAAATGAAAGTTTCAAATTTAAAAGACAGTGGAGATAACATTAGCTGGACCTATTCAGAACAGGGAATTAATGTTGATATCGAAAAAAAAGATAAGTATGTTGATGTAACCATAAAATCCAGCAAGGATGAAGACAACATGTTTGCATGGCCAAAAGTGAAAGGTGACGGATATATGCTCCCATTAAATCAAGGGAAGTATATTCCAAGCAATGATTCAATTTGGAAAAATTACTTAAGTGAAGAAAAAATGAAGGTAATTGAGGCTTTATCTATGCAATTTTTTGCAGTTGATAAAAGTGGGTTTTCACTAGTATATATAATTAAAAACCCTTATAATAGTGAAATTGTTTATAATACAGAAAACGATATTGAGTTTACTTTTAATCATGAGTTTCCAACTATTAATAAAGAGAAGGAATATGGTTTCAGAATATATTTAACGAAAAAAAATCCAGTAGATGTTGCAAAAACCTATAAAAATTATTTGATTGAACAGGGGGACTTCAAAAGCTTGGCGGATAAGGCTAAAGAAAATAGTAATATTGAAAAGCTTTATGGAGCACCTCATGCTTATTTTTGGGACAGAACTGTGATTTCAGAAGAAAATATTAAATGGGCAAAGCTGAGAGACATTTTTCCCGAAAAACTGAAATTATGGATTCAGGGGCTATTAACTACTAATGTTGAGGATGGATCAGAGCTTTCATCAGCTTTTGAAGATTTAAAAAGCTTAGATTATGTAGATAAATACAATAAGAAAAGAATAATAAAATCCTTAAGTGCAGTAATGCAACTAAATGAATTCTATAATCCGGAAGTATTTACTGAAACAGATAAAGATACTCAGAGGCTGTTAAACAAAGGAATAGAAAAATTAAATCCCGTTGAATTAATTGACCTAAATAAGAGATTATTAAAAAGCATACTTGGAGATGTAGTTGACCCAATAAAGAAGTGGGCAGATGCTAATACTGTAGATGTGATAAAGGACATGAAGGATTCTGGGCTAGAAAATATGTGGATCGGCTTGGATGATTGGCAGGAAGGATTCATTAAACCTGAGTTAGTAAAAGATGGAGAAGAATTCGGCTATCTATTTGGTACCTATGATTCATATCATTCAATCCATGAACCAGGTAAAGAGAAGTGGGAAACTGCTAAGTTTAAGGATGCTTCACTTTACGAGAATGCAACTGTAACAAATAAAAATGGAGAAAAGATTGAAGGATTCCAAGGTGCAGGTAGAAAGTTGAATCCGACGCTTGCAATGCCTAGTGTAAAAGAAAGAGTAACTTCGATTTTAAATACTGGCTTAGCATTTAACTCATGGTTTTTAGACACAGATGGCACTGGAGAAATCTTCGATGACTATTCGCCAGAACATATTACTACTGAAAAGGAAGATATCCAGGCTAGGATTAAGAGAATGGAGTATCTGCAAAAAGAATGGGATATGGTAGTAGGAACTGAGGGCGGAAATGATTTTGCTAGCAAATCTATTGCCTTTGCACATGGAATAGAAACGCCATCATTTTCTTGGATGGACGAGGATATGGCAAAAAACAAACAAAGTGAGTACTACGTAGGGAGATACTATTCGAGTAATAGTGGAGTTCCCGAAATGTTTTCTAAACAAATACCACTAAAGGATAAGTACAAGAAGTTATTTTTGGATTCAAACTACACGATCCCATTGTATAAGTTGGTTTACAACGATTCAGTGATCACAACTCATTGGTGGGGATGGGGAACCTTAAAATTTAAAGACGAAATAACAAATAGAATGTTGTATGAGATACTTTATAATGTTCCTCCTTTATATCATATAGATAAACATGAGTGGGAAAAACATAAAGAAACAATTGTAAGGCATTCAAAGGTATGGTCAAATTTTAGCAAAAAAGCAATAACGAAAGAAATGACAGATTTTAAAATTATATCAGATGATAGACTCGTTCAAATGACTGAATATGGTGAAGCATTAAGAGTAGTCGCAAATTTTTCAGAAGATGAATTTAACTATCAAGGCAAGACAATACCAGGAAAATCAGTGTTAATTATTGATGGAAATAGTAATACTATCTATTCACCGGAAAAATAAGCAAATTCGCAATAGTTAAACTGCTAATAATTTTCCTTGAGATAATCTTCATGAGGCTATATCCAAACGCTAAGGAATAGTTTACAAAAAGACATAGAAGTAGCTTATCCATTGCGGGGTTCATTGAAAAGAATCGAGGAATAAAGGGCTGTCGGTACGCCATTACACCCCGCTGCACTTCAGGAGTCTATCACTTTAGCGAAAGAACTTCACAAAGGCGATGGAGATGAGGAACCTGCGAGACTATGCGAGTTGGCAGTGCAATGGGTACTTAGCAATCCGAATCCGATTATTTTATAACAGCCCGAATATAAGCGCTAACATTTTTAACGAATCCAATAAGCATTTTTATAAACAATACAATCCCCTTTTCTAAGCACTTAACGGCTAAGAAAAGGGGATTGTATGCCGTAAGTGATGCAAATGGCTGTACTTTGTGAATATGCTAAAGGAAAATCACCAGAAGATCCATTACTTTATGAGTTAAAAGGAAAGGATTTTGCTAATAAACATATGAATTACATTGTAAAATAGATTTGTGAACATCTAGGATGGATTGCAGAAATACTAGTATAGATGGAATCTGAATTTCTAGTATAAAAAGCGCATTTTGATGAAGATTTAGATTCGGCGTTAGATGTAATTGAAAAACTGTTACATTTTCCACGAATAAACTTCGTTACATCTGAATTAAGCCAAATCCGGAAAATAAATAATTCATCCCAATCAATTATTCCTATCCCATAGAAATATTTAATGAATTATATCCTTCGTTCATTTTTATACATTAAATTGATAACATGCTGAAGTATGAACTTTCTCACAGCAAGAGCTTCGTTGGCTATTAGAACGACTATCGATTCAGCAGCCAAAGGCAATTGTGAAATCTGCAAAAGGTGTCTTTAAACCGGTCTATTATTAATGATGCCATTATCCATATATGAAACTAAAAGGAAATGTGGTAATCGATTTGACGAATGTTAATCCGAAGTAAGAAGAGGTGAAGTCAGATTTATGCGGATACAACGATAAGGACAAACATACCCAAACCACGCTTTTTGGTGTATTTTTACTTCAACTTACGTGGCAGAATAATGAAAAATTAGTTAATATTAAAAATAAATATTTTTGTAAAGAAAAGGGGAGAAATTTATGTTTTCTAATGAAGAAAGAGAGTCTATTTATAAAGTTATTTATAATAGGAGAGATATACGAAGTTTTTTATCAACTCCTATCCCTGAAAACATTATACATAGAATATTAAATGCAGCTCATCATGCACCTTCAGTAGGATTTATGCAACCTTGGAACTTTATTTTGATTTCCACTGACGAAATTAAAGAAAAATTGGCTTGGGCAGCAGAAAAAGAAAGCAGAGCATTAGCTGTTCATTATGATGGGGAGAAAAAAATGAAATTCCTTGATTTAAAAATTGAGGGTTTAAAAGAAGCTCCTATGACTATTTGTGTTACATGTGACCCTACAAGAGGAGGTTCCCATGTATTAGGACGAAATTCAATTCCTGAAACAGATATATTATCAACAGCTTGTGCTATTCAAAATATGTGGTTAGCAGCTTGTGCTGAAGGACTTGGAATGGGGTGGGTAAGTTTTTATAAAAAGAATGATATTAGAGACATTTTAGAAATACCACCACACATCGATCCCATTGCTCTTATATCAATCGGTTATACTGAAAATTACCCGGAAAAGCCCATTTTAGAGTTAGCTAATTGGGAAAAAAGGCGTTCTTTAGAACATCTTATTTTTGAAAATAAATGGGGACAAAACTAAAAACTTATTAATCTATCAGGGTGCGTTATGGGTAGTTTGGAAACACAAAAAAAGCTAATTCTTCCTTAAAGATTGTAAAGCAATGTACTTAAAGTAACGGAGGCTTTAGTGCAACAAGGATTTATAACTTATACATAAATAAACCTAATAACGTTCCCGAATCAGACTTTGGTGACTCTACGAAGAAAGCTTTCTAAACGACGTTTTGGAACTTGTTTAGAAATTATTTGACTGATATAGAAACAAAAAAAGGAATAATGTTACAATCTGTAGGATTATATTAATATATGAGGTATTTCTTATGAAATTATTACTTTACTTTTTTTACACTATCGCAGTTCTTGCTATTATCATTTTTACTTATGATTTAGTTATGCTAGGCATTTTCGATTGTTCTTCTCTTGCAATAACATTTTGTATGATTGGGGTTGCAACGGGATTAAAAAAGAACACTAAAAAAATTCAATCTAAAGTCGGATAAAATAGTTTGGAAACACACCAAAAAGCCACGAAATGTTGTTAAATTAACGTTTCTTGGCTTTTCTTATGAACATTTATAGTTGTAGAAAATCAATGAGGTGTTCACCCTAGATTATGCAAAGTCAGGAAACGCGAAATACTTTTATTGTGTGCTGTGAGAGTGATCGAGATGGGCAACGGTACGTGTTACTGAATCTCGATATAGGGTCAATTAGCCCCTTCTTTTTCTTTTACCTGAATGAACTATCGTGCCTGTTAGCGTAAGACTACATGCCATTATTGCATAATAGGCAACCATGACAAGATAGAAGAACTTTATGGTTCGAACATTTTGGGAAACCAATAGGTATTGTAGGTTCCTCATCTGACTCGTCTGTAACCCAGTAAGTGTAATAACTCTCATCTACAAATTCTTCATGAAAATTAGTTATTAATAAACATAAATGATTTAAAATCCTTACTACCATGTACTCATTTGGGGTGTAATTTAAATCTTCCCATCTACACTTATTAATTGCACCATCAATAACTGACAACAAAAATCTCTTTAGCTCGATAAAATCTCTTTTCGTCCAAGGCATCTCACTAATGCTAAAACCCACAGTTCCAATCCCTACAACTGATTGATCTCTTTGATTCAACCAAACGATAAACTCTTTCTCTCTAGTTGTTAATGCTATGTCTGACCCACTTAATGCTAGTACATCGAGAAGCACATTAGTGGCGCCATTGGACATAGAGAGTGACTCAACAATTTTTTCATTACAATTGTCACATAAAGTTATTGTGTTTCCCATATAAGCGATCACCTCATCACTATTACGTACAAATTATACCACGTTATACTGCCCGTTAGAGTTATATGAATCATATTCCTACTTGGAGTCACGGATACTGTCATAAGCGTAATTACTCTAAAGCTTTCTCGCCGAGAGGAGGAAAAAAACACGAATGTTTAAACGACCTTTTACTTTATTTTGGATTACCAAAAGCGTAATACCCATCTTCTTTATAGTCATTTTCCCAAAATGGTTGCATAAGTGTAACCTCTTTTCTGTAAACTCTCTTAGCAAAGAAATTATAACATGGTAGAATATAGATTGATATATATGGTAAATGACATGATGAACTATATTCAATAATCTAATGTAAGGAGTGAAAATACATTTGGTGAGGAAGAGAAAAACGTTACCGAAAAATTTTAATGAACTAATTGAAGCAGGTGATATTGCGGCATTACAAGAGGTATTTACAAAGTGCGAGCTAGATGCATATGGTGGTTATAGTAAAACAACAGCCTTAAGTTTTTTCAATGTACCGGATGAATTGGTTCGCTGGCTCGTGGAACAGGGGGCAAATATAAATGCGAGAGACAATTACAAAAGTTCAGCTTTACATAATCAGGCAAAAAGTTGGCGGGGGAATATTGAATTGCTTCTTGAGTTAGGTGCAGATATAGAAGCCTTGGATTATCAAAACGAAACACCTTTATTTGCTGCGGCTGCTTTTTTTAAACCAAATGCGGTGCGCACATTGATTTCTAAAGGCGCAAATATTAGCGCGGTAAATATGATGAATGAGACGCCTTTGGACAAAGCTTTAGCAGTATGTAGAAATATAAATATTGTTGATCTAGTAGAAGTTTCTGAGATTTTTCTGAGCGCGGGTATAGCTGTAACGCCGGAAATGAAAAATTCTATTAAGCGAATTGGAAAAGACTTTGAATTTCACAGAGAAGGTTTTAATAAAGAATATTTGAACGAAACGGATGAGGCACTTTCCCGTCTTTATGAGCTATTTGATGTTCCACCAGTAGAGAAGCGAAAAACGCATGATGGTACGTCTCCAATAACAGTATCTACAAAGGGCTGGCAGGCGCAACATAATGAACTTTGGAATTTACTAATTCCTTCGCAAGGACATGCGCAAACTGTACAAGGAGAGGTCATTCGTATTACTGGTAAAGTCTCATACGAAATTTTAGATAACGGCGGCATCAACTGGGATAATGATTTTCGTAAAATGCTCAAAAGTTTGAACCATTACTTTAGCTTAGGTACACCATTACATCCCGCTGTACTTCAGGAGTCTATCACTTTAGCGAAAGAACTTCACAAAGGCGATGGAGATGAGGAACCTGCGAGACTTTGCGAGTTGGCAGTGCAATGGGTACTTAGCAATCCGAATCCGATTATTTTAGAACAGCCCGAATATAAGCGCTAACATATTTAACGAATCCAATAAGCAATTTTATAAACAATACTATTCCCTTTTCTAAGCACTTAACGGCTAAAAAAAGGGGATAGTATGCCGTAAGTGATGTAGTGTGAAGCGGGTAGGTGGGTTAAACACATCTTTAAAGATTACATGTAACCCAGGCGGATCTAATGCTTTACGATTTTTATTTAGGAAAACTGGTTCTAATGGATAAATTTGATATGCTCTTTAAGAAGCTTTATAGGATACCAGAAGCGGCATTAAGTGTGGATGAAGGGGCAATATCCGTTCTTTTTTCCCTTTTCCATCAATTCGAATTGTTTCATTTACCAAATCAACTTGTTCCCAGGTAAATGAAACGAGTTCAGATCGTCTCAGACCTGTTGTTGCTAACAATTTAAACATTAGCTCATTTCGCATCGAAAAACGTGATTGGTCGCGTTCTAAATAGCCAATAGCTACTTTAGATCCGTTAATGTCATATAGACAGGAAGTTTATCATCGGTCTTTGGCGATTCAATCCCGTGCGTAAAATCATTAGCAAGGTATCGTTCAATTAAACAATATTTGGTGAACGATTTTAAGGAAGAGATTTTTCGGTTCACCGAACGAGGTTTTTGTTTTAATGATCCTAATAGATATTGGATAAAGCGACGTACTTGGGTCTTGGTGATCTCGTTTAAACAGGTTGAACAGCCATGATCCGATAAAAGGTTAAGAAGAGTTGTAAATCGTATTCATAACTAGTGACTGTATTAACCGAGTAATTTTTTTCAATCTCGATATACAAAACAAATTCATCAATGGCAGCATGTAGTTGCAAATATAAAACCTCCAGATATCGTATTAAACAATAATTATTATCTGTACAAAATCATCCCATTATCGTAAAAAAGGAGAGTTATCGTTCACATGAAAATTATAAGGAACTTCAGAATTACAAGTCGAAAAGTACAGATATTATGGGTAGTTGATGAATCAAGGCCCTCCTCCACGCCAAATAATTTTAGTTTACATAATATAAATACCTTGGTCACAACTTTCTAATTATCGGATGGTTCCTATAATTTATCGTTCAAAAGGGGATTATTCGTTTAAATAATGCTAATTATCGTTTAATGTAGATTTGTCCAATATTCATAAGAGTGAACAAATAAGCTGGTTGATACTATATCTTAACAAAAGATAAAAAGTTGATATGGAGTATTTCTCCTTATCAACTTTTTTATTATCATGAAATGATTTTGTGGATAGTTTAGTCAAATTAGTTGGTAGCAACATTAAAGAAATTAATGATTCAAAACTTCAGGAACTAGAGGAGTTGATGATGCTTTCGAATCTCATACAGTGGTAATTCAATATTCATTTTTATAATTATCTACAATATTTAAATCTCTATATAAATAAAACTTAAAAAATTTGTTCTGCTACCAATTCTGAGAGAGTTTTAATTCCATAGTCAATTTCATTTAAGGATGCATAAGAATAAGAAATTCTTAAATATTGATCAGAGTGAAACTCATACAAATCTCCAGGGTGAACAAGTATTTTCCGACTTAAGGCTTTAGTAAAAAGCTGGTACATGGATATACCTTCATTTAACTTAAGCCAGATGAAATATCCGCCCCTAGGGATGTTCCATGTACCGATGCCGGTAAAATATTTCTTTAATGCTTCAAGAGCAACATCTCTTCGGAGCTTAACATTTTTCCTCATTATATCGTTATGCTGATAATAAAGACCACTAGAGAATAGTTCTGTGGTTACACTCTGGGAGAGTGAGCTGGTTCCATAATCAGTTTGCATTTTTATATCTGCCAATCTTTCAATGACTTTTTCTGATCCAACAATCCATCCAATCCTAAGACCAGGACTTAAATTCTTCGATATCCCACCAGTGTATAATACAAGTCCATTGTTATCAAATGCCTTTATTGGCTGTGGAGGTTGTTCATCAAACCAAAGCTCCCTATATACATCATCCTCGATAATAGGCAAACGTTCCCTATCACACGCATCAACAAGCGTTTTTCTTCTTTCAAGTGACATGACGCTTCCGGTAGGATTTTGAAAAGTAGGTATTGTAAAAAGCATTGCTCCTTTTCTCCGCCCATGTCGATCAATCAATTCTTTTATTTCTATGCCTTCTTCATCCAGCTTAATTCCCGAAAGCTGCATTCCTAAGGATTGAAAGGTTCTAAGAGAGTATAGGTAGGATGGCTTTTCAACATATACTACTGAGTTCGTGTGCAAAAGGCCAAGGGAAATAAGCTGCAGTGCCTGCAAAACACCAGAGGTAATCAAAACTGAGGATGGATCAGCTTCTATTCCTATTGTTTTTAGGTATGTGCATACCTCTCTTCTTAGATGGATATTTCCTTTTGGTTCTTCATAACCCAGCGATCCCGTAGACTTAGACAGTTTTTTTAGTACGCCCTGAATCATTTTGTTAGGTATTAATTCAGGGGAAGGTTCGCAGGACCCCATTCGGATGATATCAGGTTGGAATTCAGCCTGATTGATCTGCTGCATTATATTTTGATTTGTTTGATGTAATCCCGAAGATATATAGGGAAGCCAATTATGTGATTGATTAATGGACATTAATGTCCATGTATTGTTTATTACTTTTGTACCACCACCAGCATTACCGCTAATAAGGCCTTCAGCTGCCAGCTCTTCAAGGGCGGATACTACGGTACTTCTGTTTACACTGAAAATTTCAGAAAGTGTCCGCTGACTTGGCAATTTGAAACCAACCGGCCATTCTCCAGTTGCTATTTTGTCCTTTATGAAGTTAACAATCTGTAAATTCAATCGAGTAGGATTATTTCTATCAGGTCTCCAGTTGATATCTAACATGAAATTCCTCCAAAATCATAGTACTTGTACTTTATCATTTGGTTGGTTAAATAACAACCAAGAATGGTTGGATACTTTTTGTTGTTGTTCAAATACAATTACATTAACAGATATTGAAATTTTAAAGGAGAATGATAACTATGGTACCAATAAGAATTCTAAGTGATACTGATGTTAAGAACATTCTTGATATCAAGAATACAGTAGCATGTGTAGAAAAAGCCTATGCGCTTAAAGCCAACAATCAGGCGAGACTATTCTCCATGGTATCCGAGGTGATTTTTGAGGGTAGGGCAGAAATGGATATTAAATCAGGGATGCTTAATGAAGAAGATGTGTTTGGATTAAAACTCGTTTCATGGTTTGGTGATAATAAAAATCAAGGACTTCCAGCTATAACAGGGCTGAATATGTTATTTGATTTGAAGAATGGATTTCCTACGGCAATGATCAACGCAAGTTATTTAACAGGAATGCGTACTGGAGCAGCAGGTTCAATAGGCGTGAAACACCTATCAAAACAAGATTCAAAAACACTAATGATTATAGGTACAGGAGTTCAGGCGATTTTTCAAATAGCAGCCACTCTATCTCAAGTTCAGACAATAACCAAGGTATATATATATGACCCCGTAAAATATGAAAATGCATCAAAATTACAGTATTCAATAAAGACGGAACTAGAAAAAATCAAAAATGATATCAAAGATACTTATAATAAGAGCTGGAAACAAAGAATTGAGTCAGTTCAGTTTGTAGCTGTAGAAAATCCAGTGAAAGCTTTGGAAGAAACCGATGCAGTAATTACAATAACGCCTTCGCAAAAACCACTGATTTTTAAGGAGTGGATTAAGCCAGGCATACATTTCAGCTGTGTGGGGGCAGACATGACTGGAAAACAGGAAATAGATGAAAAAATCTTTGAGGTAGCTTCTGTATATGTAGATGATATTACACAAGCATCGACAGTCGGAGAAACACAAAGTGCTATAAGGGCTGGTATATTAGGCAAAAACAATTTGACTGAAATCGGACAATTCATACTTGGAAATGCGAAAGGACGTACAAGTGATGAAGAAATTACGATTTTTGATAGTACTGGCATAGCATTGCAGGATCTTGCAGTTTCAAAATATATTGTATCAAAAGCAGAAGAAATGAATATTGGGACAATCGTGCAAATATAAAATCGATATACAATTTGGAGGGATCACATTATGAAGATAAAAGTTTATACATTAAATTCATTTGCAAAATCCATTGAGGGAGGGAACCCTGCCGGAGTAGTACTTAGCGCTGATTATCTATCAGAAGAGGACATGAAAAAAATAGCAGGTATCATCGGTTTTAGTGAGACTGCTTTTGTCATGTGGTCAGACCTTGCTGACTTCAAGGTTAGATTTTTTACACCTAATGAAGAGGTTGATCTTTGTGGCCATGCAACGATAGCAGCGTTCTATACACTTTCAAGCCAAGGATATATTAAACCAGGAAAATATTCTCAAGAAACAAAGGCTGGAATTTTAAATGTAGAAGTAATGGAAGACCTATCAATTATGATGGATCAAAATGCTCCAAGCTATTATGAAATAATAGACAAGGAGGTAATTGCAGATTCCTTAAATATTACTATAGATGAAATGTTCGGGGATCTACCAGTGCAAATTGTATCTACTGGCCTTAGGGATATACTTGTACCGATTAGAAACTTAGATATATTAAATTCTATAAAGCCAGATTTTGAAAAAGTAACAAATATCAGCAGTAAATATAATACCATTGGTTATCATATTTTTACCCTTGAATCACTAAAGGGTTCAAATGCCCACTGTAGAAATTTTGCACCTTTATATGGAATTCCAGAAGAATCTGCAACTGGTACATCCAATGGTGCCCTTTCATGTTATCTATATAAATATGGTAAAATCAAACCTGAACATGTTATTAATATATCTGTTGAGCAAGGTTACTCTATGAAAAAACCTTCAGAAATAGTTATAGCGTTAACCACTCAAGGGAAAGAAATTATTGAGGTAAAGGTAGGCGGAAAAGCATTGAATTTGTCTGAAACAGAGGTTGAAATATAATTGTAGAATATAAATTTCTAATAAATTGAAATAATAACATAGCCGGATTAGGTGTTATGTTACATCTAGTATGGCTGTTTTTTTCTTAAGGTAATATAATATTTCCCCGCAAACGGACCATTTAATGGAGTAAGACTTCCAAAAATGAATATATATGTTATATTGTTAGAGATTGTGAAGAAGATAAACGGTACAGAAATGGGGTTTTTTTTGAATGGATATGTTGCAACGCTTTGGTAGACCTCAAGTGAAAGTAAAACATACACAAACGACGAAAAGAATATGAAATTGAAGGGAATTTTAGAAACTGCATAAATTTTTATGCAGTTTTTTCTTTACTTTCAAATAATTATTTTGTAAGATAAAGCCAACTCCAAAAGTGGCCAGACCACTTTTGAATTCATTCAGTAAGAGACGCCATCATCTGAAGGTGGTGGATTTTGTTTCTTTTTAGTAGGTATCCAAACACCTACTGAATGAAGATACTGAATAAAGATAAAGCCTTTGGATGCATTGTTTATCTGCGCGAAAGGAAAGCGACAGCAATAATTATTCCAAGGCGAATAGATTGACCGAGGAGTTGATCGTATGGATAAAAAAACCGAACAAAAGAAAGTGTTTTTAGATATCGTCCAACAATTACGACAACTTATTAAAATAGAAAAAATACAGGCTGGTGAAAAGTTACCTTCCGAACGAGTCCTTTCAGAACGTCTAGGTGTCGAGCGATCCTCTGTGAGAGAGGCATTGCGAAGTTTAGAGTTGTTAGGTCTTATTGAAACGAGACATGGGGAAGGTACGTTTCTAGCTTCTACACAAAAGCATCGGCTCGTAGAAATATTGTCGATATTTATATTAGAAGATGAAAAATCAAAAAAAGGATGTCGAATTAACGCGACAAATCCATGAAATGGAAGCCATTCGCGTTATAAGTTGTACAGTGAATCTGCGAACACTACCTGTGAGGGACAGTTTTTTTGTAAAGCTAGAGATAGAGGTACGATTAATTGTCTGGATGTTTTACGAGAAATAATCATCACGTCAGAAATCGTTTTTTACTAAAAGTCTGGTTTCAATTAGCAGTTTATGCCGGTGACCGTTTAAATCGAAACTCAACAGAAGAAGAAAAATTAATCATTCAAACTATGTTGAAATTGATGCAGCTTGGCTATGAAAAAGAAGTATTAAAAGCTTACTTACATAAATGCTGAACAAGGCATTTAGACAAACATAGGAGGTGTAAAACATGGCAGTACGTAACTTATTTAGTAAAAAGAAAGAGGACGGACAAGAAAAGGGATTTCCAAAAGGACTTATGACAAAATGTCCAGAATGTCGTCACATTCAGTTAACAAAGGAATTAGAAAAAAATCATAAAGTGTGTACAAAATGCGACCATCATTTCAAAATGACTGCACAGGAGCGCGTAGCATATTTCTTAGATGAAGGTTCATTTGTTTCAATGGATGATCATTTACAAACAAGTAATCCACTTAATTTCCCTGATTATGTAGAAAAAATTTCAGTGGCTAAACAACAAACGGGATTAAGCGAAGCTGTACTGACTGGGGTAGGTACTCTTGATGGAGAAGAAATTGTTGTAGCAATTATGGATTCTCATTTCCGTATGGGCTCAATGGGCTCCGTTGTAGGAGAAAAAATCACACGTGCCGTTGAAAAAGCTATTGAATTACGTGTACCGGTTATTATCTTTGCTGCTAGTGGTGGAGCGCGCATGCAAGAAGGTATTCTATCATTAATGCAAATGGTAAAAACGAGTGTGGCATTAAAACGTCATAGTGAAGAAGGACTATTATTTATTTCGATCATGACGCACCCTACATACGGTGGCGTTTCAGCAAGCTTTGCTTCTGTTGGAGATATTAATATTGCAGAACCGCAAGCATTGATTGGCTTTGCTGGTCGCCGTGTAATCGAAGAAACATTAAGAGAAAAATTACCAAATGATTTCCAAAAGTCAGAGTTTTTACTAGCGCATGGTCAGCTTGATGTAGTTTTCCATAGGAAGGATTTACGAAACCAAGTAGCAATGCTTGTAAAAATGCATACAAAAGGCGGTGTGCAACATGTCTAAAAATTTAGCTTTTGAAGAACCCGTAGTACAATTACGAGAAAAAATTGATGAATTAAAAACGGTTGCTACAGAGGCAAATGTAGACATGACAGGCGAAATCGAAAAGCTTGAAACACGTCTAACACAGCTAGAACAATCTATTTATGCCAATATGAATCCATGGGATCGTGTACAGGTTGCTAGACATCCAGAACGACCAACAACTTTACAATATATAGAAGCTATGTGTGAAAACTTTATTGAGTTACATGGAGATCGTACATTTGGTGATGATGCAGCTATTCTTGGAGGAATTGCTCTCTTTGAAGGACAGCCCGTAACAATTGTTGGACATCAGCGCGGAAAATCAACTAAAGAAAATATTCGACGAAATTTTGGTATGCCACACCCTGAAGGATATCGTAAGGCATTACGCTTAATGAAGCAAGCTGAGAAATTTAAGCGCCCAATTATTTGTTTTATTGATACAAAAGGAGCCTATCCGGGTAAGGCAGCCGAGGAACGCGGCCCAAGTGAAGCCATTGCTAGAACTCTCTCTGAAATGGCGATTCTAACAGTTCCAGTTATTAGTATTGTTATTGGGGAAGGCGGAAGTGGGGGTGCAATTGCATTAGGGGTAGCTAATCGCGTCTTTATGTTAGAGAACTCAACGTATTCGGTTATCTCGCCTGAAGGGGCTGCATCGATCTTATGGCGAGATGGTAGCCTAGGGAAGCAAGCTGCAGAAGCAATGCGGATAACAGCAACTGACTTAAAAGAGCTTGACGTTATTGATGGAATAATCCCTGAAATAACTGGTGGAGCACACCGCAATGTTGCGAAGCAAGCATTTTATATAAAAGAATGTATAAACGTCACACTAAAAGCATTGAATTCCCTAAATGGCGAACAATTAATTGAAGATCGCTATGAGAAATTCAGAAAGATTGGACAATATACAGAAGTTTAAATTCATTTTTAGGTTTTTGGACATGTGAATTTGTTCGTAAAGAGATAAAAATTGTTTCTTAAATAAATTAATATCCTAATGATGGAAGAAAAAAGAGTTGTAGTTTGTAAAAAAGATTGATCATTTATAATATAGTTTGATAAAAATAACTTCGCATTTAAATAAAACCCACGCATTTTGATCAAACTTTTTTCAAAATGCGTGGGTTTCTTCTATTATAAAATCAACGATTGCAACAAACTTTTAATCAAACTTTATTCCAAACCAACACTTTTGTGTCTTATTAATTTGCTTTAAGTGACCATTTACACAGAGTAATTTAAACTTTATGAGTTTTCATCTGTCCATAAAAATAAAATGTCTAAAAGTTCTTGTCTTCATAAAAAATAAAGTGTCTAAAAGTTCTTGTCCATATACAAGTACAGATATTATGGGTAGTTGATGAATCAAGGCCCTCCTCCACGCCAAATAATTTTAGTTTACATAATATAAATTATAGGAAGTTATGTATCAGTGAAAAGCATACTAATAACAGTGAGACGAAACAGCTATAAATGGACATCAATATCTAAATTTTATTTCAATAACAAAATAATTTAGACTTCGATGACTTCTTTTATTATTACTTAGATAGAAATCGTTTATCTTATCACCCATATAGATGAATTAAAAAGAATCCATTTTTCATGCTTGATTAAAACGGATTCTTCTCAAGCACATTTGCATCTAAATTGTTAAACATGTGATTACTTCAATTTCAACGAGTACATCTTTTGGAATACGACTTACTTCTACCATTAATCTAGCTTGGCCATGATCACCCAAATATTTGTTATATTGCTCATTTATAAGTGTAAATTGGCATGTCTTTTAAAAAATCGATATTTTTACGACATTTCACTTGAATCTGTTGGGATTTAGCATAGCCCCAATAACCTTCATAACTTGATTGGTCTGAATAATAATATGGTTCACAACAACTTCATTTGATGACGAATTAACAGGAATTTGACCAGAAAAAATAGTAAATCTCCTACTTGAATTTTTAGTTAATTGATATTAGTGCTTCTTAAATAATCTTAATATTCAGAAAATAATAATGGTATTAGGGACAATTTCATAATTAATGCCCCATTTAGATAACTCATCTGTAACCACTCTCATTGTCCGTACTTCCTGTAATCCAATCTCAGGGTGTCTATGGAGATCTCTTCTTATCTCAATTACATAGTCTTCTATTTCTTTTGCAGCTTTTAACGCATCAAGCTTAAATTCGATCGTTTTCATTTTATATACTCCCTTTCTGATTGATTATTAGATTCGCTATCTTGGAATTCTAAAGCGATTCTTTCAAGTGCTTCTTTTATAAGTGATCTTGGTGAAGGGATACAGATTCTTTGAAAGTCTTTACCTTCAATTCCAAACAAGTGACCCTCTTCAAGTATGACATTGGCTTTGTTATAGATACGATCATGAATCTCTTGAGCTGAAAGTCCATATCCACTAAAGTCCATCCACAGCACATACGTTCCTTCAGGGATCCTAACTTTGACTGTAGGCATTTTTTTACCTAAGAAATTTTTCACATACTCTATTGTGTCGTCAATATATTCTGTTATTTGCTCTAACCATTCTTCTCCTTCGTTATAGACAGCTATAAGAGCTGCAATTGTAAACGGTGATGGTAATTGCATTCCCATTGTGTCGCTAAAGATTTTCCTAATCTTAGGGTTTGAAATAATAACATTTGTACAGTGCAGACCAGCAACATTAAAGGTTTTATTAATGGCTGTGCACGTGATGATATGATTCGTACTGTTAGCAACTTTTGCGATGGGTATAAATTTTTGTTTTTTTCTAATGAGATCCCCATGAATTTCATCAGCTACAATAATTACATTATTATTCGCACAGATATCTGAAAGCGTTTTCAACTCCTCGTATGTTAAAACTCTTCCAGTTGGATTGTGTGGACTGCAGAGAATGAACATTGTATTATTTTTTTCTTTAGCTTTGGCTTCAAAATCCTCAAAATCAATTGTGTAATACCCTTCAGCGTCACATTTCAACGCATTATTTCGAACAACTCTTCCATTGGCTTCTATCACAGCTGTGAACGGCGGATAAACAGGACGTTGAATAATGATACCTTCACCAGGATTAGTTAAAGCTTTTATAGCTATTTTCAAGGCATGTACTGTTCCAGGGCTATATACAATCTCATTTCTTTTGATGGTCCAATCATGTCTCTTTTTAAACCAATGCTGAATTGATTCAAAGTACTTATCTGGAAAAACAGAATATCCAAAAATACGATGATCAACCGTTTTATGTAGTGCGTCTATCAGTGGTTGCGGTACGGGTAAATCCATATCTGCTGTAAATAGTGGAATGGTCTCATAGTCATACCTTTCTGTATATCCCATTGTTTTAATTAAATCTTCACCATCCCACTTTAAGGAATAAGTATTTCTGCGATTAACCACTTCATCAAAATTATATTTCAATGCTTCTCCCTACCTCTTGTTGTGTTCTGTTTTCTACTTTATCGCAATTTTCGACACGTTTAGATTAAATTTTTCTCAGTTTAACACCTTAACTGTAAAATCGTCAATCAAATTTTCAGAATATTTTTAAAATAAATTAGATTCGAAACGAAAATTAAATATGGATTTCCTATATGTTAAAATTAAATTAAATTGGCTACCAATTATAGGGGGGAGATGCATTGTGGATAAAGAGAAGATTTTTAATGAGCTAATGGAAACGATTTACGAGACATCTAGACTGATTAGTTCATACGAAAATATTCCAAGAAAATATGGGACAGAAGATGAATTGTATATGATAGAAGTTCATACACTCAACATAATTGGAGATCAAATAAAAACTACTACTTCTGAAATTGCAGAAATTAAAAATTGCACAAAAAGTGCTGTTTCTCAAATGGTTGATAAACTAATTAAAAAGGATTTAGTAATTAAATATAGAAATCTGGACAATTATCGAGAATTCCATATTGAATTAACACCAAAAGGCAAAATAGTTTATGAATATCATAAAAATCTAGATCTAGAGGAATATCGGAGTCATTTGAAGAACCTCGAGCAATTTACAGCCGAAGATTTTCAAAAATATATTACAGTCTTAAATTTAATCAATCAAAGGACACAAAGCGTGCTTAATGACAAAAAATCAAAGGCGAATTAATTATCTTTCCTACTCTACACTATTGGATAATATGGCAAAAAGGAGTGTTTCAAAGTCTAATTATAAACTTTGAAACACTCCTTTTTTACATTATGTCATTTTTGTACGAATAGGTCATAGCCTTTTTTAGGATCTCTAGCTCTTGTTTTAAACGAGGATTTCCCTCCTGCTGGCCGCTTCATGTAGAGTTATCTCTCCATTTCCTTCAACGAACAAATTATTTTTATTATTTTCTGTTGAGCATCTAGAGCTTCAGGAATTGGCATAACAACAAACACATGATTCATTTTAGGATAAACAAAGGTATTGATTTCAATTCCCTGTTCTGTTAGCTTTTCATCAAGTTTTATGGCATCTGGATATAAACTTTCGTGTGTTCCAATAAAATGAGTAATCTTCCCAAGTCCTTTAAAATCACCGTAAATTGGACTAATTAATGCGTCTTTTAAATCTTTATCAGCTGCCCAAATCTTTGTAATGACTTCCATGCCTTCACTAGCTAACATCGGGTCCTTTTCTTCATATTCAGGTATATAAGGATTTTCAAAACTCATATCAACACATGCAGACAATAAAATAATATCTTTCGGTTGAGGTAAATGGTTCATTTTTAAAAGATGAGCAAGGCCAAGAGCTATATTGCCACCTGCCGAATCTCCCATGATGGTTAATTGCTCGCAACTTTCGGCCGTTTCTAGAATTTCTTTATAAAGGTTTAGGATTTTAGGGTAAGTATCTTTATGGTTAAAATGAGGTACTTTAGGATAAATGGGAACAATTATTTTTGCATTCAAAGATTGCGCCATTTTATCCAAGAACCACCAGTGAAAATTTAAAGGTTGATTCGTCCAAGCACCACCATTTAAATATAAAATAACTTTTTGCTTTAGGGACACTTGGTCATTTAATGTGAAAACCTGCATGTCCTCGAATACCCGCTCCTTGACATCACTTAAAAATTGAACATCATCCCCAATAACATAAGGTTTTCTATTTTCAGTTCCCATTTGCTTCACAAACTGTTCAGTGTTTTCAATTCTAGAAAAACTCTTTTTATTACTTTCGGAAGTTAACAATTTTTCAAATTGAACACTTTCTTCAGAACGTTCTCCGTTATAAATTTCTACACTCATTTTTTATTTTCTCTCCTTTAAACATTTTTATTGTTCATCTTGTTGTTTCATAACACGGTATGATTTGAAATAGCCATGTATCTCTTTATCAAAAATCTTTAACAAGTTGGATAGAAGGTCTTAATGGAACGGAGGCGTTTAAAATCTATACTGCTTCGTTTACAGTATAAAAGTTGAACTATGCTTCAAGGACAAAATAAAATATTTTATATTCCCTTCTCCATCTCATAAAAAGTGAGCATGGGCCTCCAAATAGAAATGGTCCAGCTATAACCACGAATCCGATTGTTATAACTATCCTCATAAGTCACCAACTTTTTATTAGTTATATATCTATATTCGATTGAACAATGTAATTTCCTTTTAAAAATCGTTTCCTAGGCGGTGTTGGATAACACTTCATTAAAGTATATGGCCCTATAACGAAATAGAAGCTTTCCTTATTAAAGAAAAGCGCCCGATTGTTGAATATCAAGATAGTGATTTCTCCTTTTTACAAGATACTTTATGATCTCGGAAGAGGAGAAAAACCTCTTTTCATTTGTTTAAATGTCTCATTCATCCTTCCAACTACGTAAAAGTTCTTCGAAAAAGAGTTTCGGCGCAGAGGACTGGTCATCTTGTAGATAGCTTTTTGCCACAGCCATAATATTTAACTTCGGAACAATAAATATATATTGTCCGTATAAGCCATTGGCATAGTAATATTCAATTTTGTTGTTACTATTAGTAATTTCACAAGTCCATAGCTGATAACCATAACCATATCTAGCTGTTCTGTCTTCTTCTGCTTCAAATTGTTTATATGGTTTTTTTGCCTCGTGGATCCAGTTAAATGAAACCACTTTATTTGATTTAAATTGCCCTTCGTTAAGTAATAAAAATCCAAACTTCACCATGTCCTCTAAATTTAATGAAATACTAAAGCCACCCTCGTGAATTCCTTGCGGGTCCTTTACCCATATGTATTTTTTTATCCCTAATGGATGGAATAGAAATTCTTCAGCAAATGAGGCGGTAGAACCTCCAGAAACTTTTAGGATGATCGCGCTTAGTAAATGAGAGTTTCCACTATTATATTCAAAGGTTGAACCTGGTCTATATATAACTGGTTGTTCTAGTATGAATTTAACCCAGTTTTTTGAACTTTGGAATTTTCCTACTTGTAACCCCGAAGTCATAGTCAGCAAATGAAATAAAGTGATTTCCTCCTTCATTGGGTCATTGAACTCTAATATTTCCGGAAAGTAGTTACCAATAGGTTCATGAATGTTTTTTATTAGCCCTTTATCGACCATAATTCCAATTAATATAGACACAATACTCTTTGTAATGGAATAAACTTTTGCCGGATTTTTTACGACTTTTTTATTCTTTAAATATTCAAAGATCCGTGTATTTCCTTTATAAATGACAAAACCTTCAATTTTAATTTTCTTCACTTTCTTCTCTAACTCATTAAAAGATATTTCACTCATACATATAATCCCTCCTCCACTAAATTGCGTCATTAGTTTATGTACATCAGTTTATAATTTAACCCAAATTTTAACATAAAATCATTATTTTTACCAAAGACGTTATTCCATTAAATGGCCCGATTGTTGAACATAAGTTAGATTTGACCGTTACAGGTTCTTAGATGGCGTTAATGAGTTTGTGATGGTTGAAAAGTGGAGTAGAGAAATCAAATTTTCACAGATTGTCTAATCTTTGCTACAAATCTATTTTTGGTGCTGTAGGAGCGATCTGAAAGCATAACAAAAGGACTTATTGGCCAATCGGATACATTTATATTCCTCCTTTTCTTTTAATACATTTATTATAGTTTCTAACGTAACGGTAGAATCAACAGTGATTTTGCTATGATTTATTTATAAAGAACTCAGGATCAAAAATTCTTCTTCAACTAAATTGCACCATTTATTGAATAGCAACAATCCTTTAGAAAACTGCCTTTTATTTGTAGTTGCTCTATCTCTAAATGTTCCTGTATGTAACTCACTGACGGACTTCCCTTTTAGCTCGAATTCACCCGAACAAGAACAAATGTTCGCCACTCGTAAAATCAGCATTTTTCTTGAAAAAATTTTTAAAAAAACAGCGAGCTTTGCATTCACGCTAAGATCATTTTTCGTGTTGAAAGTATAGTGGACACTTACCCAATCATCCCTAGACTTCTTTGAGATTTGTGTTCTTTAGGCCTGTGCTTTACCTTCAGCTTCCTTCTGACTCCGCATCACCACAGACCTATTGCTATTGTCTTCCCGCTTCTGAACCTTCCACCCTAAAGTTCCTACGTATGCCGAGTGTATAATGAAAAGAGACGAATTTCTTCGCCTCTAACCATCTTTATAAAAGCTAACTACCCATTTATATAAAGGTAGCCCTCGATTTGTTGTTTCAATTATGCCTTAACGTCTTTTCTTTCGCTCTATTCAAACAGGAAGATCAGTTTATTTAAATGTATACGATTGAAATCCTTGTATCATCATTCGGCTAACAGATGCGGTTAGTTCTTCCAAAGTGCATTCAAATTTCCCTGCGAACCAGTCCTGGTATAAAGAAGCTAGTCCACCAACAAAAAAGTGAACACGGAATAGTAATTCTTCACACTCTGCATTTGAATCAAATGAACCTTTATTACTTAATATTTTCTCTATTAGAACGACTTTTAATTTCGTTAAAAAGGTAGGTGCCTCTTGCGTGCTGATTAACATACGATAATTTCTATATTCCACAGGATGTGTTAGAAAGTGATGAATTTCAAAAATCTTTGAATATGTATATGTCTGATAATAGAAAAATAGCTAAGATGAGCATTATATTAGATGTTAATCCTTATTCAAAGGAAGCAATGACCATTGAAAAGCTAGTGGAACAAGAGGTGCAAGCGATCAGCGGTGAGTTAAATGCGAAGATAGCAATCGATGGGAAAACATCTCAGAATGTTGATCTTGAAGAGATTGCTAGTGTAATATGCGTTATAGAGAATTAGATGGTCATTCTACACAAGCATTTGTGGATGCTGCACGTCATATCGGTGGGGTTATTATATCTGCAGCTATCATTCTTGGGGTACATTTGCGGCATTGATTCCTTCAGGGATCATTACACTTATTGAAGTAGCAATGACTGTTATTCTCGCCCTTTTCTTACTTATCTTTGTGATGTTACCGATTTTCATACCAGCATTGTTAAGCGCTGTGGATCATATTCGCCGATTAGGTATTAAACAAATGGATAAGTAAGTTAAGTAGAATAGTAAATATCACAAAAGCGCAAGAAATCAACGTTTCTAAAATTGATTTCTTGCGCTTTATATATCATGCCTCTTTGTTATGTAGCTAACAAGAGCCCTATTGTATTATACGTGTACCTGCTTTTCCTTCTAGGGCAGCTACTGCTTGATCCAACGAACAAATAATTGCCTCTTTACCTAGCTTTGCAAATTCTATAGCTGCTTGCATTTTTGGTAGCATACTTCCTGGTGGAAATTGACCTTCTGCAACGTATTGTTCAGCTTCTTCTATTGTAATTTGGCTTAATTTTTGCTCATTTTCTTTCCCGAAATTGATATAGACATTTGGTACATCTGTTAACATCATGAAAACTTCAGCATTTACTTGTTGTGCGAGCTTTAATCCTGAACGGTCTTTATCAATCACCGCTTCAATACCCTGTATTTGCCCAGTATCTTCACGATATACAGGTATACCGCCACCACCGGATGAAATAACAATCGTATCATCGATTAAACGTTTAATTTCCTCTATACCATGAATCACTTGTGGTTCTGGTGAAGGTACAACCCGTCTGTATCCACGCCCGGCATCTTCTAACATCGTATAGCCTTGTTTTTCTAAACGTTTCGCTTCTTCTTCCGAGAAAAATACACCGATTGGTTTAGTCGGATTTTTAAATGCTTGATCCTCTTTATCGACTTCAACCATCGTTAACAATGTAACCACATTTGAAGTAATGCCTCGTTCTTTCATATGGTTTTTTAAAGCTGTTTCCATCATATAACCAATGAAACCCTGTGATTCTGCGTTACAAACATGGATTGGTAGTGGTTCGACTACATTTTTAGCCGCTTCGTTTTGAGCAATAATATTTCCCACTTGCGGACCATTGCCGTGTGTAATGACGATTTTATGCCCCGCTACTTTCATTTCAATCATATGACGAGTTGCAGACACTACATTTTTGAATTGATTATCATAAGTTGCTTCTTGCTTTGGCTGTAAAATTGCGTTACCGCCCAATGCAATCACTACGCTTTTCCCCATTTCTTTCACTCCTTAATTAACGACATGTAAATGCCATATAACGTATCCATCCCAGATGAAGAGCCAACTTCTATAAGCTTTTTCATACTTTCTAAAGATGGATCATGCTGCAGTGCTGTAATCTTCGAGCTAAATGCACCATCTAAAGCACATGTTAAAAAGCGCTTACTGACAATGGTCGTTAAAGGTTCCTTGATTAAAGCTTTTAAAGTTTCAAGATGTTTATGTTCGATAAAATTATTTAGAAAATGCCCGTACAATATGCCGACCAGTATATCGTCACCAGTTGGTGTCAAACCTTGCCCACGTCCAATAAAATAACGGAATGTCTTCTCAAGATTTTGGGTTGGATCATGTAATCTATTGATTAAGGCCAACAGACGTGCTCGTTCAAAATCTGTTGATTCATATGATGTAAATGAAATGTATTTGAAATTTTCTTTTAATCTATTTATATTTGCATGATTAAAATCCATATATAACGGTAGTATTTTTACATTAAACACCATTTCAAAACTGTTATGAAATAGACGATTATTGTGAAATGTTAATGTATCGCCTACCCTAATATGGGTCTTTATCGTTTGTTTAGTTTGATGATCAAGCAAGATGCCAAACGGAAATGTCCCATTTTCATCGGTACCAGCAAATATCAATTCACCATTTCGATCAACCATATTCAAACCTTTTTCAAACATACTGTGCACGGTAAAGGTGTTTCCTTCATTCAATAATTCAAGTGCGATTGGACCAACCGCACTTGCTTGTAAAATCATCCTTTAAAACCTAGCTTTTCAGCATATGCTGTGATGGCCTTCTCAAAACATTCGATTGGCGGATGGACTGTACCAGCACCAATTTGACCATAACCCGCAATTTTATGGGCAATCCCTGTATTGATGACTGGTGTAATTCCTGTTTCAACAACTTTCCGTGCATCGATACCTAAACATGCGCCTTTGAAGTCCCAAGTTGGAATGACATAATTCGGGTTTTCGCCGATACAAATTTCAGTCATTTGATTACTTATTTCTAGCGCATCATTAAATCCTCCTGTACCAACGAAGCGGGTAACTGCAGGTGCTGCAATCATCGCCATACCGCCAACACCGATTGTTTCTGTAATGGCTGAATCGCCAATATCTGTGTTGGCATCTTCTGCAGAATAACCAGTAAAGTATAATCCTTGTGGCGTATTAACAGGAGCCGTAAACCATTCGTCTCCCATCCCCGCAATACGGATACCAAAGTTTTCACCATTACGGCACATGGCAGTAACAACTGTACCGTGTTCAATCGTACGGGCTGCATCCATGATCGCTTTACCAGTCGCCATTGCAATATTTAAGAAAAATTGGTCTGTATCAGCTAAAAATTGAATCACTTCTGTACATTGTTCCTTGTCAACGTCTTCTAATGTTGAAATGACTGGAGATAGTTCTTTTAAAAATGCCAGTGACGCTGCAATATTACGTTGGTGGAATTCATCACCCATTGCAATAGCTTTAGCAATCAATACGTTGACGTTCAAGCCTTCTTCAAACGTTTTTAACGCTTTACTTAATACGGGACCTAATACATCTTTCATCCAATGTAAGCGGTTGATTACTTGCTCATTGTAAGCGCCAAAGCGTAAGACTGCTCCAATTCCTTCGTTCATTTGACAGTATGCTTCGTTACCACTCTCTTTGTTAACAACAACGAGTACTGGCATATTTGGTGAAGTGATACCACCCATTGGTCCAACTGCATTCACATGATGACATGGAATGAATGTGATCTTACCGTTTTCAAGTAAGTCACGTGCGGCCTTTTCGTCATCTGCCCATCCTTCAAAAAGGATTGCTCCAACACATGAACCTTGCATAGGATTTGTCATGTTTTCGTATTTAATGGGAGGTCCAGCGTGTAATAATACATACTCTTCTAATTCAGGAATCACAGACTTCGCAGGTACAACATCCGTTAAGAATGGTGCTGCTACTATGATTTTTTGGATAACGGCTTCATTTGCTTCATTTATTGTTCTGTAACCCATTAGATTGTACCTCCTTCATAAAAGTTTAAGAATTGAAGTACTTTCATTAACTTCTCATCGCCACCAGCAATCGGACGCCAGTTAAATTGAACACACTCAGAGCCACTGTTTTGAACAGCTTCCGTAAAGCTTTTTAAACCAATATTAATAACACTTGGTTTCATATTGATGAAGGACATGATTTTCTCATCTACTGTTAAGTCTTCTTCTGTATATTCAAATTTTCGTACAGCAACAATTGGTTGGTCCACTTTACCGCCTACAAGTTGGATAGCCGTGCGAACCATTTGATCGTTTGTCTTGCAGATAATGGCGCCGCTCTCTTTTAAAGTGTCAATTTGTTTGTCGTAACCTTGGATATCTTGTGCTGTACCTACAACCGTTGCAAGTACTGCAAGTTGACGACCATTTTGATGTGCATTGTCCAATAGACGTTTGATTGTTGGTGCTAGTTCACCTGCCATATCTTCATGACCACCGTTACCGATGACGTTATCAATCATAATTACGGCTGTTTCAGGGTCGTTGACAGATTTTTCAAGCATTTCGATACGTTTTTCAGGATCAATCATCGGATGTGGTTTACCTTTTGTATACTCATCATCACCTAAGTCAATGATTTCATGATTTTTTGTTTTTAAAATATAACGATCGTTCTTTTCTTCCGTTATTGTATCTTTGAAAGCATCTCTCACTAGCATGGCTGCTTCAGTTGCTAATGTACCGCCTGAATAATAACCTTTTATACCAACTTGTGATTCTTTTAATAGAACGTTTACATTTTCAGCTGTTGTCGGTTCAAAATTTGGTTGGTCCCCATTTGATAATTGGACAGCTACAACTGCTGCTTCTTCAAGGGTATAAGCATGATAGATGTTCTCTTCTTGATAGGAAGGTTTGTCACCTAAAAATAATGTAACAACTGGTTTATCAATATTTCTTAATACGTTTAATACTTTGCGCTTTACTTCATCTGCAGGTGGTTTGGAGATAACAGTAATGACTTTTACTTTCGGATCTTGGTTTAAGGCTTTGATGCTATCTAACATGGTGATGGCACCAACTTCCGTTGATAAATCACGTCCACCTGTACCAAGAGCGTTCGTTACACCTTTACCATAGCGGTCAATGATTGTTGTCACTTCTTGAATACCTGTACCTGATGCACCAACAATACCAATATCGCCTTCATTTACGTTATTTGTAAAGGCAAGAGGTACGCCGTGAATGAGTGCAGTACCACAGTCTGGACCCATCACTAATAATCCTTTTTCATGTGCTTTTTGTTTCAACTTCGCTTCATCTTCTTTAGCAACATTGTCACTAAACATAAATACGTGTAACCCTTCGTTCAGTGCGTTTTCCGCTTCCATTGCTGCATATTGACCAGGAATAGAAATTAACGCTAAGTTTGGATTGTTAGCTAGCTCCAATGCACGTTTCCAGTTATGTGCTTCTTGGCCTTTAGACGCGTCTTGTGAATCAGACTCACCTTTTAATGCTACCTCAACTTCTTCTTTCACTTCGCCTACTTTTTCTTCCTGATCTGTATCTACAACGATGACGATATCATTTGGCTTGGCTTTTTCTAATTCATCCGTGCCTAAACCAGAAGATTTAAAAATGTCTTTGTTTGCCGGTGTACCCATCATGATTGATACTTTGTTCACACCATCAATTGCAGATAACTTGTTTGATAAAAGCATTAACACGATGGAGTCCTTATAAGTGTTTTCTTTTATAATTGTGTATAACATGATGTTCCTCCATTATATTATTCTGCAAATCTATTTTTTCCGTGATAACGATCGAAATGAACATCGTCTGACACAAGATAGTTGTAAATGTCGTCTACGATTTCAATACCTTCCTTATCATATTCCTCACTTCTTAACTTACCGCGTTCACCTGGATAATAAATTTCTCCATAGCCCTCAGCCGCTTTCTGCTCTTTTAATTCATCGAGCATCGTTGAAATTTGTCGTTTAAAAGCATCTAAGTCTGTGAAATATGCAGGGTTAATCACGATATGAAGTTGACCTAAATCGCGCCCTTTTGTTAAGTCTTGATACATGGAAGACACATGTACACCATGTGGGACTCCAAGAAGACTACCGGACAAGATATCTACCATCATCATCAAACCATACCCTTTTGGACCTGAAATTGGCAGGAGTGCATGAACATCTCTTGCATTCGTAGTCGGTGCACCAGTTGCATCAACCGCCCATGTATCTGGAATAGATTCGTTTTTACTTCTAGCATCTAGAATTTTGCCCCATGCTTGAACAGTTGTCGCCATATCAAATGTAATGATACGACCATCAGCAGATGGTGCACTAAATGCAATTGGGTTTGTACCAAAATAAGGTTCAGTACCTCCGAATGGAACGGCCATTGGATCTGATTGACACATACTTAAAGCAACCATATCTTGTTCTGCAGCCATTTCAACAAAGTAACCTAACGCACCACTATGCGAGATGTGCTTCATACCAACAACAGCCACACCCGATTTTTTTGCCATGTCAATCGCTTTTTCCATCGCTTGTTTTGCTATTTGGTGACCTGGACCATTATCCCCATCAAAAACAGCAGATGCTGGTCCTGTTTGTTCGAATGTATAGTTTGGATTTGCTGTAATACCACCTTTTGCAATTCGTTCAGAATAGTATTCAACACGTACAGCCCCATGAGAGTGAATGCCTCTATGATCGGCGTATGTTAATACGTCTGAAACATCATGTGCCGCTCCTTCATTTAATCCCGCTTTCATAAACTTGTGTTTCATTAAATTAAATAGTTCTTCCTTCGATACACGCATGTTTGTCAGCTCCTTCTCTTACATGAATAAAATATTTCGTCAGATTCTATATCTAAAATTTAATGTTGAATTTCCTTTGTAACGGAGACTAAATGTGCTCCCGCTTTATAAATCAATGTCTCTGTTCGCATCTTTTGAATAAATATATGAGAATGGTTCATCTAAACCAACTGCATAGGTTGCTTGAGGCACATACGCGCCCATAAAGATATAGTCACCTTTATCAACTGGCAGCCATTCGTTGTCTAAGTTATACATACCGCGTCCACTTAATACGTAAGCACCGTGTTCTTGAACATGTGTTTCAATGTAACCGTGGGAAGCACCTGGTTTGAATGAAAGAATATGAATGTTCATGTCATAGCCGATTTCTTTTGGTAATAAGTCTTGGATTAACACTTCTTTCATCCCTTCATAGGCTTCTTGTTTGATATCGTTCACATTACCTGAAACAATTTCTGGTGTATGCCCTTTTAATGGATGCCCTTTTATTGGCTGATAACGTTTTTTATATAGGAATAAGCGGCTATCTTGACCGTTATTATTATTTTCAAAAGTCAACTGTAGGTGTGGAGGTACATATAAGTACCCACCTTCTGTTAGTTCATATTTTTTACCATCCGCATAAGCGTTGATGTTGCCATAGACAACGTATACAAATGATTGAATTCCATCACCAGCGAAACCAGTTTTGTTTCCGCCTTGGTTTTTTACGGTTACTAAGTAATCTACAAATCTTGCACCTAAACGTGGGGATCCTAAGATTGTTACGTCACAATCTTTGAAGCCAGGTACAACATTATTCACTAAGCCGTCTGGTGTAATTAACGCGTAATTGTCTTTTTTAATCACAGAACGTGTTTCTAGTAAGCTTTCTCTGTATCCTTGTTTATGATTTAAATAACCCATAAGTTTCTGGCTCCTTTAATTGTTTATTCTTTATACGCTAGCTCATACAGTACATCAATCAATACTTCTATTCCTTTAACCAGGTCTTCTATCTTCGTTTCCTCATTAATATTGTGGCTAATGCCATCAATAGAAGGTACAAACAACATCGCTGTTGGAACAAATTGCGCAAAGATTTGTGAATCATGGCCAGCACCAGATGGCATCACTTTATATTGATCTCCTACCTGATCCTTGGCTGCTTGTTCAATGATTTGAACGATTTTTTCATCCATCAATGTTGGTGCCTCATCCATCCATAAATGAATGTCATAAGTCATGTTATTTGCGGTAGCGACTGCTTTAATTTTGTCTTCGATTTCTGTCGCAAAATCATTTAATAGTTGTTGATCAATATGACGACAGTCTACTGAGAACGAAATTTCTCCAGGAACTACATTAACTGTGTTTGGTACAGGTACGACATGGCCGAACGTTAACACAAGTGGCTCTCCAACTTCTCTTGCACGTTTCGTTAAATCTGTGACAATTTCGCTATAGGCAACAACTGTATCGCGACGTAATGACATTGGCGTTGTGCCAGCATGGTTCGCTTCGCCTTTTAAGTTGATTGTGTAACGTTTCTGGCCGACGATTCCATTGACCACACCGATTGTTTTGTTTTCTGTCTCTAATACTTTCCCTTGTTCAATGTGCAATTCAACAAATGCTTTGATGTCATTACGAACGTCAGTAGTTTTTCGGTAATCAAAGCCTGATTCGCGCATCGCATCTTCAAACTTAATACCCTCAGCATCTTCAATTGTGTCGACATCCGATTTTTTAGCTAAATTAAAGAAGTTTTTGCTACCCCAAAATGTGTAAGGGAATCGACTACCTTCTTCTTCTGCAAGCGCTAATACTTCTAATGATCTCAGTGGTTGACCATATTTATCTTTTAAATATGCCACAGCCACAAGTGCAGATAAGATGCCGAATTGTCCATCTAGATGACCACCTTCAACTACTGTGTCGATATGTGATCCCGTTAAAATCGTTTCTTCTGGATATTTACTTCCAACAAGACGCCCAGTTAAGTTACCGATATCGTCAAAACTTGCTCCGAAACCTGCTGCTATGAATGTTGTTTCCAGTTCACGAACAGCATCATTCCATTCTTGAGAATATAAAAGACGTGTAATTCCACCTTGTTCTAAACCACCAAAACTTGTGAATTTTTTATCTAACGATTCAAAAGTTGATCGAATATCCATTACTCTTCCACTCCTTCCTCTAACTCACCTTTATTATAGGACCTTACTCACAACCATTCATTGACATAATGAACAATAATGGAGGGGTGTTTTATGCACAATCAACAAATTTTTTGTTTAATTATTTGATTGTTGAATAAGAGACAAGAGCCCAAAGAGAAAAAGAAAGTTGTTGGCATCGATAACGTCTAGGTTTGGTTAGCGGCGGAACTTGACTTTTTAGCGGCGGTCTACTCAAGCAGGCAGGCGTGTGAAGCAAATTTTATTAAACTCGGAACCGAATTTATCCATATATAAAAACAAAACCGCATAGTAAATCGATGTAAAAACTACGATTTACTCTGCGGTGTATTTATTTTCAAATCATCATAGGATAAATGATAAGCAAAGTGTCATGATACATACGAGAAGGAGCAAACCTAAGCTGTATCGTAATGTATATTGAAAGATTTTTGACTCATCCCCTGTCTGGTTAACGGCTGCTGCTGCAATCGCAATTGACTGTGGTGAAATTAATTTTGCCACGCTTCCTCCAGCTGTATTGGCTGCCATTAGCAAAGATGGTGAAATCCCAATTTGCGTTCCAGTAACTACCTGCAAGCTACCAAATAGGGCGTTATTATTAACAACCGATCCCGTAAGAAAGACACCAAACCACCCTAATACTGGACTAACAAATGGAAAGAAGTCACCCGTTTTTGCAAGCGCAAGTCCCAGAGATGTACTAAGTCCGGAGAAGTCAGAAAGATTGGCAAAAGCCATGACAAGAATGATCGTAAAAATCGGTAACCACAGTTCTTTAATGGTGTCACCTAGTAAAGTAACGGTTTGTTTTATGTTTAACGCAGGAAATAGAACACTCGTTAAAATAATGGCCAATAAAATTGCCGTTCCTGTTGCTGAAACAAAGTTAAGATGTAAGATGGCTGGCATAGAATTTGCTTCTGTTACGATCGGTGGTGTACGAATGATTTCATCATGTAATCCCGGAATTTTCAAAGCTATAGTCGTAAAATCCAGTGCACCACCATCTACAAATAAATTTTTAAATGCAGGGAAGCTCCAAATAGCTATAACACCAGTGAGTAAATAAAACGGTGACCACGCTACCAAAATCTCTTTCATAGAATAGGCTTTTAAAGTACCTGTTACTTCTACCCCAGGTTCATGGTAAATCGTTTTCGGTTGCCATTTTCTTGAAAATACGGCTAACACCACCATGCTAACTAAAGATGGAATAATGTTCGCAAGCTCAGGTCCTATAACAGCAATCGTTAGTAGTTGAAGCACTGAAAATACACTACTGACAAGAAAAATAGCTGGGAATATTTCTTTTATCCCTTTGAGGCCATTTAAAATAAAGATGAGAAGGAATGGTACAAGAAATGAAATCAACGGTAAAATCAATGCCGTCATTTTTGAAAGCTCTAATGTTTCCATACCACCTACTTCAGCACCTGTAATAACTGGAATTCCAACTGTACCGAATGCGCCTGTAGAGGCATTGGCGATGAGACAAAGGCCAGCAGCTTTAATTGGATGAAACCCAAGAGTCACCAATAATGCTGCACAAATAGCGATTGGAACACCTAATCCTGCCGCTCCTTCCAAGAAGGCATTAAAGCAAAAGCCAATGAGCAATAATTGAAGTCGTTGGTCCTCGGTAATATTCGCTATACTACCACGCACAATTTCAAATTTACCGGTTCGAACAGAAATCTTATACAACCATACAGCCATAATGACGATATAACCGATTGGCCATAGTGCTTTGCCTGTTCCGAGGAGAATTGCCCCTACGGCTTTAGTGATCGGCATGTCAAAGACTCCGACTGTAATGATGATTGTGACAGCTAAAGTTAAAGCCGCGGCATAAACCCCTTTTAATTTAAAGATTGTTAAGCATAGTAGAAATAGAAGAATAGGAAGAAAGGCTATGATGCCACTCACTATTTCGTTTCCAAGTGGATTGTATTGTTGATACCACATCGTTGTCACTTCTTTCTAAAGTAGTTAATTTCAAAAATAATTTAGATATTCTTCAGCAGATATGAACATATCAACTAGAGTTGTAGCATTATCCATCGACAGCTATTATTATGAACTGCCTCATTTCCTCCGTACGAAGTCGTAAATAAATGAATTAAACGCTCTTGTCAAAAAACGAAGTATTCCGTTGAATACCCCGAATTTGTTCACATAATTCTCCTTTAATAATTTGAAATAAAGGACTATACGTATAATAACCTTCAAAAATAGTATACAATCAGAGTTATAGGTTATCCTTGTAGCATCTTACATATTTCATTTATATTTTGGCTTTTTCTAACAAAGATAAAGGAGATGATTCTTGTGACAACATTAAAAGAAATCATGTCTATCCAACAATTTTCTGATTTAACATTGTTAAATGATGAGGGCGATTTAGAAAGAGAAGTAGAAATGGTCGATATTACGGAAACTCCTGATATCAAAAATTTTACAGCACCACACTCATTTATAGTAACTACAGGTATGTGTTATCAAGACGATCAATCCGGTTTAATCGATCTTATTCGAGAATTAAATGACATACAAGTTGCTGGCATAGGTATTAAGTTATCGCGGTTTTTAGAGGAGATAGACGATGAAGTAATAGAATTTGCAAACAAGTTAAAATTTCCAATTATCAGAATTCCGGATAGTTGGAATCTTGGATCCATTACTCATCATATATCATCCTATATCTTGGATGAAGAAACTGAAAAATTATATTTTGCATTAGATATCCAACAAGAATTAAATACAATGCTTATGAGAGGTTTGAGCTTGGAAATGATGATTGAACGTATGAGCAGACTCCTCAGAGTTCCTGTGATGCTCTTAAATCCTTTCCATCAAATTAAATCGATGAGCCATCACTTCCACGAACACTCAGAGCAAGTTCAAAAAAATCTTAGTTACTTCAAAAGATGTTTTAAATCCAAGCAAATTACACCTAATAATAAAGCATCTTTCCAAGAAGAACATATTATATTTGAGGTTCCAGCATTCAAATATTTCCCATATTATCTGATGGTTTCAAATGTTCATACGCTCACTTATCCATTTAGTTTGCTTGCTATTGAACAAGCCGTAAATACACTCAGTCTCGCCATTTATAAAAATAGTAAAATCAAAGAAGCAGAACAACAAGATGTAAACCGATTTTTCGAAACACTCATGTCTGAACATCCTGATAATCTTACTTCAGTCAAGCAGCACCCTGAGTTTTTAAAAAAGCACCTTATCCAACCATCAAATTTCTACCAAGTGATAGTTTGTGCGATTGATCAAGAAAGGGATGTTGAAAATAATATCTATTTGAATGAGCGCTATCAAATGACCTTTGAATGGCTAACGCATAAGTTGACTGATATTGATCCTTCTATCAGTGTCTATATGTCTCCAGGTATTCATCGATTTACGATATTATTACAAACTAAACATCAATATTATTTAGATTACTGCAAATATATCCAAAAAGAGTATCAAAAACTTTTTAAAAGCACACTTTCATTCGGTATTGGTAATGAAGTCACTGAATTCTCACAGCTACCACTCTCTTATTTCGAAGCAAATGAAGCTTTTGATCATAAGTCTGAAAGTGGTAAAATTGAATATATAGAACTCTATAAATCTAAAAGTGTAGAAGAATTATTACAACTCATTCCAGCCAATAAGTTAAAACCGTTTATTACGTATACACTAGGTTCATTAGCCTATCCGAAAACGACAAAGGAAAAAGAACTAAAACATACATTGAAAATTTATTTGGCGAACCATTGTGATCTTACAAAGACTTCAGAAGATATATTTATTCATCGCAATACTGTAAAATATCGTATTAAAAAATGTGAAGAAATATTAGGTCAGCCAATCAATGCTCCTGATACTTCATTGGATATACGATTAGCATTATTTGCATCAGAGAAAATAACATTTTAAGCCTAAAATCCCGCTAAAAAGCTGTTAGGAATGCTTTTTAGCGGGATTCTATTTGTATAAGATTTACGCAGCGAAAGAAATAGCACTTCTGTTACCAATTAGTAGTCTTTTGAATACGAATAAGCAAGTGCGCAATTATAGATTAATTATTTCCACTTTAAGTCTCAGCGCCTGTGCTATATCGATAAGCTTCCAATTATTTTATAATCATCATCTAGTTGAGATTGAGGATTGGTCTGCTCTTATGGACTAGTAGTTCGGTATTTGCTGTAATTTTCATATTAATCAGCACGATTCTATTAAATGCACTAACAATAATTATTAATCGTGATAAAACAGTTTTATAAAATGGCTATTTTTGTAAGATTTGTTGCCAGTAAATATATTAAAGTGTTCATCCATTGTTATTAGCTTCCAACGTATTGTGAGTTATGTTCATCCTTTACAAATTCGCTTCTTCTACTAGTTTTTCTAGCAAATCCTTCACTGGTAATGCCTGTATCATCTTAAATCCTGTCCCTGCCCATAAAGACATTGCTTGTGGATTTTCATTTTCTAATGCCTGTTTCCGAATCGGCTGTGTCATATAATGCAAAGCTGGATACACATTAGGTGCTTGAAGTTCATATTTTTTCATAAATTCGTTTGATAAACCTCTTGCTTGTCTACCTGTAAATGTCTTGGTCAATACTGTTTCTTGAAAATGTCCTTCTATCAACGCTCGTTTGTATACTTCATTGGCACCACTTTCATCGCAACAAATAAAAGCAGTTCCTAATTGAACAGCACGTGCCTTTACCAAAAGAATTTTCGTTTATTGAAACGCAATTTATTTCGCATTTAGATAATCCCTCTATATCATTGATGCATTTCGAAAAAATGATATCAAAATTAAATGGAAAAATTAAAAATTAATAGCAACAATCTATACGAAAACAGCCTTATTTTTTTGATTATCCTATCAATATTTTAAGGGACAGAAATATTTAGATGACAATCACAAAGCTACCTATCAGCGAGATATGGGGAAAATCTCCACTGATAGGTAGTTTTGCTTTATTCACTAGTTAGGGGATGGGTTGTTTTTTTCTCTTTTAACATAACTACAAGGAAGAATAAAATCGCTGCTGCTGCAAGAAGTATTGCTGCAATATAGAATGCTAATACCTTGGAGCCAGTGATGTCACCAATATAACCAGTAAGCGTTGGCGCAACAACTGATGAAGTCATACCAAAGAAGTTAAAGAAACCTAATGCTTTAGCAACTGAATTTGATGATACTGAGTCAGTTACATACGTGATTAATACTGGATCAATTGCAAGTTTACCTAGTAAACCATATAAGATTAGTGCAACATAAAGTACTGTAGGATTAGGTGAAAACACTGTTAAACTAATTGTTAGAGCTGCACCAATTAACAAGAAGAAAATTAAGCGCAGACGCATATGTGCATTTCTATCAATATATTTAGAAAATATTAATGCACCAGGTACTGCTGAGATTGCGACTAAAGCAGCTACATAGCCTACTGAACCTTGTTCGAATCCTTTTTCTGTGACAAGGAATGACGGTAACCATGTAACAATCATGTAATAACCATAACATGTTGCAAAATAAACAAAATATATAACTAATTGTCTTGGTGAGAATAAATTTACTTTAGAATCTGCATCTTGTGTTATTGTTTTTGTATCTTCAGATTCCTCTTTTGTAGCTGATTTTTTATCTTGTTTAACAAATAAAGCAAATACAAATGTTACTGCTATTATTAGGATGGCTGTTATATAAAGCATGTAATTCCATTTGATTTCAAGACCACCTACTAACACAGATGAACCTATTAAACCAATTACCATACCTAATGCGGAGCCACTATTTATGATCGCGTTAGAAAAACTTTTTTTATCTTTTGGCATATGTTTAGCTGATAAGGAGAATGCTGCGCCATAGTATGAACCAGTCGAAAGACCTGCCAATAAGGCGCCAATATACACTTGCGTGATTGTCGAGCTTGTTCCAATTACGAATGCTGCTAATGCAAAAATGATAAATGCAGGGATTAATACTCGTTTTTGACCAAATTTATCAACGAGTATTCCTGATGGAATTTGCATACCTGTATAGGCAAAGAAATAAATAGAAGCAACAAGACCTACTTGTGTATCGCTAATGTTCCCTAGTGATTCTTGAATTTGCGGGTATATTGGCGTAAGTATTGTTCGATAAATCCAAATAACTACCCAACCTAAACACAGTGTAACAATTATTTTTTTGTAATAATTTGGGTCATTTTTAACTGTTTGTCCCATAATATGACACTCCTATTTTTCGTTTTTTTACTTATGTATTGCTTACGTTAATTTTAGGTTATGAGTAAGTAAATAACATTGTTCACTTTTAACAAAAACAGAAATGGATTTGCACATTTTAGACAAAAAGCATATACTTAAAATATTTAAAAAAGTATGACTTATGATATTCTCGCTAGCTGATCTCTACGTAGTACTTTTGCACCTTCGATAACTTTCTGCACAGCAAGGAAGGTGCAACAAACAATAAATAAGCCCGATTACCCTTAAGGTTATCGGACTGACCTATATTTACAGTGCAACACATTATCATATAAAGGTTTACTGAGGTATGACAATTTGTAATGATGGCATGGAAGATTCCCCCTTTGTAGGTATTGCTTCTACAAGGAGGAATCTTTCTTTTTTTACGATGAAAACTAGTTAATCAACAGACGTGCTATTTCACTTAATGATGTTTATGCGGAATAAAGCCGATTGGCGTCGGACCCGCAATTCCTAACATAACAAAATCTTTATCAGAATTATTCGTCATTCCGTGCTTTTCACCCGCACGTGCAACAACAACATCTCCAGCTTTAATTTGAACCATTTCACCACACTCTGGATAAAAATCTGCTATTCCTTCTACAACAATCCAAATATCATCAGCTTTCTCGTGTGAGTGCATTGGCAAATCTTGTCCTGGATGCATACACCAAACAGCTCCTACGGTATTAGGCGTTTCATAGAAAATACGTTTTGTCGCTTCCTCTTCTCTAAACTCTTGAATATCTGGCCAATGGAAAATACGGTTTTTTAAATCTTTTCTTGCTATTTTTTTTAATGTCATTGTATTTTCTCCTTGTTTCAAATTTTCAAAAAAACTACATTATTTAGCGTTTAATAATATTTTGGGGTTTACCGTCTAAGAATGCTGCAGTGTTATCGAATGCAATTTTAGCACGAAGTTCCATCGCTTCATCAGTAAAGAAACCTACATGCGGTGTTAAAATTACATTTTTGGCGTGTAAAAGTTTATAGTCTCCAGGTATAGGCGGTTCCATATCAAATACGTCGATACCAGCTCCTGCAATTCGCCCTTCATTTAATGCATCCGCCAATGCATCATTATCAACAATTGGTCCTCGTGCACAGTTAATTAAAATGGCTGATTTCTTCATTAATTGTAATTTTTCTTTTGAAATTAATCCTTTCGTGCTTGGTAGTAATGGAATATGTAATGACACAATATCAGATTGTGCTAGTAACTCATCTAATTCCATATACACGATACCTAAATCTTTAGCGTCAGGATTTCTGCTGGATTGATCTGAAGCGATTAAGTTTGCGCCAAATGCTTTAAACAATCGAGCAGTCATTAAACCAATTTTACCTGTACCAATCAATCCAACTGTTTTACCTTTAATTTCACTACCTTGGAATGCCCCTGGGAAATTATCGGCACGAATTTCCCTATCACCTTTAGCAATGCGACGATACACATCTAATACTAAGCCAATTGTTAGTTCCGCAACCGCTTGATTCGCATACCCAGCTGCATTACATACCATAATATTTTGGTTTCTAGCTTGAGTGATACCTACATGATCAACACCTGTAAAGGCGACATTGATTAATTTTAACTTGTCATTTTGATCAATTACTTCTGTAGGATAAGGATTATTCGCAATCATAATAACATCTGCACCATCACTACGACTTGCTAATTCTGCCCAATCAGTAGTTTTCTCGTTGTAATAAACAAACTCATGACCGCCCCGCTTGATTGGTTCCGCTAATTTTTCAATGATCGAATCTGGAACATTTAATGGTTCTAATAATTTTACTAACATACAATTCATTCCCTCCTATTATTGTCGAATACGTCTGTTGATTAACTAGTGACCATAGTTAGAAAAGAGAGATTCACACTTCGTTTATTATTTTGTATATTTCGCACAAAGAATGTAGTATTTACATTGATTGACACTCCTATTTTTTTTATTTTTTTGCTATTTGCTTAATCCGATTGTAGGATATGAGTTATTAAATAACATTGTTCACTTTAGACAAAAATACAAACGCCATTACATATTTTTAACAAAAGCTTTCGTGCAAATAAAAAAATCAGCCCAAAGATTATCGGACTGATTCGGTACATTATAATCGTATATTTAACCCCACATTGTTCTTTGTCTATATCTTTAGGCAAACAGTGCTCCTTGATTTAAGTCACCTTTTTATTCCCTTACTACAAAAACTCTATTCCACACTTTTTAATGATTCAATCATATGAATTTTCGTCACTTTTCTTCTAAGAAGTAAGTTAGACACTATAGTCAGTAAGAACGCGACAATTATAGAGACTAATATGATTAACATATTTAATTTATCTGGGATTTGCTGATGGGTGCTTGATAGAGCCTTTACTATAATTTGATAAACATAGCCACTGATTGGTAAAGCTACAATGACCGCAAATGTCGTTAGGATAATGTTTTCCAAAAATATTAATCTGTTTATTTTATTTCTTTGATAGCCTAATACTTTCAGTGTTGCCAGTTCACGATTCCTTTCATATATATTAATGGAAGATATCGTATAGATGGCGCCAAAGGACAGTATGATGGCGCTTGTGATAAACATGATAAATACAAAACTGTTTTGCTTCACAATATATTGAGCCGATTTTTTTAAATCATTCTTATCTGCAATTGTATCTACACGGTGATCCTTTTCAAAAAACTTACGAGCGCTCATAGCATCTGTAGAGTTATTTGCTTGAACTAAAAGTGAGGTTGGATTGTAGTCTATGTTAAAGCTCTTTAAATACTCTGGTGTACTATAAAATGATGGATTCGAATATTGTGTAGATATATTTAAAACCTTCATTGCTACAGAAGTATCTTTTAGCTCTGGCGCTGTAAACTTTATGTTGATACGATCACCTTTAGAAATATGATATTTGTCAGCGTAAGATTTGGGTACAAGCACACCGTTATTTTCTAAAGATATCATATCGTCATTTTCGTCAAAGAAATGAATGAGATTGTTTTCTTTTTCAGTAACAACTAAATTGGCGCTTTCTTTTTCATTATCTTTTATGATTTCAATAGGAAGAGTGGATAACAAATAACTAGTTTTAATTTCAGAAGGTAGTTTTAGCGTATTAGAATTTGTGCCCATCGTATAATCTACTCTTAGATCATACGTATAAACATCTTCAATTTGGTCTGCTACTTTTAGCAAGGATGCTTGAGTACCGAAAGCAGTAATCAATAAAACGGTGCTTACAACTACACCAATTGAACTTGCTAAAGCTTTTTGTTTATTTAAAAATATATTTCTTAAAATGAGTTTATAACTATAGGAAATATGACTCCATAAACCTGGAATTCTTTCTATCAAGAGCTTTTTCATCTTCTTTGGCGGTTTAGGACGCATAGCCTGAGCCGCATGTTCCTTTAAAATAGTTCTACCACTTAAGTAACATGACAAAACCCCAAAAGCACTGGAGAAAATAATCGGTGGAATGAATGAAAATAGAGAGAGTGAGAATTTTATGTCAGGCAAAGAGTAGGCCCTTGCACACGACGCAGTTACTAAAGGAATAAATACAAAAGCGGCAATTACACAGCCAATGATGGAGCCTAGTATCCCTGCCAGTACAGGATATCCCATATAGTGAAGCATGATGTTGCTGTTTTTTACACCTAAAGCCTTCATAATACCAACTTGATTCCGTTGCGAATCGATCGTCCTCGACATAGCGAGAAATAGGATAATCGCTTCAATCAAAAAAAGTACTAAAGGTATAACTTTACTCATTAAGTTATTATTATTAATCGTTTGATTGATTTTAGAATAGTTGAAAGTTCGTTCCTTCCTTACTTGATCTAAATAGCTGAGCTGCTTGGACTGTTCTTCAATTGATTTGCTTAACTTTTCAATATCGTAACCTTCTGTAGCATCCACGATGATTTCATTAAAGTAAAAGCCATTTAAGATTTCGGGTAATGTTTCTTCAGCAATATACGCGACTCCATATGTTTGATGGTCTTGAATATCATTCTTTTTTGCATGTTCAACATTCTCACCTAAGCCACTGATTGTAAAGTTAAAACTGCTTTCATTCGCATTTATCGTGATTTGATCGCCGACACGATAATGATGTTCTTTTGCATAATGAGCATCTAATAAAATCTCATTCTTTTTTAATGGGATACTACCTTCATTTATAGTAGGCGTATTTATTTCATTGTTGTCAGGGATCGAATGAATTTTTAATGACGCTTTGTAATCTTCAAAGGTTTGCGTACCATCAAAGGTATAACGTCCTTCGATTTTATTGATACCTTCAATTTTACTTAACCGAGTGACATCATTTTTAGAAAGCTGACTGTAATACACATTTAAATCGCTTAAATTATGTTTTTGAAAGTAATCCTTCGTATACTCACCAAGATTATTGCTGTAAGTTACTAGTCCCGCGTAGAAAAAAGCACCTACTGCGATAACAATCACAACGGCTATAAATTGCCCCATAGACTGTTTGATGTCCCTCAATAATTTTAAAAACAATTTCATGATTACCACTCAATCCCTTCAACACATTGTTTTTCCTCATTTATCGTAACGCTTTCGATCATTCCGCTTTTTACTTTAATAATTTTATCCGCCATAGGAGCAATGGCTGAATTATGTGTGACTAAAACAACGCATTTCTTAGTTTCCCTGTTTAAATCTTGTAGAAGCTTTAATACAGACTTGCCAGTTACATAATCCAAAGCGCCGGTTGGCTCATCACAGAGTAAAAGTAAGGGATTTTTTGCAACAGCCCTAGCTATAGCTACTCTTTGTTGCTCTCCTCCAGAAAGCTGGGAAGGGAAATTTTTAATACGATCCGCTAATCCGACTTTATGTAAAATATCTTTAGCATCCAGATGGTTTTTACATACTTCAGTGGCGAATTCAACATTTTCGAGAGCATTTAAATTCGGAATTAAATTATAAAATTGAAAAACAAAGCCAACTTTCTCACCACGATATTCTGTTAACTTTTTTTCGTTCAATCTTGTTATGTCTTGATTCCCAACAAATACTTGACCTGAGGTAGCCGTATCCATACCACCAAGAATATTCAAAATCGTACTTTTACCCGCACCACTAGCCCCTAAAATAACAACGAATTCCCCCTCATTTATGGAAAAATCAACACCATTAAGAGCTTTGATTGGGACTTCTCCTATTTTGTATTCTTTCGTTACGTTATTAAATTCGATCAGCTTTTTCATGTATTTCATCTCCTCAAATAATTTTTTATCAACGTCAAGTAACTCTAAAATAAACAACATTTGTCGTATATTTTAGAGTTACTGTTTAGTTGTTACTTTTTGTCGATTGGCTTTATCAAGAAGCCGTTGATCACGGAGAGATTTAAATCGAATTAAAAAGGACTTCAATCTACCGTTCTCTGCAGCAGTTTCAACCACACTATTCATGATGGCACTTCACTTCCCAACGCTTAAAGATGATTCCATTGCTATTGATGTCCTATATGCATTGGCATATTTTTGTCCAGATTCGGCCGAAAGCAGTTAAATCTTTCTAATAATATATAAGCTGATAAAATTAAATATATACGTGTTTGGTAAAAAATACATTATTAATTCCGTTATTTTACAAAGTGTATTTTGTGTAAGAATTACCATCTAGTCAAATATTTTGTTTAATTTTAGTTTACATAATAAAATTATTTGTTTGGCAAGGTTGAAATAATGGGTTTTTTTATTACCTATTAGTTAAATTTGGTTCAGCTACATTAAATTCCGCCAGTTGTATATAAGCGTACAAAAAGACACTAAAGCAATTTGCTTAAGGTGTCCTGTAACTAGATTATGTATATCAACAATGGGATGTTCGATATTTCCATCATTCGGCCATAAAAAATAACTCAGAAGTTATACCAACCTCTGAGTTATTTTTTATTATTTAGTTAACGCCTTCACATCTGCCACAATCGTCTCAACTGGTACATCTGCTGTACCGTTATAATCCTTCACAACAATCCCATCAGCATTAACTAAGTAATACCTTCCCATATGTATAACTTGGTCTGTATTAGGATCATTCTTTACTACTGAATTAAATGATTTCATTGCAAACTGTTCAATAAACTTTTGCTCATAACCAGTTAATAGTTGCCATTTACTTTCATCGGGCACTGAATACGTTTTCAAATAATTTTTTAAAACTTCTGGCTTATCAACCTGAGGATCAACGCTAAAGGCTACAATTTGATAGTCTTCTACGCCTTTATCCTGAAGCGCCTTTTGCACCTCTGTCATGTTATACGTCATTGGTGGACAAATGGAATTACAATTAGTAAAGATGAACATCGCTAACGATGGCTTGCCCTTTAAATCATTAAGGCTAACCTTTTCATTTTTTTGATTCGTAACCGAAAAATCCTGTACTTCTATGTTCATTTCAGGTTCAAATTTATAACTTCCGCAAGCAGTAAGTATGCTGCTTAATGCTAATATCAACATGAGCATGACACTGTTCTTTTTCATTTATTTAGTCACTTCCCTTCAATTTACCATCGTTATTTATTGTATAAATTATATTTACTTAACACAAGATATGAGCTTATCCTTTCATTTTTTTATGTCCATTCAATGAATATTGTACGATTTTGGTATAATAATACCCTATATTTTCTAGATAATTCACAATACTTTAAATTTTTTTCAAAGCTGTTTTTTACTATTTTGGTTATTTCCCAAGACATCATATAATTGTTATATAACAAGAGTTTTTTAGTTTTCTTGCAAATCCTCCATATGAAGACACAATAATAAATTCTTAAAAATTCTCTTTCACGTTCAAATTTTCTCCTACATTCACATTTATTATCATCAAACTATTATATGAATATTATTCTATGAAATAATGCCATTCTCTTTCATACGGATTATTTCTATTAAATCCTTATTATTTCTATGTTATTTCCACAATCTAAAAGTGATTAAAAATTGTAAAAACTCAAAATTTAGTATTGCATTATAAGAATCTTCCCCATAAAATAAGTGAATATAACGACAAGAAATAAAGAAATATGTCGTTTAAGACAGAAATATATCACTTTAGGGGGAATAATAATGGCAAACATTTCTGAGAACAAAAACATAGATTCAGTTGACTATAGTGCAATTGAAGCTATGGAATCGTTCAACAAGTTCGTGAAAAAGAAGAATACCTTCCTTTTCTCAATTACAGCAGTATTTTTAACACTTTATATTTTGTTACCAATCCTCGCTTTCCAACCTGTACTACAACAAAAAATCATCGGAAATATTACGGGTGTTTGGGTTTATTCAGCAGGATTATTCATTATGACAATCGTTCTTTGTACAGTGTATGTGAAAAAAGCTTCTTCATTCGATAAAGCTGCGGCAGCAGTACTAACTGAGTATCAGGCGAAAGGTGGAAAATAAATGAACTTAGTATCCGTTGGTTTCTTTTTAGCAATCGTTGGTTTAACTCTTGTAGTAACATATATCGCAGCGAAACGTACGTCTTCTGCGGCTGATTTTTATACAGCTGGTGGTGGTCTTAAAGGTTGGCAAAATGGCTTTGCAATCGCTGGTGACTACTTATCTGCCGCGGCATTTCTTGGCGTGTCCGGTGCGATTGCATTAACTGGTTTTGATGGCTTCTTCTTCTCTGTCGGTTATGTAGTAGCTAACTTAGTTCTTCTTTATGTAATTGCGGAGCCGATGCGTAATTTAGGTCGTTATACTTTAGCAGATATGCTTACTGCCCGTTTTAATGAAAAACGCATTCGCGGGGTTGCTGCGTCAGGAACAATTATCATCGTAATCCTTTATATGATTGCACAATTAGTAGGTGCAGGAGCTCTTATTAAACTATTATTTGGTATTGAGTATTGGATTGCGGTTTTAATCGTAGGTGTTATGATGACTACTTATGTATTATTCGGTGGAATGACAGCTACTTCTTGGGTGCAAATTATTAAAGCTAGCCTTCTTTTATTCGGGACAGGCGTATTAGCTACATTAGTCTTAATTAAATTCGACTTCTCTCTTATGAAAATGTTTGATACGATCGCCACTGATCATGGTGAGAAATTCCTTGTACCAGGGATTAAATACACAAGTACAATTGATTCTGTTTCGATGATGATGGCGCTTGTTTTAGGTACATCTGGGTTACCTCATATTTTAATGCGTTTCTTCACTGTTAAAGATGCCAAAACTGCCCGTTCTTCTATTTCATGGACAACTTGGATTACAGCTATTTTCTTCTCATTAACTATTTTCTTAGGTTTTGGAGCATTAAATTTTGTAGGGATCGATAAAATTCTTGCTGAAAGTAAAGCTGGTAACACGGCAGCCCCACTTCTTGCTAATTATTTGGGCGGTGATGTGTTAATGGCATTTATCGGTGCCGTAGCATTCGCAACCATTTTAGCCGTTGTTTCGGGCTTAGTTTTAACAGGAGCTTCTGCGATTTCCCATGATATTTATGGAGAAATCATTAAAGGTGGTAAATTAACTGAAAAGCAACAAGTTGTAGCAGCTCGTACTGGTTCGATTTCTATTGCCATTGTATCCATTATCCTTGCACTATTTGCGCAAAACTTGAATGTATCATTCTTAGTATCCTTTGCATTTTGTATCGGTGCTTCAGCAAACTTACCAGTTATTCTTTACACAATTTATTGGAAAAAATTCAATTCAACAGGTGCTATAACAGCGATGGTTACTGGTTTAGCATCATGTTTAGTTTTAGGTGCCATGGGGCCAAATGTATGGAGCCCTGTTGAAGGTGCAGCAATCTTTGTTGGTAATCCTATCGTACCGTTAGCAGTTCCAGCGGTCATTACAATTCCACTTGGCTTTATCGCAGGATATTTAGGCACTGTGCTATCTTCTAGCAAAGTATCTCAGGAAGAAGCAGATCGCATTTACAAGGAAATTCGCGTGAAAGCAAACACAGGTATTTCCGTTTCCGATATCTCTCATTGATCGCCTTTTATAAACCAAATAATTGTAAAAGAATATATCAATCGTCCTATCCATTATAATAAAAATATCAAGTTAAAAAACTCGATTTTCTATCGGGTTTTTTAGCTTTTTTATAAAAATTTACCAATTTTATTTATCGAACAATACTATTCTCTTTCAAAAAAAACCAATTTTCACTGACTAAATAGTGTTTATTTTTTTAAAAAAATCATTTCCCCTTTGAAATTTTATCCATATTTTCTATTCAGAAATCTAGAATTGACCTAACTTCATTTATTTATCAGAATTTTCCAAAACACTTTTATTTCTCACATTTGTCATGTATATTCTCTTTTAAGACTATTTTTTCGAAAACTATTTTTTCATAATTTTTTTCTGAAAAGTATTGCAATTTTGTGAACTGTCTCATAAAATGAAGATGTGAATTCACTAAACTAGCAAAATCAAGTCTTTAAGCAGTAAAAATAAACACAAAATGGGGAATGTTAATGGGGAACAATCAAGGCAATAAGAGCATCGTGATTGACTATGATGCAATTGCAAATCAAGAATCGTTTAAAGCACTTGTGCGAAGAAAGAAATCATTTCTTTGGTCAATGACTGTGTTCTTTTTAGCAGCATACATGTTGCTACCAATTCTTACTTCGTACACGAAAGTACTACACCAAAAGGCATTTGGGGAAATTACTTGGGTGTGGGTATATTCAGCAGGGCTATTCATCATGACTTGGTGCTTATGTCACTTATATGTAGCAAAAGCAAATAGCTTTGATAAAGAGGCAAAGGCGATCATCGCTGAGTACGAGAACGGAGGTGGCCGCCGATGAATAACGGAATGAGTTTTACAGCCATATTCTTCTTCGTAGCCATTGTTGGTTTAACATTAGTTATTACATGGTGGGCATCAAAACGAACTTCTTCTGCAAGTGATTTCTATACTGCAGGCGGTGGGTTAACAGGCTGGCAAAATGGACTAGCCATCGCTGGTGACTACTTATCAGCAGCATCTTTCTTAGGGATAGCCGGAGCAGTTGCATTATTTGGATTTGATGGATTCTTCTTCTCTATCGGGTATTTAGTAGCTTATTTAGTGGTTTTATATATCGTAGCTGAGCCATTACGTAATCTTGGTAAATTTACATTAGCTGACATGATCACAGCGCGTTTTGATAGCTCTAAAGTTCGTGGTACAGCAGCTTTAAGCACTATTACAATTGTATTATTCTACATGATTGCACAACTAGTTGGTGCAGGAGCACTTATTCAATTACTTTTAGGAATCGACTATTGGGTTGCCGTTTTAATCGTAGGCTTTATGATGACAACTTACGTACTTTTCGGTGGTATGACTGCAACATCTTGGGTACAAATTATTAAAGCTTGTCTTTTAATGTTAGGTACCGTTATTATTTCATTCTTAGTATTAAAAGAATTCGGCTTTAGTATTGCAACAATGTTCAAAGAAATGGAAACTGCAACTGATAGCGGTGCAGCTTATTTGAACCCAGGTCTTAAATATCAAAATGGTGTTGATACAATCTCAATGTTAATCGCTTTAGTATTAGGTACAGCGGGTCTTCCACATATCCTAATGCGCTTCTTTACAGTAAAAGATGCGAAAACTGCTCGTTCTTCAGTTATTTGGGCTACCTGGATTGTAGGTATTTTCTACATTCTTACAATCTTCTTAGGCTTCGGTGCAGCTAAATTCGTTGGTAAAGAAGAAATTATCGCTGCAAACGCTGCTGGTAACATGGCTGCTCCACTTCTTGCCGAAGCACTTGGTGGGGACATTCTATTCTCATTCGTATGTGCGGTAGCTTTCGCGACAATCTTAGCGGTAGTAGCAGGTCTTGTACTTTCTGGCGCTTCTGCCCTATCACATGATATTTATGGTCAAATCATTAAAAAAGGAAAAATTACAGAAAAAGAGCAAGTACTTGCAGCTCGTATCGGTTCTATCACAATCGCTGTTATTTCAATCCTTTTAGCACTTGGTGCACAAACATTAAATGTAGCGTTCTTAGTATCACTTGCATTCTGTATTGCAGGTTCAGCTAACTTACCTGTAATCATCTATACAATCTACTGGAAACGCTTTAATACAGCTGGTGCTATTACAGCAATGTTAACAGGTTTAATCTCTGCTTTAATTCTTGTTGCAGTTTCACCAAACCTTTGGAATCCAGTTGAAGGAAAAGCAATTTTCGTTGGGAATCCATTAATTTCGTTAACGAACCCTGCAATAATTTCTGTACCACTTGGCTTCCTTGGAGGTTTCATCGGAACATTGCTTTCTAAGGAATCAGATGCTAAGAAATATCGTGAAGTGGATGTTAAAGCAAACACAGGTATTTCTGTACAGGACGTATCTCACTAATATAACAATGACCTCGTAAGCTAATAATACTTACGAGGTTTTTCTTTGCCTTAACTTGTTGCCAAAGCGCTCATCTGACGCCTCTAGGAAGCTTTGTTCTGTGCGAAAGCGAAGCGCCAGCAAAAAAGCGCACAGATGGAACGGAATTCAATCCCACGTTATGGTATATTTAGGATAACAAGGAGGAATGACAATGACACAATCAAAAGCAAAAAAGAAGCGCTCGCATATCAAACGTACGAAAGGGAAAGACGTCGAAAAAAATCGCCAATTCTCCCTTTTCAGCACACATGAACGTGTAACGAAAACGAAAAAAGAAAGCCTTGAACAAGATTTTACAAAGCATAGAAAACACAACCACGCTGATGATGATTAGTGGTTGTGTTTTGCTTGTAATGAGATATCTTGATGTTTAAATGTAATAAGCTTTGGAATAAAGTACAATGGATAAAGTAAAAGAAAAGATTAGGTATCCACCACATAAGATCAAAATCAAGCTTTATTGTCCAAAAAGCAATCGCCTGTAGTCCTGAGCAACATGTGAGTGTCAGAGATAATAAGGCAAATGCTCTCCACTTTACATTTTTTACTTTAAAAAGGTAGAGACTTATAAAACCAGTAACTGAAATTAAAATATCTAGCGGGAAAAACGACCAATTCCAAATAACTAATAATTCATTTTGATAATCCTGATATAAATACTCTTCTGGAATCAAATGAAAAAAAAGTGACTAGCCAATAGAGTATAAAAAAGAAATCTGTAACTAAAAATAGGTATCTTAAAGTTTTACTCATCTACAGCCCCCATTTAATTTTCTTCATGAACGTCATCTTTAAGAATCCCAAGCATAAGAATGTCCACCATTTCCTGCATTGTATCCTGAAGCGAACTCATATTTCTGTTTTTTGATGCATGTTCCATCAATCGATAAAGCCCTCCAACATAGATTTCTATAAATATCTCTTTATTAAAGGGACGTATTTAATTTGCGACAATCCCTTCATCTATTAACGAAAAGATGCCTGTCCATTGCTCATGAATAAATTGATCGAGTGTTTCCCACTGCTTTGGATAATATCTTTGAAGCTCCTCTAAATATTTAAGCCGAGCAAATTGAAAATCTGCTGGAATGAGTACAAGACATTTCTGTATTTTTTCTAATAGATTTAGAGTTGAATCATGCAGTATTTCTTCCTCTTTCATCTTCAGTTCATCAATTGCAAGACCAATCATTTCCTTTAGCAGTTCTTCCTTTGAGGGATAATATCCATACAATGTTTTAGTACTCATACCAAGCTGTTTTGCTAGCTCGCCCATCGTAAATCGGAATCCTTTTCGTTCAGCTTCACTAATTGATACCTTTAAAATTCTATCTTTCAAGATGATCACCTGCCTATTGGAAATAATGTCAATTAAAATACTCTCACTTCGCTTAATAGCGAGAGATTCCTATGAACACCAGCGTAAACCAAGGTTAGTGATTCTGATATTTTTTATCAGCGATGTTTGGTGCTTTATCAGCGATTCTAGCTCTTTTATCAGCGATGTTTGACGTTTTATCAGCGATTCTAGCTCTTTTATCAGCGATGTTTGACGTTTTATCAGCGATTCTAGCTCTTCTATCAGCGAAGTTCGACGTTTTATCAGCGATTCTAGTTCTTCTATCAGCGATGTTTGACGTTTTATCAGCGATTCTAGCTCTTCTATCAGCGAAGTTCGACGTTTTATCAGCGATTCTAGTTCTTCTATCAGCGATGTTTGACGTTTTATCAGCGATTCTAGCTCTTTTATCAGCGATGTTTGACGTTTTATCAGCGATTCTAGCTCTTTTATCAGCGATGTTTGACGTTTTATCAGCGATTCTAGCTCTTCTATCAGCGAAGTTCGACGTTTTATCAGCGATTCTGATACTTTTAATAAAAACACAGCTGCTCTTTAAAAGAACAGCTGCGTTTTTTGCTATAAATTATAAAATGCTGTCGTATTTATTGTAATGATACGCGCCGCTTCCTCAGTTGTAAGACTCTTCATCGAAGCGATAATTTCGATGGAATGATCCATCATCCAAGGAGATGTTCGTTTATTGTCAAATTGACCTTCGAACGGCCATGGTCCATCTGTTTCTACCATCATCAGCTCAATTGGGTATTTTTTGATAAGCTGTTGAATTTCTGCCTCATACGTACAATCAGGCGTGACAGAAATGAAATACCCATTAGAAATCATCCGTTCAATCACTTCTTCATCGCCTTTAAACCAATGAAAATGCGCTTTCGTTACTTGATGTTTTTCTAGTAAATCACAAACAATCGCCGCATCCTCATAAACCGCATGTAACACAATTGGTTTATTTAATTCCTTCGCCAATACGATAAACCGTTCTAACAATGCCACATACGGACGATCATCAATCGCCTTCTCCTGTCTCAAATAATAAGGCAACCCTACCTCGCCAATCGCTACCATTTCATGAGCATGTTGACGTATCCAATCGAATAATGCGTCTTCCTCCACTTCACTTGGTAACGGTTGTTCGGGATGAAAGCCAAATGCTGCCTTTACCTTTGCATAGATGTTCGACAGCTTCAACGTCTTCTCGCACGATGGAAGATTCATGCTAACGGCAATAACTTGTTCAGCTTCCTCTAGCAAAGTTGGTATGTCGTGTTCCTTATACTGATCTAAATGAATATGTGCATCAATCAACATTCGTCTCATCCTTTTCTTCTTTTAAATACGTGAATAGCTGTTGCTTTAGTGCCGTAAATGTAGCGGAATGACGAATTTCTTCTTGGCGTGGCCTTGCAAAAGGTACAATCAATTCTTTTTTAATCGTCGCTGGCCGTTTCGTGAGCACGATGATACGATCCGCTAAAAAGAGAGCTTCCTCGATACTATGTGTAACGAACAATATTGATTTTCGATCTTTCTCCCATATAGATAAAAGCCACGCCTGCATTTCAAGCCTTGTAAACTCATCAAGGGCAGAAAATGGCTCATCTAAGCACAAAATGGGCTTATTACTGACAATCGCGCGAATAAATGATACCCGCTGTTGCATACCGCCCGAAAGCTCATTAGGATACGCATTCTCAAAGGCTGCGAGCCCTACTTTTTCTAACCATTCCTTCGCAAGCTCAACATTTGGTTTTCGATGAAGCTCTTCGACAATCGCGACGTTCTCCAATATCGTACGCCATGGTAGTAAGCAGGGCTGCTGAGGCATATAGCCAATCGTTCCCCTTTTTTGTTGGATATCTGTATCGTTTAATAAAATGGCACCTTTATCAATCGAAGTAACACCACCAATTAGTTGAAAGAGTGTACTTTTTCCACTGCCCGACGGACCGATAATCGCCACAAATTCCCCGTCTTTCACCTCAAATGATAAATCGCGAATAACCGGAAGAGCATCAAAGGATTTATCAATGTTTTGAATGCTTAGCATGGAGTCCTCTCCCCTTCACAACAAGTTTTTCTAAAAATCGAATAGCGCTAAATAATAGTAAACTTAAAAATACGATAGCAAAAATCGCTACAAACACGCGATCCGTTCGAAATGAAGATTGTGCCAATGTCATATAGACACCAATCCCCATTTTCGCACCTAACCATTCCGCTATGACAGCCCCCATAACGCTATACGTTGCCGCAATCTTAATGCCTGAAAAAATCGCTGGGTACGCATAGGGCCATTCAAGCTTCCAAAAGGTTTGTGCTTTCGTTGCCCCAATCATTTGGAAATAATGCTTCAGCTCAGGTGAGGTTTGACGGAAGCCATCCATTGCTGAAATAACAATTGGGAAAAAGCACACAAGACAAATAATAATGAGCTTTGGCAATAAACCAAAGCCAAACCAAATGATTAAGAGCGGTGCTAGGACGAGCACAGGGACATTTTGTGACATAATAAGAATAGGATAAAATAGCTCCCGCACAAACGTAAAACGATGTAATAGCACGGCAACAGTTAACCCGCACAATATTCCAATGGCAAGTCCTAGAAGTGCTAACTGAACAGTCGCTAACGCATGCGGCACAAATGTCTCATACGTTTGAAAGCCTTCTTTCAAAATGGCACTTGGTGTAGGCAATAGCCAATGTGGCACATCTGCAAAACGAACAATTAGTTCCCATATGAATAAGAGGAAGGCGATAAAAATTATCGTCCTTCCTTGTTTAACAGCTTGCTTCATCACTGGTATTTCTCCGTTAACGTATCCATTGTAATACCTGATGGCTGATATAAAATTTTCACCTGCGTAATGACATTGATCGCGCCAAGTTCAATCATCTTGTCATTCATTTTTTCAATGATTTGTAGTAAAGTCGATAGCTCACCCTCCATTGTCGTTTCTAACGGATGAACTTCATATTTCACCCCTGATGCGTCGATAACCGCAATCGCTGCATCGACAAATGGGATCACATCTTCATATTTTTCAGTTTTCGGGATAATTTGTACACTTATTAATGAGTTTGCCATACTACTTCGTCTCCTTTTTTGGTAAAAAGTCGTTTGTAAATGCTTGTTTTGCGTTAAATTCGCCCTCTAAAACTTTGTTGTCTGTCATCCATTTCGCGTAGTTTTCCCAAACAGATAGCTTTTGCTCGCCCCATTGTGCAGCGTCGTCTTGATACTTATCCGCTAGCCATTCCTGACTTTTATGGACAAGGTTCTTATCTAAATCAGGTACCGCTTCTAGTAAAATATCAGCCGCTTCATTCGGGTGACTGATCGCATATTCATAGCCCTTTGCTGCAGCAGCGACAAATGCTTTTACCGTCTCAGGATCATCCTTAATCATTTTTTCATTTGTAGCGAGTACAGGTGTGTAATAATCTAACTGATCACTATAATCTGTTAAATATAGCATGTTTAGTTTTTCGCCACGCAGTTCGGCTTCAATACCTGTCCAAGCATAATAAATCCACGCAAAATCAATATCTTTTTTCATCATTGTGAAGAAGTCTAAATCGCCTGCATTGACAATATCTAACTTATTAATATCTGCCTTTTTTGATTGCATTAGTGATTGCAGTACTGCCTTTTCAAGTGGTGCACCCCAGCCACCGTATGTTTTACCTTCAAAATCCTTAGGTGACGTGATGCCTTTGGATGCAATGGACGCGAAGCCAGAAGTATTATGTTGAATAATCGCCGCGATCGATACTAAAGGTACATCTTGCACACGTGCCTGTGTAATCCCTTCCTGATAGCTGACGCCAAACTGAGCCTTCCCAGACGCCACAAGCTGATCTGCACCCGCTTCGCCAGGTAATAAAATATCGACATCTAAGCCCCGTTCCTTAAAGTAGCCAAGTTTTTTCGCTACATATAAACCTGTATGATTTGTATTCGGTGTCCAATCAAGAACAACTGATACTTTCGTTAATCCCTTATTATCCTTTTTAGTCTCTTTTTCGCTACAGCCCACTAAAGTTAAAAGTGCAGCCATAAGGACCAATAACCATTTTTTCATGCTGAATCCTCCAAGTAAGTAGTGTGAAAGTGTTCATGAATGAATGTTTTTACAAGAAGAAACCATTCACGGTCTGTTTACACGTAAGGTATGTGCATGCAACAAAAGTCTGAAAACATAAAAAACGCCTAGGATTCCTCCCAGACGTTTTGTTATCAATATCAAAAACTTTTACTTTTTGAATAGATGTTCCCTACGCTGGTACGAGCCAAATCAGGTTCAAAGGGTTAGCGTCTATCGGACACAATCTCAGCTGGCAACACCAGCCCCCCTACATTCTTTCCATATGAACTTTTCGTGATTATTATACCCATATCTATTTGGAAATGACAAGGCTCTGTTTGCAAATAGCGCTGAATTATTATTTTATAGCCTTATTTCTAATCCTTTTTTTGAAATATATTTTTCATTCACACCAAATAACTGCTATGGCGCTTCCTTTGTAAAACGTACTTTAGGAGAGCTAGATAATATTTTCAGACTCCATTGAAATAGAGGCTTCATGCTTAAAATGTCAGTTCTACTTTTTTTAAAGACTCAATTTTAAAGAATAATATCCCTTCATTTAAGGAATTCCATTATAGCTAACTATAAAATTCAAAAAATCCCATCAATATATTGACAATGGAAACAAATTACAATAAAATTTGATTGATTAATCAATCATTTATTATGAAAGGAATATCTAAATGGAGACTAAACTTACTAATGATGAAAAAAAGAAAAGAAAAAGATCTACTATCCTGAACGCCGCCATTAAATTATATAGTGAGAATGGTTTTGCAGAGACAAAAGTTGCCGAAATAGCAAAGGAAGCTGGTGTTAGTTTTGGTACCGTATTTACATATTTTGATTCAAAAGAAGTACTTTATGAAGTAGCTATTTTGGAACCCTTGGAAGAAATCAAACCGTATTTTATCGAGATAGAAAAACACTTTAAAGGTGAGCCTCTTACAGTTATTAAGGAAATGATAGATTGTCATGTACAACTTTTTGCAATGAGAATTGAATTTCTACGCCTAATTCAGCAGGTTCTTGCAAGACCTGAACGGTTTCCGAAGCTTTATAAAGAACTAGATGATTTTGCAAAATTATTTAAGGCCTCTATTTATCCGATTATTGAATCAGGACAAAGGCTTGGTTCCTTTTATGAAGAATCACCTTCATTAATTGCTGAATCATACTTATCCATCTTAAACGGAATGCGTTTAACGTTTATTGATGAATATACAAACGAGACGCGGAAGGATATATCGAGACAAGCACTGAGATTATTTGGGCCTATCGCTAATAAATAAGCTCCTCCCCCTTTGCCCGGCCATCACTTGTAGATAATAAGGTTAAACAAGTTAAACATAAAAGAGAGTCAAAGAGACACTTCCTAATAGGATAATCAATAGATAACCCCCAACTGAGACACCTGAAGATTCTATCGGAAATAGTTCATATTTAATATATTTAGGAGTGATTATATGAAATTGAGAGATATCCATCCCAACATCAAACTTCGCCTAGTCATGCAATTTCTAGGCGGTCTTATTTCTATGGCTGTTATACCTTTTCTGGCAATTTATTTTACTCAAAATATCGGAGCTACTAAAACGGGTATTATTCTTATAATAATAGTGATTAGCGGAGTTATTGGAGGGGTTATCGGAGGACATGTTTCAGATAAAATTGGGCGAAAAAAAATAATGATTTATACTGAAATTGGTTTATTACTTTCGTATCTGTTTATAGCACTTTGTAATTCTCCTTGGTTTAACCTTCCTTATATTTCTGCGGCATTCTTCATCATCACTATGTTTTGCGGAGGGATGTTTCAGCCAGCCGCACAAGCTATGATGATTGATGTTACTAATTCCGAATCGAGAAAGCTTGTATTTACAATTAGCTACTGGTTGGGAAATTTATCAACCGCAATTGGAGGAATCATGGGGGCATTTCTTTTTAAAAACTACTTATTTGAACTATTTATTGGGATTTCACTTATCTCTTTATTATCTGTATTCGTGACTATTTTCTTCATCTCAGAAACCTATTCACCAGAACCTTCACCTAAGTCTTCTCTTCATAAGAAAAAATTTTTACCAGTAGAGTTGTTTCAAACTTACTCAACCGTTTTAAAAGATAAGCTGTTTATGTTTTATATTTTAGGAGCAATCTTGATCTTTACATTGGAACAGTCTTTATCCAACTATATTGGGATTCGCCTTGAAAAAGATATACCCCAACAGTCAGCTTCATTGTTTGGCATAGATTTCATCGTAGACGGCACTAAAATGCTTGGATTTCTCCGAACAGAGAATACTATTCTTGTAGTTCTCCTATCAAGTATTGTATTATTCTTATTTAAAAAATACAGTGATCGCTGGACTCTTGTTACAGGAATGCTGATCTTTTCTATATGCTTTAGTGTTTTTGCTTCTTCAAATAGTGTGTTGGTTCTTTTTATTGCCATGTTTATTGGAACAATTGGTGAGCTGATGTTTATTCCTATTAAACAGGCGATGATAGGCGAACTTGCCCCATCTAACGCTCGTAGCACCTATATGGCTTTTAATAGCTTAACTACATATGGAGCCATGATTGTAGCTTCGTTATTGATCATCATTGGACAGTGGATTCGCCCCATATATATGAGCGGATTGCTCCTTATTCTAGGTTTAACGGGCACATTTTTGTACTACATATTAACAAAAACGCTATACGTTAAAGAAATTGAAAGGAATGAAAGAAAAGTACCTGTTTCTTCTTAATGATTGTCTTTCCACTAATCGATCAAACCAGTTTTTCAACCGACTTTATCGTTAGGTAAAGCATCACTTTACAATCCTCCCTGATTGTATATATGTTAGACAAAGCACCAATCTCATTGGTTTCAATTAACTCAAAAAGCCCAGCTCGTAAAGGAGCATGGGCTGAAAACTAATTTTATTTCTCTTCTTTTTTGACCGTAAAGACATGTGAAATGGCACCGTCTGTAGCTATATCTACTTTAAAGGAGCCATTAGAATGGCGATCTGCTCGAGTTAATGCTTGTACATCAAGGATCTCTTGCACACCTTTTTCCGTTTCGATAGTTAGTTGTTCCCCATCAGTGACCTTGACTACAGCCACGATACGATGTGGGTTCGCTTTTAATTCTGTTAACACTTTTAAGCCGCGTTTTGCACGACTCGTCATCTCTACTTCGGCAACATTCATTTTCTTCACAGCACCGCGCTGTGTCACAATCGCAACATATGCCGTGTCATTTGGCGGTAAAATATTAATGCCGACTAATGCTTCTCCGTCTTTCAGCGTAATCCCTTTGACACCGCCTGTTTTAACACCCGTTACTGGTAATTCCTCCATTGGGAAACGAATAGCATAGGCAGTATCTGTCGTTAACATTAGTTCTGCCTCGTCCGTCACAATACCTGCAAAAATCATTTCATCGCCTGACTTGACATTCATCGTTTTGATCGGCTTCGAGTAGCGTGTAACAGCATAATCTGCTACAGGTGAGCGTTTAATTTGTCCATCTTTCGTAGCCGTTAAAATATACATATTGGCCTGTTCGAATGTCTCAAAACCATATACAGCAATAATAGATTCATCTTCCCCGGTCGGCACAATACTTGAAATATGCTGGCCAAGATCCTTCCAACGAATATCAGGTAGTTCATGGACAGGCTGATAAATGTAATTGCCTCGATTTGTGAACAGCAGAAGATGATGTTGTGTATTTAAATTTGCTTCATATAATAAATAATCAGAATCCTTCATCGCAAAATCCTGACCATTCGAAGCTGCATGTGAACGTGTAGATGTACGCTTAATATAGCCATCCTTTGTGACAGTCACTACGACCTCTTCACTTGGGACAAGGACATCTAACGTAATTTTGATTTCTTCAATTTCTTGTTCGATTTTTGAACGACGTGGCTCTGCAAAGCGCTTTTTAATGTCAAGTAGTTCTTGTTTAATAACACGTACTAGTTTTGCTTCACTATTAAGAATTCCTTCAAGCTTAGCAATCAATTTATTTAATTCTTCCTGTTCAGCACGTAATTCCGTAATATCCGTATTTGTTAAACGGTATAATTGCAAGCTAACGATTGCCTCTGATTGCACTTCTGTAAAGTCAAACTTCACCTGTAAATTCGTTTTCGCATCTCGTTTGTCATTAGAAGAACGAATCGTTGCAATGACTTCATCTAAAATGGACAGCGCCTTAATCAAGCCATCAACAATATGCGAACGATCTTTAGCTTTTTGCAAATCATAAATGGAGCGGTTCGTCACGACTTCCTTTTGATGGGCAATATAAGAATCCAGTAACAATGGCAATGTCATCATTGTCGGACGACGATTATGGATAGCAATCATATTAAAATTATAAGCTACTTGTAAATCAGTTGTTTTGAACAAATAGTTTAAAATTCCTTGTCCAGGAACCTCTTTTTTCAGTTCAATGACAACACGTAGGCCTGTACGATCCGATTCATCGCGAATTTCTGCAATTCCTTCAAGTCGTTTATCTACACGTTGCTCATCGATTTTCTTCACAAGATTTGCTTTATTGACATCATACGGTAATTCCGTAATAACAATTTGCTCTTTGCCACCTTTAATCGGCTCAACGACTGCTTGCGCACGCACAATGATTTTACCGCGTCCTGTTTCGTATGCTTTTTTAATGCCATCGACACCTTGAATGATCCCACCTGTAGGGAAATCAGGCCCTTTAATAACGGTCATTAAATCATCGACAGTGGTATTTGGGTTATCTAAACGCATAAGAACACCGTCTAGCACCTCATCAAGTGCGTGAGGAGGGATATCTGTCGCATAACCGGCCGAAATACCAGTTGAGCCGTTGACTAGTAAGTTCGGGAAACGAGCTGGTAAAACAGTTGGCTCCATATCCTGATCATCGAAGTTCGGTACAAATTCAACTGTTTTCTTGCCAATATCACGTAGCATCTCTGCTGCAATAGCAGAAAGTCTCGCTTCGGTATAACGCATCGCTGCCGGTGGGTCACCATCAACAGAACCGTTATTCCCATGCATTTCAATAAGCATATGACGCGCCTTCCAATCCTGACTCATACGCACCATTGCTTCATATACTGAGCTATCACCGTGTGGATGATAGTTACCGATAACATTACCGACAGTTTTTGCTGATTTACGGAATGGTTTCTCGTTCGTATTGCCCTCTGTAAACATCGCATATAAAATACGTCGTTGCACAGGCTTAAGACCGTCACGTGCATCAGGCAACGCGCGGTCTTGAATAATATATTTACTATAGCGACCAAAACGGTCACCCATAACTTCTTCTAAAGGTAAATCTTGAAATTTTTCCGTACTACTCATGCTTGGTCCTCCTCTTGTTGGATGAATTCATTGTCTAAAATATTTGAATCATCCTCCATACCGAAGTCTACATTAGCTTCGATCCATTTACGGCGCGGCTCTACTTTATCGCCCATTAATGTTGTCACACGTCTTTCAGCACGTGCACCATCCTCGATCGTAACACGAATTAATGTACGTGTTTCAGGGTTCATTGTCGTATCCCATAGCTGGTCAGCATTCATCTCACCGAGCCCTTTATAACGCTGTAATATGTAACCCTTTCCAACTTTTTTAATGGCCGCTTGTAAGTCATTTTCAGTCCAAGCATATTCAATCACTTCTTTTTTACCAGTGCCTCTTGATATTTTATAAAGTGGTGGTAATGCGATAAATACCTTTCCAGCTTCAATCAATGGTCGCATATAACGATAGAAGAATGTTAACAGCAGCACTTGAATATGCGCTCCGTCAGTATCAGCATCGGTCATAATAACGACTTTATCATACGATGAATCCTCGACAGAGAAATCTGTTCCGACACCAGCACCAATGGCATGGATAATCGTTGAAATCTCCTCATTTTTCATAATATCTTGCAGCTTTGCTTTTTCTGTATTAATAACTTTACCACGCAAAGGTAAAATCGCTTGGAACGTACGATCTCGCCCTTGTTTTGCAGAGCCACCCGCAGAGTCACCTTCGACTAAATACAACTCGTTTTTCGCTGCATTTCGAGATTGTGCAGGTGTTAATTTTCCAGAAAGAATGGTACTGGCTTTTTTGCTCTTCTTGCCGTTTCGTGCATCTTCACGTGCTTTACGAGCCGCTTCACGTACTTGTTGCGCACGAATAGCTTTACGCACAAGAGATGCAGACAATTCAGCGTTTTCCTCAAGCACATATAAAATTTGCTCTGAAACAACACTATCTACTGCCGAGCGTGCCTCACTCGTCCCAAGTTTGCCCTTCGTTTGACCCTCAAATTGTAGTAAATGCTCTGGTATACGAACAGAAACAATCGCCGCTAAGCCTTCTCGAATGTCTGTCCCTTCAAGATTTTTATCTTTATCTTTTAACAAACCAATTTTCCGTGCATATTCATTGAACACACGTGTTAACGCTGATTTGGCACCTGTTTCATGTGTCCCACCATCTCGTGTACGCACATTGTTAACAAATGAAAGGATTGTTTCTGAGTACCCATCGTTGTATTGAAAGGCGAATTCAACTTCAATTTCGTCTTGAATCCCTTCCACATACTTAACAGGATGAAGTACGTCTTTCTCCTCATTCAAATACGCAACGAAAGCTTCAATGCCGTTCTCATAAAAGAAAACATCACCTTTGCCTTCCTCGCGTTCATCGATTAACTCAATTTTTAAGCCTTTTAATAAAAACGCTGACTCTCGTAAACGTTCTGCAAGCGTATCATAATTGTATTTTGTTACAGAGAAAATCGTGTCATCTGGTAGAAAATGAACAAGCGTTCCTGTCTGCTTTGTTTGTCCAATTTCTTCTAATGTCGTCACAGGATGGCCACCGTTTTCAAAACGTTGACGATACTTTTTACCATCGCGATGAATCGTTACTTCTAAAAAAGTGGATAAGGCATTAACAACAGACGAACCTACACCATGTAAGCCACCACTTGTTTTATAGCCGCCTTGTCCGAATTTACCACCGGCATGTAAGACAGTGAAGATAATCTCGGGAGTTGGTTTCCCCATCTTATGCATACCTGTTGGCATTCCTCGGCCGAAGTCTCGAACGCTGATACTTTGATCTTTATGAATAGTGACAATGATATGAGAACCAAAGCCAGCCAGTGCTTCATCCACCGCATTATCGACGATTTCATATACTAGGTGATGAAGTCCACGGCCATCTGTAGAACCGATATACATGCCGGGTCGTTTTCGTACCGCTTCTAATCCTTCTAATACTTGAATGGCGTCATCATTATAGACGCTTGGTGACTGTTTATTCGCCAAAAATTTCCCCTCCAAAAAACAAACGCATGTTCTATTTATATTCTCTTCCTAATAATAATAGCATTTCCTAACAATATCTAGTGACAGGCCCAAAAAATTTTTAAAAATTCCTCACAGCTTCATCGTTTTAATCTGTTTTACCGGAAGAAAATTTTGCAATAGTTGCTCCAATATGTATCAAGAACTCTTCTCTTCCATTGACGCATGGCAGTAAGTTTTAGTTGCACTGGTCATTACTCTTTTTTCAAAACGATACGAATCACTGAAGGCTTTGAACATTCATTCAAAAGCATTTGACTATTCTCTGAAAAATATACAGGTACAGTAATAAATGGGTTTCTTCTGTCTAAAGAAAATTCGTACTAGTTTACTCTAGAAATTAAAGATAGACTTCTATTCTACCAAAGGAATGGGTGATTGACAAAATTGCCTTTTTACCTATATTTTTAGAAAGGGCTTTCATGCTAACTACATGAACATGTCTTAAAGACTAACTTACATTCAAACACATATAAAAATCCTTGAAAAATAGTTATCTTTTGTAATGAATTCAAGATACACTAAGAAATCTCCTTCATGTCATTGTAGATTATAGAGAAAAAGTGTAGAATTATTGATACATATTATTAGTACCAAGTAATAATCAATGAATGAAAGGAGTCCAAATATGCTAAATGGACTTATTATTTTATGTGCTTATTTAATCGGCTCGATCCCTTCTGGTTTATGGATAGGCAAAATTTTTTATAAAACAGATATTCGTCAACACGGAAGTGGTAATCTAGGTGCGACAAACACTTTTCGTATTTTAGGAAAAAAAGCAGGAATAGTCGTAACGATTATGGATGTCTTAAAAGGTACAGCAGCCGTAATACTTGTAGCTCTTCCTCTATTCTCTGAGGTCTCTATCCACTCACTAATACTTGGACTAATAGCCGTTATTGGTCATATGTTCCCGGTCTTTGCAGGTTTCCGTGGAGGGAAAGCGGTAGCAACATCAGCAGGAGTTCTCTTAGGATATTCATGGCCACTATTTGTCTTACTATTTATTACTTTTATTGTAACATTAAAAATAACAAAGATTGTAAGTTTAACTTCCATGTTTGCCGCTTTAGTAGCACTTATTTATTCAATCGTTTATTATTTTGTTACAGGCGACTTTGCGTTAGGTATTTTGGTAGCTTGTTTATTTACCTTTATCATTTATCGTCACCGAGCAAATATTGCCCGCATTAAAAATGGTACCGAACCAAAGGTGAAATGGCTGTAACAAAGAGAGGAGCATTCTAATGAATATCGTACTAACAGATGAAGCCCTACAATGGTTCAAACAAGAGATGGAAGTAGAATCCAGAGATACTATTCGTTTTTATGCTAGATATGGTGGTTCCAGTCCTTTTCATGAAGGCTTTTCTCTTGGTATGACACGTGAAGAACCAATCAACATTGGTGTAAAGACAATTATTGAAGATGTTACCTACTATATAGATGAAAAAGATTTATGGTTTTTCAATGATCATAGTTTATATGTAGATGTGGATGTTACAAATGACGAATTAAAATATGAGTATAAAAAATAAAGCAGTGTTTCCTTTCGTTTATACGAAGGGAACACTGTTTTTTTTATTTGAATTGAATTCAATTCCAACCTTGGTTTATCTTCTCTCAAAATTGTACATTCTATAGTTATGTAAAAACTTGAGGAGGAATGAAAATGTCCATTTCTAAAATTACTGATACCTCCCAGAACAACGACCAACTGTATAGTTCTCTTTCTCAAAATTTGAAGATAATTAAAAACGCACTCGGGAATAGTGATGACCTTATCATACGAGAAATTACCATTGGAAAAGCTGAAAAATATGCTTTCGCGATTATCTATGTAGATGGCTTAACCGATAAGATAAGCATTTCGGATTCTGTAATTGATAAACTAATGCTTGATATTGAGGCAAGTAATGAGACAGAAACAGACAAGATTATTCGCTATTTAAGAGATTCTTGTTTAACAGTCGGCGATGTGAATGATATTTTCAATTTTTCAACACTGTACAATTCAATTTTGAATGGTGATACGGTCATTTTATTAGATGAATCTTCAACTGGAATTGTAACAAGTACAAAAGGTGCAAAAGATAGGGCTGTTATGGAGCCTTCAACAGAGTCGGTTATTAGAGGTCCAAGGGAATCCTTTACAGAAACATTACGTACGAACACGGCCCTGATCCGCCGAAAAATTAAAAGTCCGAATCTCTGGATCAAGTCCCGTATTGTCGGTGAGGTAACAAAAACGGATGTTGCTGTTATGTATTTAAATGACATTGCGAATGACAAAATAGTAGCAGAAGTTCTTTCCCGATTAGATCGTATTAATATTGATGGTATTTTAGAAAGCGGCTACATTGAAGATTTTATTCAAGATTCAAAATACTCGATATTCCCTACGGTTTATAATTCTGAACGACCTGATGTTATTGCTGGTGAAATATTAGACGGAAAAATTGCAATTCTAGTGGACGGTTCACCGTTTGTCCTAATTGTACCAGCTCTATTTACATCCTTTTTACAATCTGCTGAAGATTATTATCAACATTGGATGATTAGTTCTCTTGTACGTCTATTGAGGTTTTTCGGAATTAGCCTAGCTTTGGTGGCACCATCGCTTTATGTAGCAATCACCACCTTCCATCAAGAAATGCTACCAACTCCTATGCTAATAAGTGTTGCATCTCAACGAGAAGGAGTCCCCTTCCCTGCCATAGTCGAGGCACTCATTATGGAGGTTGCATTCGAGGTGTTAAGAGAAGCAGGTCTTCGAATGCCAAGAACCATTGGACCAGCCGTATCCATTGTTGGAACATTAGTAATCGGTCAAGCTGCCGTAGAGGCCGGAATTGTATCAGCCGTAATGGTTATTATTGTGGCATTAACAGCCATTTGTAGCTTCCTGTTCCCTGCTTACGGCTTATCTAATACAGTTCGTGCTCTTCGTTTCCCATTAATGATTTTAGCTTCAATACTTGGATTGTTTGGTTTAATGTTTGGCCTTATTATTATCGTCCTACACTTATGCAGTATACGAACGTTCGGTGTTCCATATTTAAGTCCATTCGGTCCATTAATTCTACAAGATCAAAAAGACGCACTAGTGTTGTTCCCTCGTAGAGCTTTATTGACCCGACCACGGTTAATTAGTCAAAAAAATACTGTCAGGGGTCATAAATATTTTAATACGAAAAAAAGGGATCAATCGAATGTGTAAACGAGGAATGAACGATGTCAAATTTTAAGGCAATATGTTTACTAATGATTCTTACGTTGCTTTTAAGTGGTTGCTGGAGTAAGCGTGAGCTCAATGAATTAGCAATTGTCGCAGCACTAGGAATAGATAAAGTTGATAATGAGTTTAAAATAACTGTTCAAGTTGTGGTTCCTGGTGAAATTTCTTCAAAACAGCCTTCTTCAGGGCGATCACCCATTATTACCTATCATTCAACAGGTGCGACAGTCTTTGAGGCCATTAGAAAAATGACAACAGTAACAGCTAGAAAACTTTATTTTTCTCACCTTCAAATAGTTGTGCTCGGCGACGAATTGGCAAAAGAAGGAATTAACGAAACGTTAGATTTGATTTCAAGAGATCATGAATTCAGAAATGATTTCGAAGTCATCGTTGCCCATGACGCGACTGCCGATGAAGTATTAAATGTATTAACACCTATCGAAAAAGTACCAGCTAATAAATTACTAAATTCTCTTAAAACGTCGGAGAAAACGTGGGGTACAACCGAATCCATTAAAATTGATGAATTAATCAATACTATAAATAATAAAACAACAAGCGTAGTCATTTCTGCCATTGAAATACAAGGGAATAAAAAGGTTGGCATGGAACAAACGAATGTTAAAAAATCGAAATCTCCTGTGCTATTGAAGTATACGGGCTTAGCAGTTTTTAAAAAAGGTAAACTCATTGGACTTTTAACGGAAGATGAGAGTAGAAGCCTAAGTTTTTTAAGGGACAAAATACAAAGTACAATTGAAATTATTGCTTGCCCTAAGGGAGATACGTTAGCAACAGAGATTACGCACTCAAAGACAAAAATAAAAGGTAAATTTGAAAATGGAGCTCCCAAAATCGATGTTCTTATAGATGTTGACCAAAATGTTGGAGAAGTTCTATGTAAAATAGACCTTACGAAAGAAAAATCGATTCACTTCATAAATAAAAAAACAGAAGAACTTATAAAAAAACGAATCGAAGAAACAATCCGTTCAGTTCAGCAAAATTACAGGGTCGATATTTTTGGTTTTGGTGAAGAACTTCATCGTACAAATCCTAAAGAGTGGAAAAAAATTAAAAAAGACTGGCTAACGATATTTCAAGAGCTACCAGTGAAAGTTGAAGTACATGTCAACACACAAGGAGTAGGAACGATGGAAAACTCATTAGTGAGTAAGTCGAAGGGAGAATAAGCCATGATTATGACGATATTCATACTAATAATTTCTGCTGTTATTGCCTTTGCCTTCATTCCAACATTAAAAAAAAATAAAGAAACGAAAACGATTGTTATTTTTTCAATTTTTTTATTAATCGGCGCTGCATTAAATATTGCGGTCTCATTAAAGATCAAAATTCCAAGCCCACTCGATTTGATTACCTTTATTTTTTCACCTATTAAAGATTTAATCGTCTCCCTGACAAAATAATAAGGAACTTTATGTTAAGAGAAAGGGGTAGTGTTCATATGGAAAAAGAAATAATTAGTTCAAGACAATTTATGATCATTACCCTTCTCTTTTCAATTGGGACAGCCATTTTAATCCTTCCTGCTAGTGTAACAATCGAAGCAAAGCAAGATGCATGGATTGCAGCGATCATTGGTGTCGTTTTAAGTTTACCCGTAATAAAGCTTTTCGTTACTGTAGGAAAACAGACACCTACCCTTACATTTGTAGAGGCTAATGAAAAGATACTAGGTCGTTTTTTCGGAAAATTTACTTCGATTGGCTTTATTCTTATAGCCCTTCTTTCTGCAGGTGAATTATTATATTTCATTGGAATTTTCATGAAAACGGAAATTATGCCAGAAACACCTACGATGGCCTTTGCATTTCTGTTCAGTATTATCATTATTTATGCTGCATTTCTCGGAATTGAAGTTTTTGCTCGTTCTGCAGAAATACTATTTCCTATATTTATGTTAATTTTTATTTTCTTTGTAATTTGTATTTCACCATCCATCAAGATTGAAAATTTACAGCCAATAATGGAAACGCCAAAAAAATCAATATTCTTTAGTATGATTCTATTTATAAGTCTTTTTTCATTCCCACTTGCTATGTTATTAACGATTTTCCCTTCCGCAGTTAACGTCCAAAAATCTGCACAAAAAGGTTTTTACATTGGTGCAATTATTGGAGGGATTGTCTTAGTTACTATCATTACACTGTCTATCCTTGTCCTAGGTCCGGCAAATACAGCTTCTAGGACATTTCCAAGCTATTCATTAGCTCAAAGAATTTCAATCGGGGATTTTTTGCAGCGTATTGAAGTTATCATGGCAACCATGTGGATTATATCAATTTTTATTAGAACTTTTATGTACTTTTACGCTGCGGTCATCGGCATCGCACAAATATGTAAAATTAAAAATCATCGACCGCTCATTTTTCCACTCGGAATGATTATCCTTGGACTTTCACAAATTATTCATCCTAATATCATTCATTCAGATATTTACAATAGAGAAATATGGCCTATATTTTCCTTCGTTTTCATGGTTTTTTTACCATTAGTTTTATTAATTGTCGCGAAGATTCGCAAAATTAACGGTAATCAAGGAAATAATACTTGCAGTACACAGAATGAAAGTGGTAGTAATAACGGTAATTCTACTCAAGGTGCAGGTAGCGATAATAACGATAATTCTTCACAGAGTAATAGTAGTAGCAATGGCGGAAATGCTACACAAGGTGAAAGTAGTAATAATAACGGTAATTCTATTCAAAGTAATAGTACCAGCACTGGCAGTAATACTATACAAAATGAAAGTAATAGTAATAACGATAATTCTACTCAAAGTAATTGTAGCAGCACTGGCGGTAGTACTACACAAAACGAAAGTAATAGTAATAACGTTAATTCTACTCAAATTGATAGTAGCAGTAATAACGTTAATTGCACTCAAATTGATAGTAGTAGCAATAGTGAAAATCCTTCACCTAGTAAAAGTGATAGCGCTTCAAGCAATACTACACAGAATGATAGCGATACCGGTAATAATCCAAACGGGGATAAAAATAAAGATTCTCCAGAAAGTTAAACAGCATAGTGAACTCCTATGCTGATAAGTGTTGCATCTCAACGAGAAGAAGTCCTCTTCCCTGCCATAGTCGAGGCACTCATCATTGAGTTAACCTTTGAGGTGTTAAGAGAAGCAGGTCTTCGAATGCCAAGAACCATTGGACTAGCCGTGTCCATCAAACGAAAACGATTGTTATTTTTTAAATTTTTTTATTGATCGGCGCCGCATTAAATATGGGGTCTCATTAAGGGTCAAAATTCCAAGCCCACTAGACTTGCTTACTTTTATTTTTTCACCAATTAAAGATTTCATTGTCTCCCTGACAAAATAATAAGGAACTTTATGTTAAGAGAAAAGGGGTAGCGTTCATATGGAAAAAGAAATAATTAGTTCAAGACAATTTATGATCATTACCCTTCTCTCTTCAATTGGGACTGCTATTTTAATTAGCCCTGCTAGTGTAACAAGTGAAGCAAAACAAGATGCCTGGATTGCAGCGATCATTAGTGTCGTTTTAAGTTTACTCTTAATAAAGCTTTTCGTTACTGTAGGAAAACGGACACCTACCCTTACATTTGTAGAGGCTAATGAAAAGATATTAGGTCGCTTTTTCGGAAAAATAACTTCGATTGGCTTTATTATTCTATCCTTTCTTTCTGCCGGTGAATTATTATATTTCATTGGCATTTTCATGAAAACATCAGTTATGCCTGAAACACCTACGATGGCCTTTGCTTTTCTGTTCAGCATTATCATTATTTATGCAGCATTTCTAGGAATTGAAGTTTTTGCCCGTTCTGCAGAAATACTATTCCCAATGTTTATTATAATTTTTATTTTTTTTGTAGTTTGTATTTCACCATCTGTCCATATGGAAAATCTACAGCCAATAATGGAAGTACCAGCAAAATCATTATTCTTTAGTATTATTCGATTAATGGGTATTTTTTCATTCCCACTTGTCATATTATTAATGATTTTTCCTTCTACTGTTAACGTCCATAAATCCGCACAAAAAGGTTTTTACATTGGCACAATTCTTGGAGGGATTGTCTTAATTGCTATCATCACACTGGCTATCCTTGTCCTAGGTCCGGCAAATACTGCTTCTAGGACATTTCCTAGCTATTCATTAGCCCAAAGAATTTCAATCGGGAATTTTTTGCAGCGTATTGAAGTTATTATGGCAGCCATGTGGATAATATCAATTTATATTAAAACTTTTATGTTTTTTTACGCTGGGGTCATCGGCATCTCACAAATATGTAAAATTAAAAATCATCGACCGCTCATTTTTCCATTCGGAATGATTATCCTTGGACTTTCACAAATTGTTCATCCTAATATCATTCATTCAGATATTTACAATAGAGAAACCTGGCCTATTTTTTCCTTTATTTTCGCAATCTTATTACCATTAGTTTTATTACTTGTCGCGAAACTTCGCAAAATTAACGGTAATCCAGGAAGTAATACTTGTAGTACACAGAATGAAAGCGGTAGTAATAACGGAAATGCTACACAAGGTGCAGGTAGCAATAATAACGATACTTCTACTCAGAGTGATAGTAGCAGTAATACCGGAAATGCTACTCAAAGTACAAGTAGTAGTAATAACAATAATTCTACTCAAACTAATAGTAGTATCAATGCCGGAAATACTTCTCAAAATGCAAGTAATAATAACGGAAATTGTACTCAAAATGTAAGTAGCGACAATACCGGAAATTCTTCTCAAAGTACAAGTAGTAGTAATAACGATAATTCTACTCAAAGTGATAGTAATAGCGATGCCAGAAATTCTTCTCAAAATACGAGTAAAAGTAATTACGATAATTCTTCTCAAAATGTAAGTAGCGACAATACCGGAAATGCTACTCAAAGTACAAGTAATAGTAATAACGATAATTCTTCTCAAAATGTAAGTAGCGACAATACCGGAAATGCTACTCAAAGTACTAGTAATAGTAATAACGATAATTCTTCTCAAAATGTAAGTAGCGACAATACCGGAAATGCTACTCAAAGTACAAGTAATAGTAATAACGATAATTCTTCTCAAATTGATAGTAATAGCAATTCTTCTCAAAATGCAAGTAGTAGCAACACCGGTAATGCTACTCAAAATGAAAGTACTAGTAATAACGATAATTCTTCTCAAATTGATAGTAGTAGCAATACTACACAAAATGATAGCGATACCGGCAATACTCCAAACAGTGATAAAAATAACAATTCATCAGAAAATTAACAGCTTAAATGCGAAAAAAATGACGACCCTGTAATAACAAGGTCATCATTTTTATTTGAGATATTAAATATGATATTCAATTTCATCAACAAAATCCCATTCGTATGGTGTTTCTTGGTAAACATAGTAGTTCAACCAATTCGAGAATAATAAATGTGTATGGGCACGCCATGAATTAATCGGTTCATTTGCTGGATTATCTTGTGGGAAGTAATTCACAGGGACATCAATATCTAATCCTTTCGCAACATCACGACTATACTCATCAGCTAAAGTCGTTGCATCATATTCGAGATGACCCGTAATCATAATGTTTTTATTATCCTTAGATTGCACAATAAAAACACCAGCATCTTCAGAATACGATAGTAATCGTAAATCAGGATGGCTAAGTACTTCATCAATTGATACGGATGTATAACGTGAATGTGGTGCCGTAAATAAATCACTAAAGCCACGAACTAAATCCACTGTTAAATCCGTAATGACATGAGAATACACACCTGAGCATTTAGCAGGAAGCCCAATTTTACCGATACCGTAATGATGGTATAACGCCGCCTGTGCACCCCAACATATATGTAAAACAGATGTTACGTTTGTCTTGGACCAATCCATAATTTCTGAAATTTCCTGCCAGTAGTTCACTTCTTCAAATTCCATTTTTTCTACTGGTGCACCCGTAATAATCATGCCGTCATAGCGGCGATGACGAATTTGATTGAAGGTCGTGTAAAATAACTGTAAATGTGATTTACTGACATTTTTCGATTCATGTGTAGCAGTATTTAAAAATGTAATATTTACTTGTAAAGGTGTATTCCCCAATAAACGAAGTAATTGCAGTTCTGTTTTTTCTTTTTCTGGCATTAAGTTAAAAATTAATATATTTAACGGACGAATTTGTTGAGTTTTTGCTCTATCTTCTTCCATGACGAAGATTTTTTCCTCACGTAAATGTTCTCCAGCTGGTAAGTTTTTCGGAATATTAATTGGCATCTTGCATTCCCCTCTCTTTTATTTCTCTCTGTTAAAATCAATTAATCAATGCACGGGCCCTGCGCAAAGTTCATTATGTCAAACGATAAAATTAAAAAATCCCCCACATTCCATATGAGATAGAATGAGAAGGATTTTTCCACGTTCACTCTTATCTCTCAAAGGACAAATCCTTTGCTGGAATTAGCACCTTTCTAACTCTCGTTAGAGGTTGCTGAAGTGTCATCGGGCCAAATCCCTCAACTTCTCATGATAAGATTATTTAATTAAAAAGAATTGTAACATGAACAATTAAGAATATCAATAATACATAGAATATTTTGTTATTAATCATGCATGTCATTATGTAATTTGTTTAACACTAATCTTGAATGTTTACATTCATTATTTGATGGTAAACATGCTGTACTTATGTTAACATATACCTTTAGTAACAGAGAGGAACGTGAATAGTTTGATTAAAATTGAATTTCCAAAACCAGATTTAGTAATTCGCCAACGCGAACAAGATTTAAAGCCTGGAGATGTGCCAATCACACCATACCATGGTTTTATCGACTTCCATAAAATCACTCGTGAAAACGGTGGTATTTTCTTATTCTACAATGAACAGAACGAACTATTATTTGTAGGTAAAGCACGTAAAATTCGTCAACGTATTAAAAAGCATTTTGAGGACAATGTGTCACCAATGAAAAATCATCGTGATGAAATTTTCAAAATTGAAGTGTATGAAGTGGAAGATCCAATGGAACGTGAAATTTACGAAACGTACGCGATCAATTCATTCCGCGCTAAATACAATGTTGATAAAGTATTTTATTAATATGTAACGAAAAAAGAATCTGCTCGCCTTCTGTAATGTACATGACGGCTTGCAGATTCTTTTTCAATACTTTCATTCTAAGAAAAATGCTTTACGTTCTTTAGTAATCCATTCCTCAAGCTCCGTATCATCGCGCTTTAAAAGGCGGTTAACAAGCACGTCATGCCATACATAATCCTCTAATAAATAGATATGAACAGGATCATTGGTAATAAAAGCCGTTTCCTGATTTGAAGGAGAGTGACCATAAATCATTTGCTTGCCATCTACCGATAAAATAAACCAATGAGGTGTAGACGCATTCCTCGTATAGCGAGTGATACGGTGTTGGTCAACGGAAGCTAAATGGTCCTCCACATACAAGGTAATTCCATGAACAGGGATATGCTTCGCTACCTCATGTATATCTTCCCGCAATTCTTCATACATATCTTCCCACATGGATAATAAGACTTTTTTCTCCGCTTTTTTTAATAAAGACTGACAATAATTGACGATTGCCTCTTTTCCTTTTAACGTGACAACCTTATGCTCCGCTTCCTGCTCATTTACCTCCAACTTTTCTAATCGATCACTAATCGACGAGAAGTTAGATTGCCAGCGTTGCTGAATTTGTTGTAAAAACACAGCGACAGGTATGGAAGAGTATGTCGTTTGATCTGCCGTTTCTTCTTTCAGTACTAACCCTTTTTCAACAAGTACATCAAGTATGTCGTATATTCTTGCACGAGGGATACCGGAGTTTTTACTTACTTGATAAGCACTAACATGACTATTTTGGACGAGTGCAGTATAGGCCTTTGCTTCATATTCTGTGAATCCCAGTTCTTTTAATTGGGCGATTAATTCAACCATTCGATCCCTCCGTTTCCTTTATTATAAGTTAAGGCTATGATGATAAGCCAACAAAAAAATTAGTCTTTACAGCCTCGTGAAATTTAGTTACTATTTCAGTAGTAACTATCTAAAGAGGTGTAAACATGCTATTTGAAGTAGATTTAAATGTAGTCATATTATTAATATCTTTTGGATTTTTAGCCGCCTTTGTGGATGCGGTCGTTGGCGGTGGTGGCTTAATCGCATTACCTGCCCTTATGTTTGCTGGTTTAAATCCAGCAGCAGCCGTAGCAACTAATAAACTTGCCGGCACCATGGGTTCTTTGACATCAACCATTTCTTTTTATCGTTCTGGTCAGCTAGAAATTCGGTCAGTTATCAAATACTTTCCCCTAGCCTTTATAGGATCACTTTTTGGGGCTTGGACTGTCCATTTAATCAATCCTGAATTACTAAAACCACTCATGCTTATAATGCTTGCTGCTGTTGCTGTCTATACAATCTTTAAAAAAGATTGGGGTTCAGTAGCTGCAGTCAAAAATTTAAAGTTTACGCACTTAGTCCTATTCATGCTGTTGTTATTTACCATTGGGTTTTATGATGGGTTTCTTGGTCCAGGAACTGGCTCATTTTTAATCTTTAGCTTTTTATTAGTCGGCTTCGATTTCTTAAAGGCAGCAGGAAATGCGAAATTTTTAAACTTAGCAAGTAATTTTGCCGGACTTTTAATGTTCGCCTACTTAGGTCAGATTCATTATGCTTATGGTTTACTCATGGGTATCGCTCAAATTGCTGGTGCAATGGTAGGCTCACGTATGGCAATTAAAAAAGGGAGCGGCTTTGTTCGCGTATTATTTATTATCGTAACGATTACTTTGTTAACTAAAAATGCTTATGATTACATAAAAAACGCCGTAGATATCTAGTTCTACGGCGTCTTTGCTTGTCGACAAAACTTTGGCTTCTATTCCTTTATTTTGGAGAGGCTATTCGTCATTTCAGAGGTTTCATCCACGATTTTTTGGGGTTCAATCCACGATTTCGGACGTTCTATTCATCATTTCGGAGGGGCTTTCCGTCGTTTCAGTGATTCTTTCCTTCACTTCGAAGGTTTCATCCGTCGCTTCAGCGATTCCTTCCGTCGCTCCGGAGGGTCTTTCCTTCACTTCAAGTTCTATCCGTCGTTTCAGTGATTCTTTCCGTCACTTTGGAGGTTTCATCCGTCGCTTCAGTGATTCTTTCCGTCGCTCCGGAGGGTCCTTCCGTCGCTTCAAGTTCTATCCGTCGTTTCAGTGTTTCTTCCCGTCACTTCGAAGGTTTCATCCGTCGCTTCGGAGGTTCTTTCCTTCACTTCAAGTTCTATCCGTCGCTCCGGAGGGTCCTTCCGTCGCTTCAGTGATTCTTTCCGTCGCTTCAAGTTCTATCCGTCGTTTCAGTGGTTCTATCCGTCGTTTCAGTGGTTCTTTCCGTCACTTCGAAGGTTTCATCCGTCGCTTCAGCGATTCCTTCCGTCGCTCCGGAGGGTCTATCCGTCACTTCAAGTTCTATCCGTCGTTTCAGTGATTCTTTCCGTCACTTTGGAGGTTTTATCCGTCGCTTCAGTGATTCTTTCCGTCGCTCCGGAGGGTCCTTCCGTCGCTTCAAGTTCTATCCGTCGTTTCAGTGGTTCTTTCCTTCACTTCGAAGGTTTCATCCGTCGCTTCAGCGATTCCTTCCGTCGCTCCGGAGGGTCTATCCGTCACTTTGGAGGCTTTATCCATCAATCCAGAGGCACTATCCACGATTTTGATGATTCTATCCGCGATTTCGAACGTTCTATCCACGATTTTGGACAGTCTATCCGTTGCTTCTTGTCTAAATAATAAAGAGGCTGGGACATAACCAAATGGTTCCTTCATAAAGCCGAATAATCTCTAAATTAACAAAACACGATAAATAGAAAAACCGAAATATTCCGAAACACTTCATGAGAGTTTCATTGGATAGTTCGGTATTTTTGTTGGCTGAAACACATTTGTCCCAGCCTCTTTATAAATTAAATAAACAACTTTCCATCTTTAAATTTATGACTAGTTAATATGCTAACAATAATAAATATCAATAAGGAAGCGGCAATTGGAATTGTCACAGTATGCATCCCAAAGACTGAAGGATAAAAACGATCAATGATGATATAAAGGATCATACCCGAAATCATTGACGCAATCGCACCATACTTATTGGCTTTTTTCCAATATAGTCCTAATACGACGGTCCAAATAAAGACTGCTTCCAGTCCACCAAAAGCAAATAAATTAAGCCATACTAATAAATCTGGTGGATTTAGCGCAAAGATGATAACGGCTAAACCGATCACTGCCGTAACAAGAAAGCTTGCACGCTTAATTTCAGTATCATTCGCTGTTGGTTTTATATAATTTAAGTAAATATCTTTCACTACTGTTGAGCTTACAAGCATAAGTAGCGCGTTGACTGTAGACATTGTTGCTGCCATTGGAGCTGCTAAAACAATGCCAGCTAAAAATGGTGGTAAAACCTTTAATGTTAGCAGTGGCATAACTTTATCACCAATTTCAATACCCGGTATCACTGGTCGTGCTAAAACACCGATTAGATGCATGCCAAACATAATTGTCCCAATGGCAATAGTGCCAATGATAATGGCTAAATGCATGCTTTTTGAATCTTTATAGCTCATAGCGCGAACTGCGATTTGTGGAAGTCCCACAACTCCAACACCAATCAAAATCCAAAATGTAGATACGTATAATGGCGTTAACTCACCTTCTGCTCCAAATGGAGACACAAGATTCGGATTCTCAGCGACAAGTGAGGCCATAATATTATCGATTCCTCCACCGGCGATGATTGTCCCAATTAATAAAATAATGGTTCCGATAACCATAATGGAACCTTGTACCGTATCCGTTAGTGCAACAGCACGGAAGCCCCCTATAATAACATACACTAATACCGAAATTGCAAAAATAAAGAGTGCAGTTGTGTAGTTTAAGCCTGTTAATGATTCAATTAAACGAGCACCACCTACCCATTGGGCCATCATTGCTGAAAATAAAAAGATGATAATACTAATGGCTGATAGGATGACAATCGCATGACTTTTATAGCGTTCTCGTAAAAAGTCTATTAACGTGATGGCTTGATAACGTCTTGCGATAATAGCAAATTTTTTCCCTAAAATCATTAAAACAAAATAACCTGCAGGAAGCTGAGCCATCGCCAGTAATACCCAGCCAAGCCCTTTCGTGTATGCTACGCCTGGACCACCAATAAAGCTACTTGCACTTCCGTACGTAGCAATCATTGTCATAGCAAGGATGAAGCCTCCCATTTCACGACCACCGAGGAAGTATTCCTGTAAAAATGAATCGGAAGAGCGTATATGCTTATTTGACCAGATACCAATACCAAAAATGATGACTAAAAATAATAGCAGTGGAAAAATAACTTGCCAATGCATTATTGATCCACCTCCTCATCGTCAAATGGTACCTCTTTGAAAAAGAGTTTCATGACGATCCAGATTAACATAATCATAAAGCCTGTCCCTGCAATACAGCTATAGAAAAACCATGCAGGGAAACCTAATACATACGTATAGCTTGTTGGATCACCAGAGCCTAGTCCATAGGCAAAGCCAAACCAAATCGCAAAGTTAACGATAACAAGCCCGATACCGATAAGCGCCTCTCGATGCGCAATTTTAAAGCGTTGATCTTTCAAAATATAGTCCCCCTAACCCACTCTATTTTACTGATATGTTCGTATTATGGGAACCTTTGTGAAAAAATAAATATCAATTCGTACAACTATTTTTAAAAATAACGATAAACAGAGATTTCCATTTATTTCGTGTTTGACATTAGTCTCTCATTCACAGTCTTTATTCAATGGTATTTAATAGCTCTACATCTAAATTTTCGCTATCATCCCAGCTGTGATATATCTCTAAATGCCATTTGTTTTTAAGTCTTTCATATTTATTATCTTTAATGAAGGATTTTCAACATGTATCGCTTGAACAGCTAGTTCCAACGCTTTAATTCTTCTTTCTAAAAGTGTTTTTTGAGGACTACCAGCCTTTGACTTAACATATACGTTCTCAATCGATGGGAATAAACCAGTAAGAACATTGCGAGCATCTGCTAATTCTGCCTGGCTGTAATAATGGGGGCTTTGATTCCAAACGTTTTCTAGCACGGCTAATCCAATGCAAACAGCTTTGAGTCGTTTCTTTACTAAAGTAGTATTTGCGCCTTTCTGAGTCATCTGGGACAGGGCGTTTTCGAGTTTACTGATTGTCGATTGTAAAGATTTTATTGATTCCGATTTTTCTACATTTGATACGTTATCCATATTAGTACTGCCCTTTCTTCGTTTCCAAATTATGTTCCTTGATACTTGATAAAATCGATAAGAATCTGATTTTACTCGCAATATTTTAACATACATACAAAGTGAATTCTTAACAATTTGGTCCAATTGAATCGCCCCTTTTATCTGTTTGTCCTCATCTTTAAGGGATATTAGTCCATACTTGATTGAGGATGATTGAAAGAAGTTGCTTTGAATATTAAGGAAGCCTTTCATTTATAGAAGGAAAAAAACGCCTGGATATCCGAGGGCACTGAAAAACTTACGTTTTCATAAAAGCGAACCTTTTTCAGATAAAAATAAGGCACTTCTTATTCAACTTTGAACAGGAAGTGCCTTATTTCTGTCTCTATTCCTTATTCATTTTCGTTTAGTAGCGTTAATATCCGTTTTAAATTGACAGCGAATATCCTTGTAGCACCTTGAATTTCCATGCCAAATAGACCCGCAGTCGATGCCGTATCGTACCCGTGTCCGTTTTTTAATTCACTATTCTTCGCTTCTACTTTGTAGCGATTTGCGGCTAATTGCTTAAATGCTTCCGTATTTTGAAATGCCTCTTGTTCGGCATGTGAATCCGACTTTTAATAATAAGTACTTAAGAGGAATGGCATTACGTCCATTGTCTACACAATATTTTGTTTTTAACTCTTCTAAAATGAATGAAAAATCAACAAGTTCATCGATTTGGCGAAGTATATTATCTTTTGGCACAACAATATCGTAGATCGCCATATATGGACTTACATGAAGGGTTTCTTGATTTGAAATCATCGGAGGCATCACCTGCACATTAATTCTTTAATTATAAAGGAAAGCGTGACTAAAATAATAGTGTGATACATTGCGTTGTTTGGAGAAGCATCGCTCGACTCCTGCGGGAAAGCGAGACAGACGAGACCCCGCACGAAGCGAAGCGAAGGAGGAGGCTCGGCGCTCGCCCGCGGAAAGCGAGCGGAATGCTTGGGAAAACAACAGTAGAGTTACAGTGCCAAATGAAAAAAGAGGGGTATTCAACGATTTAATCGTTGAATACCTCGCAATGTGAGAAGATATAGACTTTTTCAGTGCCCTCGTATATCCAAGCGTTTTTTCTTCGTTATCTGTAGCGAGAGCGAAGCGGCAGCTATCACTATGCCAGGTCGAAAATGCTTAATTCGCGGCTTTCGCATACATTTGTAATGCTTTTTTATCGATCTTTCCGACACTTGTTTTTGGCAATTCATCGATGAACATAATCTTTTTTGGAATTTTGTAGCGACCTAGATGCTTGCTACAGATTTCTTTGATTTCTTCTAATATAGTAGCTTGCTTTTCCTGACAAACGATAACGGCTGCCACGATTTCTCCCCAATAATCATCCGCCAATCCAATCACCGCAACCTCTTCCACTAGCTGATGGCGTAAAATACATTGCTCTATTTCCTGGGGATAGACATTTTCACCACCAGAAATAATCATCTCTTTACTGCGACCAACAATATAAAAGTCACCATCCTCATCCACCATTGCTAAATCGCCGGTTTTTAACCACCCATCTTGAATGATTTTTTCAGTCTCCTGCTGATTATTCCAGTAAAAGCGAAACATATGCTTTCCTCTAACCAATAGCTCTCCCACTTCATTTGACGCACAGCTTTCTCCTGCACTATTGATAATTTTAGCTTCATTGAATTGCATGCTCTTCCCCACGGCACCTTTTTTCAAATAGGCAGCCTCCCGAGAAATATAAAAATTATTGGGCCCCGCTTCTGTTAAGCCATAGCCCTCTTTAAAAAATAGCCCCTTCTTAAAAAACGCATCATATATTGGATACGGGCATGGGGCCCCCCCTGATAAAAATACTTTCATGGAAGGAAAGCTACTGTTCTTAAAGTAATCCGTCGCAATCATCGCTTGGTACATGGTTGGCACAAAAAGCGAAATCGTCGTCTTATACTGATTAATCGCCTGAAGAGCGTTTTCTGCATCAAACTTATCACCAATTACCACTGTACCGCCAACCATTAGCAGCGGTATACATAAGGCATTCAAACCTCCAGTATGAAACAACGGCATATAATTTAACGTACAATCGTTATCACTCAAGCCCCAACTAATTATTGTATTAATAGCATTCCAATTCACAGAATTAAAGGATAGAACAACACCCTTTGGCTTGCCTGTTGTGCCCCCTGTATAAATCATTAACCAAGGATCATTAAGGTCTACTGCTCGAATGCTGAGAACAGCTTCTTCACTAGCTAAACGGAGAGAATGCATGTTTTCAAATGATAAAGGGCAATTCATTTCTTCATCGTATAGCAATAACGAAGGCGTAGCATCCGTCAAAATATCAGTTAATTCCTTCGTACTCATACGCCAATTCAATGGCACGTAGATAAGACCTCTTAATCCGCAGGCGAATAAGACAGCAAAAAGCTGAATATGATTTTTCGCAAATACGGCTACACGACTGCCTGCCTGCAAGTTTTGGCGCTCAAAAAAATGACTCCATTTTGTGATTTCCTCTGTTAATTGCTGATAAGTCCACTGTTCCTTAGTTTCCAGGTTCACCAATGCTAGACGTTGAGGTGTTAGAGTTGCACGTTTTAAAATCCAGGATTGCTCTACAAACATCTTGAAAGCCTCCTTATCACATCATAATTGCTCCATCCACATGAAGCGTGTGACCGTGGACATAGGAAGCCTCATCAGATGCTAAAAATAAATAAGCATTGGCAATATCTCTAGGTGTTCCTAATCTTTGCAGTGGCACGATGGAGCGCATTTGTGCTAGCACATTTTCTGGCATTTTCTTCACCATATCTGTTTCTGTAAAGCCTGGAGCCACCGCATTCACGTTGATACCCTTGCGCCCTAATTCCTTTGCCCATGATTTGGTCATGCCGACGATAGCAGCCTTAGTGGCAGCGTAATTTGTTTGACCAACATTGCCATAAACACCACTAACAGAAGATGTATTTATAATTTTGCCCCCACCGGCTGCAATCATATGTGGAATCACCTCTTGTGTGCAATGAAAAACGCCAGTTAGATTCACATCAAGCACCTGGTGAAACTGCTCTTCCGTCATTTTTGTTAACATCGCATCACGTGTAATACCTGCATTGTTCACTAAAATATCAATTCGGCCATAATGCTCTATAACCGATGCTACTAGCTTCTGGACGCTCTCTCTATCCGCAACATTTACTTGCACAAATAATGCCCGTTCCCCTAATTGCTGGGCAGCTGAAACACCCGCTTCCTCATTAAAATCCGCAATGACAACGAATGCACCCTCTTCAATAAATCGTTCAGCAGCAGCAAAGCCAATCCCGTTCGCAGCTCCTGTAATAACGGCAACTTTATTGTTTAAACGCATATTTTTTTCCTCCAATTTCTAAAAATGCTTCAATTTCAGTTGTAAGCTGTGGTAAATCATCAATTAACGGTGAGTGACCGCAGTCTTTTAAGCTGACGAATTGTGCATTAGCACCTAAATCGAGCATTGTTTCGTCATTCATTCCTTCTGTTATGACGTAATCGCGATCCCCTCTTAACACTAAAACTGGAATGGTAATCTGTTGTACCTCATGAGTGCCTTTTGTGACCTCATTATCAATAACACTTATATTAAAGATATTTAATGCATGATAAACTTCAGCGAGATTTCTTTGCGTCAGCATATCCTCCACATATGTCTGATAGTGTTCCGAGCTAGGTTGATTATGGGTGTAAATAAGTGTGTTCCAGATCGACTGTAAGCCTTGCACATTTTTGGAATCATAGAAGCCTTGTACTAATTTTGTTTTAGTCGTATCGACAAGTACTTCTTCATAGGTAAATGCCCTCTTTAAGGCAGCTTGATTGCCAGTACCTAAATCCGTGTAAAATGGATAACCTCTCGTAGATGCCGAGGCTAGTAAAATAAGCTGCTGACAACAGCCTGGATACTGAGCGACAAACTGCATACATACAGCTCCGCCCGTTGACCAGCCAATCATGTCAAACTGTTGCAATTGAATGGCGTCCACAAAAAGCTTCACATCATCGCTAAAATCCTTAATCGCGGAAATCGGTTTATGATAAGATGAACCACCAAAGCCTCGTAAATCCATCGCGTAAATTGTATATTTTTCATCCAACGCGTCGATTAGAACGTCCCAATGCTTGGAGGATGTCATATTACCATGAATAAGCAATAAAACACGTTCTCCCCCTTGACGTTTACGATACGCAATCGTTTCTCCATTAGATAGCTGAACAGTTTTTAACATCGCATTTCCCCCTTATCCCCATCGAATCGTAATAGCTCCCCAAACATAGCCAATACCTGCACTAACAAGTGTGACGATGTCTCCATCGTGGATACGGCCTTCATCTAACGCCAGCTGCAATGATAATATTTGGTCAATCTGTCCGATATGACCATACTCTTGTAAGTATATGGACTGCTCCTGCTGTAAGCCGAGTTCAGTTAATATATAATCATGAGCAGATTTTTTCATGTGAAGCATCGCTAAATAACTAATATCCCTCTCAGTTAATCCACTTTTCGTCAAGGATGTTCGAATTACCTTCAAAAAATTGCTTAAAGATTTTTGCTCTAAGCGCTCCTTCATTCCAATCGGATCGATCACATCGAGCTGATACAAATTATTTTCTAAATCAGAAGGTGTCAAAGGTTTTTTTGTACCACCAATAGGCACGACTACATCCTCTGAGAACGAGCCATCCGTCATAATATCCGCCTCTAATAAATGATTTTTATCATAGTCTTTTTGTAACAAGATAGCGCCACCACCCGCAGCTAAATTGTACATAAAACGTGTGCGAGGATTGCTGTAATCGATAAAATCAACATTTCGATAGCCACCAGCTAGGAGGATAGTATGAATGGAATCATCCGATGCCATTAAGCTTTTCGCTAGTTTTAGCGCCATAATGGTCGTGCCGCATCTTAATTGCACATCGAATGCCCAAGCATTTACGGCACCTAGCTCCTCCTGCATTTTTATCGAGGCAGTCCACAAAGGATACTCCTTATGCTCCTCTCCCATATAAATCACAACATCAATGTCTTTCGGGTCGATATTAGCCTTGCGTATAGCGTCCTGCGCTGCCCATATACCCATTTGAACCGTATGATCGTGCTCACCAGGAATAGGTTTTTCATAGATGCCCATTTTTTGTCGAATAATATCCTCTGGAATATTGGAAAGCCTCGCAATCTCTTTAGCTGTCATTTTCGTTTGTGGAATATAGATTCCTGTACTTACAATGCCTACTGTCATTCAAATCGCTCCTTTTCCTGCGACGGGGCAACCGATGTTTGACCTTTTTCCTTGTGCTTTAATCGCCATTTCCAAAACATCAGGCGCAGTGATCCAATAATTCCTTTTGGGAAAAAGATAACAGCTAAAATATACAGAATTCCAAAGAAGATAATCCAACGTTCAAATATTGGATAATCACGAGCTAATCCTGAAAGTGCATGCTGTGCATATTCAATAACAGCCGATCCTAGTAATGGTCCAACTAATGTGCCCACACCGCCAATAATCGTCATTAATAATGCATCTAAAGTAATGTCCATTGTCATCACACTCGTATTGACAAAACGTAATGAGACAGCATATAAAGAGCCTGCTAAGCTTGCAACGGTACCTGCCACAACTGATGCAATCACTTTATAGTACAAGGTGTTATAGCCTAATGATTTTGTTCGTTGTTCATTTTCCCGAACAGCAATTAATATTCGACCAGTTGGCGAGTTAACGAAACGATATAGCGCAATAAAAACCACGACTAAGCATGCTAGTACAAAGAAATAAAACGTCATTCGATCTCTAAACATTTCGGGTGCTCTAAACGTAAAACCATCATTTCCGTATGTAACAGAACGCCATTTTTCTGCCACTACTAAAAATAGTCCCGAAAAAGATAATGTCAGCATCGCAAAGAAATGACTTTTTAATCGTAGTGTCAGTAATCCTACAAAAAAACTAATGAACCCTGCAAGCAATATTCCTACTACGATAGATAAGAAAAATGTCGAGAGTGTTGGCTCCATTTGTTTCAGCATGACTGCCGTTGTGTAGGCACCTAAACCAAAAAACATCGCATGCCCGAACGACACAATACCTGTATAGCCAAGGAGAATGTCATAGCTCATCGCTAAAATACCGAAAATAAAGATTTGCGTTAATAAAATAATGAGCGTCCTTGAATCATTGACGAAAGGGAGAAGCACTAATATTGCCAGCATGAGGAAAAAGCCTACATACTTTAATGAAAGCTTATTTTTCATGTCGATCTCTCCTTTCGCATAGCAAATAAACCTTGTGGACGGAAAATTAAAACAATGGCCATTAAAATCATATTGACCGCGAGCGATAGCACTGGCACATAATAAGCCATAAAGCTACCTGCTAAGCCGACTAATATAGCTGCCAGTAGCGAGCCTGAAAAACTGCCCATTCCTCCGATTACGACAACGATAAAGCCTAAAATCGCATACTCCATGCCCATTTCCGCATAGATGACACCTGAATATGGTGCCATTAACATGCCGCTAAGTGCTGCTAGTGCCGCACCAACCATAAAGACATATAAAAATACCCGCTTTATATGAATGCCAAGTGCTTGTGCCATTTCTTTATCCTGAACACCCGCCCGAACGATTAGCCCAATTTTCGTTTTCTTTAACATGTATTGGAAAATACCGAAAATGATAAACCCTACAACAATAATAAATAATCGATATTTAATGATAATAACGTCTCCAATTTCCCAGCTGCCTGTTAAGTAGCTCGGCGTTTTCACTGCTACACCATTTGGACCAAAAACAACTTTAATCAACTCCTGTAGAACAAGCATCAGTCCTAAAGTAATTAAAATTTGCTGAATATGATTGCCGTACACAGGTGTGATAATTAATTTTTCTGTAATAAGTCCCAATAAAGCTCCTGTTATGACAGCACCTACAACGCCAATGAGAAAGCTCTCTGTATACATGTACGTAAAGATCCCAGCATAAGCCCCCCAAACAAATAAACCACCGTGAGCAAAGTTCAAAACATCCATTAATCCAAAAATTAGCGTCAGACCCGCTGCCAGTAAAAAAATTAACATGCCAGTTGCCAGGCCATTAATGACTAAATTGACGAATAGCTCCAATCAAATACACCACCTTTATCCGATTCCAAGATATTTTCTTTTTAGTTCTTCATGATGGATAAGATCCTGCATGTTGCCCGAATGAACGGTTCTGCCATCATCAATCAACGTATACGTATCACCAATTCGACTCGCCATCATAAAGTTTTGCTCCACAAGAATGATGGACGTTTGCTTCTTCATTTCAACGATGGCCTCCATCACTTTCTCTACCACTATTGGCGCTAGTCCTTTAGAAGGCTCATCAATCAACATTAACTTACTATCATTGATAAATGCCCGTGCCATGGACAGCATTTGTTTTTGACCACCTGAAAGATGTCCACCAGCCTTTTTCCAAAATTTCTTTAAATCAGGAAACAGCTCTAGCACATAATTTTGTCGCTCTAAAGTAGCTGTATCTTCTTTGCGCATAGCCACTTTCATATTTTCCTCTACGGTTAAATCTGCAAAAATACCTTGGTTTTCAGGTACATAGCCTATTCCTAATTTTGCAACTTTATAGGTCGGGCTTTTTTTAATAGAATGCGAGCGAAATTCTACCTCACCCTTTGAAGCAGGCGTTAACCCCATAATCGTTTTTAAAGTGGTCGTTTTGCCAGCCCCATTTCTGCCGAGCAGTACACTTACCTGCCCCTCCATTGCCTCAAAATTGACCCCCTGCAAAATATGGTATTGGCCGATATATGTGTGGACATCATTTAATTTCAGTAAGGTGTTCATCGTACAGACCTCCTAAATATGCATTTTGTACGGTTTCATTTTTCATGATGTCCCCTGGTGTTCCATCCGCAAGAAGCTGGCCATTAAATAGCACCATAATCGAGTCCGATAAATCTAGAATCATATCCATCTTGTGCTCAATGAGGAGAATGGTTTTATCGCCTTGATTTTTAATCGTGCGAATCACCTCTAAAATCGTTGGCACCTCCTCTAAGGACATGCCTGCCGTTGGTTCATCAAGTAAAAGAATTTCTGTATCAAGTGCTAACAGCATAGCAATCTCAAGCTTTCTCTTTTCCCCATGGGACAGCATTGTCGTTAGGGCATCTCTTTTATTGTCAAGCAAAACAAGTGATAATAGTTCCTCTGCTTTTTCTGTAATCGCCCTATAGCTTTTATAATGGCGAAATAATTGATAACGAACTTTCTCCTTGGATTGCACAGCTAAACGGACATTTTCTAAAACGGTCAAGTTCGGAAAAACATTCGTAATTTGAAAAGAGCGGCCGAGACCCATTCGTGTTCTTTCAATTGCTGATTTTTGTGCAAGTGATTGTCCCTTAAAATAGACATCACCAGCAGTCGGCTTTAACTCTCCACTAAGCAAATTAAAAAAGGTTGTTTTTCCAGCTCCATTTGGTCCAATAATGGATTTCAAATGCTTTTCCGGCATATTAAAATTTACCTGGTCGACAGCTGTGTGTCCGCCAAAACGAATGGTTAAGTTTTCTGTTCGTAAAATAGGTTCCATCGTATTCTCCTTTCAAGTACTTCTATCTCTCTTCACCCATTCTCATCTGAAAGTGGGTGAAGAGAGACAGAAAAATATCTGTCTCGTATTTTCACTTATTCAGGATCGGAGGTGCCGTTTCTTCAGGACTTAGCTCACGAATTAGCACTGGTACCGGATAATCTACACCATCTTGTTTTTCCAGACGGATAGAATACATCGACTGTAATGCTTGATGGTCTTCTTTTCGGAAAGTCATTTTTCCTTTTGGCGTTTCAAATGACATCCCTTCCATAATGCCGATAAGTTTTTCTGCATCTGTATCGCCGTCTGATTTTTTCAGCGCATCTACAATTGAGATGGCTGCAGACATGCCTCCTGGCGTAAATAAATCCGGAACTTCATTGAAGCGTTTTTTATGTTCCTCAACTAACCATTTATTTACATCATTTTGTGGTAACGTATGATAATAAACAGAGAACCCTTCCATACCGATTAATGGATCCATAAATTTCAATGCAATAATATCTGGTGCACCTGTTGAAATTTTTATGCCCTTTTCTTGAATTTTTAAATCTGCAATTTGATTCCACGGTGAGTTCGCACCAGCCCATACAACAAATAAATAATCTGGTTTTTTATCAATTACTTTTTGCAAATTGGATGTAAAATCAGTTGCTGCTGGATCTGCATATTCCTCTAAAACAATATCTGCGCCAAGCTTTTCTGCAGCTGTCTTAAATGCCTTCACCCCATCCCAGCCAAAAGAATAATCTGGCGCAAACGTTGCAATCTTAACACCTTTTCCTGCGATCGCTGCCGCTGCTGCATAAGCATCCTGTGAAGAATTTCGACCTGTACGGAAAATATATTTATTAAATTCTGAGCCCGTAATACTATCCGCTACCGCAGGCTCCACCACCATAATCTTTTGATATTCTTCCGCAAGTGGTAGTACAGCGAGCGTATCACCTGAGCTAGAGGAACCTACTAAGAAATCAACCTTGTCATCTTCTAATAGTTTCGTTGCTTTTTGTACCGCAACCTCAGGCTTTGTTTCAGTATCTTCATAAACAATTTCTATTTTCTTACCGTTAACCTCCATCGTACCGCCTGTAGCATAATCAATCCCTAATTCAAAGCCATTCTTTGTTTGTTTCCCATACGACTCCAGAGCACCCGTCAATGACGCAAGCACACCGATTTTAATAGTGCGGCCTTCTTCAGTAGTAGCCCCCTTTGTATCATCCTCCGAGGCCTTACCACCAGTTGAACTATCCTTCGTCTCATCCGAATTACAAGCCACCATCAACATCGTTAGCATCAATAAAAGCATAAATAACCAATGCTTCTTCATCCCATAACCCCTTTCATAATAAACTAAAAAAGAAAGCGCTTTCGTTGTTATATCCACTATATAAAACTGTAGTTACAAATTAGTTACAAGATAGTTGGGTCAGTTTATGAGCCTAACAACTCTGCAGCGAAAGTGGAGTGGAACGAAGCGCGACGGAAGTGTGGTTTTCCGTGTATGAGGGTTTTATCGAAACAGTTTTGAGATTTATCGAGAACTTTTGATTGTTTATCAACCAACTTTATTAATTTATCTACCAACTTTCGAAAAATATCGATATCTACCACCTTCATGCACGCTATCTGACCGCACTGATGCTTTATGTCGCTTCACTTGATCAAAGGGATAATTCTAAAGTCATTTACTTTTCGCTTTTTCAGTAGCTGTCCTTTTATCATCAATTCCGGGGATGAAAGGTTTATCGGAACAATTTCAGATTTTATCGGAATGTTTCATCGATTTATCGGAACATTTGTGAATATACAGCGCAGTAGCATACTTTGTGGGAGCTATTTTTTCTGCAACGACAGCAACGAACCTCTTCAGCAGTTTTATATAAATTTCATATTAATTCATTAGTAATAATATATTATCCATATTGAAATCTGGTTTTTATAATGAAGATAGCACTTTTAAAAGGAGGGACTAGAATGGAGTTTAGTAAACTTGGCAATAGCGGATTAACAATAAGCAAGATTGCATACGGAAATTGGATAAATCATGGGGGTAAAGTAGATGAGGATACTGCAAAAGAGTGTGTTAAAGCAGCACTAGATGTCGGTATAACTACATTCGATACTGCTGATGTTTATTCAGAAACTAGAGCTGAAGAAGTACTCGGCAGGTCTTTACAAGGTATACGACGGGAGAGCATTGAACTATGTACAAAGGTGTGCCATCCGACTGGGAATGGGCAAAACGATAAAGGTTTATCAAGAAAACATATTCTAGAAAATTGTCATGCATCTTTGCGTCGGTTACAAACAGACTATATAGACGTCTATTATGCACACAGATTTGACCCAACTACTCCTCTTGAAGAAACGATGTTAGCTTTCGCAGATCTTGTAAGACAAGGTAAAGTGCTTTATATCGGTGTAAGTGAGTGGACAGCAGAACAAATTACCCGTGGTGCAGCACTTTCACGGGAATTGAACATTCCTTTCATCGCAAGCCAACCCCAGTATTCAATGTTGTGGAGAGTTATCGAAAGCGATGTTATACCAACCTGTCAACGTGAAGGACTTGGGCAAGTAGTATGGTCGCCTTTAGCACAAGGTGTTCTCACTGGAAAATATCTACCTCAAAAACCAGTACCAGCCCAATCGCGTGCTAATTCTCCGGCTGGCAAACCATTTTTTAATAAACTTGCTCAACGTTGGATGAACGACAATGTACTCACTGCTATTCAGAAGCTTAAACCCATCGCGCAAGAAATTGATCTTACCCTCGCTCAACTCGCAGTAGCTTGGGTACTACAAAACCAGAATGTTTCCTCAGCAATTATCGGTGCCTCGAGCCCAGAACAGGTAAGAGAGAATACGCTCGCTTCTGGTGTCAAACTAGACATTGAAATTATGAATCAGATTGACAAAGTATTAGAAGGTTTCGTTGAGTACGATCCAAGTAAAACAGGTTAATACTATTGTGTTACCCATCCCCCTTAGGATGGGCTTTTATCTTTGGTGATCAAATTGCAAGATCGAATACATCTCTCTAACAACTGTTAAGAAATGATTTACTACTACAGATTTTTCATCTTCTCTCCAGCCAACATATAAATTTACCTTTGGTGTAGTCTCTTGGATTTTTTTATAGATAACCCCAGGATGTTTATAACTCTCCACCGAAGATGGAACGACAGAAACTCCCATCCCGGTTGCCACTAGATTTACAATTGTTTGCATTTGAATAGCTTCTTGAACAACATTTAAACTTACACCATGCTCCCAAAAGTAGCTAATAATTAAATCATAAAAATTTGGACCCATATGACGCGGAAACAAAATAAATGGTTCATCAATTAACAATCGAAGTGGTATTTCGGGCAATGAGGCGAAAGGATGATCTTGATGTAAAACCAATCTTAAAGATTCTTCCGAACAAACTTCAGAAGTTAGTATCCCGTTGTTCTGTTTAGAACGAATAAATCCAATATGAATTTGTTTCTCATAAAGTGCTTTTAATTGCTGCTCCGTTGTCATTTCACGTAATATAAGATGGATTTTAGGAAAGCGTTCTCGAAATTCATTAAGAACTTCTATAACAATTTCTGCGGAATCGACAAAACCAATAATTAAGCTCCCTATTTTCCCTTCAGCAGCAAGTTGTGTTTCTTTTATGGTTCTTTCTAACTGAAGCAGTGTTTGTTGAGATCCTTCTAAAAATATCCTCCCAGCATCCGTAAGTTCAACCATTCTTTTCGTTCGATGAAAAAGTTGAACTCCCAATTCTTCTTCTAATTTACGAATTTCTTGGCTTAAAGGAGGTTGCGCCATCCTAAGGCGTTCTGCCGCACGACTAAAATTCAATTCTTCTGCCACCATTATGAAATATCGCATTTTCCTAATATCCATTTGCAACTATCCCTTCTACTAAAATCGATTAAGGACTTTTTTTAATATCAAACTCATTTTGGTGCATAGTATTTTCGTAGCCATGCTTTTTATGGTATACAGCTCTTTGGTTAGGGAGATGAAGATTTAAATTCGCCTGTATTTCTTATTTTCTTAAGCTAATGCTTCATCAATGTTCATTAAGGAAAATAAGTGATAAAAATTAGACAATAAGAATCCTTTGAAATTATTGAATAAGTGAGTTATTCAAAAGATTCCATTCTGTCTTTTACTTAAAATGTATTTCAATCAATATATTCCACTACCCGCTTCAACCATTCATGCATAAGGCTATTAAACAAATTCGCTTGTTCAATTTGCAAGTTATGCCCAGCCTTATCTAAAATTGTGAAGGCTGCTCTTGGGAATTTATCTAAAATGGCGAAAGCGTCCTTATAGCCAACCATGGAATCTTGTTTGCCTAACAAAAATAAACAAGGTTTATCAAATGAAATTTCATCTACAGGAAAAGTAAAACTATAGCTTTTTTGGATTTTTTCTAAAAATTCTACATCTGCGTTTCTTTGACCTGCTAACACTTCATTTCTATAACGATGACAATTATATTCATCTAAAACAACAAGATGTGAGCTAAAATCCTCTAGCTCCTCTTTCGTTAATGTCGATAAAAATTCTTTATCCGCCAAGACAACACTTTGGTCTGGTACTGTTCGAAGTTGTTTATCAGGAATAATCAACGGACAAATAAACCCAGCCCCTAAAATTTGTTCATGATACTCTCTCATGATTCCACGCACTAAATATCCACCATAAGATTCTCCTACCAATAAATAACGTTCATTTGGTATTAATGAGTGAATTAGTTCTACTACTGCCTCTAGCATTTCATCTGAATTATTGATCTTTTCGTAGTCTGTCGTTTTTCCCATTCCTGGAAGGTCAATATAGATTCGTTTCCAGCCTTCCCTTTCTGCAAAAACAGGCTCCATACATCCCTTCATTAGTCTATGGTCTGGCGAATATCCATGGAGCATAACGATTGGTGTTCCAGTCCCAATTATTTCATAGTAAATATTCGCCTTACTTACCTTACAAAATGACATTGTAGTTCCTCCAATATTTTTATAAAAATTATTGATTATATAAATGTTATGTTTATTCTTACAGGAGTCGGTCGATTGGCGTGGAGACTGTGCGACTCCTTAGGGTCAGATGACAGCGTCAAAGATGAGATTCTGCTGCATTTCTGTGCGAAAGTGAAGCGACAACAAAACGGCTCAACGGACGTCCCCAGGAAAGCGCCTTGTCGGAACGGAAATCAACCCACGTCATGGTTATGCCCCCAAAATAACCAATCGCGTAATATACCCTATCCGATTATTAAATCATAAACAACCATCGTCGATTCCATCGGTGTTGTATTTAGTTCATTTTTTAATTGCTGCACACATTTTTCATACCATTTTAACGCTAGGGAACGGTTTTGTAATTGAAAGTAACTATACATCAACAATCGATAGCCTTCTTCCCATAATGCATCCTCACGAATCATTCTTTCTGCATAAAAAATAGCTTGCTTATAATTTTGTTGCCGCGTTGCATTTTGTGCTAATCTTTCCAGTACTTCAATATATAATGACTGTAACTTTTCACGATCCTGTAGAAGCCAATCTAATTGTTTTTTTTCAGCGTAAAGTGCATCCGTGTAGCTTGTTTCAGCAAGATGCAGCCATTCGTTTGACAATTGTGGATCGAACTCCCCCATCCCTAATTCATAAAAGTAGAGAAAGCGTTGAACATCAATTTGCAGAAATTGAATTTGCTGCAATTGGTACATATTATTTTTACGCTGAATGAAAAAGCTGTCCTGACGCGCATTTCTATTTGGCTCAAGAACTTTTAATAACGTATTCAATACAACTTTAAAATCTCGATCTAGTGAATCAACATTCCGCTCTGGCCATAATGCCTGTGCCATCTCTTCCTTTGGTGTAAAACGGTTGCGATGACAATATAAATAGACGAAGAGCTCCTTCGATTTATCGCGTTGCCATTCTTTATCTTCAAGCTTTCGATGCTTTCTTATTAAATCCAAACTTCCTAATAAATTCACCTGTACTTCGTCATGCGGATAAACGATATTGTCCTCTACTTGAAAATAATTACGCATTTTTAAAATAGCGGCATTTTCTCCATCACATTTCCTACTAAATTGTAAAAGCTCATAAAAAATCATTCGATTCGGTGGACCGAGAATAGTTTTCCTCTGTAAAAAGTAGTCATAGCCATTATTGATGCATAACTGTGCAAACTGCTGAAAATAATGATTGAATGGTTGAGGATTATTTTCTTTGAAGGCAATGACAGAGTGAAAGAATAATACATGCATCTCCCCATTTTGATCGCCACAGTCATGGAAAAGTCTCTGTGCCTTTATTAATAATTGCCGTGCTCGTTCAAATTCCTGTTGAGAAATAATAATTTTAACCTCAGCGATTAATATAAGAGCGGTCATCCATGCATCTTGAACTTGCTCCGTTTCCCGTAAGCCAAGTGCTACATATTTTTTAGCAGAGATAATATCTCCTTGTGCATGTTTGACAATTGCTAGTCCCATATACGGCTCGGCCTTTACGCGAGAAATATTAATGGTATTCAACAATGTAAGGGCTTTTTCATAAGCATTGCAGGCTCCTTGATAATCAGGAAAATCCACTAATAGTAACGCATGTGCTTTGCGAATATAGCCAACAGCCTCAATAAAAACAGATTTCTCACGTAATCCCCTACGAATCCCATGCTGAGCGGCATACCAAGCATCCTTGCCCAACCCTAATAACGCATAGACAAATGATGCCAACAGCTCACTCTCTCTATGTGTCGCGACAAGCTGTGGCGGTAATTCCAACCGCTGCGTCAGCAATTCCTTTGCCTCTAGTAGCTGCCCTGTTCTTAACAATATGCGAACATCAACATTTGCTCTTTGTAGCACTTCCTCCGTCAAAACAACCTCATTTGTAAAAGTTTGTGCCCCTTTTGCTCTCCCTAAATTCACCAAATTCTCTGCATACTGACGTTGCAATTCGAGAAGTTCCTCTTCGTTTAACGGTGTATGCTTTGCTAACTCTAATGCTCTTTTTAAATGCGGCTCTGCCAATGCTGGCTGGATTGTATCGAGATAAATATGTGCTAAACCTGCTTGCGCTTTCGTCATAAAGAGATAATCATTCTTACTTTTTGCGATGTTTGCACAATGTTCATAGGACTGCTTCGCTCTTTCATAATAAGCACGATAGCGATGGCACTCACCTTCAAAGTAATATAATTCGTAATATTCCGATTTTTTATCAGCTGTAAATCGATTTATTTTTTCTAATAGCCACTCAAATTGTCCTGCACGGACTAGACTTTCGGCATGATTTTGTAATAACGCACCACAAAAATCCTGATCATTCGTTTTAAATGCATGATGAAGAACAGCTTGTATATTGTTCTCTTTTACATAATACAATGCTGCTTGTTTATGCAATGCAATATATTGCGAAGCATTTTGTCGCCATTTTAGCTCTAAAAACCGAATGAACAATGCATGAAAACGATATAAACCATCCGTTGTGATCGGTTGAATAAATAAATGTCGCTGTACAAACCGTTTTAACGCCTCTGCTATTTCCGAACCATAAAATTGTGTGATAAACTCCTCAGAAAATGTAGGGAAAATCGCCAACTTTAGTAAGGCCCCTTGCTCGAATGCTGACATCTTAAAATAAACTTCCTCCGATAAATAGGTGAATAGATCATTAGTAGAGATATTTAGCCAATGCTCTAAGGATTCATTGTTCCATTGCTCAGCTAATAAAGAAATACTAATTGCCCAGCCCTCTGTAATTTCTAAAACCTTAGAAATTTCTTGTCCTGTTAAACGCACTGCTACATAATCCTCGAAAAAAACAGCGATCTCCTCTGAAGAAAACGCTAATTCACCTTCAGAAATAACGAGTAATTTTTTTTGTAGCTTTAATCTTCTCGTAATATCCCAATTCGGCAACGTTCTAGAGGCGACGATAAAATGAACATTCGGTGGTGAAAACTCAATTATTTTTTCCATCACATAATTAATATGAAATTCATGATCAACAAGATGGTAGTCGTCAATGACAATTAAAATCGGCCCTTTGATTTCACATAAACTATTAACAAATAGCTTAAACCAACGATTAAGTTCTTCTATTTTCGGAAAACGAGATAATTGATTCCATGCATCAAATTCTTGACCGAAGCTTGGAACAATTCGTGTAATACTAAAAAATAAATGCCTTAAAAACGGCAAAATATTATCATCTTCCTCGGACACACTGTACCAGGAAAATTTGTTTGATTGGGCATGTAGAAATTGTGTAAGGATTGTTGTTTTACCATATCCTGCCCCACTATGAATAAGTGTGCAAGAATTTTCTAGGGATTTTTTTAATGTTCTCATTAATGTAGCTCTACTAATACAATGGTTGGACGGTCTTGGTGGAATACATTTTGATTGAATAATAATGTCTGTAGTCATTTCGTGATAACCTCCCCATTCAACTGGTTATGTAAGGTTACAAGTCTTCAAAGTTTAAAATCTTTTAAAATATGGACTCATCATCATAAAATGGGGTTGATTTTTTAAAATCCAATAATTTCAAGAATGCAAACTCACGTATCGTAATTATTACTTAAATAAATCACGAAAGGAGTTACCACTTTTTACTCCGAGTTTATCAAATTGATGTTACCGTTACTATCTTTTTTCAAGTTTCTTTACCACCGACGAATGGTAAAAATCAGCTCAAAAATTACTTATCATATTTCTTAAACTCAGGAGTTTCCATTAGTCTTTGGAAAAAGACATCTTTGGCTTCCCTATAGGCATCCATTGATTTGGCTTCGTATTCTTTCTTCAATTTATCATATGCATCTCGATATTTATTATTTGCCAATAAAACTTCTCTAAATTTCCAAAAGAAATCAAACTCAGAATCAATTACAGTTAATTGAACTCCTAAAGGAGGATTAGTTGTATCATCTTTAAATGCCCTAAAAGTATTTGTTTTGATGCTTTCATCATTTCTTTCATATAAATTAGATAGAAGTTCTACTGCTTTCGAAAATTGTTCAGCACTAACACGTACTTGGATGTCTAAATCACCTTTCGTAATGCTATTAGGAATTGCTGAACTACCAACATGCTGGATATCAGCCTCCGGTATTAAATCTGTTATTTTATTTTTGTGTATCAAAAAAGTTTTCTCAGCATTTTCATGAAATAGTTCACTATTAAAAAAATTTACTTTTTCCATATATAACTCCCCCAATTTACAAAGCAGCAACGTTACATTATATAACTACTTTAGTAGATATTACTAAATTACTTTATAGTAAGTGTAGCAATTTCAGTTGGCTATATCCTTTATTTTACCATCATAGCCCACTTTTACCTTATCGCCAAGATGAAATATTTCCTCTAGGTACTTCGCAAGATTTACAATAATTTTTATGGTAGCTGCACTTCGGCCATGAAAGTGTCGTGTTATAATCCATAAAATCAATGAAACCGAGCCATAATTGATTAAGAAGGAGATAATTTCCTTGTATCGAATAAACTATATAAGAATAGGATAGATGAGGTGTTCGATTGCAGAAGATAAGAACTGAAACAGAAAGATTAGTTATTCGATTAATGGAAGAAGGAGATTATTCTTCTTGGCTTACCGAATATGAAAATCGTTTACCTTCTCAACATAAATACGATGAAGGTAAATTAGATATGATCATCTGTACGAAAGAATGGTTTCGTGATTTAGTTAGTAAACATCATCAGATGGCTGAGGATGACAAGGTATATGTATTTGGAGTGTTTAGAAAAGTAGATAATACTCATATTGGCTTTATAGACTTTTCGACAATTATGAGGGAAGAATTTCAATGGGCCAGGTTCGGATATACAATTCATAACCACTTTTGGAGACAAGGTTATGGTAAAGAGGCTGTAAAAGCAGCTATTGCTCTAGCGTTTGAAAAATTAAACTATCATCGAATAGAAGCTCATATAAACCTTGATAATATAGCATCTATAAAGTTAGCAGAAGGTGTTGGAATGGTTTATGAATGCACAGGAAAGGATTCATATACGAGGACGACAAATGGACTGATCATCTAGTTTACTTTATTAACGCAAAGTAAGCTTATTAAGTAGACAGAATGATGCTGTTTCTGGTACACACTTTCTTAAGAAGAAAAAGTCATTCTTCTAATATTAAAAAGTTAAAGAAAAAACCGATTTCCGGTAAGCTAAGAGAACCGTTGGCTTACGATAATCAAGGATTCCACTTTCAAAACGTGAATATATTCTTCCTAATACAACCGTTGGGCGATGGTTTTATACGTATGTACCCGAATAGTTAGTGTAAGAATCTGCCCTATATATTTGTAGCGATGAGTCCACTTACAAAAGTCACAACTATGCTACGTGACTTAAACGCAGAAACAGGGTGAATTTTAGCGATTGTGCCAGTCGTTAATTGTGTCATCCCTAGTTTTTTATAATGAGTTAAATTGTGGACAGTTTTTCTTATGCTATATGTTAATTGACAAAATTGACTCTAAAGATGAAAAATACCGATTATCAAATAATATGATAATCGGTATTTTGAATAGTATATTATAAAAGTTCTTTACGTAATTCAGCAGCTGATTTTGGTGATAACAGACCGAATGGGATATCGAATACTGTTTTTGCACCTTTGTCTCCTACTTTATTTAAGCGATAAGCTGCACGTGCAAAAGCTACTAGAACACTAGAAGTGAAATTTGGATTACTCTCAAGCTTTAATGAGAATTCAAGAATTTGTTTTTCGTTAGCGCCGCTTTCACCACTACGAATTACGAATCCACCGTGTGGCATGCCAGTGTGGTTTGCTTTAAATTCCTCTTCAGAAATAAAGTTTACTGTTGTGTCATACTCGTCAAAATAGTTTGGCATCGTCACAATTTCTTGCTCAACTTTTGTAGCATCCGTACCTTCCTCAAGAACAACCCAGCATTCACGTGCATGTTTTTGACGCGTTGTCAGCTCAGGATTTTCACCATTGCGAACACGGTCTACAGCCTCTTTAATTGGTAATGTGTATTGTACTGCATTTTTAACACCTTCTATGCGACGGATAGCATCTGAGTGACCTTGACTTAAACCGTCTCCCCAGAACGTATAAGTTGTACCTACTGGTAGAACTGTCTCCCCGAGTATACGATTTAATGAGAACAAACCCGGATCCCAGCCAACTGAAATGACTGATACTTTTCCAGATTTTTGAGCTACTGCATCGACTGCTTCGAAAAACTCAGGAATTTTCGCATGTGTATCAAAGCTATCAATTGTATTAAACCATTGTGCAAAGTGTGGTCCTTGCTCTGGTAAATCTGTAGCAGAGCCACCACATAAAATCATTACATCAATGTCATTTTGGAATTTTTCAGCATCATCTACTAAATATACACTTGCATTACTTGCAATTTTTACAGTTGAAGGATCGCGACGTGTAAATACCGCTACTAATTCCATATCTGGATTTTGCGAGATAGCATACTCTACTCCGCGTCCTAAATTTCCATAACCTACAATACCTACTCGAATTGCACTCATTAAAAATTCCTCCTCGCGATTACGTGACTCTGTGAAACCTTTCACGTTAAATCTAATTACAATAATACGTTTTGTTAGGAAAATTCACAATAGTTTGAGTACGTGTTTTTCTCTTGAAATTATACAAATTTTCTATGATTTCTATTCGTTAATGGCATGAATACGGTTACATTTTACTAATGTAACTTCTTTCAGAGGATGTACTAACATCCTTTGAAAGAAGTTACAGCCTACGGACGCTATTATGCCAAGGCATAATTGATTGACTAACCTTTAAGTTTTCGTTAAAGACTTGTAAATGAAGACTATTCCGACCGCATGTCTTGTACAATAACACTAACGACAAAGGGGGCATGTTGAATGAAAAGTAATTGCTATTCACCTAGCACAACATTGGAACAAGGAGAATTACTTGCTTGTCCATTCCAAAATGCACAAAAATCTGCTAAAGCACACATGGAAGCTAAGGCAAAGTACAAAAGATTTTCACCTAACAAACACCAATATATAAGGGTTATACCTTTTGACGTTATAGACGAAACCCTAAATATCTCCGTACAAAACCAACGAGTCGATGAGGTTAACTTCTACCATAGCGGCAAGGAGATTGCCCGCTGGTTGATTAAAAAAAGTGAATACAATAAGCTGTAGTTTTCCTCACAGTATTTCCTGTGCCAATTTGGCAAGACGCTTTTCATTCATAATGTGATAGCCATTCTTTTTCTTCTCTAAGATTTTTTCTTCGCAAAATTGTGCCAGTACATATAATAAATGTCGATAGGAAACCCCTAAATATTCACAGATTTCCGTATGTTTTTCTTTATAGATTCCTTGATCTGACGAAAATTGAATAAATGCAGCCAGTCGATTTTCAAGCGGAAATGCTTGATTTTGTGTATATTTTGACGTCATTTTGTACGCCTTTTCCCCTAAAAACACACAAAGTTTACGTAAAAATAATACATCCGTGAGTAACTTTTCTTTGCAGGACTGTGTAATCGAAAAACAAATCGTCTCGGTTACTGTCTGAATCCCCTTCGTATATCTTGCCTCATTAAGCAGCTCAATTTCCCCCATAAAACGTGGTGCTTCCAAGTAATCGATAAGCGAGACCTTACCATTTTTATGTGTCATGTATAGCTTCGCCTTTCCTTCGATCATGTAATATAACGTATCTGGAAATGACCCTTCTTGAAAAATCCATTCACCTTTGTCAAACTTACATATTTCTAAAAATGGATCAATTTCAAAAGAAAAAAAATCATCTATTGGATATTTATCAAGATAGTATGAACGTTCCTCAGCTGTCAGTATATGCATTATTTTACTCTCTCCTCCGAAATAATGTGAGATATCTCACATTATTGTACCGATGAACGTGCTATTATTCAACTTAGTTAAATTGGAGGTACGGAAAATTTATGAACAATCAACGATGGCTTTCTCAAAATTTCTTTGCATTTTTCTTTACATGGGGTATTTTCTTACCTTACTGGACTGGTTGGCTTGTAGATGCCAAACATCTTACAGTTTCACAGGCTAGCATCGTAATGGGCTGTGGTCTTTTAGCACGTGCAACTTCAAATCTTTTTTTCTTCCCGACTCTTGCAAAATATGTGAATAATAAACGACTCGTTAGTATTTTAGCAATAGGTGCCCTAATCACAACTTTATTTTACTTACTAAGCACGAGCTTTATCTCGCTTCTTATTGTGACCCTTTTATTTAGCGTTTTCTATCCAGCACTGCTACCTGCCGTTGAAAGTAGTGCGGCAACGCTCGTCCAGCATGGAAATGTACACTATGGTAAAAGCCGCTCCTATGGTTCCCTTGGCTTTGTCATTGCAGTATTAATCATTAGTATGCTGACAGGTGCATTTGGCAATAACATTATCTTTTGGAGTATGGTGGTCGGCCTGATCGGTATGCTGTTGATGCAGCAAATGGCTACACCGAAAGAGTTACTCGTTATACCAACAAAAGAACAACGTGCAAATTCATTGTCGATGAAAACATTATGGACTATGAAAGGTTTCCCAATTGTTTTATTAATCGTAATCCTATTACAAGGCGCACACGCTTCTTATTACAGCTACGGCTATATTTATTTAGGTGATTTACATGTTGACCCATTCTACATGGGGATGATTATTAACATCGCCGTTATTTGTGAAATCTTATACTTTATGAAGGCTGATACACTATTTAAAAAATGGCGCTCATCTTCTTTATTACTTTTAGCAGCAAGTGGCTCATCATTACGTTGGCTACTCATTTACCTCTTCCCGAATGTCTGGGTATTTATCGCTTCTCAAACATTACATGCACTATCTTTTGCGCTCGCGCATTACGCTTTTATCAGCTATTTAACAAAAACATTGCCGAAGGAGCAAATTCCAAATGCACAAGGTATTTATTCTGCATTAGCAATGGGATTAAGTACAGCGATCCTTACATTTTTAGGCGGCTATTTATACGAGATTTCGCCTGGACTATCATTTGCAGCAATGCTTATTTGTACTGTTCCAGCAATCGGTATTTTGCTTGCTACTAGAAATAAATATCAATATTAAAATAAGCAGGTGGGAAAGAATCTCTTTCCTACCTGCTTATCTATACGCTCATCTTGGATAATAAGAAAATCCAGGATACTTTACAACCGGCCACTTTTCCTTTCTTAACACATTAAGAAGTTCAGGACCAACATTTAAATTGCTTTGAATTAACTCAGATGGCGTAAGGGCCATCCATTGATTTAACGAAACATCCTGAAATCTATCACTTTTAAACATTTCAAGGAACCATAATGTCTCCGTACCGGTATTCTCAATGTAGTGACCATTTGCAAACGGCACGTATCCAACATCTCCTGCACGATAATCGAATGTTCGAGCCACACCATTTGCTGCAAACACCGTCATACGCCCCTGCCCTTGAAGGTAATATTGCCATTCGTCATTATTTGGGTGCCAATGCAGCTCTCTCATTGCACCAGGCTTAATCTCAACAAGCGCTGCGGCGATATTTTTAGAAATAGGAAAGTTTGTCGAATCCACAATTCTAACACTTCCACCAGGAGTTTTAATAGGAGTTTGGGCAAGCAGGCGATGTTTGAAGGTTTGAGGGACTGTACCGTATGGGGATTGTACTTTTTGTGTGTCTAGAGGTCCTGGAACCTTATCTTGATAAATATAGACCTGTTCTTTCGGGATATGTTTAAAAGCGCTCATAGGAACACCAAAGTTAGAGGACAGCACATCTTTAGGAGTATGAGCAAACCAATCAGATATTGAGAATGTACTAAGATCTGAGAAATGCCCATCATCAAACACCAGCAAAAATTCACAGCCATCTTCAAGACCTTGTATGGAATGCGGAATTCCTGGCGGGAAATACCATAAATCCCCCGGTCCTACATCGGCAATAAAATTACGCCCATTTTGATCGACCGCTGTAATACGTGCATGACCAAGAAGCATATACGACCATTCAGCTTGTTGATGCCAATGCAGCTCACGTACTCCTCCTGGTGTCAAACTCATATTGACACCTGCCAATGTAGTGGCAATTGGCAAATCACGAACAGTAATTTCTCGAGACCAACCGCCATTTTTTAAAACCATATGCGTATCAGAAAAAGAGAATTTCAAATTCGGTACAAGTCCAGCATCTGTTTTTGGAGGGACAAGCATATCAGGATTTTCCAGATCCCTCATAATATCTCTCGGCCCTTTATCCACCCACCCTGCACCATCTTTCCGAATAGGCTGCGGAACATAAGAATAGCCATCTGGCATGTTCTCCAATGATTCACCTCTTCATAAAGAAATCGTTATTTAAATATGTATGGATTCTTTACTTGGATTATTCTTTTCCTTTCAGCTTAGTTGCTAGGATAGCAGAGGATGTTGCTGTTAAATAAATTTCTGTAGCTCTTAATTCCTGATGATTTAACCAAAAGTTCCTGACCTTATCTGGTTTCCCTTTCCATTCCTCTGGAAAATGTTGTTCTGGCGTAAAATCGTCCATTACTAACATACCTCCAACAGCTAATGCGTCCAATAGTTGTTCGCCTTCAATTGTTTTAGCAGCAGCTGCATCAGCAAAAATAAACTGGAAAGGACCTTTTGCTATCACTTCTTTCCAGTCACCTACTAAAAATTCTGCCTGCTGATGACGAATTGTTTGAGTAGTAGCATCGATTTTTCCTTTGCACGATCCACTGAGACAAACTGTACGTTTGGTGCAATGGTAGAAAGAATCCAAGCACTACTTACGCCGTAGCCAGTCCCGACTTCAAGAATTGTCCCATGTGTGATTTGACCAACAAACACTGACAACAATCTTCCTGCCTCATCTGAGCAAGAATACTCGAAATCATGTCTATGGGCTAACATTTTACTTGCCTTCACCATTTCCGGAATATATGTATTGGAGCGATATTTCGTTAACATAATTACAAACCACCCTTTAGATTTTTAATTCTTAATCATATTCGCTTTTTTCTTAAAATTCCTTTGTTAAACATCACATCCCTAAATAGAGGTACGTTTTTATATTCAAAGTAATCGCTACTTATGTAAACGGTTTTAACCTGACGCCTCCCTAAAATGCTTGTTTAGTAATAGCCCATCTCATTTTATATTCCCTTTTTAATCATATTTACAGTTGGAATGTTATCAATTGCTTTTACATATATTTACTTCGGGATAGCTTACCTTATGCATCGCCCCAAACGTCATTGCAGTTTGCTATCCCACCTTTATTTTAATTTTCTAGATATATCCAGTAGTATCTGAGGTCCGCAAAACCCTTCGCTTATGAATCATCAAATGTAAGTTTATTCTCTTTCAAATCTGAGCTGTAGTATGTGCAAAGGCCGCGGCATTTCATATTATAATAAAGATAAAAATAAGGAGTTGTACCGATAAACGGAGTATCTATTCCTGCTTTACTAAAGGCTGTCTTCATTTTCCTCAGTGGCATATTCAACAAATTTAAATTTTAAAAAAGTAACTAGACCTAAATAATAAATAAATTATTTTTTTGAGCGAAGTTTTAATCGTTCTTTTTTTTCATTTAAAACTCATATTGTTCATTTGGTTACTGTAGCTTATGATGACACTGCGGCTATTTCTATGTTAAAATTTACATATATTTCATAACGAGGTGGTAACATGGAAAATAATAAATTAGTTTGTAAGGCTTGTGGTAGTGATTCCTTCGCACAAGGTGAATTAGGCGGATCTATGGCAAAAGTAAAACCCATTAAGCTCGATATGCTCCATTTTTCGAGTTCTCCACTAATTTTGACTATTTGTACGAATTGCGGAGAAGTAGCTTCAATGAAAGTTAAGAAAGTTGATAAGTTTAAATAGTCTCTTATAGTTAAACTTTGGGTCACTTCCAGCCGAATGACCTTTTTATTCGTTTCTTTCCTCAAAATGTTCATTAGAATGTCTTCCCTATTAGTGGACTCGCGGCTCTATTTAGATTTATAAATCCCAGAGTGTGAAACATAATTTATATAAATTTCGTTTAAGTTATGTAAAAAAGAGGTAGTGTATGGTAATGAATATAAATTTGTTGTCATTCTTAATGTCTTTATGTTGTATAATTTTTTTCTTCATAGTAAGTACTAGCTCAGCAAATTTAAAAAGTTTCTTTGTCTCACACTTTCATTTCCATCCATTGAGTGTTGTATTACTATTAACAATACTTTCTTTTTTCTTAGCCCTTATAGGAATGAAGGATGTAAAAAATATGTTTACCCTTACTAGGGGCATTGTTTCGATGGTTCTAACATTAATACTCTCTGGAATAATTGGTTACATACTATTCATTGGGAACTTATTAACTTAGATGATTTTTTAAAACTCTTCAAATGTGAAATTGCTAACCTTGATTAATTTAATTTTGTTACAATAAATTGGAAATCGAGTTTTTTATCTGAAGGGAGCTTTTAAATGTTTAGCAAACTATCCATTATTTTCGCTGTAATTGGTGCTGTTCTATTAAGTTTCTCTTACATTTATTCAACCAACTTTGTGATTCTTATGATATCTGGATTCGGTTTATTATTTATAAGTTTTTTGTTAAGTCTTGGTGCTATATTTAAAAGAGAACAGAGGAAATACAAGTTTTTTCCTGTACTAACATTTTTCTTTTGTAGTTTCATCATTACTTGGTATGAACCATTTCAAATTGTAAGATTACTTACTTGGATTAAAAATTAATTATTTACGTTACATAAAACATTTGTAACTGACGCTACAGAAAATAATTGCTGAAAGAAGTTAAATAAAATCCGGTCTATATCTAAAAAATAGGAGGTGGATAACATGCATTATTTCCAAATTTTTTCCCTTACTTTATTTTTAAGCGTCATCAGCTTTTTGGCTTTAGCCGCAGCAGGATTCCTTAATTATATAGATGGTCTAATAATGTCTATTGGGCTAATAATAGTTACTTTACTTTCTATTATTATTAGCTTATTAGTGAGCATTAATAGACAATTAAAAAAGAGAGTATAAAATATTTTGTGTAAATAGATAAAACGATAAAAAGAAAGACCTTTTCTTGGTAGAATTAAGTCAGCAAAACCAATCCTAGAAAAGAGAACTTCCCTAATTAGGGTTTAGGCACTTTTAATATTATATTTCCCGAATATCTCCCCTTGTGTAATTTACCCCACTAGCACAGATAACAACCTTTCCTAGGATTACTTAAAACACCTGTCATAACATTTCGCTCACTTAACTAATTCTAGAAAATATGAATTTGAATGATACCATGGTTTCCTTTACTAACCTGATTTTTTCTCAAAAAAGACGATTTATCGGAAAAGTAGTAGCAATCGCATTTTTCGCAAAAATATTATGGTAAAATATCTCTTTATTCTTTATGCATCAGGAAAGAAGGAAAGATATGGAGAAAGACAAATCAAAAAAGATAAAGAAGGATTTTAGCCCGAAAGACGCTATTTTTGTATTCTCTTCTTTTACATTCGTTTGTGTAGCTATCATTTTCGCTTTAATTGTTTATAATGTATTCACAATACAAGATTTCCTATCATTCAATCAGCCATTCACAATGGTAATGAGCGTAGTTCTCACTTCATTTGGTCTACTTTTGTTTGGGGTAATTTTAACATTGTTTATTCCCTCGAAATACATGGATGAAACTAACCAAAGCTATCAAGACTATTCGTTGCTAAGTATTGTTGCCTTTATGTTTATAGGGGCGTTATTTGAAGAAGTTTTGTTTAGGGGAATTATTCAAAATTTACTTCTTGTATTTCTAGAACAACCGTGGACTGCAATAATAATAACAACTTTATTGTTCATAGGGATGCATATTCAATACTTCAAAAAACCTATCATGTTAATAAATATAACCATTCCAAGTTTAATTTTTGGATGGATCTATTTTGAAACAAACAATATTTTAGTACCTTTTCTTGTGCATTTTTTGATGAATATCGGAATGACACTATTATTCAAATACAATTTAATAAGAGTTAAACATTAAAACGGTCGTAGATATACACAAGACTAATGAGACTTGTCGACGCAATAGTTTGATAAATTAATTCTTATCAACAATTGGTTCATGCAAGATTTTTCACTTGAATTATTCTTGACTCAAAAGGTTACGCCCGAAGCATTCAATCATAAATCATTTATATTCCTTGTTACTATTTATAGCGGAATCATAAATTTTCCATTACAAATAATAACAAATCGTTTATAATACTATTTGAATGAAAAAACACGATTCGGTTGGTAGTCCGGATGCATCAAAAATATGATGTCAGTAACCTTCCCCTCCTCGGGATGTCCATCATTCGATTTTAATATGAGGAGGGACCTACTATGAAACTAACCATTTTTTATGATGGCCAATTTTATATAGGGCTTATTGAAAACATTTCCGAAAACAAATACAAAGCATACCGGTTTATTTTTGGAAAAGAACCTAAAGATCAAGAAGTCTATGATTTTGTAAATACGAATTTGTTGGATTTTATCAAAAATAATGATAAACATGATGGAATACCTATCCAACAAGTTGAAATGAAGAAAATCAACCCTAAAAGGCTTCAAAGAAAAGTTGCAAAAGAATTAAGAAATCCAAGTATCACCTCTAAGGCCGAAGAAGCTATAAAAGCAGAATTGGCACTTAGAAAAAAAGAAAAATCTGTTACCTGTAAACGACTTAAAGAAGAACGCAAAGAATATATTCGGAATATCAAAGTTCAAAAGTCTAAAAATAAACATAAAGGTAGGTAATATCATTCTTTTTACTGACAACTGATGTTGTCAGTTTTTTTATTAGGGTTCAGGCTACACTTCCGAAAGTTTATCTCCCACTTTCACTAGTGCTGTCATAATTTATGTATTCTTCTTATTATTTTAAGAATGAAAAATCCCCATCATGATTACACAATGGGGATTTCTTTTGGAATCTACCTAAAACCTTCATTTTTTCTTTCCTGCAATTTCAAATAGGATATTTAATCCTTTTTCCAACTCTTCATATGTTGCATAAGCATATGATAATCGAATATGCTGCGTATCTTGCGGATCGTAAATATAGCCAGGATTAATGAGAACTTGTCGATGCAATAGCTTGGTGAATAACTCTTTATCGACGATTGGTTCATGAAACTTTAGCCAAATATAAAAGCCACCTTTCGACTTTTCCCAACTGGCAATTCCCGTAAAATTCTCCTGCAATATACCATCAATAAAATTGGCCCTCTGTAATAATTCTTTCCGCAAACTCTTAATATGATTTTCATACTTCCCAGATTGCAACCAATGCAGCACAATTTCCTGTGAGATGGCACTTGATCCGTAATCTGTTTGCATTTTTATATCTGCTAATCGCTCAATCACTGTAGTTGGACCGATTAACCAGCCAATACGAAGTCCGGGGCTTAGCGTTTTCGAAACACTCCCAATATAAAGGACTTGCCCGCTATCATCCATTGATTTAATTGGATCCGTCGCCGCTTCAAAGAGCAATTCATGATAGACGTCATCCTCGATGATGGGAATGCGAGACGCTTTACACGCTTGATATAGTTGCCTTTTTTCAAACGACGTCCAAACCCCACCAGTCGGATTGTTTAAAGTGGGAACAGCATAAAATACAGCTTGCCTTTTTCTTTTCTTTTGGGCCAAGGTTTGTACGAGCTGTTCATCACGATCGATAGCTATCATTTGCATACCGACAGACTGGAAAGGATGGACTGAATTTAAATAAGAAGTCTGTCCCTGGAATACGATAGAACCCTGCTCAAGCAGTCCAACAGCAATGAGCTGCAATGCCTGTAGTGCACCTGAGACGATACAAACATTTTGGGGCTTTACATGGATCCCCCTTTTTTTCACGTATTCGCAAATCGCTTCTCGAAGTTTATCGCTACCTTGTGGTGATGAATAGCCTAAAGCTTTCGGCTGCAAAGAGAGCTCTTTCAATGAGTTTTCAATTTCAACGGTCGGTAATAAACTTGGTGCTAGCTCCCCAGTTCCCAATCGAATGACATCATCGCGCTGCTCGTATTCATTGATTAATTGAATAGTATGATAATTAGGCTTATGGAGACTTGTGTCTATGTACTTTTGCCAATTTGGTTGTGTTTGTGTAATTAATGAATCCCATGAATTTTGTGCTACATAAATACCTGATCCTACCTTCGATTCCAATATTCCTGCTGCTTTTAACTCCTCTAACGCCTGCTGAACAGTACTACGATTGACCCCAAACTGCATAGCTAGCTGTCTTTGTGTCGGTAGCTTTGTTCCTGCCACCCAATCTCCCCGTTCTATATGTTCAGTAATCCACTGAATAATTTGCTGCTGTAATGTCATTTCGCCCTGTCTACTTGGCTGCCAGCTCATTCGTATCACCTCAAACTTTCGAAATTGGGTGGCTAAAAAACCATCCAATTGGTCGTTTTCTTTTAGTTATAACATATTTAGAATGTTTAGTGAAAGGAGGTATTTCATTGGAAGCATTTCTACATGGAATGATTTTAGCATTTGGACTTATTTTGCCCCTTGGCGTACAAAATGTCTTTGTCTTTTCCCAAGGTGCAACACAGCCCCATCTAGTTCGTGCCTTACCCGCCAGCATCACTGCCTCAATTTGTGATACGCTTCTGATACTACTTGCGGTATTTGGTTTATCTATAATTGTGTTGCAATTTGAGTGGCTACGTATCACCTTGATGAGTGTTGGGATACTGTTCTTACTCTATATGGGCTATACAATTTGGCGCTCAAATTCTGCATCTGCCGATAATAACGAAGCACTTCCTGTAAAGAAACAAATATTATTTGCGGTTTCTGTCTCTCTCTTAAATCCACACGCCATTTTAGATACAATAGGTGTTATCGGGACGAGTGCTTTAAAATATAGTGGGACGGAGCAAATGTTGTTCACTGCAGCATGTGTTTTGATTTCTTGGTTATGGTTTTTCGGTCTTATCATTGCTGGAGCATCCTTGAAAAGACTTGATAGCACTGGGAAGCTTATGAATATATTTAATAAATGCTCAGCGATTTTTATTTGGGGAACCGCTCTCTACCTTGTTAGTGGTTTATTGTAATCTATTTCATAAAAAACGCTCAGGATACTGGTTTTTATTAAAAGCCAAGAGTTGAGTAAGGCTCTTATATTTCCCAATCCTAAATACAATGTGCAACATATGCAATTTAAGCTGAACTAATTTCGATAGTAGTTCAGCTTTTATATATGTTTAAAGATATATAAGTATATTTATAGTATCTGTAAATTTTTCTATCCGTTATTCAACTAACGGAGCAGAGCAGTTTTAAAAGTTTCCACCACTTAGTGTTAAGGTATCGAAGTAACACAAGTAACATTGTCTATTTTTCGGAATATTTCATTTACAATTACTTGATTATATCGGATAATATACTAAATCAGTATTGGTATAATTTGTTAGATTACGAAAGTTAGGTGAAGTTAATTGTTTAATAATTTAGGTATGTCTTTTTTATGGATGTTACTTGCTTATACAGTCGCAACGTTAGTTGTTTTTATACATATGTTAATCTCCAATAAATATTTTGGTGTTCAAAATGCGAAACAGGCAGGAACGGCTTTTTTGAAATCACCTGTTTATGTTAAATCTAGACCCTACCAGGTTCTTTACAATGTTATAATATTTCCAATTTTTCTATGGCTATATAGTAAAGGGGTTGAAACGGATAATGTAAAAGAATTTATGCTTATTACCGTTACCCAATGGACAACACTTTCAATAATAATTGACTATATTAGTTGGGTTTTAATTCCCCATAAATTTAGGTTAACACATAAAGAATTTTATATTGATTATCAACCTTATATTACTTTAATTTATGTTGCAATTTTTGTTAGTCATTATATAGTAGGATTTTTCATTTCGTAAATTTTGTAGGATTCATAACCCTTTATTTATCTAATATAGGGAAGCACAAAAATTGGAGGTACTTTATTTCAAACGAAGATGCTTCCCTATAATAAGTTTACCGAATGTTCAAACACTCACACTCCCTTTGTCAAATGAAAAAGATTATGCCTTCTTGAAAATGTCATCAAAGTAATCACGCCAATAATCAACTTGCCAATTATTATATGTATGATACAAAGGCAACAATTTCTCAACATCCTTAGAATGTATTAAACAACCTCTATCATCATACAAATGAAATATTAAGTCCTTATCTGTACTAATATAATACACGAATTGTCCAATAGAAGGTTCTTTCTTTTCCTTGTTCATAATTCCCTATCCCCTCAAGTATTTCCCGGTAGGGTACAGACTTTAATGGTGAGTATACAAATGTTCGTCAATCGGGCCATTTTATCGAATAGCTTGCATATATAGGAGTAAATCATTATGAGGTTAAATATTATTAATAAAGATTTCTCGTCAATGTGGTTATCTAATTTACTATCCATTTTGAATGGAAGATTCAGAGAACTAGTTATACCATTAATTGTGTTGGGTTTAACTAATTCCCCTTTAGTAACAGGACTGGTTGCACTTTCGCAACAACTTGGAACAGTATTACTTGCGATTCCTATAGGCACATGGGTAGAGAAGAAAAACAAAGTCCGAGTAGCTAGGATTTGTCATCTTATCTATGGCATTGGTATTTTCACACTTGCTTATTTGATAACATTAGAACAATTAAACGTTGCAGTAATCACCTTTGTTTTATTCTTTATGGGTATAGTATCTTTAATTAGTGGTACTGCTTTTTCGACAATGATCCCTAGTGTTGCAGGAAGAAAAAAGTTATTAGAAGCCCATACGAGTTTAGAAGCTGCCGATGCGATTGTCACTTTAATTGGACCGGCAATTGGTGGTTTTTTATTAGCCAAAACAGGATCATTCATAACATTAAGTATCTGTGCTACGTTGTCCTTATTATCAGCTCTCTTTATTTCGTTAGTTCGAAATAGAGAAATACAACCCCAACAAAGTATTGAAATGGCAACTAAAGAGAAAAAAGCAAACTTTTTCAGGCAAACGGTAGATGGACTGAAATACCTTATTGTTAATACGCAACAATTAATTAATACTATTGTTTTAAGTACGTTAGGCTTTTCTACAGTATTTATTGTTCTAACTATTCTACTCCATGCAAGGATATCTTTAAATTTTTCTGAAGAACTCATAGGTATTTTATTATCAAGTGCCGGTATTGGAAATATTATAGGCGTTTTAATAATGAAATGGTTTAAAAATAGGAATTGGCTATTACTACTTTGTTCATTACTGATTATCACTTCTTTTGGCGTTTTTGTTATTTTTTCAACAGAAAACTTTATATTAATGTGTTTAGGAATGATAATATTTGATGGTGCACTATCAATGGCATTTGTGGTCCAAATATCTGTGCATCAAGGGATTACACCAAATAACTATTTAGCGAGGGTAAAAAGCGCTACATATGTTATAGGTGGTTTATCTACAATGTTGGGAACGTTTTTAGCTGGTGCTATTCCAGAATTTTCATCATCAAGAATTGCACTTGGAATTGGAGTATTCGTACTAGCAATACCGGCATTGTATTTGCTTAAGTTTCGAAAACTTGGTGTGAAACTCAGTAAAATAAAAACGATTAGTATGAATAGTAATGTAGAATGATTTCACTAATTTAAAGTATTAAGCTCATTTCTAGAAGAATCAAAAAAAACGATTGGGCAAGTGTCCAATCGTTTTTTAGCATATTATTCAGTTGTAACGATAAAATCGCGACGGTGAATTAATGCAAATAGAGTGCCAAGTCCTAACAAAGTTGCTGCAAGGATAAATGTTACCCTGACATCCCAAAGCTCTGCAATTGCTCCGAAACTTAATGATGAAATACCGAATAAGAGTGATATCATAGCACTTTGAACGGCGTAAATTTTAGGAAGCTCGTCAGTAGTTGCAGATTTTTGAAGCATTGTCTCACTTACAATGCCTTTTAATTGTTGAACAAACTAGCCAGAATCCTTCAAGGCAATTTCAGCAACTGAACGAAATCGGAATGGATATTATTTTTGAAGAAAAAGTTTCCTGAGCAACAAAAGATCGTGAGCAACTTCAAAAAATGTTAGAGGATATAGAAAAAGGTGACATCATTTATGTTACGGATTACTCGTAGTACACAAGATTTATTTGAATTAATCGATAACATACGGAGTAAAAAGGCAAATTTAAAATCCTTAAAAGAAACATGGCTAGATTTATCAGAAGATAATCCCTACAGCCAATTCTTAATTACGGTTATGGCGGGTGTAAACCAATTATAACGTGATCTTATCCGTATGCGGCAGCGTGAAGGGATTAAATAGGGCCATTTCAAAGCTAAGCAAATATTCAAATCAAGAGCAGGAAACAAAGATAAACCAACATTTGACCAGTCTTGAAGTAATAAGTCGATTAAGTTCCCTCTCTATGGAACCTTTCTTGAAGGAGTTGGAGCAGGCCGTAGCTGACGGATACTCTTTAAAAATTCTTTACCAAAAAGTGGCGAAGATCAATATAAACTAAATAAGACTCATAAACCTGAATACTTCTTCCAGTTAATGAATTCAATAAATAGCTGAACTAAAAAATCAACTTAGCAGTTTTATATTAGTTCAAATAAAAATAATGAAGTAACTGAAAAGCTCACTTTCTCTATTTTGTTTTGCGGAGAAGTTGGGCTTTTAAATTTGGAATTTCCTTATCGTTGTAAATCCGCATTTTCCTGACGCTACCCCTTATTATACTCAAATAACGTTAACAACCGCTTATTCAACTAGTTGAGTAAAGTACATTAACATATTGAGAAATATAATAAACAATAAAACCAGATTCATCCACACTATACATTTTACGATTAATCCCGCCCAAACATTCTTTCGTAAACCATAGTGAAGAACAATAGAAAAAAATAAAAGACAGATTATTCCTCGAAGAATACTACCTCCTACAAAGAATGAAATTACATTTATCAATACACATATAATAAATAAAATGACATATACCTTATATATTTTTTCTTTTCTTTGTCTTTCGTGTTGGAATTGATACATTACTTTTCACCTCGTGTTCCTCATATTCTTGATTATACCTTCTTCAACTATCCTCCACCGTTAGCACAGCTAGAAAAAAGATGTTGCCGCTGCAACACCTTGTTTAACTATTGCATCCTTTAGTTCAACAATAGTTTCTATTGAAGTTTCATCAAAAACACAAACGCTTCAACCCTTGTAGAAGCTATATTTTAATTCAATTGATTTAGTAATAAAAGTCTCTCCTTGTTGGAGAAACGCTCCCGTTCTAATTTCTTTCCATAGAATACTTGACCTATCAAATCTTAACAATGTATTGCTATATTTTATATCTGTAATTTTTTCCTCATTGAACTAAATTGCTTTGTTTGTTCAATAAAAAAAGAGCTGCATATGCAACTCAATGATCGTTAATTAATGCATCTGTTAGTGCAACAAAAAGTATGTACAACTTTTCCTAGGAAATTGATTATAGAAGTAAGAATTAAATAATGACACTCTTATTTAAAACGTTTAATAATTTCTACTCGTGAGTATTCATCAATCCAATTGCCGTATTTTTTAAATAAAGGATATATGGTTTCTTTATTAGTTGCAATGACCTCGCATCCTCTATCATCATAAATAAAAAAGATTACATTTTTAGTCATATTTATAAAAAACACATCTGGATAGTTTGAACCTGATCCCCATTTTTTATCTAATCTAGGTTTTAAGGGGAAATCCTCATTACATACTGCTTTAATAAGCAATGGGTATTTAAAATCTTGTTTCCGGCACTTTAAGGAAAATCGAGAAGTATAATAATCGTCAGCTTCTTCAGCATCAAATACATACGGCAAAGTTTCTTGTCTTAAATGGAATTTTAAATCTTTTTTTTTTATATAGCGATCATAAACCTTTATCCGATTTTTCTTAATTTCATCAGACCAATGCTGATAAACATTCGTAACTAGAAAAATTTCATCCAAATCAGAAAAAAGTTCGTTGAAAATAGACAATGCTTGACTGTACACACAGTCAAACCTTTCGTGATTCAGACTACCATCATCTTTAAGTTGATAAATCCCAGTCCCTAATTCAAAGTGAATACCTATATCCCATTGATGATAAAGACTAGGTGCCAAAGTAAGTCCTGGGAAAGCATTATGTAAATATTGACCTAAATCTATCGTCATTCACTCCATTCTTTCTAATGTTTTTTTATTAATATCATTATTACACTAACCTGCTCAATTTTAGTGAAATGTATCAAGAATCCCCTGTTACCAAGCAATGGTTATTAAGTCATGTTCAACGAATTCAATTACAAATTTAGGTGATGGGCAAAATACATACTGTTGAAAGGCATCTTCTGCTGCTAAATGAATAATATTTTCAATAACCTTGGATAGTGGCATCTTCACCCAAGGTAATGTACTAAATGGTGGTAGGTCGTCTTGTAAGAAAAGATAAACTGAATTCTCAGTGTAAAGTTCTTTATCGTTTAAAAACGATGATACCTTATCACGATTAACATTTTGTATCACGAACTTGTTATTCATTTTCTCTAAGTCTAGACTTACCCATTCAATTATTGGGATGCTCGCTATAAATTCAGTTTTCATTTTCTCCTTTTCCTCAACATCTAACAACCTAATACTTTCTTTAGTTGAGAACGGCTCCAACATCCAACCTAATTGCATCTGTAATGCATCATATCTTTCTTTCTCTTTTTGCTTTTGTAAAAGAAACTCTAATCTTTTTTTCCGATCATTCGTGTCCATTGCACACCTTCTCTTCTTACTTTTCCCTGCAATTATACCTGGCTTTTTCTATTTTCTTATTGAACTAACTCGTTAGCTTAACAATGTAAAAACCTCATTCTTTTATTCTTAGATGTCGCAAAAGTTCTTTAAATGGAGTACCATAAGAATCTTCAAATTTCTTGATATGTTGTGTTAACTCAGACCAATTACTTTCGATGTGTGGATGTATATGAGTGGTATCAGCAAGACAATATAGTTCTATTAAGGAGTAAAGGGTTTCCCATACCAAAAAGTCATCATCTAATTTAAATAACACCTCAATGATATTAGGAATGTAGTTAAACGCTTCTTCGGGTGACATTCCTTTTGTAATTGATTCGAACGAATTACTAAAATACCACTCGTCATTATCTAATTTATCTTCCCATCCCACATATATTTCTAATAGCTTACTATCCGTTTTAATCACGCCCCAAAGTGCAATTTTATATACACTTCTTAATTCAACTAACCTGCTTACGTTAGTTCAATAAGAAACTAGAATTTAATCTAATTTTTTTACAAATAAAACTCTGTCTTGAATTGGTCCGTCATAGTCTGTATTTACTGATAGACCATCAACAATTCTATCTCCATCTTCAATTTCAAAACCCATCTTGGTATGATAGGCAATCGAGACTTTATTGACAGGTGACGTTACACAACGAACAATACTTCGATTATTTTGCTTTACCGCATTAAAAAATTTATTGTATAAATGCTTTCCAATGTTATGCTTTCTGTATTGAGGATGCACTCCAACGAAATGAATATACGCCTCATTTGAATGAGTTTGAGAAAGGAATCCTATTAGAAAACCCACAAGTTTACCATCCTGTTCTGCAATGAAGCTTGTTTGTGTAAAATGGTCAAAGAATAATTTTGGTAACATATCAGACATATTTCTGCCACCCCACCACTCATTGATTAGCGGTGAAATTACATAGTAGTCTGATCCTTTAACTGAACGAAATTCCATTTTAATCCTCCTTTTTTTGTGAAAATCTATTTAAACTAATATTAACATTAAAGCAAATTTTATATTATCCCTTTTGTAACTAAACTGCTTCGTTAGTTCAATAAAGAAAAAAAGAGCTGCATATGCACCTCAATGTTCTTCAAGTAAAACACCGTTAGCTTAAGTATTTTCTTTCACAAACTTTTGCTTGGTGTTAATCCGATTTAATAACCTTTTGTTCAATTCCTATAAGGTAGTTGAGGTGCTCTTTTGATAAAGATATATCTTTTGTAGGAACTTTAACACCAAAAGAAAATTCTTTTAATACATAAACGTCTTCTCCCCAAAGGAAATTCCCAACTACATCTTCTTCTGGTAGTGAAGACATAGAATCTAATTCAATATATGGATAATCTCTTGTAATACCAGCCTCATCAACTGCTTCTCGTTTAGCTGATTCAATAGGAGTCTCACCCTCTTCTCCACCACCAGCTAATCCCTGCCAATATCCATAATCACTTCTCTTAAAAATTGCATATTCAATAGAATTGTCAGTGATTATATAAGGAAATACCAAAACTTGATAAGGTGCCCTCATTGCTAATCTCCTCCAAAAAATAACCTTAAAATAAATTTGATCTTTCTTCAACCACCCTGCCCCGTTAGTTAAGTCTTCTTTATAGTAACTTTTCCCTCTTTATTTACAGAATTAAAGACAAGGTTCTATAGAGATGCATATAAAGATAAGAGGCTGGGACAAAACAGGTCAAAACCATAAAAAGCGCGAAAAATCAATTTTAGAAACGTTGATTTCTCACGCTTTTCTGTTGTGAAATATTTTAATTTTGCTTTTAATATATACTTATGTCCCAGCCTCCACATCCTTTTCTATCTCCACAAGAGCTTTTAAGATTTTCGACATTTCCACGATAGCACTATGTTCGGTATAAAAGCCTAAAGCGAAGGCAGTATCAATACTAACTCAGTATGGATATTTTACTCCAATTAACAATGTGATGTTAACGGGAACATAAAGTTATCCTTCAACAATGACTTTTTCGTTAAGACGAATAAAGCATCATCATCATTTGGCATAATGGTTGCTGTCATGCCCTCGATTGTAAAATCAGGTGTGAAATAAAATACTACTTTTTTCGTTGTTTTCTTCACAATGTTTGCTAATACAGCTTCAACATTTGGTGCATTTAACGAAATGATATCGTAAATATGCAGAGTACCTTCTTCTTCATTCATTAGCACAATCGTTTCTAAATCTTCCACATAGAAAATGGCTTCATGAAATACTAATATGAAGTAAAACATTAATAAACTATCATTATGCTTAACATCTAAAATCATAGAGTTTACATGGCTATTTTTCGCAAACTTTTCAAGTAATGCAAGATCATTTTCAATAGTAAGCTGTTTTACTTTCGCATCCATCTTCATTTGAATTGAGCTTTTTGCAATGTCTAAGCTAAACTCACTTTCATTTAGACGTGTAAAGCCAAACTTCGGGTAAAAATCCAATACAGTATCATTCGCAAAAAGATACATGAAATCACAAGTATTTTCGTGTTCTTTCATAATATGCTGCATTAATAGCTGAGCCAAACCTTGATTGCGATAATTTTCATCTGTCATTACTGTACCAATCTGAATGCCTTTATACATTTCACCATTAATAATTATTGACATTTTATTAACCGAAGCATTTGAGATAACCTTACCTTCATCAACAAATGAATACGGTATATATTTGTCATTCCAATACCCTCTGTTGTACCAGCCTCGAAAATCTAATTCGAATGTTTTCATTGCTAAGGTATTAAAACTCTCCTTCAAACTTTCATTATTTCGATAATCACTAACTAATTCATATTTTTCCATCTAAATCCCCTCCAATTTTTGCTTCAATCACTTTGGTGCATTACATAATATTTATGAGAATTATCACCTCCTAAAAACAGAAAAAGACTTTATGAGAATAAACTCATAAAGTCTTTTTATACGCAAAAAAATAAAATTAACCAAACTAAAGCTAGTGCTTGCCTTTAGTTGGATTATATAAATTTATTTACCTGCTTATATAGATTAGACATTATATCATCGCTTCTCTTAGTTATCGCAAAAGGGCATCATAAATAAACCTATAATTAAAATTATAGAATTGCCCTTCTATTAAATTCATTGGAATTTAATTTGCGATAATAAGTTTTAGCATAAAAGTCTAATCTCCCTTCTGCTTTTAAGAATAAAGATATACTATCACCTGTTTAAATTTCTGTCCACCTTTTATTTCGCGAATTTTTTCATTAGTATGAATACTCTATGAAAAACGCCCTATACTGGAGTGCTTTTATTTTAAATTTTCCCCTTTCTCACCTTCTTCTTTTCGACATAAAAACACCAGTTTGTCAAAAATAACCAAAATAGAAAAACTTTGAAACTTTTTTATAAACATCGTGACTTTATTTCAAAGTCACAGTTCCTCAAGTAAAGCACCCCGTTCGTATTATAAGGTCAGCCAGAGAAATCTGGTTGACTATTTTTTATTCAATTTATAGATTGATAGTAGCCGGGGTCGAACGGAAGCACCCGTGGGACTAGATCCCGACAACTAAACTGTTCGCCCTCTACTTGTTAACACATGATTAGGCTGGTTGGGACATTACGATCTCGTATAACAAGCGAAGATATGAATAACAAGCTAGATAGAGGTTACCTGTCAATACACTACCTTAGGAGGAGATAAACTATGAATCCAGTAGTTGGTCTGGATGTCGCAAAAGGTGAAAGTCAGGTTCAAATGTTCTTGGATAAAAAAATGCCCTATAAAAACAGCGTGAAAGTTAATCATACGGTGGATGGATTGGAAGAGTTACACTCTTATTTATTAGATTTAGAGCGTCAAACAGGGATGAAGCCACTTGTTGTTTTGGAATCAACGGGTCACTATCATGCCCCAGTTGTACAGTTTTTAGAAGCAAGAGAATACATTGTCATTATCGTAAATCCACTGGTATCTTACCGAGCAAAAAGTTCTAGCTTGCGAAAAACCAAAACAGATGCCATTGATGCTTATCACTTAGGCGAACTGTATTACAAAGAGGATTTAGCGCCTCAGAAAAAGCGTGGTGTACAGTTATTAAACCTTCGGCATCTAACAAGGCAACATGAAAATATAACGGGAATTATGACTCAAACAAAGCTTCAATTTCAAGCCGTATTAGATCAAATATTCCCTGAGTACAAAGGGGTTTTTGGCGATTTATACGCTGAGATTTCCATAAAAACTTTACAAGCTTACCCTACTTCTGAATTAGTTAAAGAAGCAGGTGTAGAAGAGATCGCGCAATTCATTGATACACATTGCAAAGCACGTTCGTTTAATTGGGCGCTTGAAAGATCGGAAAAATTAATCGGAGCTGCAGAACGCAATCCATTTCAATCAACTCTTTATCAAAGTCTTCTAGTCAGTTTGAATATGTATATTGATTTACTTCAAGTGTACCACCAACAACTTTCTACGTTGGAGCGTGAGATTGATGAGTTAGCGGCACAACTTGAAGAATATGAATTACTCCAATCAATTCCCGGTATTGGTGAAAAAATCGCTGCAACGATTATTTCAGAAATCGGAGAAATTGATCGGTTTAATCATCCGAAAAAGTTAGTAGCCTTTGCAGGACTAGATCCCAGTGTGTTTGAATCAGGTCGCTTTAAAGGCACGAAAAATCACATTACTAAACGCGGCTCGGCTTCGCCACATGCTTTATACAGCTGTTCGTTGTTCTATTCGAGATAGTCGGAAAAAGAAAACAACATCTGAAACTATTGCACGAAATAAGCGATTACGAGCCTTCTACGATATAAAACGTGAGGAAGGAAAGCCATATAAAGTAGCCATTATCGCTTGTGCAAATAAGCTTTTACATTGGATTTATGCGATTTTAAAAACGAAAACACCATTCCAAGAAACCATGTAGTTACAGCATTTTCAAATACAACAAAAACCTTTCAAATTGAATTCGGAGGGTTATTTGGGTTGCGCTTTTTAGTATAGCATGAAGTATTTTTTTATTTAAAAGATTTTTATTGACAATCTATTAGCTGGTTTAGTTTAATAAGAAAAATTACTTTTCTCCATATTTTCCATCTCTAATTGCTTTTCGATACTTTCCATCTTCTTCAATAGCTATCGCTTCATCCGTATTAGTGCCTTTTATTGAATAATACTTAGTCCCCTTTTTGTACTTATTTGAAAAGTTTCCAGAGTACGTTCCTTCCTCATCCGAATGCTTAGTAACTTGACCAATCTCTTCATTGATTTCAATTACGTACTCTTCACTAATTTCATAGATATAGCCATCCCATACGACAAATGATGAATTCCAGTCAGCACTTGAAGAACAACCTGCAATAACCAGAATAGAAAAAATAAATATACTAAAAAAAGAATGTTTAACCTTCACAATATCACCCCTTTTATTTCAATTTTAAACAATATTCTTGTTCAACAAAACTGCACCGTTAGTACAATAAAGAAAAAAATGCTGCCGCTGCAACACCTTGTTTAACTCTTGCCTCTGTTAGTTTAAGCAAATTTTATATTTCTCTTGAAAGAATATTCCGCCAAAGCATAGAGTAAACCTGCAATACCAAAAATAATAATGGAACTAATCATGCTTAAACTATATTCTTTTATATAACTCACATATATTATTTCAAAAGTAAACGCCCCTATTACTCCACCAAAAAAAGTAAAGATAATCACTTTAAACAGTAAAGATTTTATAAACTTACTTAGGATAAACGTTAGTGGCAAAAATGAAATAGGATATAACATAAAGGCGAAAGAACCAATAAAGAACAAATAAAGAATTCCAAAATCACGAAGTCCCATATATTCTGATGTTCTGATTTTATTTCCTTCTAATGTTTCTAGTCCTAATCCTGCTAAGGAAAACAGCAATCCAAAGGGTATCCACATTATTAAACAATGATAAAAAGTTTTCATACTATTATCCCCCTATGAATTTTTTTAATATTGGTACATTCAAACTTCATAATAAATCAGACGAAAAAGTGGAATAAAGTTACAATTTTTAATTTAATTAACCTGCACCGTTAGTAAAATCACTCCTTATGTCTAAAATTCTATTAAGTTGGCAATAATCCCTTTTATGTTACTATTTTAGGGGGAATGGAATTGTTACTGTCAAAAGCATGGACTTTGTTTGAAGCTGATAAACGAATAGAGGGCTTTTCGCCACAAACGCTGAAGGCCTACCGGTTACAGTCTTTTCTATTAATTGGTTATTTTAAGGATATAGAGATGGAATTGCTTGACACCAATCACCTGAAGGAATATCTTGCTATATCCGGCAAGCACTTAAAACCAGCCAGTCTTGCACACCGTATCCGCTTTATGAAATCATTTTTTCGTCGGTCTCATGAAGAAGGATACCTGAGTAAGAATCCAACTTCCAAAATTAAAGAACCGAAAGTAGGAAAGCGGATACCCAAGTATTTAACCGAACGGGAGATTGAACACCTCCGTGAATCCTGTCATTCCGCAATGGAAAAAGCAATTTTCGAAATCATGTTTTCTACTGGTTGCCGAATTGGAGAAATAGTTGCGTTAGAAAAGAACCATATTAATTGGTCCAATCAATCCGCAATCGTTAGAGGAAAAGGTGATAAGGAAAGGGAGGTTTATTTTAATACGTGTTGTGACATATGGCTTAAACGTTATATTGAAAGCCGTACTGACAATAATCCTGCCATCTTTGTGACAGTAAGGCAGCCACATAAAATGAGTGTTGCCCAAATGCGATACATCATCAAGCGGATATCAAATCGTGCTGAAATCAATAAAGATATTCATCCACACTATAAATGCGCTTATTAGTATGTACAAAAACGCTCGTTTAACCATGTACATTTTTGATTCCCACTGTATATTACAACTTTACATGGAGGGCGAGCATGATAACCTTATTCGGTCAGCCAGCCCTTGTAATAGCGGGCTTTTGGCTGCCGAATCATGTGAGTAGTGGTCTCCATGTCAAGTTGTAATTATTCATACATATGTATAGAGGAGCGCATTCTGAGCGAAAGTGTGCATGCTTAGACAAGCAAAAATGTACATTTCGATACAGACATTTATATCCACACCAACTTAGACACAGCTATGCAACTCATTTGTTGAACAATGGTGCTCCCATAGAAGTCATACAAAGTCTTTTGGGGCACGAGAAAAGCGAAACAACTAGGATCTACGCTCAATTAAGCGGGAGGCTAAAGAAAGAATATTATCAGAAGTACTTTTAAATGTAAAAGGAGCAATGTCTTAAAAGACTTTGCTCCACTAGACAAAAGCACCCGTTTAGTTTAAGTACAATTCTTCACACTCTCTCTTTAAAGATAAGAAAAAAACTACCCTATTTATTTTAAAAATGTATCGCACATCCATTCATAAAATTTTGCCTTCTCTTCATATTGTGGATAATGCGCTGATTGCTCAAAAGTAATAAATTCTTTTTTATTGGCTTCAATCATATCAAAATATTTTTTTGCTTCATTTGATGTAGTCAAATAATCATATTTACCCATTATAAAATAAACTGGTAATTCAAATTTCGTTTCGTTAGTAGGTAATGAATTTTTTAATATGTCCTCTAACAAAAACTTCTGAGAATAGGCCAACCCACGATTATATCGGATTAGATCTAATAAATTATACTCACTACTGAGTAATATACCTAAGTTATCTCCATCGGGGTTATCAATGAGTCTGACACTTCCGCCATATTTCATAACATAATTCCGTGGGGTAAACATATCGCCATTTTTAATTTTTTCAGTTAACCCTTGTAAATATAAAACATCATCAGTATTGCCAGCTTTTTGAGCCTGCTTAATTACGTAGTTTAAACTTTCAATCTCGCTTTCTACTTGATTACTCATTTGTCCAATACCAATATATGCTTCATATTTCTCAGGAGCTTTATAGGCAGCCTGCGTGCCAATATATGTACCATAAGAATGACCAATTAGTATTACTTTTTCTTTGCCGAGCCGTTCTGATATATAATCCGTCAAAGCCATTAAGTCCTCCACCAGTAAGTCTGACGAAAGATTAGAATAGTCCTCAAAAAAATGATAGGATTTTCCACTTCCTCGCTGATCATAATTAACAACCGTAAATTTAGTTTCCAGTAAGTCTTGGTATTTTTCTGCATATGGTATTTCCGAGCATCCAGGTCCTCCATGTACAAAAATAATAACAGGATTATCCTTATCAGTGCCACGTATCATTATTTCATGATTACTTCCATTTATCTCTACTTGTTCTAATGCACTTATACTGTTATCACCTTTTATTTGTGAAGTCCAAGTAGGGCAAAAAAGTGCTATGATTAGTCCTATTATAATAATGGCTCCGATATATTTTATTAGCTTCTTTATGGTTTTCATCTGTTCTCCCCTTCCTCCCCATTTTTTGTAAGTTGAATTGTCGAATCTTTATTTACGTCTTCTCCAACTTCATCAAAAATACATACTGTATTGATTTGAGCATGCTTTTTGACCTCTATTATTAATTTCACTTCCAGACGTGTTGATTAACTGATTTTTACTATTACTATTAAAGTAGAAAGTTGAATTCCTTAACTAACATGCCTGTTTCATTTCATATTTCTACTCTACAGATGAAAGGTCATATACTGTAGTGTCAATAAGTCATTAATAAGTCATAACTATTTTGAAAAAATGACTAATTAACGATTGGCTATAATCTAATAGGATATGCGATCCACATAAGATTTTTTGAATGGTGGACCTTTTGAATAGCCCATGAAGTAAAAAAATTCAAAATAACATTCCAGTTCGTTGCAATTAAAAAAGAGTGAAGACAAAGTTAATTTGACTTTGTCCACACTCTCTTACTTCAATATTTCTTATCTTCTATAAGACTCTCTTCTATTGCTTTCATAATAGCTGAGGTTCTGTTTTTAACATTTAATTTCGAATAAATGTTAGAGACATAATTTTTCACAGTTCCCACTGAAAGAAACATCTTTTCTGAAATGTCTTTATTGGATAATCTTTGAGTTAAACATTTTAATACTTTTAATTCTTGATTATTTAATTCATATGGGTTTTTCATAGAGTTATGGTGAAGTTGTTTTGAGTGTTCGTTTTTAGTTAATTGTATCTGACCAAACACCTCTTTTGCTAATTGTTGAGGAATGAGGGAACCTCCGTGATACACCATTTTAATTCCCTGAACCAAAAATTCAGGATCAACAGCCTTTAATATGTAACCCTCTGCACCAGCATTTAAGGCACTCAAAACGTGTGTAACATCTTGAAAAGTAGTAAGTATAATAATTTTTATATTGGGCCATCGTTTTTTAATTTCTTCTGTCGCCTTTACACCATCCATCACCGGCATTTGAATATCCATTAGAATAATATCAATATTTTCCCTTTCACATAAAGCAATGGCCTTCTCTCCATTTTCCGCAGTTTCAATAATCTCAATGTCAGAAATGCTTTCTATCACAATTTTTAAGCTCTTTCTTAAAATCTCTTGATCTTCGACGATTGCCGCTTTTATCATGATAATGACACTTCCTTTGTAGTAGGTATGTGACACGTTATCCTCATACCAGCATTCAATTTCGAATAAAATTCCACTGTACCTGCCAATGCCGATATTCGATCTTTCATTGAACGTAAGCCAAACCCTAAATGCAATTCACTAAAGCCCATTCCATTATCTTCAATGAGAACAATCAATTCTTCTTGATTAAACGAAATAGTTACATTAATAATGGTAGCCTGCCCATGTTTTTTCGCATTTGTAAGCCCTTCTTGTATACAACGAATAATGGCAAACTTTATCCTTTCGCCGACTTTGGTCGCTTCTCCTTCGACAATCAGTTTTATATCCGTTGATGTATGTTTCATAAAATCAACAATCAATTCTTGCACAGATTCAATAAGTGTTTGATGAGTCATGGGCGACATCTGGTGAATTGTCTTTCTCACATCATGCAATCCAGCTCGTGCTAAATCTGAAATCTCTTTTATACTTTTTTCTGCTTCTATTTTATCTGCCCGATATAGAAAAGGAAGAGCATCTAAACTCGTTATGACTGATGTGAAAATATGGCCTACTGTATCATGCAAATCTTGTGAAACTCTATTTCGTTCTTCCTTAATCGTCAGTTCCTCAATCTTTTTTGAGTAATATTCCAAGTCCTCGTTTTTTTCCTCAATAAAAGCAATTAACGTTTTATTGGCGTTATTGACAATGGTCATCCTTCCTATACATAACCCGATACCATAAAAAATAGTTGTATCAATGAAGCGAGCAAAGAAACCCTCATCAGCGAAGAGATCACCGGCCAATGTGCCAGCAAAAAAAATAGAAATATATAAGAAAGGTCCTAACCAAATTAACGGCTTCACTTGACAAGCATAAGCTACAGTAAACATAGGCCAGAATAGAAAACTGTAAGTCTCTGATATTTCATATTGGATCGATAGGTAAATAAACGCTGAACCCGTTAGCAATACCTCGGCAAATACATACTTTGGGAATTTTATAAGCCCGGGCCTATAAAATAGGTGAGGTATTATGTATAAACTAATAGCCCACAAAAGTAAAATCCACTTGTTCAAACCTGTCGTACCTATGGATATCAAGTAGCCAATATTCGTAATCCATATTGTACGAATGAGAAATAGAACATAGTCCAACCAATGCCATTTCCTTTGATCCCTTACTGCATTCATACTTTTATATCCCCCAACTTCCGCGTCTTTACCATCATTCCTAAAATTACTTTGCCATTCTCGTTCGAATAATTGATTATGCTTAGTTTACCTCCCCGTTAGCCATCCATGAAGCGCAAAATTCAGCTCTTCACCACAGAAAATGAAAGATGATTAAGTTCTTTCATGGGAGTTTAATAAGAACCTTAAATACTACCCTACACTTGTTAGGGAATAGAAAACGAGAATACTGAAAAGATTTGAATGTTAATCCCCTCCAAGCTACAAATTAAACCAGAAGAGCTAATCCACTACCACTTTGGTTTTTTTCTACAATTTCTTTTGTCGCTTTTCTAGCAACTATAACTCCTATACCACCAAGAAACAAACCGATGAATGGTATTAGGATTAAAAGAATACCAAGAGTTAAAGAAATTACCGAATTACTGTTTGTTTGAGTATTTTCAACCATCTAGATTTCCCCTTTACAACCTCATATTACCACAATAACCCATATAAGTTATTCAACTAAACAGCTCCGTTAGTTTAAGTAGAAAAAGGCTCTACTCTTTATTGAAGTAAAGCACCCCGTTAATTTAAGTGTATTCATCCACAAATAGTTATTTCAATATATCTCTTTCTAAAGAGACTGATTCTAAATTTAAATTAAAGAGTATCATTCTTTTTGTGAATGATACTCCTCTAAAAACCGTTCTTACTTATGATACGATTCTCCGCAATATAACTAAATGAAATTTTTTACTTAATTAAACCAACTAATACCATACATATTAAAGACGAAATTATTCCTAAAAGTACAAAAAAGTGCATAATAAAATTCACTCTTGAAAACATTTTATTTTTATCAAATTCCTTACTGATATCCCAAAAAAAAGTATGAATATACTGGAAATGCAAATGCTAGTGCTATCCAATATTTCAATTCCCCAGTATTTCTAATTCCATCCATTATTCCAGTAATAATCGGAAACAATATCATCAATAAAAAACCTTGTGTATATTTTTTAATATATCGCTTCATTTTTATCCTTCCTAAAAATAAATATTTATCCCTTCGTTCGGAAAATTTCCCATTGAATATTTAACCTATCAAATCTTAACAATACATTGCCTTAATTCATATATGTAATTTTTCCCTCTTTCAATTAAACTGCACCGTTAGCACAAGAAGCGCCTGCTCTAATTGAAGAATCGCCGCCGTTAGAACAGCGAAGCTTTATTAAATAAACGCGCCCTATTGTTGAAGATCACAAAATATAAAAAGTAACGACTGCATACATACGTTGTAATGAAGTAAACTATATTATTAAAAGCACAAATGATTATGTGCTTTATGCTTTTAGTTTGACTCTTCAATAGGAGTTGGATAATTAAAGAATATAAGGTAGGAATTATTAAAAAAGAAGGAGAGATACGATGTTCGATCAAGTGGCGTATTTTATTTTTCAAGCCCTGGTAATTCTAACGGTTTTGGTTGTTGTGGTTGGCATCCCTCTTGGGGATACACTGATTAGAAAAAAATAAGGAGGCTGGGACAAATGTGTTTCAGCCAACAAAAATACCGAACTATCCAATGAAACTCTCATGAAGTGTTTCGAAATAGTTCGGTTTTTCTATTTATCGTGTTTTGTTAATTTAGAGATTATTTGGCTTTATGAAGGAACCTTTAGTTATGTCCCTTTTTGATTTTACATTTTGCTTCGTTTCTATAATAGTTTTAGGGATTGGTGAAAAATAGTGGACCATATTGAAGTACAGCACCCCGATAGTTTATGTACATTATTTCCAATCACTACAGTCGTATTAATATAAATATCCAGCAAAACAATTCGTTCTAAGAAATCATCACCTTCCTTGAGTTTCTACACGTTATTAGGAAATACTGTCACAATCACACCATCCATATTATTGCCTGATACCTCATAACGAAGATTGGCTGGCACATTAATAGTGGTATTTTTAGTAACAGGATAATAAAAGACCTCATATTGTTGACCATTTACAGTACCAAAAATATGTTTTTGTTCTTTTAGATAATCTAAATATTCCTCTAAAACAAAATTCTTTTCTTTCATAATCGCACTATGTGGTAAACCGACATAGCGGATATGCCATGGTTCATTCATAATTCTCGTTATGTCCGTTTTATCCTCTGGGTAACGTAGAGTAAACCCGTATTTCCAAGCGTTTTCTGCAATCCACTCTCCCTCAGGTGCTACTTCCATCTTCCCTTGGGTACTTCCCACATCAAGCGATAAACCTAAATTGTGTTCGCTGTAACCTGCTGGCAAGGCACGATGGGAACCCATTTCTTTATAAAGCTTAGTTTGCTCATCAAATCCTCGAAAACCACTCGTAATTAAGAAATTAGAAACTCCATCTTCTTCGGCATCTAGAACCATATCCGAAAATTTACTTGCTATATCTTTTGATAAATATGTTTCGTTATTAAACATTCTGTATCCTTTTACCAATTCTTTGTGAGCATATAAATTGATGACATCTGATTTTATACTTTCATTGTGAACTGGGTGCTTACTGTTGACCAAAAGTAAATTTCCTTGATAAATTTGTTCTACAGGAATTTCTACTTTTTTTATATTTCCAGAAGACAAACTACCATCCCCTACACCATTCTCATTATAGGCATTTCCTATTACACCATTTTCACCTTGAAAGAACGGTATTATCTTAAAGGCTGTTACACCTAAACATATTGCAAAAATTAATAAAAAGCCCCACTTTTTCATTCTTAACTTCTCCTTTATTCTTCTTTACTTAAATGATTATAAGTGAAACTAATTAAGAAAAAAGTAGGATAAATCTTAAATTTGTCTTAAATTACATACTTAAAATATGAAGCTATCTTAATTATTTTTTTACTTACCTCTTGTTGAAATAAAACCCTCAAATCCACTTTTTTGAAAACAATTTCTATTTTAACATTAACTCAATACTCGTATGATTTCATATTTTGCCTTTTTTAAATAATCATAATAGCTACCCGTTGGTTCAATAAGAAAAAAAGAGCTGCATAAATGCAACTCAATGATTATTAATTAACACACCTATAGTTGAATCCTGTTTACTCAACTATTTTTTAGTTTTTTATCCAACTTCTGTTCTAATTCTTCGTACTTCTCCTCACAAGCCTTAGCTGTATCTCCCACTGGGATAGACACCCTGGAGGATTGAATAGGTAATTGATATAGGCAGTTACTTAATATACCCATTCAATTATTTTAATTCAAAAAGAGCCCCATTCTTCAATAGCGGCCCACTAAATTAATTTCTCCTACACATATATCATTGGAGGAATTTTACTTTTTTATGATACTCATTGTTAGTTTCTCTTTCTGCTCAAAGATGCTACTCATAATATTCTTCTAATGTTAACCCTTTATTATATAACTCTGTGGCTAAATTTACACCAATATAACGAATATGCCATGGTTCATATTGATAGCCAGTAATATTTTCTTTGTCTTTTGGAAAGCGAATGATATATCCATATTTATGGGCGTTATCTTCAAGCCATGCTGCCTCTTCTGTATTCGCAAAACAGTCATCTGCTGCACAAGATCCATCAGATCCACTAACATCAATTGCTAATCCTGATTGGTGTTCGCTTGTGCCAGGAACAGCACTATATGTTTTTGCTTTTTCGATACCATCTCTTTCAACATAATTATTAAATAGGGTTGTTTGAGTTTGAGAAGAACGATAGGCTGAAACACCTGCTAGATGAATATTCTGCTTATTCGCCGCATGGAACATTTTTTCGAGATACTTCGCTGCTTCTTCTCTCATCATTCTTTTTTCTATTTTTTCATTAAAAATAAATGGAACATTTGGATAAACGAGATCTTTCGGTTCATAACCTTCCGGAAAACCATTTTTTTTGTTGACAAGAACGGTGATACTTTCAGGATCAGCCACAGTTTGGAATCCCTGTTGTATTTGTTGTTTGTTTTGTTCATTTCCGGAACAGCCAGAAACAATTAGAATCATCATGAGTAGTGCAATTGTGACTATTTTTTTTATCATATTTATATGCCTCTTCTTTTATCAGTGATAAGAGCTCTTTCCGATAGAATTTCCAGTTGTTCCGGATAACTGGGGAATCTGTTGGACTTCCTATAGGAAATAGTCGCCTTTTGGCTCCCTCACTCTTTTTTATGTTTTACCTGTTTGTCCCTGGTTTAACCGAGGACCAAAAGGAAACTTCCATTAACCATGGTGTTTACTTGCTTATTTGTGTTATCCAATTTAATACTTGTACGCCTCGTGCATTCGCTACTACGCACGAATCAGCTGTACATACCAAACGAGAGTAGAGAGTAAATTTACCCATTCACTTTCTTTCAAATCCTTTAATCAGCTTCCATATACGTTCATTTTTTGTACAAAAAATACAAGGTTTATTTGAGTGCGCTTAAAAACAGTTTTTTAGAAGCTTTATGGTTGACATATCAACTAGGCTTTTCTATTAAATTCCGTTATCTGTAAAAAATAAGTGTTCTTAGTAATGATTTTTCCGTATCTAATCTCCCTTTCATCAAGATAGTACTAATTATAAAGAATAATTATTAATAAAAACTTAGGAGATTTCTTAAGATTTAATGAAATTAAAGAGAGGTAAATTATTATAAGTGACCTTGAAAGAGAGTGTATATTTGCGCAGAGATAGGAAAAGAAAGAGGCTAATCTCTATATCATTTTTCAATGACATAAGAAATCAGCCTGAAATCCTTTACTTATGCTGCGTGAGGTAAACTTTGCCATTTAGTGTTAATTTAGAAGCTGAGATTAGAATTTCTTTATTTGCTCATTATATGGATTTAAAATTTTGTCGATAGCAACCCAATTTTCATTGTCATCTTTTTTATCAAAAGCTGTTGCTTCTTCATAAAGCTTTTTTAATTGGTTTTTATCTTTTGGATATCCATTAAACCCTAAAATCTCTTATACTTTCTCCAAGAATATAGTGTGAAAACCACATCAAATTCTGCTTCATAATAGCCACATTAACTCCTGGCAGGTCAGAACTATATGCCATTCCTTTAAATATAATTAATTCTGTATCAATCCCCATATCCCTTAATCCTTGATATAGCTCATATGCATTTGGAGTTGGAACTCTTGCATCCATTTCGCCATGTTGGATTAAAGTGGGAGTACAGGCTGATTTAATATATGTCATTGGTGATGTTTTAGTATATATATCTGGATCATTCCATGGATCATTTCCTAAATACATCCTAATGAAGTAAGGGATATCTGTATTTACATAATGGGTACTCCAATTAGTAATTCCACCTCCGACTGAAATAGCTTTAAATCTACTACTAAATGTAGAACAGAAAGCTGATATATATCCCCCGTTGCTCCATCCCATAACCCCTACTCTATCTTTATCTACAATTCCTTTGTCAACTAGTTTATCCACTCCAGATATAACATCATCGTAGTTAGCAATTCCCAATGTTCTATAGTTTGCTTTTAAGAATTCATTACCATAACCAGAACTTCCCCTGTAGTTTGGTTCTAAAACTATAAAGCCTTTTTCGATAAACTGTTCAATAGGATATTTCTCATTAAAACAGTCTGAAAATATTGGAAAGGATGCCCAATCCGGACCACCATGGATTACCACTAATAAGGGATATTTTTCATTTGCGTCAAACTCTACTGGGGTTGATAAAACTCCCTCTATTTCAAGACCATCACTACTTTTCCATGAGATTATTTCCCTGTTACTTTTAAGCTTTCCTTTGAAAAAGCTATTTTCATTCGTTATTTTTTTATCGTCTAAATAGATTTCAAAGGTTTCATTTGTTATAGCCTTATTATAGGCTATATGATTTCCATCTCTTGTGATAGAAGCATCCATTATAAAGCTATTTACTTTATCGCTTAACATTTCCACAGTGCCATTCTCAGATAACAACCCAATTAGATAATTAGTTTTATTCTGCCATCTAATTAAAATTCCTTTAGCTGTCCACCGTAATGGAATAACCGTACTATCAAAATCTGTTAAAGGTTGAATTAGCTTTCCATTATTAATATCATATATCTCTAGTGTACTGTCTTGTATATGGGCCTTATAGTAATCTTTCTCCATTATGCTTGCAGAGTAACATATTTTGTCACCTTCAGGAGAAAAACAAACGCTCCCTCCCAACAACTTATCTATATTCATCTTTTGTAGCTCTCCAACTCTAATATCCAATATGTATAGATCTCCATTAATATAATCTCCCATATTTGGACTTGGAGTAGCCATAAATACAACCTTTTTCCCATCATTTGAAATATCAAATTCATGAATATGAAAATCCTTACCATCAGTTAGTTGATAAACAACGCTATTTTCTTGTTCATCTTTATCATTTTGTATCACTTTTTCTATTTCGGTGTAATATAAACAATTATTTTGGTATTCCTTACCTATATGTTGGAAATCTCCATATAGTTTCCTACGTTTCTTTATCGCATCAGACTCTTTTGACTGTGCAACATAATAAAAACCCTTTCCAGTTGACTCCCATTTGAATTTACTGACCCCTTCTTTCTCATCAGTAATTTGAACTCCATTATAACCATCTATTGGCTTAACAAAGATCTGATGATTTTTCTTATTATCCCCATCACCAACTGGGCTAAGGTAGGCGATATTTCTAGAATCTGGAGACCATAATGGGTATGTACTATCTATATCCTCAGTTGTTAATGGATAACACTGTCCCTTATCTTTTTCATATATCCATACATGATTCCTATATTTATTGTCTTTCCAGTTAGCTGTCTTCTTGACAAACGCTACTTTTTTGCCATCATCACTTATGTTTATATCTGATAAGGTTGGTAATGAAATGATCTCTTCTATACTTAGATATGTTTTTTCATTCATTTTCATATATAGCCCCTCTCATTAACTCTCTTCCAATAAAGTTAGCAGGTACAGGGCTTAGTTCTAATTCTCTCGCCCAAACAGAAAGTTGACCTATGTGGTGAATTTCATGAGTAATTATATGGTGTAATATTTCATCAACAGTGTATTTATCTTCATCCCAGGAAACACTGACTAGTTTTTCTTTTAAACCTCCTACATTTACTTTTATAAATTCAGCTATTTCATTTCGTGATTTATCTGAAAGTGATATAACCTTTTCAAGTGTATTATAATCAGCAAACTGAAATACTATATCTTCTTTGCCTTGAATACCACGAATCCAACTATATTCCACATCAATTATGTGAAAAAGTGTATATAATATATTTCCTACTCCACCCCTGCGGTCTTTTAACAACTCTTCAATTGTCAGTTGATTGCACCAGTCAAACCATTCATCTCTTACCTGCCAGTTGTATTCAAAGAATTTAATCATTGTAAGCACTCCCATCTAGCTTATTACATTATATTTCGATGAAAATCCAACTATTTCCTTCTTATACTTCAGTAATGTCATCACCCAAATTAAAGAAACCACCTCATATGAGATGGTTACCTCTTTCTAGCTATTCAACGTAAGTCCGCACACGAAGCGAGTGTACTAATTATACAATCGCACTCCGTTAGTTGAAGAAGAGAAGTTAATTTTCAGAGGGAATATCTAACCAAGTTTTATTCCATTGAAAGTATACTTCGTTATTGTCTGTTTGTGTAAATATATGTTTCGGATAAGGTAAAGCTAGTTCTGGCATATTATCTGGTTTAAAATACTGAAGATCATTAGTTTCATTATCTATTGGACACAGTTCTCCACTTTGAATATCACACTCAAACATAAAGATGTTATACTCCACTTTATGCCCGTTCGGATATTCGTAACGGAATTCTTTCCCGCCAAGTACTCCCATTAATCTCTTTGGAACAACAGATAATCCTGTCTCTTCCCACACTTCACGTACAACAGCTTGTGCAGGTGCTTCACCCATTTCTATTGCTCCTGCAGGGAGACTCCATTTCTCACCATTACCTTTATTCTGCAACAAAATTTCTCCTCGTTTATTTCGAATAATGCCTACTACGCTAGGCATGAAAATTAATTCACTACCAACTTTATTTCTAAGTTTCTGATAGAAGTTAGAAATCCCCATATTTGATTACCACCTTAATAAAAATAGTCTCAATACAAGTTCTATAAGATATTTGAATTTACCTCTTTTATTCTAACTTATACTGTTAGCGGAAGAAGCATCTTTTCTTCCATTGCGCACTATGGTCAAAAATTGTATTATTGTTATTTTTATGTAATTTAATAAATTGGATGTATTAGAGAGAAATCAGGTAAATTATAATTGATATTTTTAGCTATCCTACTTATCACAGCAAAGTGGAAAGCTTAGGAAGGGGTTTTATCAGACTTTTAGTTTATTTAAAACAGAGAAACACCATAATAAATGTTTCTCTGTTCAATTAATGCACCCCGATAGTTTAAGAACATTTATTCACAAACTATCTGCTTTTACATATATGAACTTTATTTAGTTATTACAGGAATGCTATCCCTTAGATTTCCATATTGCTCCCGATATTATAATAAAGTTTAAAGAATTACACCTGATACATCTCCTTTCAACACTTCTTTTTCATTCTGATTTTTACATAAAAAGGAGGCAACAAACGCTGTTCTATTTTCTTGCCTTTCGTATTTCTCAATTTTAACTATACAAACTATTGTATCACCTGTAAAAACAGGTCTTAAAAACTCAAAACTCGTACGACGAGCCAGTACGTTATTATCTCCAGCTATTTTTGTTGGCAGAGTTGCCGTTAATAATCCTTGAATAACAAGTCTTCCTTGTTCATCTGGGGTTATATGATGTATCCCTTTATCCCCTGAAATCTCAGTAAATAATTCTACATCCCTTACTGTAAAAGTTCGTTCAAACGTAATTATATCTCCTGCTTTTAAAGACATTTTAGACTCCTCCCTCTGTCTGGTTAATCATGATGTGAATATTACATCAATACCATACTTTCCAAGGTAATAAATTCTACAAAAATCCAAAAAAACCTTCTTCAACCAACCTTCTCCTTCGTTTAAGTAAAAAAAGGCTCTACCCCTTATTGAAGTAAAGCCCCCGTTAGCCACCCATAAAGCGCAAAAACTAGCACTCACCTCAGAAAATGAAAGATGATTAAGTTCTTTCATGGGAGTTGAATTTACAGATACTATACTTTAATTAAATATACTCAAACTATATCTTTAAACACAAAAAAGCTGAACTAATATCAAAATTAGTTCAGCATAAAAATAGCATATTATAATGTTGCACATAGCTTCTTCTGTCGACCAAAGCGTTTGAAACTTACCTGAGCTTTAAAGATTTTACAGCTTAAAATAAACAGAAACTTTTTCATCAAACACTTCTGTCTCTATATATCTTTCACCATGATCGTCACTCACATAATGAATATCATTTAACAACACATTAGCCTTTAGTAACGCTTCGTGCTGCTGGATGATCGTTATTGCTTTGGCACTTCCAGCAATCGAAATCGATACATACTGCTCGACAGGGAGTTCCCATTGTTTACGTGTATCTTGAATGGTGCGAATTAATTCCCTTATTTGCCCTTCTTCAAGTAAGCTAGCTGTCAGATGAACATTGAGTAGGACTCGGCATGAAGCATCTTCTGCTAAGATATACTGGCCCTTAACAATAGATTCAGTTAACACGTGCGCTTTTAATAAAGTTACCTGTTCCCCATCGATCGTTAACGGTACTGAACCTGTTCGCTGTAATACATTTTTCTCCTCATCATTTAAATTCACTACATACTCTTTTACTTTGTTCACTTTTGCACCAAATGCTGCACCTGCCGTTTTAAAATTAAGCTTATAATGAACGGTTTCATATGCTGAAAAATTATTTGTCCAAACGCATTTTTTTATATTTAATTCATCTTTCACGAGCTCGCTATATGGTTGATAATCTGTTAATTCGCCGTCAACAGAGACAATGATTTCACTTAACGGCTGCTTTACCTTGATCCCTTGACTATTACGGATACTACGGCCTAGCTCTACGATTGTTAAAATATTCGCCATCTCTTTCTCAAGCTTAGTATTAACGAGGGTCTCATTATACATTGGGTAGTTTTGTAGATGTACACTTTTTCCGCTTAATTGTCGATATAAATCTTCGGCAATAAATGGTGTGAATGGTGCTAGTAATTGACAAATTGTCGTTAGAAGCTCATACAGTGTACTGTATGCACCTCGTTTATCCTCAGTCAGCCCGCTTGCCCAAAATCTTGCTCGTGAGCGACGGATATACCAGTTACTTAGCTCCTCTACAAGCTTGCCGATTTCACGTGTTGCCTGTGTAAATTGATAGTCGTCCATAGATTTTGTCACAAGCTGAATTGTATGATGTAATCGAGACAATATCCAATGATCTAATTTTGTGCGAGTTCCAGTCTTGTTAGCATCGTACTGGAAGCCATCTATTTCTGCATATAGCTGATAAAATTTGAACGTGTTATCTAGTGTATCGACTAGCTTTGATTTCGCATCCATCACAATCTTTTTTGAAAAGCGTTTAGGATTCCAAGGTGAACTGTCGACTAAAAATGCCCATCTTAAAGCATCCGCTCCGTACTGCTCTATCAGCTCAACTGGCTCTAATGCATTCCCTTTGCTTTTCGACATTTTCTGCCCATGCTCATCTAAAACATGCCCTAAGGAAAGTACATTTTTATAAGGTGCCTTTCCTGTGAATAAAGTCGAAACCGCTAAAAGACTATAGAAAAAGCCTCGTGTTTGGTCGATGCCTTCGATGACAACATCAGCAGGGAATTGATTGTTAAAAGTTGTAAGGTCTCCAAAAGGATAATGATGCTGCGCAAATGGCATTGATCCACTATCAAACCATACATCAATCACTTCAGGTGTACGTTCCATGTCACCACTACACTTTGGACAAGTACAGACAACCTCGTCAATATATGGCTTGTGAAGTTCAATGTCAGGTAAAGTACCTTTCGCTAACTCTTTTAAGGCAGCCATACTATTTGGCGCCTCTTCATGACCACAATCCTGACAAACCCACACGTTTAACGGAGTACCCCAATAGCGATTACGGCTAATATTCCAGTCCACTAGGTTTTCTAAGAAATTGCCAAATCTACCGTGTTTAATATGATCAGGATACCATGTAACTTGTTCATTATTTTGTAAAAGTTTATCTTTCATTGTAGACATATTGATAAACCAACTGTCAGTCGCGTAATAAAGCAAAGGTGAATCACAGCGCCAGCAATGAGGATAACTATGCTCATATTTTTCCTTATCAAACAATAGCTCCTTTTTAGCGAGCATTTTAATGATTTCGACGTCGCAATCTTTCACAAATTTACTGGCAAGCTCAGGAACCTCTTCTGTATAGCAACCCTTTAAATCAACAACATTGACAAACGATAGCCCATTTTGCTGAACCGTTTTATAATCGTCCTCCCCATATGCAGGCGCAATATGGACGATACCAGTTCCACTATGCTCTGTAACATAATCCGCTAATACAACGACATGCCCCTTATCAACTGTGACATAAGAAAATGGTGGGGTGTACGACACACCTTCAAATTCATGCCCCTCATGTTCACTTAACACTTCAACAGAATCAGCAAAAACTTTATTCACTAGTGATTTTGCTAAGATATAGACTTTATTGTGCTGCTTCACTCGAACATACATGAGCTTAGGATTCATGGCTAATGCAACATTGGCAGGTAATGTCCATGGAGTCGTTGTCCAGCCTAGAAAATATTCATCTTTATCCTTTAGCTTAAACATTGCCGTAACAGATAAATCCTTTACATCCTTATAGCCCTGTGCAACTTCATGAGAGCTTAATGATGTTTGACAGCTAGGGCAATATGGTGAAACGCGGTGCCCTTTATATAAAAGATTTTCCTTGTGCACATGGCTTAAAATATTCCAAACGGACTCAATATAATCATTACTTAACGTTAAATATGGGTCATCCATGTCAATCCAATAACCTAGCTGTTCTGTAAAGGAGCGCCATTTCTTCTCATAAGTAAAGACACTTCCCTTACACTCTTGAATAAATTGTTCAACACCATATTTTTCAATTTCTTGCTTGCCAGAGATACCTAGCTTTTTTTCCACGCCTAACTCTACAGGTAAACCATGTGTATCCCAGCCAGCTTTACGTTCAACTAAATAACCTTGCATCGTTTTAAAACGAGCCACGACATCTTTAATCGTTCTACCAAATGCGTGACCCACGTGTGGTAAACCATTCGCTGTTGGCGGACCTTCATAAAATACAAAAGGCTTATTGCTAGACCGATTCGCAACAGACGATTGGAACGTTCCTTCTTGTTCCCACAATCGACTAATCCGTGTTTCTCTTTCTACAGTCGTTTCTTTTTTCTCTTCAGCTTGCATGTAAATTCCTCCTATACTAATTGTATAAAAGGCATACAAAAAACCCCGTCCCAAGTAAGGGACGGGGTTAACCGCGAATACCACCCTAATTCTATTGAATCAACATTCAATAGCACTTAGCAACGTACAATCATACGTGTTCTTTTTAACGGTAGACACCCGGATTAGCTTACTATGTTCAGCCAATCTTCTCAGAGAGGATTTTCATGTAACACCTGCACACCGACTTCCACCAAAATGTCGGCTCTCTGTAGAACAAAATGAAACACTACTTTTTCTCATCAACGAATTTGTATGCTTTTATTGTCACTCATCTTAACAAACTAATTTTTGTCTGTCAATAATTTCAAAGTACTAATATTGGTAGTAATTCCCCCTATAATTCATCGAGACATACTTCGATGCTTTTATGAAGAGCCGCGAACTTAGACTTCCCATTTGTTTTAATATAAAAGCTTTTCACAAAGGATTTACAGTTAAAAACTAAAATCCTGTGATGCTGTACATCGAGCTGTTCTTTTTTTACTTTTAAAGTTATAGGTAATTGTTGCAGTAATCTAATGATCTCTTGCTCCTCTAAACCATGCTCAAGCATTGTGAAAATAGGAACTAAAATCCGTTCATCTTCATTGTGAATGAAAGCATAATTTTCTTGCAAAATAGCGTTCCATAAGGCGCTTACAATTTCACTATAAGAGGTATTATCTAATTTTGGATTTTTCACCAATTCATCGATTGCATCAGCCATATGGGCAACACTATGAGCCCACCCTTTCACTGGCACGTAGCCCCTTACATCCTTTTCTGCAGCTAAATAAGCTAGTACTTTATCTTTACAATCAGCGATTTTCTGTTGGGATAAAAAATCGTCTGCGTTATCTCTAAATAATATTAGGGCAATCAGTAGCGACGTAAATGTACGGGTAAAAACTAAATCTGATTCACTTTCTTCAATACCCTTGCATAATAAATTATTCAAACATTCCTCTAAAAGCTCCGTTAAAAGTGAATGCTCTAGTAAGTTTTTTTCACGAATCAATTCATAAAACGATCCATAAATTAAGTTATCTCGTAGTTCACTATCTAATGAGCCGATATGTAGTATCATTGATTGTATGAGATCGGTATGATCCTTTTGCTGCCATGTTCTAGCTCCACTTTGTAATTCTTTGAGTATTTCTTTTAAGTCATCTTCCTTCAATAAGTTTTCTTTTTGTAGTATACGCACGGTTTTTCTCCTTTTCATGTTTGCTTTTAATTGAATAATCAAAAACCACTTTCACCATAAATACCATCAAGCTTCCATTCCTCATTAAAGCGTACATACGTAAACTCCATCTGCTGTTTGTTGTCCATAACAACAATTACCTTGCTTTTCCAAGGGAAGGTTGCCGCATGTATCTTTCCATTTCTGACCTCATTAATTTGGTCTGACAAAGAAAATAATGTAGATGGCGTAACACTATTTTCTATCAAATATTGCGAACGGTCAGGGCTGTCTTCCAATTCCTTCATTACTTGTACATGAAAGGAAATCACTCTTTTGTTAGTATCATACATACAAATCACTAGCGAAGCAATGCATAAAACGACTAGACTCCCCAATAAAATGACATTCTTTTTCTTTAACCCTAGATAAAATCCCCATTTATCTTCCTTTTTGTATAAATAATAATAGATGCCTATACATAATGGCCAAATAAAAAGAACTTGCCACATTAGTACCACCCAAAAGATATCACCAAAAGACACTAAATATCGAATCATATTATGATTTAAAAGCCAAAAGGGCCAAAGTCCAACGCCAAGCTGAATTTTCCTGGGAAAGGCTTTTAAAATAGATAAGTATGAATGGTAAAGATAGAATAAAAGCTAACGCATTGTCCATTATTGCAATTATCAAAGCTTTACTCACTCCCCAGTATCCATTTTTTGAGAAAATGACATCATACAAATAATTTGCACTTCACCAAAACGTGTGGTTGATTTCCGTTCCGCCCGGGCGCTTTTATCGCTGACGCTTCGCTTTCGCGCAGAGCAGAGCTTCCTGGGGCGTCCGATGAGCCGCTTCACTCGCGATGCTCGCTCCAGGGTCTCGGGCCAACACGATGTTGGTCACGAAGGCGTTATCACAGGACGTGATGGTTTTAGCCTTCGTTCCTCTATCGCTATTCCCCAAGGAGTCGCCCAGTCTCCACTTCAATTATCTAATATACAGGGCATACTTTTTTAAAAATGTCATCCACAACTTTTGGTGATGAGCCAAATAATTACAATAATTGTACCTTAAACCATATTTAAAAAACAGCCTATAATTGATAATTAAAAAAGCTAGACATACTAAAATTTATAGAATGTCTAGCCTGTTATCATTGATGCTCTTCCAATATTTCCATACTCTCTATATCCGCAATTCTTACTATATTTTCACCTTCTATGTTTAAATCTTGGTTATATTTAACTTCTACATAATCCCCAGGTGACAATGTTTTAGGAGGATCGATTAATGGGAACCACATTCCATTACCATGTTTTTCAACAATTTCATCTGTTGTTAATTTACCAATACTCGATGCATCAGCATAAGAAACAACTAAAAACTCATGTTCCTTGATCGCTACGACAAGCCCACGTTTTGAACGACTTCCCTTTTCTTTCACTGGAATATCATATTTTTCACGTAGGTATGCTATTTCTTGACTATAATGTTCCTCAAAATAGTTCAATGCATCTTTTTTCACTAGGAAAAATAGCATCAATCTTTCTTCAACTTTGTATTGATTTTTTTCCTGTTCTAATAATGAATTGATAGTAGCAAATTGATAAGTCATTGGTTTAGTATATTGTTCGATATATTCTTCTCTTGTAAGATTCATCTTTTGCAATTGCTCAGTGAATTTTGCATTGTTTTCATTTATACTCAATTCAATCCATGTTTCAAGCTCTTTATCAACTTGTTCTTGAGTAGGTACTATTCCCTTTGATCGTGCGTAAGCATATAAAGCTTCCCCCTGTAAATAGGATTCGAATTCCAGCTTTTCATCAGACGATAATTTCGGATCCTTTACCTGGGGATCTATTTCCAAAGAGAATTTTAATAACTTTTCATCTAAAACAGTTGGTATACTTGCTGATTGCTCCTGACTTCCGCTGAATTGGGTATACAGAAATATTCCAATACAAACTGTTAAAATAACAGACATTACACTATATTGCCAACGCCAAGATCTTTTTTTCATCTCACGCCGTTCTAAATGCTGTACAACATTGCTCATAACACGCTTTTTGCTTTCGGTTAAATCATTTAATACCCTCACATCGACTTTACTCATGTAGCAGGACCTCCCATTCAATATGCTGTAGCTTTGGCTTTAATAGCTCTCGTCCACGACGTAGCCTTGTTTTCACCGTACTCTCCGGAATACTTAAAAGCTCGGCAATTTCAATGACAGGCATTTCCTCAAAATAATAATAAATAAGAACCTCACGCTGTTTCAATGGTAATGCTAAGATTGCATTTTCAATTAAGGTTTGTTCATCCTGCTGCACTAGCATGTCCCTTTTTGTGACAGCCTGCTTGGCAAAAATCTTCTGTTGAACTTGTATTTTACGGTATGTCCAGCTGCGTACATAGTCTTTACTTTTGTTAATGACGAGCCTCGATAAATAGGCCCTTAATTCTCCTCTTTCCTCATAGTTTTGTTGATTGTCGTAAAATTTAATAAATACATCTTGAACGATATCTTCAGCACTTTGTAAATCTTTGACGTAATAAAAGGCAAGTCGGATGAGCCTTTCTGTATGCTGCTGCATTATTTCTTCGAGTTCTTGAATTTCGAGCAACATCTCTCCCCCTCTCTGCCCTATAAACGGTGCTCACGATCATGAGGTTTGCTTTTTGTCTATTTTTTTAAATAAAATCTGGATAAACTCCGAATTCACTTATTCTAATTTTTATCAGAGAAAGGAGCAATGACCGCTTTTTTATTTGAAGAAAGCACAATATTTGTTGATGGCGTTCCATAAGGCATGGCCTCATCTATAAACTGCTCTAATGTTTCCACTGAATTGGTTGCAATTTTTACAATATAACTAATTTCACCCGCGACACGATAGCATTCAAGGACATCGGGATGTGCATTACAAAAATTGGATAAACTTTTACAATCAATTGATTTAAATAAAATAATGGCTTGAATGTCGCGATTCAACTTTTTTAAATTTACTTTTGCACTATAAGCTTCAATAACCCCTTGTTCTTCTAACTTTTTAACACGCTCAATAACTGCTGGGGATGATAAATGAACTGTAGCCGCTAATTCTTTCATCGATATTTTTGCATTTCGCTGCAATTGCTGTAATATTTCTGTATCTATTTGATCCATATGTATCCACCTTTTTTAATTAATTAGATTCAATAAAATTCCTTTTATAATAAAGCAATTCATCTAAATAACATTATACAGATTCTGTCATTGAATATCTTTATTCATTACAATTAAACATATAAAGGAGGCATTAACAACGTGAAAAAAATATTATTACTATTAGCAAATGGTTTCGAGGCTGTTGAAGCGAGTGTTTTTACAGATGTACTTGGCTGGAATAAATGGGAGGGCGACGGCACAACAGAAGTCGTGACCGTAGGATTGCATAATCAATTACAATGTACATGGAATTTTAACGTAACACCCGAAAAGTTGCTTCATGAAATTTCATTTGAGGAGTTTGATGCACTTGCGATTCCTGGAGGCTTTGAGGAAGCTGGATTTTATGATGATGCCTTTAGCGAGAAGTTCCAGGCGGTTGTTCGTCATTTCGATGAACACAAAAAACCGATTGCAACGGTTTGTGTAGCTTCCCTAATTTTAGGTCATAGCGGAGTACTACATAATCGAAAGGCAACTACTTATAATCATCCAACAAGTAAACGACTGGCACAGCTACAATCCTATGGTGCAGACATCGTTAACGAACGAATTGTTCAAACTGGACATATTATTACATCATCAAATCCTGGCACTGCATTCGACGTTGCCTTTAGCTTACTAGAAATGCTGACATCTGAGGGAAATACAAAAAAGGTTAAGGATTTAATGGGGTTTAAGTAGTTAATGAAGCTGTCTCAAGCGTTAAGTTGAGACAGCTTTTTCGTCTATGCATTTTTGGATATTAATTTATATAAATTCGAACCTAGTTCTTTACTTCTTGTTACCAATGAAATTGTTCTGGATCTTCCAAAATTATTAATAGGTAAGGCAAAAAGTTGAAGATGACCGATATTTTTAGCCATAAGCTCTGGTACAATCGTAATTCCCATTCCAGAACTTACAGCGCCAAAGATAAAATCCCCAAAGTTCATCTCACTTATAATATTAGGTGTGTAGCCAAGTCTTTGTATTTGTTCTACTATCTCCTTCCTTGAATCACAAGGAGCTTGATGAACAATAAGCGGCTCCTCACACAATTCTTCAAGATCGATTGCTGTTCTTAAATTAAAACGATGATTCAACGGAAACACAGCATAGTAAGCCTCTGTAAACAACTCGCAACTCCACAAAGATTCTCCCGAATATTTTGCATCCACTAAGACTGCATCAAGTCTACCTTTTTGTAATGATTGCAACAGTTCATTTGAAGTATTTTGAATCATTAATGTTATAGGTCGATCTAGTTGCTTAAGTTCATTCATTTTGTTTGGCAAATAGTAAGTAGCTAAGCTAGGTAAACCACCAATAGCAATAGGGTTGCCCTGGCTAAATTGCTGCAATTCTTCACGAATAGCTGTTAATTCAGTCAAAACTGGTGTAATTCGAGTGTAAAAACGTTCGCCAGCTTCTGTTAATTCAATACCAATGGATGTCCTATGAAATAGCTCGATGCCAAGATTATTCTCTAAGTTTCGTATATGTTTACTTAGTGCAGGTTGGGAAAGATTCGTGATTTGAGCAGCTTTCGAAAAACTTTTCTGATTGGCTGCAGCAATAAAACTATGTAACCATTCTATATTCATTGTATTCCTCCATACCTTATAACGATTCGTTATACCCTTATAAAATAGTGATTGTTCCATATTAATGGTTTTTTAGTAATCTATTAAATATAAAAGGTGCTTCGATTATAACATAACGTTATAGGTCATCAATAATTAGCATCTTTAATTTTATGGAGGTTCAATATATGAAAAATGTTTTATTATTATCATTCGGCATGTTTGCCTTGGGCTTTGATGCCTATGTGATCGCAGGGCTTCTCCCAGGAATTAGCGATACATATCAAAAAAGCACATCACAAGTCGGTCAGGCAGTGAGCATATTTACTTTGTTTTACGCAATATCTGCGCCGTTATTTTCTTCTTTACTTGCAGGAAAACCAATAAAAAAAATCTTAATAGGGTCAATGCTTATCTTTACGCTAGCAAATAGCATCACAGCTTTAGCACCAACTTTTTCTATTCTTCTACTATCAAGAGCAATCGCGGGGACAGGGGCTGGTTTATTTTCTCCATTAGCTATTGCAGCGTCTTCAAAGTTCGTTTCTAGTGAAAAGAGAGGGCGAGCTCTAGGGTTGACTATTGGAGGAATGAGTATGGGTACAGTGCTTGGGGTACCTTTAGGTATTTATATATCCAACCTATTTGATTGGAAATTAACACTTTGGCTATTAGTTATGATCGGTGTAATTTCTATTTTATGTATGTATATTTTTCTTCCCAATTTCCCAGCAACACCTCCTCCTGCACTAAACGAACGATTAAAGATGTTTCTAGAAAAAAGAGTAACTATAACTGTATGCATAACATTTTTCGCCAGTGTTGCTAGCCTTGGATTGTACACATATCTATCTACCCTATTAGAAGACATGACAGGCTCCGGTAACATAACAATATATCTTTGGGCATGGGGATTCGGTGGCTTATTTGGAAGTATAATGATTGGATACATAATCGACTATTTGGGGAAACCAAAAACTTTAGTTACAATCATATTATTCACTTTAACATTATCCATTATTTGTATACCATTAATGATTAACTTACCGATATTAAAATACTTACCTTTCTTTGTATGGGGAGCAATGGGTTGGGCATGCCAAGCACCTCAACAACATATTTTACTCTCCTATCAGCCGAACAACGGGAGTTCTGCAGTAGCATTAAACAGTTCTGTAAATTATTTAGGCAGTGCAATCGGTGCAAGCTTAGGTGGAATTGTACTGTCCTTACAGATTGGAACCATAACATTGATTTATTTCGCGGTTACCTCAATGTCATTCGCTATTTGTTTACAGTTCTATAGTTTGAAGAACAAATTTAGCATTTAAACCTATTTAATAAGTGCGGTTCTAACTGTTGATTTGATGATACTATTCGTCATTTTGATGGTTAGAATGGCTACTTTGACGGGGTTATCCTTTTTTTAGGGTGGCACTTTCCGTCGTTTTGGTGGTTCCTTCCGTCGCTCTGACAATTCTTTCCGTCACTCCGGCGGAACCTTCGGTCGTTGGAGATTCTTTCCGTCGCTTTGGCCGTTCTTTCCGTCGTTTCGATGGTTCCTTCCGTCGCTCTGGCGATTCTTTCCGTCACTCCGGCGGAACCTTCCGTCGTTGGAGATTCTTTCCGTCGCTTTGGCCGTTCTTTCCGTCGTTTCGATGGATCCTTCCGTCGCTCTGACGATTCTTTCCGTCACTCCGGCGGAACCTTCCGTCGTTGGAGATTCTTTCCGTCGCTTTGGCCGTTCTTTCCGCAACTTTGACGATCCTATCCACGATTTCGGAGGTTCTATCCACGATTTTGAAGATTCTATCCACCACTTTGACGATTCTATCCATCATTTCGGGGTTCTATCCGCAACTTTGACAATCCTATCTACGATTCCGGAGATTCTATCCACGATTTTCACGATCCTATCCACGATTCCGAAGGTTCTATCCGTCACTAAGAGTTATACGATATATTGCAACCATTATCAAGGGCAATGGCATTTGAAAAGGCTGCTCTTCAATTTGTAACTATTTGTAATTTAGTCCGTCTAATTGGCAATAGAATAAACTTTTGGGAGGCAGTCTAATGAAAAAATTTTTGTTTCTAATTTTATTGGTAAGTCTGTTTTGGGTTTCCGCTTGTACAAATGGAAAAACGCAATCATTAGAAGCCTTTTATAAGGCTGCAAAAATTGAAAGTATCGATAAAGTGGTTATCCAAGATGGTTCAACTGGTGCTTCGAAAACGATAATTAAGCATGAACAAATCGATGAATTCATTTCTCTGATTAAAGATATAAAATTTACTCCGCAAGACAATCAAGAAAGACGTGTTGGATGGAGATATGGTATTACTCTTTTTGATAATAAAAGAGAATTTAAATTCACACTAAGTGAAATTGATAACACCTACTATGATTCAAACCCAGATATTTATCCTATTATAGAGAACTATTACAAACAGTTGGAAATTGTAGAAGAGTAAAGCTTTTAATAACTAATGACTTCTTTACGAATGTGGTCGTTGTTTTTATGCATTTCGAAAGTTCTATCCGTCACTTCGATCAATTTCTATACTGACCATTTCATTTTGACAGAAGTGGATTTAAAAAACCGACTTCCAAGGAAATCGGTTTCTATACTAAGTGCAACTGGATACGGATGTTTCGGCACCCTCGCTTTAATCCTCATTCATCTCACCATCTATAGAGGTTGGTGACTTCTATAACTGTCGTTTCAAATTCGCTACAATTAACGATTCACTGAAAAAAGTTAAACATTACTGACAATAATTTCGCCAGTTGTTGCGTCAATATAGCGGATAGGTGACCTAGTATGTCGATCACAAGCTTGATAGACAAGGTGATAGGACTCTATTTCGTTATCATAATTTTTGTCCCAAACTAATTGAAAATCAACATTTTCTACAAATCGACGATACGCTTCTTCCAAAGAAATAGCTGGTCCTGTTGGAACTTGGCTAAGCTCAATCAAATCAAAGTTTGGTCCAGCATAATTATCAATCTGACCAGTCATACGATTAACAACTACGGCAACCATATTATGAATAGGTATTCCTTGGCTATTATAGACCTGGAATATAAATGATTCTCTTTGTGACGTAATATCCTCTTCCTCATCTTCTCGAATTAATCGTTGAAGATAAGGATAGTAATCAGGAATTATTTTCAGTAAAAATTCTATTGCTTTTGTATAACATTCTTCCTGACTAAGCTGTAGATTTCCTGAGCGTTCATACATCCATACAAAGCTTCGTATTTTACCAGTTTTCTTTGAAATAATAGCTTTTACTGTATCTTCTGAACGCATTTTAAAAAAGCTGTTTATCGATAAATCTTTCTCTCTCATCTCCCAATCCCGCTTACGCCATACAAGCCCTATCTCTGGTCCCCTGTCAACTTCTCGAATAAGCTCCAGTTCATCTGTTATGCCAATGATTTCTTCTTTCGTAAATTCATTTGCAAATAAGTTAGCTGGAAAAGGAGGAAGAGCAGCATAACTTTCAGGCTCATTTTCATCATGAATACTCGTTAATGTTGGTTCTAAAGAATCTGCTTTAAAGTTTAAGAATGAATCTACTTGATACACGAGATGGAGTCCATCTTTTTTCACATTATAAACATCACGAGATATTTTTGTAATTACTAGTTGTAACGCCAATTCATTTCGCACATGTTCCATTAGAGCTTCCTTTGAAACTAGCCTTGAAGGAATTTCAGGACTCGTTTTCACTCCGTCATATCTAAATCCAACAATATTTCCCAAAGCATCGACATCTATAAAACAACCAGCATGTTCCAGCGGTAAATCCATGACATATTGTTCAAAATAAAAACGATCCACTCTAGATAGTTCTTTAGCTTTTGAAAACGTTAAATCTTCCAGAGCAGATGGATAATGACTAAGTAAAAATTGTTCGGCACATCTTCTTTTTTCATCAATAGATAAAGAATCTACTTCAGAAACAGAATTATTTTCTTCAATTGATAAGTATATGAGGTTTCCAGTGCAGTCTAACTCAAGAGTCATACTTTCATCTTGTTGTTCATTTGCCCATGAAAACATCACTTTTTCGTCTTCAGAATACTCTTCTATGATTAGTTTATAGTGACTTGGTAATGGAACAATTGATAAAGCCCGTTCTTTTAGTTTATCTTTTTGCAAATCAAAGCCCCCCCATTTACAATTATTATGTATAGACAAAAACCGATCTCCTAAGAGATCGGTTTTTTTGTTAAATGATTACTGAGCAGCTTTCGCGCGAAGAACCATTTGTAGGATACCGCCGTGACGGTAGTAGTCTACTTCTACTTCTGAGTCGAAACGAGCTAAAGCTTGGAAAGTTTTAACTGAACCGTCTTCAGATTTAGCAGTAACTGTTAAGATTTCACGTGGTTTCACGTTGTCAGTAATGTTAACAGAGATTTCTTCTTTACCAGTTAAGCCTAAAGTATCAGCTGATTCACCTGGCATGAATTGAAGTGGAAGAACACCCATCATTACTAGGTTAGAACGGTGGATACGCTCGTAAGATTGTGCGATAACTGTTTTGATACCAAGTAAGTTAGTACCTTTAGCAGCCCAGTCACGAGAAGAACCCATACCGTAGTCGTTACCAGCAAGTACTACTAAGCCAGTACCTTGCTCTTGGTATTTCATACATGCGTCATAGATGTACTCTACTTCACCTGTTGGCCAGTAAGTAGTGAAACCACCTTCTGTACCAGGAGCAACTTGGTTACGGATACGGATGTTTGCAAATGTACCACGCATCATAACTTCGTGGTTACCACGACGAGAACCGTATGAGTTGAAGTCACGGATTGCAACACCGTTTTCGATTAAATATTTACCTGCAGGTGTTTCTTTACCGATTGCACCAGCTGGAGAAATATGGTCAGTTGTAATTGAGTCACCGAACTTCGCCATAATGCGTAAGCCTTCTAAGCCTTTGATAGCTTCTGGCTCTTTCGCAAGACCTTGGAAGAATGGTGGGTTTTGGATGTAAGTTGATTTGTCATCAAATGTGTATAGAGACTCAGTTGATGTTTCAATTGCATTCCATTTTTCGTTCGCTGTGAATACAGTTTCGTATTCTTTTTGGAATAATTCACGGTTAACTACAGTACCTAATACTGCGTTAACTTCTTCAGTTGTAGGCCAGATATCAGCGAAGAATACTTCGTTGCCATCTTTGTCTTTACCGAATGAATCTTTTTGTAAGTCAACATCCACAGTACCAGCAAGTGCATAAGCAACAACAAGTGGTGGTGAAGCTAAGTAGTTAGCTTTTACAAGTGGGTGTACACGACCTTCGAAGTTACGGTTACCAGAAAGAACTGAAGTTACGAATAAGTCGTTCTCTTTGATAGCGTCTTCGATTTCAGGAAGTAATGGACCTGAGTTACCGATACATGTTGTACAACCGTAACCTACAGTGTTGAAACCGATTTGGTCAAGGTAAGTTTGTAAACCTGAATCTTCAAGGTAACCAGTTACTACTTTAGAACCTGGTGCTAAAGAAGTTTTTACCCATTTAGGCACAGTTAGACCTTTTTCTACAGCTTTTTTCGCAACTAAGCCCGCAGCGATTAATACGTATGGGTTAGATGTATTTGTACAAGAAGTGATTGCAGCGATTGCTACAGCACCTGTTGGGATTTCTACATCACCTTCAGCGAATTTAGCTACAGAAGTTTTTGCGAATTCATCTTCAGTTAAACCGAAACCTTGTGTACCTTGTGGTGCCACTACTGCTTCTTTGTAACGAGTACGCATTTGAGATAGTGGAATTAAGTCTTGTGGACGTTTTGGACCAGAAAGGTTTGGCTCGATTTCAGCTAAGTTTACTTCTAATACGTCAGTGTAAACTGGCTCTAAAGTTGGATCGAAGAACATGTGGTTAGACTTTAAGTAAGATTCTACAACCGCGATGTGCTCTTCGTCACGACCAGTTAAACGCATGTAGTTTAATGATTCTTCGTCAATTGCGAAGAAACCACATGTAGCACCATATTCAGGAGCCATGTTAGAGATTGTCGCACGGTCAGCTAGTGGTAATTTTGTTACGCCAGGTCCGAAGAACTCAACGAATTTACCAACTACGCCACGTTGACGTAATACTTGAGTTACTTTTAATGCTAAGTCAGTAGCAGTAGTTCCGTTTGGAAGATCGCCAACTAATTTAACACCGATAACTTCTGGGATTGGGAAGTATGAAGGTTGACCAAGCATACCTGCTTCAGCTTCGATACCACCAACGCCCCATCCAAGAACGCCGATACCGTTGATCATTGTTGTATGTGAGTCAGTACCTACTACTGAATCTGGGAAAGTTTCGAATGTACCGTCAGCATTTTCGTTTACGTGTACAACTGGAGCTAAATACTCTAAGTTTACTTGGTGAACGATACCAGTTGCTGGTGGTACAGCACGGAAGTTATCGTAAGCAGTTTGAGCCCATTTTAAGAAGTTATAACGCTCAGCGTTACGTTCGAATTCAAGGTCCATGTTTGCTGCTAATGCAGATGCATTACCGTATTTGTCAACTTGTACTGAGTGGTCAATTACAAGGTCAACTGGAATAGCAGGGTTGATTTTGCTTGGGTCGCCGCCCATTTCTTTCATAGCAGAACGTAGAGAAGCAAGGTCAACTACTACTGGTACACCAGTGAAGTCTTGTAATACAACGCGAGAAGGTTTGAATGGTACTTCTGCTTCTGGATCTGCACCGTTACCCCATTTTGCTAATTCGTTTACGTGCTCTTCTTTGATAACATATGCATCATATTGACGTAAAACTGATTCTAATAATACTTTGATTGAGTAAGGAAGGTTTGAAACTTTTGCAACGCCTGCTTTTTCAATCGCAGCTAAGTCATAGTAATTATAAGTTTTACCATTAACTTCGAATGATGCGCGGCTGTTGTGTAGATTACCTTGTGCCATTTGCGGATCCCCCTAAATATCTTTTTGAAAAGGCTATATAAATTTTTAAAGCATCTTTTCTCCAATACCCATGATAGCTCATTTATATTCATAAGTAAATTACATTAATATTATCTTTTTCGATAAGTAATCCTTATGACCTTGATATCTAACCTAATGTTTTTAATTTTTTGATGTGCATAATATCAAGGTTTTGCAAATTGGAGGTTTTTATACCCTTCTATTTAAGTGTATTTAAATGTATTTAACTGGGGCACTTTTTGGGGCACTCGTAGCTTTTTTTAAAATGGTGCCCCACCTATAATATCGAATATAATTTATAACAATCGTTCGGACAGGTATGTTTTATAGTAGAAATCTTAACAAAGACAATAGTTTACAACAACTTGTATTTTTATCATATTAAAAAAATTCAAAAAAGTCACTCATTTTATAAGTAAGAATGTAATGACTTTTCATGTACGAAACGCGGAGGAAGAGACAAAAAGAGAGGGATTAGCAATCTTAAGATTGCTGTTGTGGTGGCTCAGGACCGCAATGGATAAGTCATCGCTCAAAAAGCTGGGACGGGTCGGGTACGAGCTGAAGAAATTGACACGGTTATCGGAAGCTATATTGACCCGTCTTCTTTGCTATGCACGGACACAGCCACGAACTACAAGAAATTCGCTCTTATCAAAGCTCTGAAACACGAACCTATCAATTTAAGCAAAGAAGGATATGTTAAAAAAGGCATCTACCATCTTCAAAACGTCAACAACTATCACAAGCGATTAAAAGGCTGGATGGATAGGTTTCAAAGAGTAGCCACCAAATACTTGGACAATTACCTTTATTGGTTCAACTTTCTTCAGCAAAACAAGAAGATGGCGGAAAAAGAACAGATAAATCAAATGCTACTCAGTGCCTGCCAGAATCCAAATCGTATTACGGTGGATTTTTTGCGTGAGGTATAAAAAACAGCCATTCCATTACGAAACGGCTGTATTCGTTATTCAATAAAAGCACCCGTTAATTGAATAACGATTGTATTTTTATAGCTAATTCTTTTGGTTTAACGTCAATAGAAGATAACTGGTTTATATCTACCCACATCGGTAGATATGTTCCACGTTGTCTTTTCTTATCTGTGTACTCTTCACCTTTCCCTGTGCCGAAATCGCCATCCATTATCTCAGCAAGAAAAAAGTATTGAGTTCCATTAAATTCGATTGTTGCAATGCACTTACCAACTTTAACCGTAACACCTAATTCCTCTAACGCTTCTCTTTTAGCTCCTTCTTCAGGTGTCTCTCCATCTTCTATTCCTCCACCAGGAAACACATAATAAACTGAACCTTCTCGAACCCTCTTAATCAGTCCTACCTTTTTATCTTTAATCAAAACTACTGAACCTCGATTTCGCAAATGTATTCCCCCATTTTATATAAACCTTTATTCCACAATCCTGCAGGTTGCTGAATAAGCTACTGTATATATAATGCCATAAAAAGTAAATTAACCTTGTCTTATTTAAAAGCAACAATCTTTACGAAAAGAGCCTTATCAAAAGAAAATCCTTTAAACGATACTCTTCTTAACAATCCAGAAAATAAGTAATAAGATCTTGGCTAATAGCTGATCTTAACTATTATACAGCTACACTATTAACAACTTGTGCAAGTTTTGCATCTTAGAGGAACCCAATCTGATAAACAAGTATATAGAAGACTCTATTTTGAAAAAAATATCAAAATAGAGTCTTTTTAGGATATATATTCAGTTTTTAATTACTTTGGTAAGACTTTTTGCAAATCAGAAACACCGGGAACAATTGGTCGTCGTAGAAATCATAGATTCTTTCAAATAGCCTTTTACCAACTGATATCGTCTACCTGGTTTTCAAGTTCCGATATTTCGACATTTAAATTATTTATTTCTTCTTTAATTTCTTCTAGTGTTTCTCCGCTTAAGCTATAGCCTTTATAATATGCAGTCATGTAATCAACGTCTTCAAGCCGGCGAAGTCTTTCTCTTAATTGGCCTAGGAGATTAAGTTGGTGTTCATATTGTAATTCATTCATTATGGATTATACCTCCTTATAAACTTACTTTTTATGCAAGTGCATTAGGAATTGGAAGTTGTGGACCTTTTCCTTCTCTAGCAAGGACCCAATCATCGTTGTCCCACATTTCTGTTTTTCTACGGCCTCGATTGTAATCCCAGAGGGAATCCACTTCCATTTCAATAATCGTTCTGTTCGCTCCTAAGGTAACCCAGTTATAGCTACCGTTGCTATGACCAAATTTAACCCACCGGACAGGAAACTGCTTAATTTTTCCATCCCCATCAATAAACTGACGCTCTTGATTATCAATTCTTATAAAAGACGATTGCTCAGCATAACTGAGATTGGTCTTTAAAAAAATCTCTATAGCTATTTCTTTTGCACGTTCTGGGGATAAGGGCTTTCCTTCAGGAGTGGCAGTAAGGTTTTTTAAACTAATCATTGTTTCTCCTTCAAACACAGCAATAATTCTTGGTCCATTTAAAATAAATTCCCCGTTTTTTTGAAATCGTAAAATAGTCACTTTTTTACGATTTCTTGTTTCCTTTCGCTGCTCCACTAATCGATAATGGGAAGGAATACTTGTGAATTGTTGAATTGTTTCTTCTTTATTCATAAAAAGGACTCCTTACTTATTTGCTAATTTGTTAATAGATTCAATAAAATACTTTCTTTCTTTTTGCGAAAATGAAGACAGAAAGTCATTGTTTACTTCTTCAATACTTTCCATAATTGTTGGATACAACTTTTCCCCTTCTTTAGTTAAAGATAATAGAAAACCTCTTCGATCATTAGGATTTTCTTTTTTTAAAATAATATTCAGATCAATCAATTTTTTAATTGCCCTTGTTACGTTACTAGGATTTACTCCTGTAAGCTGCACTATTTTTTCTTGGGGAAGATCACCAAATTCAAATAATTTAACAATATAATAATAAAGACTTGAACTTAAATGGTACGGAATGAGTTTATGGTCTAATTTTTTTATATAGGATTGACGTAAAACTTGTAACCATTTAAGTAAGTCCTTCTCATTTATTTCTGACATAAAAATCACTCCTAATTTTTAAAAATATATTTGCTTGCGCAAACAAATAATATCGCATACAATCATTATTGTCAATTAAGTTCTATAAGATTTAGGGGTTTTTTCATGAAAACAAATAAAAAGTATGGATGTTACTAGCCTATATATCGCTACATTTATAACTGCTGTAGATCATATTCACCAATTGATAACGTTTTATTGTTTTGATTAGTTATTCTTTCATAATTCTCTCCCCCCTAAAACAGAACATTCGCTTGTTCAATCACAGAACCAATGTTCTGTTTTTAGCAATAAAAAAATGACCAGGCTCACAAAAATTGTGATTAGCTGGTCATTGTCTGTTGGTTATAATGTACGTTTCACTACTAAAATCAGCAATCCTAAAGCTTCGCCATCAGTCATAGATCCTACTTTTTCGCTATGGTCTACTTTTAAAATTCCTTTTTAGTAAGTTGTTTTTAACAATACTTTTAAATCCTCATTAGCAGTTGTTGTTAGTGAGTTTGCCATCTTTGTTTCCTCCTTTGGTTGTGTTGGTGTTGTAGTACTCCGTTTTTAATATCATTTTTAAATTGCGCTTCTGAAATTCCCATGCTTTGTAAATACGAATATGGATCTACATGAGTAGTGCCACCTAAATTGTTTGTAATCCATCGATGTGACTTGATACCATTACCACTTCCATCTAAAACAATTGGAATACCAGCATCTTTAGCAAGTTTTCTTAACAGCCAAATATAGGCCGCGTAATCTTTTTTAAATTGATTCTTGTCGTTTGTATGCGCTAATTCTACCTGAGCATAACTAAGTGGATTACCTTTAGGACCACAGCCGTACTGTACTTTATTGACTGGTGCAACTTGTACAATTTTGCCTCGCCAAGTGTACCATCTTCATTACGTTGTTTATATTCAATCACTCTTCAGCCCCCGATATTAAGCGTGTTTTGTGATTAACCTTGGCATCTGGTCGTGTAGTAGACAGTTTCAACACGATATTTTCTTTCGGCTCTGTTGTTTCATTATAAATTGTATCTTCGACTATGTTATCGTCGTATGACATTGGTGCTGTATCTTCTGGTGTGCCTCCTTAGATAAGTGATTGATTTGATTGATTATTTCGAACAAAGGTAACTCTTTGTTGTCCTTGTTTAGCAGTATACATACGCAAAACCAAATTTGCGGAATTAAAAGTATCAGGAGGATTGGTAAACAAAGAAGAATAAGGCTCTTCGTAAAGATAATGCGTAAATACAAACAAAACCAGCAAAACACCTTTTCGGTATCATACTAGTTTTGTTGAAGTACATCTTAAATTGTAGTTAGTTCAATGTAATTGCAAATTCCGAGTTCGGCGCGCCAGCAAATACAACCGTTCCGCTTTTCGGCAGTTTTACTTTGTTATTGCCGCTCACAACGGTAAAATTGACACATACTCCTTGCTCATCATATACCGCGAACGAACTCTTCGATGGCAACGCCACGGTCATCGTCTTCCCTGCTGCCGCTTGCGGGATTGTAAACCATTTCGCATGCCCATTTGCTTGTAGTGTAACTTTGGATGATTGGCTTACATCCAGCGGTTTTACGTTGGATTCACTTACGTATAAATATCCGGACATCTCCATATATTCATCGTCGCCTTCTGTATAGAAACGGGCTTCCGACGTATCACGGCCACCCATCACAGGTATTTGGAGCTGATGCATCGCCGTGTTAGGGCCTGTAATTTTTCTGCTTCCCCAATAGCCCTCCATGCCTTCCTTGCTATTAATTTGTTGGGTAGGGATCATTAGATATTGCATTGAACTAAATTTCTCGCTCACAAGATAGAAATTGACGCCTTCCCGCTTTGCCCATGCGGCAGTGGCTTCCTTCGATAGCTCATTATCTTCTAGTTTCTCGGCTACATATTGAGTAATCACTGCTTGCCCTAAGCCTGGCATCGATATAATTGTGCTCTCCCTCAAATATGTTCGTCTATTCTTCTCTGTTACGAAGTTGAACTTGGAGGTACCATCCGCATTAATAAAGCTTCCATTCGCAGTATATACATATTTTTCTTCTGGATTAGATGGTAAGATCAGTTCTCCATTCTTCGTAATTTCTATTTTGAATTGACTAAAACTATTGCCGTAAAAACCCGCTTTCTTTGCTACGTCTTGAGGCATCTTGGCCTTGACCGGCTTGCCAAAGGATTTGTTCGGCTTGATATCCTTAATTGTGCCCTTCTCTTTAAGCGCAGCAAGCAGTATTTCAGTCGCCATCAGTTCATTTGTAGTGCTGCTACCGCCAGAGGACAACACAGCCACTGCCATCTTCTGTTCAGGAAGTACGACCAGTGAAGCATGTTGCAGTGCCGTGTCGCCGCCTTTAGCCAAGCCCTTTATCCCATATTCACTGAATGGATATAGTTTCACACTATCCCAGCCAAGACCATAGTTGACAATATTCTCTCCATCATCCGGCCACATTCCTTTTTTATATTCCTCTTGCTCCATCGCCTTGATAGCCTTATCAGAAAGGATTCCTTTTTCCTGTCCCATAAATATTTGTGAGAATCGTACCATATCTTCTGCTGTGGAAGAGATCCCTCCTGTACCAATCACATTCACCGATTCAGTAGGAAGCTGCCCTTGGAACGTTGGAAAATAAAGTCCAGCTCGCTTATCGTCTTCCCATTTGTCCTGCGGCGTTTTCGTATGATTTAGCTTTAAGGGCTTTGTAAATCGTTGATGTATAAATTCGGTAAAGCTCATACCGCTGACTCTTTCCACCATAATCTCGGCTAGCGTAAAGCCGTCGTTGCAGTATACCGAGAACGCGCCAGGGTCCGCCTTCAAGCTCTGGTTGGACAATTGCTGCAATAAGTTATCATGGGCATAGGTATCATTATCATTAAATAAAAATGAATTACTAAGCGTACTACCTTGCAAGCCGGAGGAGTGGTTCAACAGCATACGTGGCGTAATGCTTTTGTAACGCTCGTCTTTCATCTTGAAATCAGGAATATAGTGGACGACAGGAGCATCCAAATCGACTTTTCCTTCGTCGACTAATTTCATTACAGCCGCCGTTGCATACATTTTACTAACTGAACCAATCCCGTATAGGGTATCTTTGGTCAGCGGCTGTTTCCCTTTCATATCGTTCTTGCCTGTCTGACCCGACAAAATAAGTTTCCCATTATCAATTAGCGCATACTGCACGCTAGTTGTCTCATACGAGTTCGTTAGTAGCGCAGCCTTCTCTGCAGCAATCTTCTTCAGTTCTTGGCTTGCTACTTCTTGGCTAGCTACAACCGTAGTCTGACTGTTAGAAAACGCCATCGCCCCTGTTGGTAGGCTCATCGTTAACGCTAATGTAGCAGCTAACACCGCAGATAGTTTATTTTTCATAAAAGAAATGCCTCCTCCTTGATTTCTAGATATACACTTCCTAAAACAATAATTAATCCCACCACAAATAAATTTTTTTTGTTCACTTTAATACCTTGATTACTCCCTTCCATAAGAAATATTTTCCATAAATAGAATATCAAAGTTTTATTTACTCGTAAATACAGTGATAGACTGATACCATATCAGGCTAAAGACTTATGGCTGATTAGGACAAAGTAAATTAAAAAGACCAGCTCGGCTAAATTAGCTTTGCTGGTCATCTTGTATTATGCAGCTACAACATTTGCAACTTGCGCAAGTTTAGCTGTTTTTATTTTATTAGATTCTTCTTTGGCTGCCTCAGCACCAGTATATGTACCGGTTTTAACTCACCATAGCTTTCCGTCTGACTCGAATGATCGAGCGGATTTAGAACGTCTATTCCGCAGATGGGAATTTGAACGGCGATGTTCATTGCTTCCCTCGATTTTCGGACAGGAATATTTAAAATAGTAGGAACGTAAGCAAATGAATCAAATTACATTATACAATGATATGTAAAAAAGCCACGTTATTGCGGCTTTTTCAATACTCTTTCCTAAATTTGTTTCCTTAAAAGGTTTCAGTTAGTAAAAATTTTATTAAGGGGAATGATATCGAATAGTTGCTGATACGCCGTTTGCAAACGATCCACCAGAAGTTGTTATTTCTACAGACAAAAGAGTACAACTATTTACTGAGTAATTTGACGTTGTAGTTATACAACAATTTGGTGAAGTAGATGTACTAGGTCCTGTAATAGTTGCTATAATACCCGTAGCTATAGGGGCAGTAAAGCCACAATTTGTACTTAAATATATTTGCGCAGATGCAGTATCTCCAGCAATTAAATTATGATCTCGTATATTAAGAGTTAAACTTGTTATAACTGCATTTTGAGGAACTACAAATGTATTTTTAATGAAAGAAGCTGAGGAACTCCCAATCCCAAGAAAGTCGTTGTTTGCAACTGATTGATTTGAACTTAGATAAACTTCCATTAGTCCTGGACCATTCGAACCTGTTGGACCAGTAGAGCCCGTTGCCCCTGTTATTCCTTGAAGCCCTGTTGGACCTGTTGCTCCCGTTACTCCCTGAAGTCCAGTTGCTCCTGTTACTCCTGTTATTCCTTGAAGCCCTGTTGGACCTGTTGATCCCGTTACTCCCTGAAGTCCAGTTGCTCCTGTTACTCCTGTTACTCCTGTTACTCCTGTTGTTCCTGTCGTTCCCGTTACTCCCTGAAGTCCAATTGCACCTGTTGCTCCTGTTATTCCTTGAAGCCCAATTAAACCTGTTGCTCCTGTCGTTCCCGTTACTCCCTGAAGTCCAGTTGCACCTGTTGCTCCTGTTGTTCCTGTTGTCCCTGTTATTCCTTGAAGTCCTGTCGCTCCAGTTGTTCCTGTTGCGCCTATTCTCCCCTCTATTATTTGCAGTCCAGTTGCTCCCGTTTCTCCGTTTAACCCACTTTGAAAGTTATTAATTTTCATAGGATCACCTCCTCCCCTATTTCATAATATTTTTATTAGAAATATTGAAATAGACGTATCACTAGGTTATATGACCTAAAAATAGATAAATGTAATCCTATATAATAATTAATTTTATTTTACACTAGCTTCGGTATACGGTGTTTCATCCAGCATACCAACAACGAATCTAGCTAATAGCTAATACAGCTTTCTGGACAGGAATATTTGAGGATGGTGATTATGAACTTAAAGAACGTTTAAGGTAGTAAATCATTAGTCGACAATGGAACTCTACCGTATCTGTAATAGTTGGTATAGTAGCTTCTGTTTATGGATGTTCTGTGGTTGGTATTGTTCAACAATTGCAACTTATCTTCTTACAGCAGGAGCTAAAGCATTTTACTTTAAACATGAGTTTTACTACTTAAATGGCGCACCTTATTACTTATGCTAAGGCATAATCGATTTCTATTTCACAGGCAATTCACTATACAAATATAGCTATCACATCATAATAATAGTAAGGTAAAGCTAATTTAGCTTTACACTTCCCAACTATTTACTAAGGGTCACTACTATCCCAAGTGACCCTTTTTTGTCTTATCCCACAAAAATATATTTTTTAATGTCTATAACTGAATAGTTTAACACCCCACTCCTTCTCTACAGACTTACATATTATAGATAATAGAAAGGAGGGATATTTCATGGGATACTACGGAAACGTTGGTGGTATAAATAATGGGTGCTACTATGGTGGCGGATATGGTAATGGTTCAACATTTGCCTTAATTGTAGTTCTATTTATACTTCTAATTATTATCGGCGCAACTTTCATGAATAGAGAGTATTAATATTTTCGATTTAGGGGTCGCCTCCAGTCTGGTGACCTTTTTATAGTTTCTTTCCTCAAAGCATTCAGTATTGGAAAGTATCCTTTAATGCACTTAAAGCCATTAGAATATCTTCTTCAAAAGGTGTACACTTAGCCAAATCGAGATAAAATTCTTCCGTCTCTTTCACATAACGTTTTCGGAACTTTTCATTAGCAACCAAAGCACATAACAGGTTGTGAAGTCTATCTGCTAATTTCACCATTTTGGCAATTGGATTATTTCTAATGTTTTGGATATATAATTCCATTTTATAGCCCTTGCTTTTAGTTAAGATTTTCACAGCAGTTAGAACATCTTTTCCTCCATAAAAGAAAATTTCTTGTTCGCTTGCGTCTGTATCTTCTAATAAATCGTGAAAAAGGGCTGTTATGACATATTTAGCATCTAAAAAGCCTTTTTCCTCTAAAATACTTGCTACTTCAACAGGATGACTGATATAAGGTTTTCCACCAATTCTTATTTGTCCTTCGTGTTTTTCTTTCGCAAATAATAAACTACTAATTATCATTTCACTTCTCCTTTCAACATCTCTTTGCTGAACAACAGTAAAATGCGATGCTTTTATTCAAGCACCGCACTCATAAATTGATTAAAAAATTATTTTGCTTCCATTACTGCAAAGTAATTGTTTTCATTATCCGCAAAATTAAATACTCTACCTGAAGGCATATTTACAATTTCTCCGACAATAACGTTTTTGTTTAATTAGTCATTATATAATTTATCGATATCTTCCGAGAAAAACATCAAAGAAGGTGTACCAAGATTCATTTCAGGCTGCATTTTAGCAATTAATACCTTATTGTGGAGAATAATTCTTGTCTCCGCTTCTTTAGTTGGAGCAATTTCAATCCATTTCATTCCTTGACCGTTATCTTCCTCTGAAATTACACTAAACCCTACTTTTTCTGTCCAAAAATCTCTTGCTTCATTTTGGTTATTAACATACAACATGATTTGACCGACTTTATTAATCATTGATTTTTACACTCCATAAAATGCCTTACTTTACTTACCTAAAAACTTTTTCTATTATTTCAACGACTGCACCTGCTCATTCAGACGATCCCATGTTTCTGTGATGCCTTGTAGCATGCCCATATCCAAAACGGTCTTAAGAGCCTCTGCAGAAACATATTCTGCACGGTTTATCAACTTAGTCTTTCCACTCAAATCAACGAATTCCAATGTAATCTCGGTCGATGGCATAGAGTCATTCGAATTACCTTCAGCATCCGAAAAATAATCAGTATAGCTAATCTTCTCAGGCTCATTAATCCCCTTATAAATCCCTTTTCCCCACGATTCCATACCAAAAAAGTCACCTAAGTTTTTATCGACGCATTTCATACAGTAGTGCCAAACGCCTCCCGGACGGAAATCAACGGTGCAAACTGGAATTTCCCATCCTCTCGGCCCCCACCAACGTTTCAGATGTTCTGGCTTTTTAAACATCTCGAATAATAAATCTCGTGGGGCATCGAAAACGCGCTCTAGTATAAGAACGCGATCGTTTTCTACTCTTGATACCATTGAATTGTTTGACATTGCAATTCCTCCTTGATGATGAAATGGTTTTATGATTTTTCATTTTTCTGCAATTCCTTCAAATATTCATCTAAATTATCGAATCTTTCTTGCATGACACTCTGGAAGGACTGTATCCAAGAATCCAGCGCTTGGAATGGCTCGGGCCGGAGCTTGTAGATTCGACGGTTAGCTTCAGCCTGCATTTCCACAATCCCGTTGTCGCTAAGTACTTTTAGATGCTTGGAAGTTTGAGGTTGCCTCAATCCAAGTTGGTCGGCAATCTCACACACGGTTAGAGGACCCTGGCGCAGGAGTTCGACGATATTCATACGATTTGGTTCAGACAAAGCGCTCAACGTCGTTATGTTTACTCCTGGAACTTTCCCTGACATGTCACTCACCTCGTAAAATGATGGTCGCCGGTAAATTATCATCTACATCAGCGCAGGTTTTATGATCCTGTTAATTGTAATATAACTCAACAGGAATATTCCCATCAAGGAATATTGAAAGAAGTAGCCCACTCCAACATTAAAGCAAAAATATTGTTTCTAATATGGTTATACTTGAAGACCCATTAGCAATATAGCTAATGACAGACTATCCATTCCTAATTATTTTTATATACAACCCTAGTTATATTTCCTAAAATGGAAATACCGAGGGAGTATTTTCAAATAAAGTAACTATTTTACATAAGTATTACTTTCTCCGTACGGTGTAGAAATAGTAGAGGTTTTCAAGGGGCCTGGAACATGCTCAAAATTCTCTACTGTCTAGACCCATATTCTTTAATTGGTCTGTTCCAATACTTTCATATGATGGAGAGGATAAGATGGCATTCAAAACACCAGAAGGCGAGGAACTTTTTCAGCAAGCCCATAGCAATAATTTAAAACGTTGGAATGTTTCATATGAAATATTAAATATACCGACAACATACGGTAGTACACATGTCATAGCAACTGGAGAAAAGGGACTTCCACCAGTTATTATTGCACGGGGCAGGAATGGGATCCACCATTTGGTATGCGAACATTAAAGCGTTGAGCAACATTCGACGCGTCTATGCAGTTGACGCAATCGGGGATATAAACAAAAGTGAACCTCTTCGTTCCATCAGCGATCCTGAGGACATGGGGAAATGGATGGCTGAAATTCTAGATCATCTTGATATTGAAAAAACAGATTTTATCGGACATTCGGCTGGTGGGTATATAACATTGAATATAGCGACATCCATACAAAGCAGGATAAACAAGATGGTCCTATTAGCCCCTGCTGCTTCATTTGTCCCGTTTCATAAACAATTTTTCCTTCGTCTTGCTTTTATAAACGCCATTAGACGCAAAAGATTCATACAGCGATTTTTTTGTGATTGGTTTATTGCAAAAGGAAATACTATTGATAACGGAGTATTGCATTACAAATGGAAGGTAAAGCCAGTCATCCCTAAAGTGATTCCAAAAGAGAAACTGGAGACTATTCAAGTTCCAACCTTACTATTAATGGGTGACAAAGAGGTCATCTACAATCCCAGACGTGCTCTAATGCAAGCAAAAAACAGCATTCCCCATATAGAAACCATGATGTTGCCAAATACAAGTCATTGCTTATTTATCGAGGATGCTATAAAGGTAAACGATTCGATCATTAAATTTTTACATAAAGATACTCCATGTGAACTGGGCTCTTTAGTAACGGGTGCTAATGTTCAAGAAGTATAAGCTATTTAATCATTTCTGATCTTCTAAAATCAGCCGCTTATCTCGAGTGAAAAAAGCCCAATTTCTCAATTTTAATACTGAGAAATTGGGCCTGTTGATTTTGCTGAAGCTACCTCAATATTTGTACTTGCTTAGCTGTTTCATTTTTTGTTATAGCATTAAATTGTTCTCACTATGATTTGAACTGTATGTGTAATAATAATTAAAAAGCCAAAAACAATACAACATGTCGCTAGCGTACTCTTTTTATGTTTCTTTTGCTTTACAAGGCCGAAAATAATCAGGCTAATCCAATTACAATAGATACTATTGATAGAAATATAAAAAATGGTGTACCTAATGATATTATAGGAAAAATATCTGTTAATCGCATGTCAACTTCTCCCTTTTCCAGTTTCTAAGTTTAAATATAGCTCTTCACCAAAATATGTACTTCCCTACACATCTTACTTCGAGAGAACGCTTTGCGCGGGGCTTTGCCAAACCACTTCGTCCCTCATACATTACTCCTACAATTCCCATGAGTAGCTATCCTCCGCTTCATATGCTTCTCTTACTAACAATAACAGGTGATTGTCACCAAGAGGCATTTAATTTTCCCTTTCCTCTATTTATAATAGTACGAATCAATGTTCTCTTTTTTCTTATTCATTCCTTACAAATTTATTAATTTGTAGCTAAAACCCAAATTTCACCATAGTGGCAACACAATTAAAAATCGTATGAATCTGACATGAGAAGCAAATGCTTTAGTTATTCAACTGTTCTAGAGTCCAATGTAGCGATTATGGTTCTTATTTCCTCAAATAAGACAAAAAAAATTTAATTTAGCGATTAATGCATAATGAATTCATTAAAACAGACATTATAGGATAACACCCTTGTTTAGTTATAAAAATAACTCCATCACCTTCTAGGAGGAAAAAATGAATATAAAATTACGTCTTAAAATAATGATTTTTCTACAGTTTTTTATTTGGGGATCTTGGCTTGTTACATTTGGTTCTTATATGATCAATACGTTGAATTTTACTGGCGCGCAAGTTGGAATCGTGTATAGTTCTAACGGTCTTGCAGCCATTATTATGCCAAGTTTAATCGGTATTATTGCAGATCGGTGGGTAAAAGCAAATGTGTTATACGGAATATTACATTTCCTCGGTGCCATTACCTTATTTACTGCTGCTGAAATTTCAGATCCTACAATGATGTTTTGGGTAATGCTCTTTAACTCAATCGTTTATATGCCAACACTTGCATTATCGAATACAATTTCTTATTATTACTTGGAAAATAAAGGATTTGATGTTGTAAAGGACTTCCCGCCTATTCGTGTCTATGGGACAATTGGTTTTATTCTTGCGATGTGGATTATTAGTCTTGCCAAAATTGAATTAAGTAATATTCAACTATTAATAGCTAGCGGCTCTTCGTTGCTACTTGCACTATACACAATTTCTCTTCCTGCCTGCCCAACTTCTAATGCCATTAAGGACAAGTCGTTGGTAAGCCTTTTGGGACTAGACGCTTTTGTTCTTTTTAAAGATAAGAAAATGGCGTTGTTTTTAATTTTCGCAATGCTATTAGGTGTTGCGCTTCAAATTACTAATACATTTGGTGATCCATTTTTACACGACTTTGCCTTGAACCCTGATTATAAAAATAGCTTTGCGGTAAAATATCCAGCTATTTTATTATCAGTGTCACAAATTTCAGAGGTATTCTTTATTCTGACCATTCCATTTTTCTTAAGTAAGTATGGCATTAAAAAAGTAATACTGATCAGTATGGTGGGATGGACATTACGTTTTGTTTTCTTTGGGTTTGGAAGCCCTGTTGGCGGAGGATTGTTACTATTGTTATTATCAATGATTGTTTACGGCTGCGCCTTTGATTTCTTTAATATTTCGGGAGCCATTTTTATGGAAAAAGAAGTCGACCACCGCATTCGTGGTAGTGCTCAAGGATTATTTAGTACAATGGTCAATGGCATAGGCGCCTATTTAGGAGCTGTCATTAGTGGAAAAGTAGTTGATTATTTTACAGTTGACGGAGTAAGGAATTGGCAATATATTTGGTTGTTCTTTGGAGCATATACCCTCGTTTTGGCAATCATTTTTGCAGTAATTTTTAAATATAATCATGATAGCAGTGCAATGAAAGATGTATCTGTGAAACAGTAAAAGGAAATTAACAAAGAGCCTTACCGTTTTTGGGAGGGCACTGAAAAACTTACGTTTTCATAAAAGCGAACCTTTTTCAGATAAAGATAAGGCACTTCTTGTTCAATTTTGAACAGGAAGTGCCTTATTTCTGTCTCTATTCCTTATTCATTTTCATTTGTGTTGTTTGGAGAAGCATCGCTCGACCCCTGCGGGAAAGCGAGACAGACGAGACCCCGCACGAAGCGAAGCGTAGGAGGAGGCTCGGCGCTCGCCCGCGGAAAGCGAGCGGAATGCTTCGGAAAACAACAGTAGAGTCACAGTGCCAAATGAAAAAAGCGGGGTATTCAACGATTTAATCGTTGAATACCCCACAATGTGAGAAGATATAGACTTTTTCAGTGCCCTCCGTTTTTGGTGAAGGCTCTTTACTGCTTTTAAAGATCGTCCGCATGGATGATTAGGCTAGATGCAATAACGTTTTCTCCACTCTTCAAGAGACATCTCATTAAAACTCTCAACATCATCTAGTCTCAACGGTGTAATTAATTCTAATGAATTACCATCTGGGTCTGAAAAGTAAATTGCTGCATGTGCATGAGGAATATTTGATAATACTAAAGGTTGATGTTCGGAAGCAAGACCAAATTCAATACGAACTTCAATGCCAATTGAGGACAACCACTCTTTTACATGCCCAAGATCTTCTTCATCAATTTTAAACGCTAAATGTCGGATAGATGGATGGTATTTTAAGTGAACACTATCGCTCTCCCATAATCCTAACCAACTCTCTCCTTTAACAATCCAAAAGAAAGCAACTTTTCCTTTTTTATAGGCTAGTTCCAACCCTAATTTTTTATAAAATACAATCGAGTTTTCTAAATTACTAACTGGTAAATGAGCTTCATATAAACCTTTTATCATGTCAATATTCTCCTATTCCATCATTATTTATGAAATAGTATATTAAAAGCACAACACATATACCTCAATCTTTCGTCTGAAATATTAATAATTTCCAAATCAATTTAATTTCATCATAGCTCCTTCTCAAATTAACTATCAGGTGGTTTAGATGTATCAGTTTCGACAAAAACAATCATAGCTATTACACTACCGATTCTAAAAACATAATGCCTTTTGAAAATATCAACAGTCCACAAATAAACACACTCTAGTGAAACTTTTTCTCCATTCATATTCCCTCTCTAAAAAATGGAATAGACATTCAGTGTATTTTTCTATTAATATAAAGTACAACTACTACTTTTTATAGATAAAAAATGAATATTAGAGAATATTTCTCGCACATCAGGAACGAAGGGGGATATTTAAAATGGGGAGAGTCCAACAACTTGCACCAAATTTTTATTGTATTGATACACACGATTTAAATCGGGAACAGCGTACAAGCTCCTATTTGCTTATCGATGAAAAAATAACATTAATCGAGACTTCTGCTAGTCCTTCTATGCCATATATAGTAGAAGGTTTAGATGAGTTACATATTGATCTAGAGGATATTCAATATGTAATTGTTACGCATATCCATTTAGACCACGCTGGAGGTGCAGGCTTATTTTTACAAAGCTGTCCAAATGCCAAATTCATTGTTCATCCACGGGGTGTATCCCATATGGTTAATCCTAGTCGTCTAATCGCAAGTGCAAAGAGTGTTTACGGAGCAGAATTCGATCGTCTTTTTGATCCCATTGTTCCTATCGATGTTGAGCGCATTATAGAAATTGGACATGAGGAAGTACTATCTTTAGGTCAACATCAGCTAACGTTTTATCATACAGAAGGCCATGCAAAGCATCATGTTTCGATGCTTTATTCTGCTACGAATGGATTATTTGTTGGAGATACAACTGGTGTACGTTATCCAGAAATGGAGAGCGAATCAATCGATTTAATTATTCCCTCCACTTCACCGAACCAGTATGACCCAGATACTATGGAGCAATCTATTCAGCTTTACGAAAAATTAAATGCTTCAGAATTGTATTTCGGTCATTTCGGTGCTTATAAAAATCCAACTGAGGCTTACAGACAAGTGCGCTACTGGACTCCATTATTTCTAGCTGCAGGGAAAAAGGCGTTACTGGTATCTAGTGATTTTAAAGAACAAGTACAATTTTTAGATACTCGATTAAAGGCTCTTTTGTACAACTATTTGCAGGAAAATGGCATCGCAGAAAATCATCCAGTTTATCAAACAATCCCATTCGATACCATTGTTTCGTCTATGGGGATTCTGGATTACTTAGAGAAAAAGAATGTCCAAAATTAAAGCAGACTTAACTGGAGAGGAGAACTCCTCTCTGTTTTCTTTTATGTTCTTCTTTCTTCAACAGTTACGATATTTTAATTTCAGTAGGCAAGCAAACGAATTCTGATTTAAAGAACTCTGGGAATAGAAAGGTATCCTAAAAATTCGAAATAGGTAACCATTCTAACCTTTCATCAATACCATCACTGGTGTAGCTTTCACACATGACTTCGACTTCATTTGATTTCATTAAATAAAAAAATGATATTTCATGAAATTGCGTTTCTCCATATGTACCACTTTGAAGGGTGGAAAAGTTTTCATGAATAAACATTAAACGATCAACTTCAAAATGCACTTTAGTTTCTTCAAAGCATTCGCGGATAACGGCTTCCTCTAACGTTTCCTGTAATTTCACCCTTCCCCCAACGGAGTAGTAGTAAGGGTCACGATTATTTTTAACCATCAGCACTTTATCATCTCGGAGAATGATTGCGCCCACCCTCATATTGAACACTCCATCTTGGGAATGTGATGTCCTACTTTTGTTTATCCATCTGAATTTCCTACATTTCAAATGTTAACTCTATTACTCTATGTAGCCATCTTTTCTCGATATTGCACAAATAAACGGAATCCAATCGAAATGGTCCATATAGAAGTACTGGAGGCTTACAGTCACTATAACCGTATTTATCTGCGGTCACCAGAAGATCAAGACTATATTGCTTTGTTGTGAAATGAAATGTTAAATCGAATGGAAAAAAGAGCAAAGACTATAGAATTCTATTAATCTAATACCGAGAAAAACTGCCCAAACTCAAATATAAATTATACGTCATAAACATCCTATCAATACATATTTTGTAATATACAAGAATTAAGAGGTGATAAAATGATATTAAAAAACAAATATTTTAGGTTTTTTATCTTTTCGTATATAGCAATTATAACAATTGCTATTTACAATATTTCATTTCTTAATAGAGTCTTGGTGGATATTTTAGTAGCTTTTCTATTTCTCATAATTTCTGATTTTGCTTTTAATAAAAAATTTCGAGACTATTCATTATTACAGAAAATCTCTCTTTTTGTAATGGCTGTGGGCATATTTATATTTGTTTTCATATCCGTTAAAACGACATAACACAGTATCTATTTAAACTTGGTTTACTTACCACGAGCTTTAAAGATTCAAAACTAGAGCAAGCTACCCTCCCTCCCCTGATAAGTAGGCATAGACTACTTCAATTAAAAGCTTTATCATATTTTACCGTATAAAAATACCATGTATTATAGGGCAAGACGAATACGTATACAGATGTAGCAACTTTTAAATCTTAAAGGTATTGTTTTAATCAATATTGAATATAGAAAATATAGGAAACTAAATATAATAAGAGGTGAGTTAATTGAACGATGCGTTTTATAGTAAACACTTTCAGCTAGACCAAATTGGTAAAGGTATATTTGCAGCAATAGCCAAGGATGGTGGCGGGGCTGTAGCAAATGCAGGTTTTGTTGACTTAGGTGATAAAGTTATTGTTTTTGATACATTTAATACACAACAGGCATCTGAAGATTTAAAGCTCATTGCTGAAAAAATAACAAACCGACCTGTTACATGGGCTATTAACAGTCATTGGCATGGCGACCATATTCGAGGTAACCAAACATTTAAAGATTCAATTATTATTTCAAGTCAAATTACATACTCAAATATAAGAGATGTTCATCCCTCAAGATTCAGTAAGCAAAAAAATGATATTCAAGGTTTAAAAGGCTATATTCTATCCTTAAAAGATCAACTAAATCAAACTAACGATCCCCAAATACAATACCAAATAAATTCTCTAAATGAATTAAAAGAATCGTTACCTACTTTGGAATTAGTATTACCGAACCAAACTTTTAACAATGAAATTACCTTTCAGGGAACACAACGCTGTGCAAAGCTTTTCACGCTAGGAGGAGGCCATTCCTTTTGTGATGCAATGCTTTATATTCCTGATGAAAAAGTAATATTTATGGGTGATTTATTATTTGTGAATTGTCACCCAACGTTTTTTGAAGAGTCTGATTCTGTGAAATGGAGCAATATTTTAAAAAATGTTGAACGACTTGAATTTGACGTTGCAGTACCCGGACATGGTCCAAGAGGTACAAAAGAAGATATCTCAAAAATGATCAATTATATATCTGAATTAACTACTATTGCAGAAAAGAGCAAGCAAAATGAGGAGATTGAAATTCCTGATATCTATAGAGATTGGAGTTCACCGGAGATTTACCAACAAAATATAAAACGACTAAGAGAATTGACAAATTCTAAAAGCAGATGTTGCTATAAATGAAAGAGAGGGAGTAGTAATTTGACCCTCTCTTTCAATCATTTAAATGATCCAAGACAGATTGAAAATCCTACTCCATCCCTTTACTGATAAAACAAATTTCACCAATTACTCAAATTGTTGGTTCTGAGGAATCTGTGCATTAGGACATCGTTTTTTTAACTCTATAATAAATTTCATTTTATCTTTTGGTAAAATTTTTATGCTACCATGAGCTGCTGTTTTGTAAAATATTTCCAAACCATTCTCAGATGATGAAATTAGATAACCAGTATACTTATCAGTCGTTGGTGTAACCTTTGTTATACTTTGATAAGGAATCTTACTTTTGAATGGCCCACCTTTAACTAAAAGAAAATTTTCACAGAAAACAAACTTAATAGAATTTGCGTACCACCAGAAAAAAACTATTGAAATAATAAAGACCGTTGACATAATAATAACAGTTGATAAAGATGAGATGAACAGAAGTATTGATATAGCCCCAAATATCCAAACCAATAAAAACATAATTATTGCTAAAATAATATCTGTTTTTGCATGATAAACCATAAGATTTATCCCACCTTTCTTATTAATTTCCGCTAAAAAATCTTATCGAACAGAAATAATAAAGTCGATGTAACAAAAAAGGAATATGCACCATCTACATTTTTAAAATACAACTGAAGATCAATAAAGCTTTATAAGTATTTTAACATTTATTTCTGATTCAAAACACAGGGAATTAACATGCACATGTTGTACATCTCTCAGAAAAACGAGGTTTTATAACTCGATATTTTCAAAATTTTTACAGCAATATAATAAGCATCGACACTGAAGCTGATGCTTTTTGCCTTTAATCGATTTAGCGCCTATCTGCTACCATTGTAATTTCTGATCGGCACATCACTGCTCTTTTAAACACTCTAAAGCTGCTCTAAAATCCTGGCTCTCCCCTACTTGACGGAAGTTTTTAAATGGGTTGCTCACATTTTCCATTCGCTCCAGTACAGCGGGAATAGTAAAGAGGTCTGGTGTTAAATGCTCATTAACTTCCTCCCAGTGTAATGGCGTTGCTACTAACCCCTTTTCGTTGCCACGAGTTGAATATGGAGCAATAATCGTCTTGCCTTCTGCATGTTGCACATAATCTAAATATAATTTTTGATGTCTGTTCTTCTTTAAACGTTCGATCGTATACAATTCCGGTTTTTGCTCACATAAAAAACGACAGACAAATTCAGTAAATACTCGCACCTCTTCATAAGTAAAAGCATTTTCAGGTAACGGTATATATAGCTGTATTCCTTTGCCTCCTGATGTTTTAACAAAAGATTGTAGCTTAAAATAATCGATAATTCCCTTTAAATCCAGGGCTCCAGTAATAGCAAGTGAAAATTGCTCAACAGAAGGTGGATCTAAATCGAAGACAATCTCAGTCGGACGCTCTGTTTGTAACGTTTGAAATGGAATATGCAGCTCTAGTGCAAGCTGATTACCTAGCCACAATAATGCTTCAAGATGGTTACATACTAGATATTGAATATCGTCCATCCATCCTGTTGCAACAAATTCAGGTATTTTCTCAGGACTACTTTTTTGATAAAAGCTTTCACCGGGAACCCCATGAGGAAATCGAATTAACGTAAGTGGTCGATCTCGCAAAAAAGGTAGTAAATACGGAGAAATCATTTGCAAATAATGCAAATAATTATCCTTCGTAATACCGATTTCAGGCCAAACAGGCTTATCAGGATGCGTAATCTGAACAGAATCTGGGATAGGATGAAGTTGACGTTGCATATGCTGCCAATGACAGTCCTCTGGCAACATCTCCAGTCGAAATGCATGGAAACGCGGTTCTCGACATTTGCTTCCATCAAAATCAATACAGGCTATATCAAGACAAATGGATGGCTCCAGTCCCCATATTTCATTATTCCTCTGTCCATTTGCTTGAAAAAAAGCAATGAGTGTTTTCCGATCTTCCTCTGACATTCCATGTTTAAAAATAACTACTTCAACTAGCTCTTCCTGTTGATAAATACTGCCATGAAAATAACCATTTCCATGATCATATTTCGTCACTATGACCGTTACATATCTCCAATTCTTTATTTTTAACCAATGTGTCGAGCGTGTATCTCCTATCCATTTACTCGTTATCTTCTTTGCAACCATTCCCTCTCCATTATAAACTTTAATAGCATGCCAAAGAGGCTCACTATGCTCCACACAGCTAATCACTTGCAAGGGACATGGATCCTCATAATTGACAGTCGCCGGGAGCTTTAAAGTTGTAAAAAGCTTTGAAAGTTGCTGTTTGCGTGTTTTTAAATATTTATTTGTCAGCGACTCCCCTTTATAGCTCAGTAAATCAAACGCAATATAATGACAAGGAAAATTTTTTGCATGAGTAGCAATAACTTCTTTGTTTTGCATCCGCCCTCTTTTTTGGACTTGCGAAAAATCACTATTAAAGTTATTCGTTAAATAAACTAACTCACCATCTAATGTTAATGGTAAATACTTTTTAACTTTATTAAATATACTTTTACAAAAATCGAGTATCTCTGGAAACAAGTGATTTAAGTTATTGCCATTTCTGCTTATTAACAATGGCTGTTCGTCCCAAACTAACATACATCTAAATCCATCATATTTTGTCTCGTACATCCATTCCTCACCAATAGGCGTTTCAAGCACTTCTGTTAATAGCATTGGTTTCATTTGAATACCTACTTTGCTTTTTACCTTCAGTTTTTGAAGATTTCACTTTAAGATACATAAAAATAAGCAAAATATATCATAGTAAGAAAAACGAGGTGATACAAATGCATACAGTTTGGAAAGGCAGTATCTCATTTGGTCTTGTCAATATACCGGTAAAACTTCATGCCGCAACAGAAAATAAAGACATTAAATTGCGACAGCTTCATAAAGAATGTCATACACCTATTAGTTATAAAAAAGTTTGTGAAGGCTGTAACCAAGAAGTAAAAGATGAGGACATTGTGAAGGCTTATGAATATGCAAAAAATAAGTTTGTCGTATTAGATCCAGAAGAATTAGAGAACTTGCGGAAGGAAAATGAAGATAAGGCCGTTGAAATCATTGATTTTGTAAAATTAACTGAAATCGATCCTATTTATTTTGAACGTACTTATTTTTTATCCCCTGATTCAACTGGCGGAAAGGCTTATGCCCTATTACGTCAAACACTAGAACAATCTGGAAAAATAGGTGTGGCCAAAATTATTATCCGTTCAAAAGAGCAATTAGCAATTGTCCGTGTTTATCAAAACGCTTTAGTGATGGAAACGATTCATTATCCAGATGAAGTAAGAAGTGTTGGTGATGTTCCAAGTATTCCAAGCGAACAAAACATTGTTCCAAAAGAGCTAGAAACCGCACTGATGCTAGTCGATCAATTAACAACCGAATTCAATCCTGAAAAATATACAGACGACTATCGCAATGCATTAATGGAGCTTATAGAGGAGAAAAAAGCTACAAATACCATCTCGACTAGCGATAAACGTCCAGTACCTGATAATGTTACGGACTTAATGACAGCACTTCAAGCTTCCTTAGAGAAAACGAAAAAGCCAGCAACACGAAAACGAACAACGAGAACGAAGAAAAATGCTTAATATGTACACGGAGAAGCGTATCCATTATTTATTGGATATGCTTTTTTTAAGAATTTCCCTTTTATTTGTTACGACCAATAGCTTGTCACAATACATCCCATATTTTTGATAAAAATTCGGTTTACCAATCTTCTCAAAATATCGATTCCATTTAAACATTTTTATAAATATCGAAAAGGTCGGTTTGTAATTGGCATTTTCCAAACCTAGTTTTTGCAACGTAAATCTTTTTATTATTCGGTAGATTCGTATGAAATAATTTGTGTTTAAGAAAATAATTAAGTCGGCATTCGAAAAACTTTGTGCTACCCAGTCCTCATTATGAACACCCTCAATAATCCACGCTTCCGTAAGAATAATATTATTCAGATAATCAACTTTTTGTTGCTCGGTTCTTCTAATATCACCAGAAATTTGTCTTATCCAAACAACATTATCTAATTCATAATAAGGTATATTTAATTTCTTGGACAATTCTTTCGCTAAAGTTGTTTTCCCACTACCTACAGAGCCAATGATATGTATTTTACACGGAAATTTCTTGTTCAAACGAACCCTCCTATCGCCCCCAGGAAATCAACCCCACATTTATGGTACGATTCTAATTTGTGAGAATATTGGATTTATTATACAATATTTCTTAAATAAAGATAAAGAAGAAGGAGTTAGAGGTATGTATCAAAATGAGTTTAGTGGAAATTTAGAGAAATATAAAAACCCTATTGAATATGATGTACTTCATGAAAATTATAACGTGGATTTATATTTTATTGAAAATCATCTCAAGAAGAATAGCGGTACGATAATTGAATTAGCCTGTGGCACAGGTCGATTAGCTATTCCGCTAGCCAAGCAAGGATTCAATGTTTATGCAGTAGATATCCATGAAGGGATGCTTCAATTGGCAATTGAAAAAGCGAAAAAGGCGAATGTTAAAGTACATTTTACTGTGCAAGACTGCACGCAGCTTCAATTACCTATTTCATCAAATTTCATCTATATGACAGGTAATGCATTTCAACATTTTTTAAGTAATGAAAGTCAAAATGCTTTATTCCATTCCGTTAAAAAGCACTTAAATCCAGATGGAGAATTTGTATTTGATACGAGAAATGCTCTTTTAGGCGAACTGTCTATCGTGGATGAATACGAAGAGAGTTCAATCAACAGCAAAGGTGAAAAACAAACTAGTCAGCATCGTGAAGAATACGACCCTATCACACAAATCTTAACTTGCCGTTCTATAAATAAGCTAGAACACTCTATTTTCGAAGATTCAATTCGACTTCGCTATACATACCCAATGGAGATGAAAAGGCTTTTAGATCAAAATGGATTCGAATTGTTACATATATATGGTTCTTGGAACAAAAGTGACTTTACAAAAGACAGTCCATCAATGATTGTACACGCACGGTTACAAAAATAAAACCGCAAAACACAAACGTTTGTTCCGCAATTCTGTTATAATTAAGAAAAAATTAGGAGCTAAATAGATGATAAACATTCGTGAACGCATGGAGCATTACCATATTACAGGTTTAAGTCTTGTAGCTATCAAAAAGGGAAAAATCAGTAAGACAGATACTTTTGGTGTTCTGGAGCCAGGTACCGATAAAAAAATTAATGAGCACTCCATTTTCAATGCTTGTTCGATCAGTAAGTTTCTAACAAGCATTTTAGTGATGAAATTGGTGGAACAAAGGATCGTAGACTTAGATGAAGATGTCAATAAAAAACTAGTTTCATGGAAGGTCCCTGACAATCCATTTACAAAGCATAAAAAGGTTACATTACGAAACTTACTAAGTCATCAATCTGGGATTGTGGACCCTGAAGGCAGTTTTATGCCCGTAGAATCATTTAAGGAAATGCCATCCATGGTAGAAATATTGAATGGTACAACTCCTTATTGCCCTACTACTATTGCAGTAACTTATGAACCTGAAAGTGAATTTCACTATTCTGATGCAGGCTTTTGTCTTATACAATTATTATTAGAAGATATAACGCAAAAGCCGTTTGCGCATCTCATAGATGATTTTATTTTTAAGCCATTGAACATGACAAACAGTACATTTTCTACCGCTCTTTCAACATCAAATTTGGATAATTTCGCATGTGGCCATGATCAAAATGGAGCTTTAATTCCAGGGAAATATTCTATTTACCCTTATCTTGCAGCTTGTGGTATATGGACTACCCCAAGCGATTTAACAAAATTATTACTGGATGTTATGAAAGCTGTCAAAGGGCAAAGTAAAATTGGCCTTACGACAAAACAAGTAAATGAATTGTTCAATTCACATGGATGTAAGGAATGGGCAGGCCTTGGCGTTTTTCTTGATGGCACGGACGAGAAGCTCGAATTTTCCTCTCTTGGCTGGGGTGTTGGGTTTCAATGTATGCTAGTAGCCTACCCACATCTTGAACAAGGAATTGTTATGATGACCAATACTGATACAGGTATACATCAAATGAAGGGAATCATGGGTGAAATCTATCATACACTTTACAAATAACAGAAAAAAAGGCTGGAAGATTTATCTTATGGTTGTAACCTTGAAACATATGTAAATAAATCGACCAAACATATTATATATAAAATATGTTTGGTCGATTTTTTATGATTTTGTTCGTAACGATTGTGTTTTTCCTTGTCTTACTCAACTAACGGTGTAGTTTAGTTGGATGAGGAAAAAATTACATATATGAAATAAGGCAATATATTGTTAAGATTTGATAGGTCAAATATTCTATGGAAAAATTTCATAATATCGGAGGTGATGAAATGATTACGGTTGAGAATGCCGAAAGTTCCTTGAAAATAAGATTGGTATACTATTTATTAAATTCTAATTCTTCAAGTATATGTAACGTTTCTTGTAAAAATAAATCTTGTTCTTCTTTACTTTCTAACAAAATACCATCTTCTACACGGTCAAAACGAAACGCACGTATAATGGCTTTTGTGTAAGTAGCATAAGTTCTTTCTAATTCATTTAAGGGGCGTTCTTTGTTATATGAATCAATAAATAATTTAAACCGCTCTGTTTCATTTAATCTACCTTTGTAGGGGACATGCCAAGCATGATATATACCAACTGCAATACATTCATTTAAATAAACTTCATTTCCAGCTAGATTAAAATCATAAATTGCCAGACTTCCTTGATATTGTTTTAACATGTTGTAATAACAAAAATCACCTTGAATCGCCCCTTGTGGTAAATCACCCCAAATTAACTTTAATCTTTGACGATAATCATTATATAAAGATTCTATTTTAGTAAATGCGTGGTACGATTTAAATTGTTTTTTAAAGTCTAAAAAGCTTAACTCATTTTCATCGTAATCCCCAATTGCATCAGTTTGATTTCCACCAAATAAGCTCCAAGAAGTAGCTATGTTGAATGGAGTTGATAGTTGTTGAGAGTTGTAGTGCTGAACACCTAACAAACTACCGATTTCAACAAGTTCTGCATCTGTTATAGTTTCAATTATTTCGCCCTTTAGTTCTCTTTCTAATGAATATACTTTCTCCTCAATTTCTACAACATAATAACCACTTTTAGATTTTACATATTGAGAAACATTCATCCCTTTTTCTGATAAATTGTTAGCAAAATTACAACATTGTTCCCAATAGGTTTTATTAGCTTGTTCTCCTTTTAAGAAATATGTATACTCTGCTTCAATTTTTGCTAAAACCCTTTCACCCATTCTAAAAATCTCTATATCTTTGGGGATAACGTCGTAATGACTACATATAAACATTATTTTTTGATTATCCATCTCAACCTCCATAAGTTTAAAAAAATTCTCTTTCCCAGATGGCAAATCTGCAACTTCATTTTATAGAAATTTTTTACAATTGTACATAAAAAAATAGATATTGTATCCACTCCTTAAACTAAGTGATGTAACTAAATACACGGGATATAAAAGCATAATCGTTAAGATCATTTTTTCCAACTGAATGGCAATTAATAAGTGCTAGATATAAAGTGTATAAAGTGAAAGTTAGATCTGAACAGTAGAAAAAAACAAAACAGGAAATTGGTGTTATGTCTGTTATTTATCGAATACACGATTAAACGTTAAGAGATTTATGTAGATTTGAAATAAAGTCACGATGTTAAAAAAATGATGCGAAGTATAAAATAAAGTCGTACCGTTAATAAAAAGATTGATTAAAATCATCTCACCTCTATAGATTTCTAATGATGAGGTGATATTTTGTTGGAAATGAATATTAATATTACTATAAAGATTGAGAAGAAATGTACTTAAACAAACGGAGCATGTTAGTTCAACAAGGAAATGTTAAAGTAGCAATGTAGAAATAATAAAGTTGTTTCATTTTGAAAGGCAAATCGCTTAAATAAAATTCCCTTTCCTTTAAGGTGTTCATAAAAGAAATTTTTGTCAAAAATGTTGAACATTTATAGTGAATATATGTATAATTCTAAATGTCAAAAGTATTGGACATCCGAAAAGGGTTACTACAATGAAAAATATAATTAAGGTGTTAAGAAAAAAATTGGGAATTACCCAAGAGGAGTTAGCGAAAAAATGTGGTGTATCCAGGCAAACAATTAATTGTATTGAAAATGATAAATATGACCCCACCATTTCACTGGCTTTTAAAATTGCGAAAGCACTAAATACAAAGGTAGATGAGGTGTTTATACATGAATAAATTCAAAAGAAATTACATGATTAAAATGAAAGACATTGTATTAGAAGGAGCAAATATATTAAGAAAAAAATTAAAAGAAGTCCCTTTCCCTTTGACTAATGAGGATAAAGGAAATTTAGTTTGTATGTTAAACTTCTTGAAAAATAGTCAAGACCCTGTAATGGCTGAAAAACATAAACTTCGTGCAGGTGTTGGCTTGTCGGCTAATCAAATAGGCTTAAACAAGCGAATGTTTGTTATGTATATAGATGGTATAGAGTACATTTTAATTAACCCTAAAATTATTAGTCATTCAATAAACATAGTTTATTTACCTGATGGTGAAGGTTGCTTGTCTGTAAATAGAGATGTTTTAGGCTATGTACCCCGATATGAAAGAATTAAAATTAGTGCTTATAATATTGATGGAGAAATTATTACACATAGTTTTAGTGGATATGAAGCAATAGTTGCACAACATGAATTCGACCATTTAAATGGTATTATGTTTTACGATAGAATTAACAAATCTAATCCATTTGAATTGCCAAAGAATGAAATTTGAAAGGAATAAAATCATAACTGAGAAAATTAACCAAACAATTGAAGACATATGGATGGGAATGTTCTTCTTATAGAAAATCAAATTATTGTAAAGGATCTTTCGTACGAAATAGTAAATAACGTTTTTTTCGATTTAGACTAACAAAATGAATTATTAAATGCAAGTCTGTTATTCAACTAAAGGGGTGCGTTAGTATAGTAAGAGACAGCGATTGCTGTCTCTTTTTCATGGTCAAAATAGACTAATTATCCTCTATTCCTATACCCTAACATAAATCATCAAGCCTCTTTCTTCACCTTATAATACATTTGCACCATTTGCCCATAGCGTTGGGTATTGACTAATTTCAAATCTTGATATGGATTACGATCCTTAAACAATGGAATTCCAGAGCCTAAAAGATGTGGCGTAATCGTAATAATTAATTCATCAATAAGTTGTTCCTTCATAAAGGCATCGAGAATTTCCGCTCCGCCAACCATCCAAATTTTCGAGCCTTCCTGTTCCCTTAATTTTTTCGTAAACGCAACAACATCTTCATTCACAAACTCAACTTGTTCGTTTTTACCACTTCGTGAAGTTGTGAATACATAACATTTCTTATCGGGATAGGGAAAAGATTCAATATGGTCTACAATGTAATCATACGTTCTCTTCCCCATAATAATGGTGTCGATGGATTGATACATGTCAGAATAGCCAGCATCCCCTTCCCCCTCTGTTTCTTCTAGCCATTGTAAATCATCATTCTCTTTCGCAATAAATCCATCCAAACTAGTCGCAATATATAAAATGATATCTCGTGACATAACGTCATCTCCATTCTTTTTTTGTAAAACTCATGAACAATATTTATACTATACACAAAACATGACAACTACTGGCATGATTAAAAGAAAAGGTGAGAAAATGTCAAAAGCAAAACGTTTATTAGATATTCTTCTGTTCATTAGTGCTAAAAAGAAGTTTACTGCACAAGAAGTTGCTGATGAATTCAATATATCGATTCGTACGGTTCATCGATATATTTTAGATTTAAGTGATATGGGCTTGCCTATTTACGCTGAACAAGGACGAAACGGTGGCTATTCCGTCCTAACGAGCCGACTTCTTCCCCCTATTTTATTTACAGAAGATGAGGTAGTTTCGATTTTCTTTGCGTTTCAATCATTGTATTATTATCGTGATTTACCTTTTAATACGGAAATTAAGTCCGCTTCTCATAAGCTTTATAGCTCGCTTCAGGAGGAGGCGAAGCGGAAAGTGGATAAACTTCAATCCTATATCGCGTTTTGGAATCCTAAACGAGCGATTGAAACACCTTTATTGAAAGCTGTTTTAGAGGTAGCTATTGAAAACAAAAATCTACATATTCAATATGAATCTAAATCAGGTACAACGACGAAACATATTCACCCTATTGGTGTTTATGCACATGATGGGTTGTGGTATATGCCCGCCTTTGATTTCACTAAACAAAAAATATTATTGTTTCGTGTAGATCGTATTCTTTCTATCGTAGAAAGCGAAGAAAACGAAGAGGAATTTTTAAATTTAGAGGAGTGGTTTGGCAACACCTATGAGATTAAACAGCCCATTCGTTTCCATGTACTATTATCAAGGGAAGGTGTACGACAATGCAAAAGCGAACCAAGCCTTGAAGACTTAGTCGTCATCAAAGAAGATGGCACAGGTTATATTGATTCCATTATAGACAAAGGTGAACTAAATTTTATTAGTCCCCTCTTTAATCGACTTGGTATGCATGCTCAAATTGTAGAACCAAAAGAATTAATCCATATGTTACGACAGCAGGCAAAAGACATTTTATCTATGTATCCAGAAAATGATTAATGTTATATGACGATTTTGTAAGATTGGCGTAACATTCATCGTTACTACTTTATGGACAATTTTCTTATACTTTGTAAGTGAGGAGGAGAAAACATGCAACCGATTGAATTAAACAAACGAATTGATACATTAGATTATTTAAGAGGATTTGCTTTATTAGGAATTATATTAGTAAATATTCCGGCATTATTATGGATTAAAACACCGGACACATCTATAGATATTGCATACAATAGATTTTTAATATTATTTGTGGAAGGTAAGTTTTTCTCGATTTTTTCATTTTTATTTGGTGTAGGATTTTATATTTTCATTTCCCGAGCAATGGCTAAAAATAATAACGCTTATCTTTTATTTATTAGAAGAATTATTATTTTATTGTTAATCGGGCTCGTTCATTTTTATTTCCAACCTGGAGAAGCATTAACCGTCTATGCAATTTTCGGGCTAATTGCTTTACCATTTTACAAAGTTCGTAAAGAAATAAACGTAACTATAGGGCTTCTCCTATTAGCCATAACAGCTTATTATGGCATCAAAATTGCTATGCCGTTTCCACTAATTTTACTAGGATTAGCTGCTGGGCAGTATCGAATTTTTGAAAAGATCCATGACAAGCGTAAAAGCATATTAATCTTTACAGTTATTATGTTCTTTATTAGCATAGGGGGCTTGCTGTATCAATGGCATTATGTCCCAGAGGCAATGGTGAACGTTGACAATATGACAAAAGATGAATTTACAGAACATGTGACAAACATTGGAAATTTTTCATTAATCGGGCTTCAATTTAGCCCATTTGTATCGGCATTTTATGTAGGATTATTAATGTTACTACTCAAATACCCTTTATGCCAGGCATTGCTTTCACCATTAAAAGACTATGGCCGAATGGCATTAACAAATTATTTAGGGCAAACAGCGTTAATCTTACTAATTGGCAATGCCTTTGACCTTATAGGCAATATTCGTTTTATCCAATCTCTTTGGATTTGCATAGGCATTTACATTTTCCAATTAGTATTTAGTAAAATTTGGCTAAAACTCTTTAAATTTGGACCATTAGAATGGTTGTGGCGTATGGGTACTTATTGGACAGTACCTTCATTGCTTAAAACCTCTAATTCTAAGGAACGCTCCTAACCAAAAAACTAGAAATGGCAAATGCCTAACAAATAGCTTTTATTCTTCATAAAATAGTAATGTACCTAATTCGCTTCCAACTTGCTCAGACAATGGGCAAGAAACACACCCCCATCATTAAATCTTTATTTTTTGGTCACTTTTCTTAGGAAAAGTGGCCTTTTTTTTCAATTGCCTCGAAAATTTGCGTAATAAAAAACCGACAAAATCATTAAGATCTTGTCGGTACTTTGCTTATTTAGCAGCCCAAACATCTATTTCCAATTTAATGTCTGGGAGTCCTAAAGCAGTAATATAAGCAATCGTCATAGAAGGATAGGGATTTCCAAACATCGATTCCCATTGTTGATCGAAGTCATCCCAATCTATTTCTTCTGTTGCCCAAATATTGGCCTTCACAACATTATCTGCATTAAGTCCCTCTGCCTCTAAGATAAATTGAATATTTTTTAATGTATTTTTAACCTGCTCAGATAGTGATGATGGCAATTGACCGTCAATTCCTACTCCAATCTGTCCAGATAATGCATACATTGTTGCATTCTTAGGGATTATTGTAAGATGACTGTAATTGCCAACTGGGCTAGGTACTTGGATAGGATTTTTGCGTGTTATTTTATTATTCATAGTTAATCTCCTTTAGGTTTATTTTTCTAAAAAAGGGCAGACTCGTCCCTTAAAACTCAATTTTAGAAAAAAACAGCTGTCGAGAATCCAATACCCATACTTAAAAAACGTATTGATCTTTTTTTCATTTGGATTCTCCCCCTTACCTAAAGTTATTCTCAATTTACCATGTTTTTTATAAACAATCAAATATCTACATTTTTAATTCATTTTCCTTTTTAGTAAAAATCTTGACTATCCCCAATAAAAAATAAATCACGCTTGCCACTATAACACTATAAAATAACACAGTGATTGAGGTTGGACCCCATACTTTATTAAACTCCCAATTTGAGCCCTCTAGAAAAATTTGGGGGAACATACTGATAAGTGCAAAGATTATTGCGACACTTAAAGAATGCATGAATAATAAAAAGGTTCTTTTCATATTTAAAGCTACTTTAATTCGCTGTTTTTTAATAATTCTCCTCAATGCTGTAAACAATAGAATGCTTAAAAACATCCCAAATCCTACAACAACAACACATAGAAGTGAAACTATTTTATCCAACTTCTGAAGATTGTCAGAATGAACAGTATCAACAGTTTTCCCTTCCCATAAATCCATCACACCTTGACCTATCGCCGTTGTATAGCTCGAACCCATATTGGATAGAATAGCCACTCCTACTTGTTCTTCAGGCTGCATAATAAAATAAGACGTAAATGTTGGATTTTCCCCAGCATGAAATAAATATTGTTTTTTGTCTCTTTCTATAACTCCCCACCCGCTCGCGTAGTATGTATCCTTATCGAAAGGTTCTACAGATTGATCTGGGATATGTGATTCTTGAATAATTTTTTTATCAATCGAAGAAATTTGGCTACTTCCTAACTGTAAGTTTAACCATTTTGCTATATCATTTATGTTACTTACAACATATCCAGCAGGTACATTTCCACGGTAGACTGGTGGTGTGTAATCTTGCTCTTTCATAAGCCCTATTTTATATCCTGACGCCATCTCATTTGATTTAACTTGATGTATCCCAACAAAAGAATCCTTCATATTAATCGGCTCTAATATATGCTGTTTGATATACATATCGAAGGGTTGTTTGGAAACCTCTTCAATAACAAGGCCCAAAACATCATAATTTAGTGTTGCATATTCATATGAACTACCCGGTTGTCTATTTAAAGGCTGATCAAGCAATTGTTTTACAGTTAACTCAAGAGCATTCGGTTCGTTACTTTTTGGGATATTAAATATAGTGTTAGTAGCTATGCCACTTGTATGATACAGTAATTGATTAATAGTAATTGACTGAGGCTTACCATTATATTTTAACTTCAACCATGGGATATACTTTTGGACATCATCAGAGCGTTTTAGTAAGCCTTCCCTTTCCAATTGTAGAATGGCTAGTCCTGTGAATGCTTTCGATGTAGAACCAAGTTCAAATAATGTATTAGAGGTAACAGGTGTTTTTAACTGAACATCGGCATATCCAAAGCCTTTTTCATAAACTGTTTTCCCCTTCTCTACAATTACTAACGATATTCCTGGAATTTTACTAATCGCCTTTTGCTCTTTAACAAATTGATCAATCTTCTGAATTTTTTCAGTTGAATCTGCATTTGCTATTGTTGGCGATAAATTATATAAGATTACAATCATAGCAATTATAAACGTATAGATTTTTAATGATGGTTTCATTTTCATTTCTCCTTTAAGATGGGTACAAAGTTATAAAACTCCTTAACGTCATTGTTAACTATAACAAGGAATTAATACCATATCCATCGTTTTACATGACTAAAAACATCTCAATATGACAGTTTTGTAACGTACCGTGCTTATAGGAAATCTTGAATAAATACAAAAAGATCAGATTCCCATTTAAAAAATGAGAGCCTACCTTTTTTATGATGACTATTAAGATTTAAATTTCTGCCCTAAAAGCTTTCCCCAGTTGATGTCCTAATCCAAAATAATGGCGGAAATTATAAATTAGTGGGCTCCATTTATTTGGATCAATATAATTTTCTTCAACAATAATTTCCTTATGAGCATGTACATGTATTATTTGTGTCTCAACAATGGCAAAAAAGGGAGCATATTCAGGGATTCGAATATGTTTTACTCTTGCCTCAAGTTGAATGGGACACTCTGCAATTCTTGTAGGCTTTACTGATTTAGACTCGGTTGGCGTTAAATTACTAATTTCATATTTTTCTTTTTCAAATGTAAATCCATTCGCTCTCTTATATTCAGGAACGGGATTTTTCCCTGTAAAAGGAGCTAATTTTTCCACTTTCCCCCATAATGAAGGATCTGGCACATTAATGACACATTCAGGATGTCGTTCTAAATTTTCAATAGCCTTTCCCCCAAGTCCAATCCCCAAAATAATACAATCCCCTAACACCCATGATGATGAAAGTGGGCTAATATTTACAGTGTCATCTTCATTTAGTGTAGTTAATAATATCACAGGTGTCCCGTAGTATAGAATTTTTGGATTAATCATTTCTGTTTTAGCAATTTGAGTCATTTTTTCTCCTCCTATCTGTACTTTCAATTTTCATAGTACAAGATAAATATTTCAATTTTCATCGAAATATGGATTGCTTTTTAAGAAATATACTGTATCTTTGTAATTTAAATATTAAATGAAATAAAGAATGACCAGGCTCAACATTAATTGCAGTGCCTGGTCATTCCCATTTCGTTATCGTTTATTTTTAATAACAACCTCAGTTACAGCTAACGCTTTTCTTGGTTTAATATTTTCAATAATAATATCCGCGATGTCATTAGGATCCATTAATGTCTTAGTTTTTTCCTCAGTAAATACCCCGTCCCAAAATTCTGTGCTCATACCACCCATGTATACAGCACATACATGAATAGATGTTTCGCTTAATTCAAGTGCTAGACTCTCTGTAAATCCTCGTACACCAAATTTACTAGCACAATATACAGATTCCGTTACTTTTCCTTCTAGGCCAGCTGTAGAAACAATATTGACAATTGTTCCTTCATTGCGTTCTTTCATTCCTTTTAGCACTTCTTGTGTGCAAAAAATTGTGCCTTTTAGGTTAATATCAATCATTTGATGAACTGAATCCTCATTCAAGTTTTCAGCTTTATCAAAATAACCAACACCAGCATTATTAATGAATAACTGAATTGATCCAAATTCCTCTTGGATAGTATGAATTACTTGAGCGACCATTTGTTTCGAAGTAACATCAACCTCATAAATAGAATAGCCATTGGTTAAAGTTTTAGCTGTATTCTCAAGCTTTGATTTCGTTCGACCGAGTAAGCAAATGTGATTGCCTAAAGACGAATATTTTTTAGCAAGCGCTGCACCTAAACCACTACCAGCTCCTGTTATAACCACGATATTTTTGCTCATAAAAATCATCCTCTCTCGCAGTTAATTATACCAGGATAGGAACTCCTATCAATATGAGGATCGTTGAATTGTATCATTACACCTGCCTTATTAGTATTGAGGAGTGTTACTGATCTCTGTCACTACTCTTATAACGCGCAATAGTAAGACAAGACAATATATTTTCTTTAAACTACTATGTAAATGCTTATAAAAGCATTAAAAACAACCTAAAACTAAGAGGTCATGTGAAATTAACATATTGAGGTTTCAGCATTAATTATCTTGCCATTTTCGTCATTAATATAGTCCGTTCCGTTCTCGCAGTTTTCTTTATTTTCCCATTTAACAATATATTCGTTCCCTTTATGACTAACTGACTTAATTTCAACTTTACCAATGTTTTTTGCGTGGCTTTTTAAGACAATTGATTTTGCCTGTTCTTCTGAAATTTTTGGTATCGAATTATGATTACATCCGCTCATTACCACAATCAAGGATATACACAATATTGTAACTATCTTCCTCAAATATTTTCACCTCCATATTTCCTTAGAAGTAAAGTTATTCTTTAAGTTACAAATAATCCCCAATACACTCCTGAAAGACATTATTTGCTAAAGCAAAAAGATTTAAATAGTTCTATTAATCAATTTCTACATTTTTATAGAAAACTGATGAATACGTTTAAAGCATGTCTATAGAAACTGAATACAATGATTATGTAATCTGCAGATTATCAATCTATTTTTCGGAAAGAGGTGAATTTTAATTGCCTTTAACTACTGGTCCAATTGAAAATACAGGGAATCAACCAGCTAATGCAGCTAGCGTTCGTGTCAAAATTCTCAATCTAACTGGAGGTTTACTAACTGGAGTAGTAAGAGTTTTTAGACTTGATGGAGCAAGACAATTACTATCAACAACTGCATTTGCCGCAATTGCTAACGGTTCAACATTTGTAACTGCAGGTGTAGGTGGTGCTGCTCAATATGAAGTTGAAATCGTTCCTAACCAAAATGGCGGTATATATAGCGTTTACGGTCGAACAGCTGCAGGGGTTCTCATTACTGCCCAAAGGTTTGTAAATGCAGAATTAACACAAATTCTTTAACTTTAGCAACAAGCTTTTACTAACATTCTTCGTTTAAAGTAATTAAAGGTAAATCAATTGGGGTACATTTGAGAACAATCTTCTCCTTTGTACCCTAATTTCATTTTGCCGAATAATTAAGTAAAGTTACTCAATTTTTAATGAGTGACTTTATAATTTAAGCTGCAATACCAAATCGATGTTTTATACAACTACACCATTTTCTTACAATTCCTCCCTAACTTTATTCTCCATGGTCTATATATGTCCATCTTTTCTTGTCAACCAACATTATTTTGTCATTTTTTGGGTATTCCATACATATACTATTATATTTATTAAGCAAAATGCATACTTTCATCGAACACAGAATATAATTCTGGAGGGTGTTAAATGAATACAATTAAATCTTTAATTTTCCCCCAAGATTTGCATAGATTAAGTAAAACTCAACTCAAAGTGATTTGTAATAAATTGACTTTAGAAACAACCGGCAATGTAAATGAATTAGCAAGTAGAGTGTGGGACTCTTTTGAGCATATTGAAGGCGATGTTCTGAAAATGATCAGCAATAATATTTTCTCTGGAGCAGTTTCTTTAGCTTGGTACCAAGCGACAAATGATACTGGTTTAAAAGGATTTAAACAAAGTATTATTAATAAAATGCCCTTTAACCCTTTCGAAAAAGTAGTTACACCAAACAGCGAAAATGTCCCTATTGATCCTACGATTATTGCCGCTGCTGAAATCGAAGGTTCTCAAGCATATTATTTAAGATTTATTCATAGAACTGGTGTTAATGTTGATTACTTTTTAGCTAACCGAAGAGAATACATTAAGCATGAAATTACAACAGTTTATATTGATGAAGACAAGGGAATAATTGAAGTACGAGCAAGTTCAGCTGTTGCCAAAAAAATTATTGCTTGGTTAACTAAAATAGTCGATGATGAATATGAATTCAAACAACATGATTTGTTAGAGAAATATGGGGGTACTCTTGAGTCTTTAGCTGATACACTTCAAGGTAGGCTGATTGATGCTACAGGAAGACCAGCAGGATCAGTAAATACATTTGAAGAAACACAGGGTCAATCAATTGTGAGTATACTTTCTGCAATTGACGAATACTATACTAGTGGTGAATTATCAATTCTAGAGCAAAATTTAAATAGCGAAGATATTACCAGCATCTTAGAAACAACACCTTTTACTTTGTTACTTTTAAGTGGTCTTGAAACAATAGGATTAGGTAGTATTAGAGAACTACGAGGTTTACCATTATACAATTATTTAGAACCTTACCTATCCAAACAAAAAGGATCTATACTATTTGAACATAGTGTTGGTGGAGTCAAACAAGAATATTCTATTCGAATCGGCGTTAATACAAAAACATTTAAGTTCAATGTATTTGCGTCTGAACCTGTATTGGATTATATTAGAGAAAAATTGATTTACCAAATTTATTCTGCGAGGTAAAAGTATTGAGCAATTTAAAGCCATGGGAAATTTCTCAAAAAATAGATAATGCACTTGAGGCAATTGCTATCAGTAAGATTGAAAAATTTTACCATAGTTATATTGCAAAAATAACTAACTTACCTCTTGGAGTAGTTATTGATACATTATCTGAATTAGAAAAAAAAGAAGCGCTCGTTATAAAATTAGAATTTCACTGCGAGGAATGTAGTAGAAGTATTTTAACTGCAAATAAATCTGAACTTGAAAATATTGATTCCATTCCTTGCAAGTATTGTGGTACAGAAAATTACTTCGATCCTTTAAACGCTATTCCAATAATCGAATTAAGTGATGATTTCAGACAAAGTTTTTCAAAAAAAAAATTAATAACAAAACGGAAAATGTCGGGTTAAGTAAACAAAATAAACCTGAGAGTTTAAGAGAAATTATCGATATTTTAGCCGAAGAAAATTCCGATCATTTATTAGAGAAAGTATCAAAGCTTGGGAAAGTTACTATTATCTTAGGAGATGGTTATATGGGTGATTCTAGTAAATATGGTGGTTTAACTTTTGGAGAAAACAAAGGTAATATAACTATTGAAAACAATGGTACACTCAATCAAGGGATAGCTAGCTTGCCTAATGACATTATCAATGCTTTACAACAGCTTCATGATGAAATTCAACACCTAGCAGAAGAACAACGAGAGATTGCAGAAGCTAATTTTGAACTCCTTCAAACTCATATAGAAAATGGAGATAAAGAGAAAGCTAAAAAACCATTAGAGAAATTAACTAGTATACTAGGTGTTATTAGCTCAATTGTATCTATCGCTTCTGCCTTAGGACTTGGAATTCCTTTAAAATAATAAGAGGCCAAACAGGGGTACAAATTATTTTTGTACCCCTGAAATATATATGTAAAAACAAAGCTTTCATAAGAAAAACTGGTGCCATCTATCGACAACGAGAAATCGATGTAGAACCAGTTTTTCGATTCCTGAGGGCTAATTTGCATTTCACTCGATTTTCTGTCCGTGGAAAATTGATCGAAGGTAGAAAACGATTTGGGCTTTACGTTAAGAGCAGGAAACCTTCTTAAATACACGGCCAATAACAAAAATAGGATAGAGTAAATTAATGAATTCAAGAAAAAAGAGAACTCGAATGACATCGATTTCTCTTTTTTCTTGGATATCAGCTAGTTATTATACATAAATTATTTACTTATTGAATTGGACAAGGCTTTCCAGGAATGCACTTAATGGGAGGGGTACCACCACTACCTGCTCCTTCAACATTCGTAGCACTTGCCCCCGAACCAAATGACAAAGTTAAAAGCACAAGGACTGCAGTAGCAACTGAAAATATTGTTTTCTTCTTTTTCATAAATTTATTTCCCCCTTTATTCAAATTTGACTTTCAATTGTTATATTCAACACTCTTTGTAAAAAACCTTCATTTTTTGTAATTTTTTCAAAAAATGAAATAGTTAAAAACGAAACTCTCTCCATTCCGGTATTTTCATAAAATTCTGAATATAATACACATTTCCCTCTTGCGATATGAGCTATGATCATCCTCAAAGTATGGGGGTCTATGTCGTCCTGTAGCGAGGATGAAACAGATTAACTGCACACCTGGTGCAAAATCAGCTAAATAGTACCTCCCCGCCTAATAAACCGCACATACTACATGTTCTACTTTCTAAAGTAGCAATAGTTTCGTATATGTAAAAGTACTAAAAAACGCTGACTCGGTAATTACTGGCCGAGCAGCGTTAGTACGTAAGATATTCATTTTTTAGCTATAGCATTAATCATTTCTACACAAATTATGGGTACAAGTTATTTACTTGTACCCACAAAAGCTTGATATTTAAGCATTAATAGAGCTATCTAAATATATTATGTTCGTATAGATAATCATACGAAAGATCGACGAACAAATACTCATGCTCGTTAATAGCAATAGAAAATGTTCTTGTAATCTCCCCTGTCTCGATATCTCGATAAAGCTCTGAGATTTCACCGCTTTGATCGTTGCGCATTTTAATGATTGTTTGTAGGAAGTACGGGCGCCAACTCCAGTTTTTATTGATGGCTCTTGGCTGCAATTCCCACTGTCCATCTATACGCATAACGTTTGGAGAAAGTTGGAAGCCATCTTCATTACAAATATATACTCGGAACGAATAACTATCCAATAGCTGCGCTAAATGCTCTAATAGTGTGATGTTGTCACTAGAAGGTTTGACACGATGAACAATCGCTTCTAGCTCCTCTCTCAGCTTTTTCAACTCGAAATATTGCGCCTCTAGAATTTTCTTTTCAGAGGTAATAAACTGCTGGCACTCTTCCTTAAAACGTTCCTTTAAAATATCCTTCTCTACGAATGTTATTGAAGGGTTTGCCAAGTATCGCCCCTGATAAAATCGGCCCCCGTTCTTCCAAGCAAACTGCAATTGATACACAGTTTCGATTCCTTCAAATAAAAGATTTGCGCCAATTTTATAAGCAAGACTACCAATTGCTGATATCATATCCGACTGTGCAGACCAAGAATCATAATTTAAGTCTTGAATATCGACCTTTAAAATTTGTGGTGATAATAGAGCAATGTGCTCTAAATGACTCTCCGCTCCCACTTCCTGAACGGCAATTTTGACACCAAAAGTTGTAAAGTAACGTACTGCATGGTGCAGCTTATGAATATCACCTAAAAAACGATGCTCAGAAACAACTAACACAATACGATGTAAATCATCTTCACTTATATATTGTTGAATAATATTAAAATGACTTTCACCAAAATCCTGCATTAGTAAGTTCGGGTTACTAGGAATATAAATATCAATATCCTGTCCGATTTCTTCTACTTTGGCTAATGCAGCATGTAGAATTTTATGTTCCATGTCAATACGATACTCTTCTGGAATATCTTCATTATTCACAAAATCTTTTAAATTAATTTGTTGACCCTCGATTTGTAACTGTCCGGAAATTTCGTAGGCAATCACCGTATGCGCATCCGCGCTAAAAATAGGTTGAAAATACCCATGTATTTGATCTAAATTTGTTAAAACTTCAATTGCATCCATTGTCGAAACCTCCATACATGATGTTATCCAAGAATAACATTACATTCACAGCTTATTACATGAAAAAAGCTCTCTGACTGTATAATAATTTGTTTAAAGTAAATTGGCAACTTCACATGGCGTTATTTTATGGAAAAAATCTGTCCTGAAATTTAACAAACTTCCACCAAACTGATTTATTTCTTTCTGATAATTCATCACTAATAACGACTTTCTCGCAAAATAGGTTGCTTAAGTACGCTTATTTTTATTTAGCGTCACTCTATATGCATTCACTAAATTTTTCATGTATTGCTGTGTAAAAAAAACTCCCTCAGAATTTCTTTATCATTATAACTTATGCAACAATTCAATATGAAAGCCATGATAACTAAAGGTTTTCATCCTATATCCTAAAATTATTTAGCAGTTCACCCATTCCAGTAAAAAAGCAGTATTCCCAAGTATGGATTATATCCTACAGGAATACTGCTCATGACTATTCTGACATAAAGAAATACCAAATAATCGCAATTGTAATTAAAGATAAGATAACAGCAATTGTTACACGAAGTGGTGAAATTGGGGCATCCCCACCTACTCGACCTGTTTGTCCGTTTACCATAAATCGATAAATTTTCTCTTTGTAACGGAATGAAGAAAGCCAAATCGGCAACATTAGATATTTGTATGTAATATCATCATGAGTTGTTGAGAAATGTAAATTGGATACTACATCCGCATTATGTTCCCAACGTATTTTTGAGGTAATTTGTGCATTCAGATGATTAGAAATTTCCCTCTTAGCCTGACTCCACCCGTCCTGTAAACCAATACTGTAGCGTTCTGATAAAAATCCTGATACATATTCTGGTTTATAGGCTTTATTATTGAGTAAATTAAAGGGTTCTATTTTTCTCATCATATTACGATCATAACGGACTGTCGCACTTATTAAATGATCATCAATAAATTCCTGATAAAAACCACTTGTGGAATACCAATCCGTTTCAGTTCGGGTATTTCCATCTTTATCTGTAACCGTGCGATGTCTACCGTATCTTGCGGAATACCTAGAGCTTGTTTTCGTGTCAAAAGTCCAATATGGAAGATAAACCCCTTTAAATGAATCTGGCTTTGCACTATCTTTTGCTGCTCTCGGTGTAAACCATTTTCCCTTAATCCAACTTTGGAAGTTCTCTCCCGCTTGCTTATCTGTTATTTCAAATGCGCATACACCGTTCGGGGCTAGTGTATTTTCAGCACTAGCCTCCATCACCTGATTAGAACCACAGTATGGGCAACTATCTGCTACCTGTAATGCATCATAAATCGTTTCTGCCGCACAGGATTTACAAATGACTGTTTTTTTCTCAACACCCCAGTTAAAATTCCCACGTTCTTCAGCCATTGCAAAATCCATTTCCTGGGCAACTTTTTCCTCTTGCTTCTCTGGGGCTGCAATTTCAGTTTCATAGCCACAATAAGGACATGTCAGTTTTCCAGTTGCTGGGTTAAATTCAATAGATGCACTACATGATGGACACTCAGCGTCAAAATCAAGCTTTACTTGTTTAGCATTTTCAGCATCTTGCGTTGGCATCATTAGTCATCTCCTTACTTAACATCATTCTCATCAAACACATCGCCACACTCTGGACAGAATTTTGGTGGGTTTGCAGGATCTTCTGGCAGCCAACCACATTTATCACAAACGTATTGTAATGCTCCTGAAGGTTTTTTAGCACCACATTCGCTACAGAATTTGCCTTTGTTGACAGCACCACAAGTACAAGTCCATCCTTCCTCAGCAGGTTTTGCTGTCCCACAATTCGAGCAGAATTTACCAGTGTTTTCATTGCCACATGCACATTTCCATGTAGCTGAGTTCGTCGCTGTTTGACCTTGCTGAGCTGCCTGTTTATTTTGCTCATTCATTTGGTACAGCTGCCCTGCATTAACACCGCCTGCTTGTGTCGCCATGTTCATGCCCATAAATCCTGCCATTGCTCCGCCATCATTATTGGCTGCTGCAATCATTGCTTCCGCCTGAGCACCTGTTAAATGAGCTGCAGCCATACCCGGATCACGCATCACTGCATTTCGTTGTAATTGTTTAATCATTGCTTCATCTTCTTCAGATGCTTTTAAAGAACTAACGCCAAAGGATACAACTGCTAAACCACGAGTTGCTAGCCACTTCTCTGATAACACTTTATTAAGGGCATCTGCTAGAGCAACCGTATGTGCAGGAATTTCACTATAGCGTACCCCGCTTGCAGAAATATGTGCGAAAGCCGGCTGTAACGCAGTCATTAATTCCGTTTTTAATTGGCTATCGATTGCATCTCTTGTAAATTCACGCTCAACGTTTCCACATACATTTGTATAGAATAATAATGGATCAACAATTTTATATGAATATTCGCCATGGCAACGTATAGCAATATCAATATCTAGGCCGATGTTACGGTCGATCACACGGAAAGGAATCGGTGCAGGTGTTCCATATTTATTGCCAACTATTTCTTTTTTATTAAAATAGTACACACGTTGATCCTTTGCAGGTTCTCCACCAAATGTAAAGCGTTTACCAATCTGCTTGAATGTTTCCTTAATACCTTCGGACAAATCATTGCCATACATTATCGAAGGCTCTGTGGATGTATCATAAACATACTCACCAGACTCCGCAGAAAACTCCACTACTTTCCCTTGCTCGACAATCATCATACATTGCCCTTCATTGATAGCAATAATTGAGCCATTACTAATAATGTTGTCATTGCCTTTGTTTGACCCTCTTTTAGAAGTACGTTTATGCCCCTTTTCCACAAGCACATCCGCTGACAGTGACTCACAATAGAAATATTCACGCCATTGATCTTCTAGAACACCTGCTAATGCGCCAACTCCTGCTTTTAATAAACCCATATTTATTCCCACCTTCAACTTATATACTTAAGACTTATTTTATCATATCAATTATGCCTCGGCTTACTTACGTCCAGATTCGGCTTTGTGCTAAGGCCTGCATGAGGGCCGACACAATGTCGGTCACTTCGGTATTGCCACAGGAATATGGCGTTTTTACCGATGTAGTTAGTTAGCCATGATCTCATGAACGCGATGATTTTAGGCTAACATCCAATATGAACTCCTTGCCGAATCAGTGACATTCGCCAAAAGAAGTTAAAAATAAGCTAATCATTATGTAGTACGCATAAAAAGGACAATTTGTTTCATTTTTTTTAAACTTCTCTATAAAAAGAGATAGCTCCAAAGGAACTACCTCTATCGTATTGTAAATACTATATCGTTTTTTTAGTGAATCTTAGTGTTTCTTAAGATAATGCGGAAATAGCCACAAGTACCCAGGCAACGATAAATAACAAACCGCCGATTGGGGTAATCGCTCCAAGCTTTTTCACACCTGTAACAGCTAATGCATACAAACTACCTGAGAAAAACACAATACCTGCCAACATTAAATAGCCTGCCCAAGAAAGCATACTAGAAGCTCCTAAAAGGGCTTCGCTCGATAAAATACCAAGCCCTAGTAAACCTAAAGCATGATACATATGGTATTGCACCGCAGTCTCCCAAATGGCTGCATAGTGTGGTGACGCAAATTTATCTTTTAGTGCATGCGCTCCAAAAGCGCCTAACACGACACCAAGACAAGCCATAATTGCACCTATCGCCAATAAAAGTTCCATATATGATTCTCCTATTTCGTTTCACGTGCGATTTCTTTGTATTTCGCATCCCATGCCGGATCAATTTTACTTAAGGATACCGGACGTAACGAATCTTTTTGAGCTAGAATATGTACGGACTGAGCAGTAGCTGCAATCGTGCCATCTTCATGTAAAATTTCATAGCCATATGTTGTACGTAAACGATCGTGTTTTTCCACCCATGTACGGACCGTTGCCACTTGGCCATAATGCATAGCAGCCTTATAAGAAATGGATAAATCCATTACTGGCGATACATAACCGTCTTTTTCTAACTCAGCATACTCAAAGCCTGCATCATTTACTAACTGAGAACGGCCAATCTCCATCCAAATGATGTAGTTCGCATGATACACTACGCCCATTTGGTCGGTCTCAGCATATCGAATTTCGATTTGTTTTTCACTAACAAACATTTTCTTCACCTCGTCCTACATTATAGCGTAAAAATATTGATTTGGCGGTGTTTTTGCTTTATTGATTTTAGTAAAGTAAAAAAATGACTTGATTAATAGAGGTGATTATAAAAAAGAATTTATTTTATATTTAACTATGTACCATATAAACTCATATAAAATCTTTCAATTGGGGTACTTCCTTGGGTACCATTATTAAACATAAAAATATATAAGCATTGAGCAGGTGCGATACCAAAAAATATCTAATCTTTAAAACACTCATTTTTATTTTTTAATGAGTGTTTTTAACAGTTTATTCATTTTATAAAACTGTATTTATATTTATTTTTGTATCACCAGAACCAAAAAATCCAAAAGGGAAACTGCTCGACACTCACTTTTCAGAGCAAAAGAACAGTCACGCTCAAATGAACGTGACTTAATGTTTCTACGTATTTCTGACTAGGTAATATACTTAATTAGATATTACTGCCCATTTGTCACTGTTGGGATACCACGTTGAAGAAGGCCGGCTAAACCAGATAATGTACGATGTCCAGCTGCTTCACCTCGTCGGCCATAAGCAACGATTGAAGAAGTTGTCCCCATTTCATCTGTACTTCTCCATAAACCTTCGCCAGATTCTCGTACCGCTTTATCGACTTTGTTAATGAAATCTGAATCTCCGTTATTTGCGAATGTATATAAATATCCTGTTGAATACGGATGATCATTAATTAACCCAGTAAGGTTTAAAACTTCATCACTAGTTGGAGTTTGAGTCCCAAAGAACGTTTTTGCAGCCGTGAAAGTAGATCCAGATAAAGTAGCTGGTGAGCCATTAGTTAATGGGATCATAGCCATCAGAGCATTTGATCTGTTAGCAAGTACATAATTCTTGTAATAGTTGCTTAGCTTTTTAGATGAAGTTACTAGACTCGATTCTGTAAGTGCATAAATATTATTTGTTGGAACAACACCATGACCTAACCAAACAAGAGATGCACCTACATACGAATCATATCCAGATGAAACATACGGTGCTCGCAATTGTGCCCAAGTAGTACTTTTAGCACCACCACCAATTGCAATCGAAACAGAATTCGAATCAACAGCGTTACCAAAAGCGTTAATCAAGTTAACTCCAGCATTAAAAATATTTGTATAAAGAGGATCATTTTCAACTTCAGTTTGAGAATGGCCAAGAACAACATCATGGTAGTAAGCTAAAGAACCTAGCATCGCATATGTAGTATTAACAACACCATTAGCCACTTTAAAAGTTGATCCATCAGCTGTTTTGAATAAACGAACAGTTGGACTTGTTGTACCAAATGATCCCGGATCAGTCATAAGAGTTTTACCGTGACTCGAATTTTGGCAGTGATATAGTATTTTTTGATAGTGTCGAGTAAGTGCTGTATTCAAGTGTGCTGCTTGTGAATCTCCTGAACCATTTACACCTAAATTATTATACGCATGAGTTGATTTACGAAGCATAGATAATGCTACTAACATAATTGGATAACCTGGATCAATTTCAACAACCCCCGCATCCCAAGCCGTACTACCACTCGGAATTTCAATTGTGACCTCTGTTTTTGTATGAATAGGTGTTGTATAGAAGATATTTAAGTTATTAACGATTGCACTCATCACTCGATAAGAATCAGAATGATTGGGACCAATTTTGTCGTAAAGCGTTGTCAAGAATTGAATTTGCCATCCCATGCGTTGTAAACCAACTCCCGGAACTGCTCGCCCTGCGAAAACTCGCCCCTGTGCAATTTGTGCTTCTTCAGCTCCTCTATAAGAAGAACCTTCTGGGAATTGTTCATTAAAGAATTTTAATGCTTCGTTTACTGTGTTTAATACTGCCATTTTTTTCACCTCATGAATTATTAAGTTTAATAGATACTAGTTACTTATCACTTACCAATATTTAGACTCTTATACTAATTAAGTCACATAATCTCTAAATGTGGGCCGGCCAAGTTTGTCGCGCTCCGAACTAGTCTGCCAAACGAAGGTCGGTCGTCAGTCTGTCTTTCCCTAACATCAGGGAAATGATAAATACCAAATAAGGAAAATCTTTACACCTCCCCTACCTCCAATTATCTCTCATTTTTTTACTTAATGCACGAAGTAAACGAATGTAACATATGTACCGTTTGTAACATCTATGACATTTGTAACTTTTACAACAATTATTCAAGAACTTTTTAAAATTTCCACTTGAACCTCAAGTTACTTTAGGTTATATGATAAATCTATACTTTTGATAGGAGGAATTTTGATGAATAAGGTTAAAAAGTTTTCTATTGGTGAATTTTCTGAAAAGACAGGAATTCCAATTCCTACTTTGCATTTCTATGATGAAATTGGTTTATTACAACCCGAAAAGAGTCCTTCTTCAGGGCATCGCATTTACTATTTTCAAGATATTATTACCTTACAAAAAATTATTAGCCTAAAATTCCTAGGGTATAGTCTAGATAAAATAGCAAATTTAATACATGAGTCAAGTTTTAACGTCGATTTGAATGAAAGTTTATCTCTGCATTTAAATGCTTTAGTAAGTGAAAAGGAAAAAATTGAACAATCAATGCAAGCAATTAAAAGAGTAATTAAGTTAGTCGAAGAAGAAGGAGAAGTAGATAGTACGATATTATTTAGCCTTATATACAATATGAAAGTAGAACATAAACATGAAGAATGGATGGAACGTCATAGTTTAACCGACATCACAGAAGAACTTTCAATCAAATCAGAGGAAGATAAAATTACTTTGGATAAAACATTTATTCAATTATCTAAAGAAATGAAACAATTATATGGTAAACCTATAAATGACTCCAAAGTACAAGAGATGGTCAAAAACTATTTAGATTCAATTTTTTCATTTCTTGGTGACGATTTAATACAAAAGTTAGCTGATACTAATGTGGAAGAACTGGATATTCAAGAACTTGAATATATGACAACTTCTCCTTTCACTGAGGATGAACAAAAATGGTTTAATCAAGCAATAGAGTTTTATATGAAGCAAGTAGAAATGGAAGAAAAATAGCTCTATTTGTAGGGGCATATGGCCCCTACTTTTTATCCTTCTCCTGTTTGGATATTCCTACAGGAGAAGGACTTTGTGTGGTACGTTATTCATTTACTTCAATTTTCACTTCACATTCAGGACGAAAAACTCAGTTTATGGTGTGGTGTCTTTCATTTCATGTTTCGGCACTGTGCCCTCGTCATAACCTACATGTTGTTCATTTCCACATTAATCAGTAGGTACTTCCACATGTGTCGTATAACCGTTCTTGGCGCTTTTCATTTCGGCTTATAGTATGAACTCAAATTGATAACCTCTATCTTTGAAATGAGCTACCCCTTAAACACCTAAAAAACACCTTCATCTACGGCCATGCAAGGCTTGCGTTTTAATTTAGGATCTAACTCAAACTATCTTTCTCGCACACTGCATAAATCGACTGGATATGACCACTAAGTCTCGGAAGATCCAATCATCCTTTTTTAACCGATGATAAATTAAAATTGTAGTCATATAGCTAGTCACATTAAACAGTCAACATCCATGTGTTTTGGTAAAGCCTGTGCCATTTGTTTTAAGTAGTTATCAATAGTTGTAGGCTTTGTTTGAATTGATAGAACTTGTTGCTTTGAACTTTTAAATCAGTTGTAGTTATCATTTTTAGTTAGTCTTCTTAATTAATTTATGCGTCTTGATAATGATTCTTTGATATATTTTCATAAATAGATGGCTGTTCTTCTTTTGTCGTTTACTATCAAGTCGATTAGTTTGAACAGTTTTAAAAGTAACCTTGAAGAGTAGAGTGCCCTTCTGCAGCCTCACAGGGTTATTTTGAGTTGATTTCCATAACTTTTCGTTGCTTTTCCTCTACCTTTATCGATTGCAATTTACTGTTTGTCCCCGCTTAAAGCTAACTTTGTCTAGGCATCGTTTCCACATTCATCTTTTACTGAATATTATAAGAACATAACTAATAAGTTGAGGTGAAATATGGATTTCAATCATTTACGTTATCTTGCGATAGGCGATTCCCTTTCTGTGGGTATCGGCGTTCCGTTTTTGGATCCTGGGTATGTTGAATATTATAGATATCTAAGCCAGCAAATTTTAAAAAAGCGTATTTCTTATCAAAAACATGCAAGGTCAGGAGCAACGACAGAGGATGTTTTAACTATGCTTAATGCCCCGATTGTGACAGAAGCAGTAAAGTATGCAAATATCATCACGATAACAGCTGGAGGGAATGATTTAATAAAAGCTGCTAAACAATTTCTAATAAATAAAAACGAAGAAGGTATATCTCGTGCTATTAAGCAATCAGGGAAAAACATCTCAAAAATATTAGAAAAAATTCACCACCTAGACAAACAAGATAAATATATTTTACGGTTACAGAATTTATACAATCCATTTACCGATATTCCTATAGCAGATGAGGGTATTAGAGCGTTTAATTCATTAATTAACAGTTTTGGTCGGGAATTGAATGTTAAAGTAGCTGATATCTATAGTGTATTTAAGGGGAATGAAAAAGCTTTATTATCATCAGGAGGAATTCATCCTAATAGTAAGGGATACTATCAAATGGCATTAGCTCTAAGTAGGCTCGGATATTCCCCGTTATAAGGCTAATGGCTGTCATTTTAATGTAATCCTTTTTGTTTTTGAGCTCTTACTTATTATTTTTCTAGCAAGAGGCTGACCATCATTGTCAGCCTTTTACAATTTAATGAAAATGGATCTTTGAACCATATACAGGAAAATCACTATATTTCTTCGAAGGCTCAAAGAAATAGCTAATCCTAATAAAATAAATAATACAACAGCCATAATTCTTTTTTATATTTCATTTATAACCTCCTCAAAAATGGTGGAATTATAGATTCCTCTTTTTAGGGAAATTACAACGCATTCATCTTATTCACATTTTCAAATTCTTTATTCTTTTCCTGTAGCGTTTTTTGACAAAAGATAAAATGATCGTTAGGATTCCAGACGTGTAGATGATCAGCACAGTATCCACGAAGCCATAAAACACCGTTAATTCGTCTAAGATAGAAACCTTTCGGAAAATTATCGTCTTCAGTTAGTATTTCGGATGCAATTGTTATGGAGCCAGATGGAGCTTGTTGTTGCTGTAAAGAATCCCCTGAATAACCTTCAGTTTGATCCAGATACTCCATCCTTAAGTGAGGTCCCAGCTCCAGCGGACACAATTTCAAACCAAGGTCCTCAGCTCTTTTAAAGATTCGATCCGTATTAGCTCCATCAGGAAAACCAAGGTCTCCAACAGTTAGTTCTACAGTCTGCAGGCTGTACTTCTTATTAGAAGTCGTAAATTTATCATCAGTAAATAACTTCTCTCCATACTCATTCATCAAGATAGAGTACTGTTGCAATTTCTGAATAAGCTGTGATTTAGTAAGACCTCCAACTTCCACAGTTCTGGTGATAAATGGGCAATGTGGGTATATTTCGTTATTATCAAAACGCAATTGTAGTCACTCCTATCAAATTTGGTAACAGTTTGAAAATACATTATAGAAGATTATATTTAATTATTCTACAATTACCAATAATTTTCCTTGTTTAACTAACCTGTGCTGTTAGTTGATGGAAGAAAAAAATCATTAAAAAAGAAGCAACCTTCCGGCTACTTCATCATCTATCTCAAAATACTATTTCTTACTCTAAAAATTGTCGTACATAGCTAACTTTGCACCAATGCAGCTGTTGTTAGCATTAAAAATATAATTTTGTTATAATAATTTCATATAAAAAGGAATGATACTATGAATCAATTAATCCAGTATATCAGCAACATACCAAGCTTGTAGGGCGTGCCGTAACATCCCTTGACCTCCCTGCAAGCTTGGGTTTCTCAAGGGAGCTGATATTTTATGAAAAATCGTTCAAAAGCCTATATTCGCCATCAAAGAGAGCGAATTATTCGAAAGAAATGGACTATTTTAAAAAATGTTTGGTTAGAAAAAAGTGAATACATGCCTGCACGCGGCAAATTGAGCAAAGGAAAAATTCATTGTTCATGTAGAATGTGTCGATACGAGCAGTATCACTCGATTCCAAAAGCAAAACATAAAGCAAAATTAAAAACTATGAAACAGGAAATAGACGAATATGTCTATTTCCTGTTTTCGTTTTATTCTCATATTGTTCGTTAGTTTGCTGTAGCATGTGACGACGCTGCAGCTTTTTTTAATGTATGGGTAACATCCATATGCACAATTAATGTTGAGTGTATCGCACGCACTTATTAGGTCGTGGCGTTGGTGGACAGTCACTGCCTCCCTCAATTGGATGCAAACGGCTATCCTAAACTGAGTACATCGAATAGTTGGATTAACGTAGCAAATAGACTGGGTGTTTTAATGAACCATATTAATAAAACTGGGGTAAATAGTGCAAATGTGACATCTGAAATGAAATCGTATTTTAATGAAAAAGATTATACAGGTTTTGGTGTATCTCTTGATTCATCTCCTACTTTCACAGATGTTCGAAATATTATTGATGCACATAGCTATTTCACGAGTTTCTTCATTGTTTTTATTAAGCTTGTGTTGGTCTCTGAAGCGCTGCAGTAACGCTCCAGCACTTTCCATTGAGTTAACCTAAACAAAAGCTATTTGCTTTTTTATTTGTCAGTAAATACAGGAAGAAGTATTTATCCTCTGCTGTCATTTACTCAACCACACGAGGGTCGTTCCAAAAAGTTGTATAGACGTATCTGAATTTACCGATTTGCCCTTGCCTTCCCTTTTAACGTAATATTCAAATTTTTAACCACAGACTTAATTAACAAAAACCATATTGTGAAGCATCAACCATTTTTTATCAGCCATACCAATAGCTATTTGATAAGTGTTTACAGGTTAGGAAATAAGAAATAATTTCCCGGGTAAGCGCAAGAAATGACAAGTTTAGTCTTACATTCCAGCACCAAACGACTGATTTCTGTTGGAATATTCATGCAGGTAGAAGGACTTTGTCGGGGTACGTTACTGTTCAACGATTAATTCCTCTTGGACTGATTCATCTACCACAACTGAATAGTCAGTGATAACATCGCTCATATCTTCAGAAACCTCTGTTTTGATAGTTTCATCAGCCTCAACAACTTGAAGCTCGATTGATTTAGAAGCATACTTTAATATTTCTGAATGGGAAATCCCAATCCTTCAGGTGTGGTTCGGAAAATCTGTAATTAATGCTTTTATTTTTCATTCATTTACTTTAATATCGATAAGGGCACCCCAAAAAAAGAGATAGAGGTGCTTTAATGTACGGTATTATTAATTATGAAATGTTTTTATTAACAGGTTTTTTATTAAATCTAATCCCTGGTACGGACACCATGTATATTGTCGGTAGAAGTATTTCGCAAGGTAGAAAAGCTGGTATTTACTCTGTGTTTGGTATTATTACCGGCTCCTTAGTTCATACGTTATTAGTTTCTTTTGGCTTATCGCTCATACTTACAAAATCTATTGTATTATTTAATACTATTAAAATCATTGGTGTTATTTATCTCGTTTATCTAGGAATTAAAATGATACTGGATAAGTCAAACATAGGTTTCGAAGCGTCCTCAAATAATTTAAACTTAAGGAAAATTTATATACAGGGACTTTTAACAAGTCTAACGAATCCAAAAGTTTCTTTATTTTTTATTGCGTTTCTCCCGCAGTTTATAGATATTAAGGCATCAGGTCCTATTCCTTTTTTAATTTTAGGACTTACTTTTACAGCAACTGGACTACTATGGTGCTTATTTGTTGCTTATTTCTCTTCGTACATTACTAAAAAACTAAGAGGCAACCAAAAGGTAGGAATGATCCTGAATAAGATAACAGGAATGATATTTATTGGAATGGGGATAAAGTTACTTCAAACGGAAGCCCCGCAATAAATTTGAATAACAATGCCCCCAACAGTCCTTTCATATTGAAGGGTCTGTTTTTTATTTATCCACTTCTTTTCACTGTACATTTCTCTCATATTGTTCTTTAGTGTTTAATGTAGCAGGTAAAAACGCTACGGCTTTTTTATTTTTTAATCTATTTCACAGACAATTCACTATACAAACATAGCTATCACTTCATAATAATAGTAAGGTAAAGCTAATTTAGCCTTACACCTCCGAAGGTTTTACTGAGGGTCACTCCTATCCCAAGTGACCCTTTTTTATTTTCTTATCTCACAAAAAAATATTTTTTAATGCCTATAGCTGCATGGTTTAACACCCCACTCCTTCTCTACAGCTAACATATTATATATTGTAGAAAGGAGGTGTGCTTTATGGGATACTATGGTGGAAATGTTGGTGGAATTAATAACTGTGGCTATTACGGCGGCGGATATGGTAATGGTTCAACATTTGCCTTAATTGTAGTTCTATTTATACTGCTAATTATTATCGGCGCTACTTTTATGAATAGAGAGTATTAACTTTTTCGATTTAAGGGTCGCCCCCCCCAGCCTGGTGACCCTTTTATTCAAATAGATTATTTTATATTTTTTGTAATCAATGGTAATGTAAAAATACACATTATTTTAAAACAACTGTGGAGGTTACACTAAAAAATGTTTCAGATTGAATTACAACGCAATTTGGCTTTTTGTTGTTATTTTTATGCTTCATGATTTTGAAGAAATAATAACTGTTGAAAACTGGTCACAAAAAACAAATCATCTTGTTAAAAACACTAATAACAATTTGAAACTGCTAATTTGGAAGTTTTGGAAGATCAATTCACATTCATTTGCTAAAAGAGATGTATTTATTTTTTTAGTGACTTCAAGTATTGTATTTTTTTAAGTTCAATTTATAGAAAATAATTGGACAGTAGTATTATTTATATCTTTTTTTATGCTTCGTTCTCTTACATAATCTTGTGCATATCATACAAACAATCTTTTTAAAGACATATACTCCTGGCCTTTATACAGCACATTTTCTTATATTCACTTACCCACCTTCGCAAAATTAGGGAGTAAAGCCTTTTTTACTTTCTTTTATATTTTCCAAATTTCTCGTTGCCTCGCTTAAAATTACCCGTAATTTTAGCTAATAATAACTGTACGGCTGTTATATTATCTTCGACTTCTTTGATCCTCGCTATAAGACGCTCAGCCTCCCTATCCTTTACAATTTTAATTTGTTTCCCTTCGTAATTTATGACAACCGTTCCTTTTTTCGTTATTTGATAATCAAATGGTTCTTCGCTTAATCTGTTTCGTTTATCTATTTCGCTCACTTCACCATCTCCCTAATTCTTTTAGTTTCAAACATTATATTCAAAAAAATATGTTGATTCACTCGTTTTCTTTAATTATTTTCATTTTCAATATGTCCTGATGTAGTAAATAGTCTTAACCCAAACCGCTGTCGTTTGTATAAATTCCATGGATTTTCACAGAAAAATTAAGTCCAGCACCCTACATACAGATTTTATTCCCACCAATTAAGTTGATTAGTTTATAAAAACATATTCACATGTAATTTAAGACCTTAAACTTATTTAACTTGTTTCGTAAGAGGTGCAAAAGAAAATATTAGTTGGACATTCAGAAGATACTGTCCAGGCAATTATCGAACACTTAATAAGAAGTAACTTTCCGTTTGAACTAGGAATCCAAAGATATATTAAGGCAATCGTCTGGAAGATTCCGCTCGAAAAATAATGATGAAGTATACATAGTGTTTTATACAGTCGAGGTTCGAAAAGAATATGCGGAACAAGTAAAAGCTGTTGCTGAGCAGTATGTATCACAAGAAGATGTGAAGCAATGGTATAAAGTATCGAAAAAGAAAGCTAGAAAATTAGAAAGGAAGGAAATGTCGTCTTTTTCAATTGTGTCTGGTATAAACTATATAGCGATGCTAATCATCCATCAAGGTAAGATTGATGGCGGAGGAATTGTTTCGTATATAGCTTGTGCGGTCATAATGATGCCTGGTGCGTTTTTGACGACAAAAAATTATAAGGAGATGCAAAAAGAATCGAGCTATTTGAGACTGATCGATATGGGATTGGTAATCATAGGTATTGGTGTAATGATTTATGCTGTTTCTTCTTTTTTAACTTTACTTCGATAATATTCTCAGAAACATAATACCTTCATTTTTGAGGTAATATATTTCCGGTGTTTTTTACCTTTTTTCCTTTAATCTTTTATTTACATATTACGGTAACACAAAAAAATCAGAAGGTACTTATAATTCATATGAGTGATATCATCTACAAACTGACCCAAATAGCGGAAGCCTCTGCTACCAGTCTGTGCATGCATAAAACACCAGTTAAAAGAATCATGTACCTATAAAATAACCTGTTTTCATAATGCTTGCATGACATTCCATAAGGAAAAATCTCCCGAAATAAGTTAACTAACAACAAAATTTATGTTAACATATTACCAATCCAATTATTGGAGGTGTTTTTTTGACAGAAAAGAATAGAACATTACTTAACTCGGTTAGTGGTTTGGCATTAGGTACAGTAGGAGGATATAGAATCTTTACAAACAACTTAGAAAGTATGTCAATGCTAGTAGCATATATGTTCTTTATTTGCGGATTGATTGGTTTTATTTTTAGTGTTGTAAAGTTGTCTAGAATTTCTTGAACTTGCGTTGCTTTATTGTAACGCTTTTCTTATTACTATTTCACATTTTCTCTCAAGATTCTCTTAGCTTAGCTACACAAATTAATAATCTCTTTTCCGGTTCTATTTCACTGCCTATATTTCGGACATGAAGTTTTTTGAACGCCAGCTCAACACGTCATTCCGCTTCATCACATACAGTTCACTTTTCTTTCTAAATCCCCCCGCTTAGCAAGAGGGCTTCGTAGCATACAAAAAAGTCACTCATGTTTACTTATGAGTGACTAGACTATCATGAGAGAAAACGAGCTAATTATTTTATACCCTTAAAAGCTTCAGTTTGCTCCTTTATTCCTTTTTCTGCAGCAAATCTTTCAATACTAGATGCACCAAAGAATCCAACAATTCCATCTACTCTTTCAATAATATAAGCAGCATCTTCCGGTTCTGCAATTGGACCTCCATGGCAAATCGCTAATATATCAGGATTTATAGACTTACCAGCATTAATAATTTTTTGGATTCGATCGACACAGTCATCTAGAGTTAGCGCAGTTTGTGCACCAATCGTTCCTTTTGTTGTTAATCCCATGTGAGCCACTAAAATATCAGCACCCGCTTCAGCCATTTTCTTTGCTTGCTCTTCATCGAAAACATATGGAGTAGTTAGTAAATCTAATTTATGAGCTTCTCTAATCATCTCTACTTCTAAATCATAGCCCATTCCTGTTTCCTCTAGATTTTGACGAAAAACACCGTCAATTAATCCAACTGTAGGAAAGTTTTGAACGCCACTAAACCCTTGATTTTTCAGCTGCTTTAAGAAAACGCCCATCACTTTAAAAGGGTCTGTTCCATTAACACCTGCTAGTACTGGGGTATCCTTTACAACGGGTAATACCTCATTACCCATTTCAACAACAATTTGGTTAGCATCACCATACGATAATAAACCAGCTAGCGAACCACGGCCAGCCATTCTATAACGACCTGAGTTATAGACAATCAACATGTCTGCTCCACCAGCTTCACTACTTTTAGCTGTAATTCCTGTACCCGCGCCAACACCTAGAAGAATATTTCCTTTTTTAATTTCTTCTTTAAAACGATTCAATATTTCTTGTCTCTGTAACATGATCGTTGTCCCTCGCTTTATTTTCTATTAATTCAATTAATTTTTCCGCTGCAGCTAGTGCAAACTCTTCACTATTTATATCCGCATTGATTTCAATCATTTCCACTTTATGTTGGTCAACCTTTTCTTTTAATGTATCAAATAACATGTTGTCTTCCTCTAAACCGTAGAAAGGCTGTCCTTCAACATCAAGGCCTGAGAGCCCTTTTAACGGTAAAAATAATGCCGTGTACCCTTTAGCTAAGGATAGTTTTTCAGCAATCACTTCAGCTATTTGCTTGTTCTCTTCAACAGATGTACGCATTAAAGTTACTGTTGGATTATGCTTATAAAATTTTCTTCCTTCAAATTTATGAGGGACAGAATCAAATGGACCAAAGTTAACCATATCTATTGCACCAACTGATACAACTTGGGGAATTTGTTTTTTTGAAGCTGCCTCTAAACGATGCGGTCCAGCTTTCAATACACCCCCAATTAACTCATCCGCCCATTCAGTAGTTGTTATGTCAAGAACACCATCTATAAAACCATTAGCTATTAAATTTTCCATTGTACGACCACCAACACCCGTTGCATGGAAAATTAATACCTCATATCCTTTAGCTTCTAAGAAATCTTTAGCCTTATTAATACAAGGTGTTGTCAGTCCGAACATAGTTGCGGCAATAAGAGGTTTCTTTTTCACGATCGTTTTATTTTCAAAGTTAAGCATACCTGCTATCGCAAATACTGCATTCGTAAATATTTTTGTCGAAATTACATTTAAACCAGCTACATCTACTACTGACGGAATCATCATGATGTCGCTAGTCCCTACATAAGGCTCCGTATTGCCTGAAGCGACTGTTGAAACCATTACTTTAGGAACACCAATTGGTAATGCCCTCATACCAGTTGTTACAATAGATGACCCTCCAGTACCTCCAAAAGATAGTACACCGTCGAATTTACCTTCTTCATACAATTTCGGTAAAAGCACTTCCATCCCTTTAGCAAAAACTGCTGTTGCATTTGCTCGGTCTCTTTTCGCTGCAATTTCTTGTATATCTTCTCTAGCTGCAGCCGCTACTTCAACATTTGATACATCAGGCTCGAATGCTGGTGTAAAAACACCTGTATGGATCGTGAAAGTATTGAAACCTAACGATTCAATCAACTCTTTTACATATAAATATTCTTTTCCTTTTGAATCAAATGTTCCCGCCAAAGCAATTGTTTTCATATTAACTCTCTCCCTTCTTGATCTTTAAAATCATATAAGAAAGCGGTTTCATTTATTACTCCATTTCATAATACCGTTTTCTTTTAGGCGAGTTAATGTGTTTTTGTTCTATAAAATTGTCTCTTTGTTATATTATCAATTATGCCTTGGCATAATTGCGTCTGGAATCGGCTTTGTGCTTAGGCCTGCAGATGTTATTTGCGCGAAAGCATAGTGCTAACGCAGCGGCAGCAACGTGTTTTTGTCTGTGCGAAAGCGAAGCGACAGCAACACAGCACCGAAGTTGGTTACTCAGTCGTTGCCACAGGATGTGGCGTTCTTAGACTGAGTTCCTCTATTTCAGCGGCTGTCCAAACACCTGTTGAAAGAAGTTAAATAGTTTTGTGGTGAAACACCTTTATATTTTTTAAATATTTTACTAAAGTGAGTATAATCGGGATAACCTACCATTTCGGCAATATTATTTAGTGGTAGTTTTTCTAATTTTAATATTTCAATTGCCCTATTAAGTCGAAAATTAATAAGATATTCTGTAAATGAAATACCCACTTCTTTTTTGAATAATGTGCTTAAATAAGAACGAGACAAATTTAATATTTCTGCCACTTCATTCAATGATATTTCATCCATATAATGCAAACTAATGTATTTCTTCACAAAATTAATATAATCAGCTTGACTTCCTAGACCATCAGTAATTTTACCGATTAAATCATCCAACTGAAAATCGTTAGTTTGCTTAAATGATTTCGTAATATGTATGAGAGCTAGTTCATTTGGAATCCTTTCAAACACAGAACCTCCGATATAACCCATAATAGTAGTATCATCATACATATATTGAACATCTATTGGTTTATTAACCGGGCCTCCATAAATCATTTTAATAATGTTAGGGTTTAGATCATTACATCTATTAAAAATATTTACCGCCAACCTTTTGGCAGCCTGTAAAGATAAAATCTTTTTAGCTCCTAGTGAACCGCCATTCGTTAAACCTAAGTGAACACAAATTATATCTGCACCGGCCTCTATCATACTTATTGCTTGTTCTTCGTTAAATACAAAGGCCACTGTAAACAACCCTTTTTCATTAGCGATACGAATAGCTTCTACCTCTTTTTTATAAGTAATCCCTTGTTCCTCTAAAGCTTCTCTAAAAAGACCATCTACAAGACCTATACTTGGATAATTATTAATGCCCGCAAATCCACTTTGCTGAATTAAATCGATATAACTATCTAATTCAATTGTTGGATCTGTTGCACATAAGCCAAAACAAACTGGAATTTTTTTGATCATAGGAATGATCTCTTTACACGCAAAATCCATAACAACATCATTGCTATTTGCATACGGTAAAAAACCAGCTAATGAACTAACCCCCATTAATCTGAATCTTCCTGAATTTAGAGCTAAAATAAAATCTGCGCCACCTTGTTCTGCGTATTTAGCTGTCATTCCAGAACCAGCAGCAACACCTAAAATATAACTATTTTTATTAATTTGTTTTCTTATATTATTTTTTATTTCATATTTCTTATTTAGCTTATCCTCCATTTAATTTTCACCTCTACTAATACATTATTTACTACGGATATCCTAACTTTATAAAATGCGGTAAAAATCACTTGTTTTTAATTCATAACTCTTCTTAAATGGCAATTTAGTCCAGCTTTAGAAATAATAAAAACCCTCACTTAAATCTCCCATAATCTTTTTACATCGACCAACTCTTGCCCATCGAATTCCATTCTGTATATGTCTGGCTTTGTTGTATGTAATAAAAAGTTTAAATCGTATTTACTATCATAAAACCCCATCATTAATGTCATAACAGCACCATGTGTGCCGATTACTACTTTCTGTCCTTGATATGTATTTAATAATTCGTTTAAAACTTTAATAGCACGTTTCTGGCAGGCAAAATTGGACTCGCCTCCCTCTAGAGCATAAGTCGGGTCAGAAAATGACTTTTCTAATAAAGGGAATAATTCCTTGTCAGAAATTCGCTTATCACCAGCAATAAATATTTGCTCTTTAAGGTCTTCAAATACAATGACCTCTTTTTCTATTTGATTAGCTATTTTCTGAACAGTTAGGATTGAACGACGGTACGGGCTCGAGATAACAGTATCAATGCCCTCTTTTTGTAGAATATCAGTTATTCGTTGAGCGTCTAATCTACCCTTTTCAGTTAATTCTCTCGTTCTCTCATTTCCGTCTTTCGGTGAATCTCCGTGTCGTACCATATATATGAATGTTTTCATAATGCCTCCTATAGTGCTTAATTTTTTGAGCTAAACCATTTATGTGACGAAGCTAAAAATCCATAGAACTTCTACTGATCAACTTCTGATATTGGTAAGACTGTGGAATATTTAACTTCTCGTAAAGATAAGTTCGTTTGAATGCGGGATATGCCCAGTCTATTTAATTTTCTTATAAAGCGATCTAATTCTTTTCGATCTCGAATAATAACCTTTAACAGATAATCATACTCTCCTGTTAAACAATGACATTCTAATATTTCTGTCATTGTTTTCAAGGCATTTTCCAAAGCTTCTAATTCCTTTGCTTGATGAATATTTGTACTCATGAAAACATAGCACAATAAATCGAATCCCAGTTTCTCGTGATTTAAAATGGCCACTTGTTTGTCAATAAACCCTTCACTTTCTAAACGTTTTATTCTTGTATGGGTTGCCGGTGGGGACAAATTCACCCGTCTCGCTATCTCTGCATTACTTAGGTGAACCTCCCTCTGCAAAATATCTAGTATTTGAGTATCAACACTATCTAATATTTTCCTTTCAACATCTTTCAAGCTATTTTCCTCCTTTTTTATATTCGAAATTCCCTCTACATTTGGCAACTATTATTAATTTTATTCCGTAAAATTCAATTATTCTTACTGTCATTTCGTTTTTTATTCACTACACAAAATATTATACAGTTAAAAAGGTAAAAATGTTATTATTCTTTTATCCAAAAAAATCAATTATACATACGAGAATCAAAGGAGAGATCGTCATTTGCCGAATATCTATGTTTTATTAATGCTTTTAACTAGTTTACTTTGGGGAGGCAATTTTGTAGTTGCCAAATCTCTTGTTGATCATGCCTCTCCCTTAACATTGACGAGCTTAAGATGGATCATTGCAGTCGCTGTGCTTCTTCCAATGGTATGGTGGAAAGAAAAAAGATTACTTCCCTCTCGAGATGCCCTCCTCCCTTTATTGTTAATGGGCGTTACAGGTGTGGTATTGTTCAATATCTTTCAATTTTTAGCATTGGAAAGAACTACGTCGACGAATGTTGGCTTCATTTCTACATTAAATACAATTTCAATTGCGATTTTTTCAATTGTTTTTCTAAAGGAAAAGATGAATATACTTCAAGCACTTGCAATGCTACTTTCCCTGTTCGGTGTTCTTCTCGTACTTTCAAAGGGGAATATCAGCCTATTATTGTCTTTTCATTTTAATGTGGGTGATTTATGGATGCTTGCAGCTGTATGTGTATGGGGAATTTATTCTGTTTGTAATAAATGGGCAATGAAAACTACCTCGCCACTAATGTCAACTTTGTATTCAGGAATATTTGGACTTCTAATCCTATTGCCATTTAACCTTAGGGATTTTACCGTTTCTAATGTTAATCATTCTTTTATATTATCAATTTTATATACAGGGTTTATCTCCACTGTCGTTTGTATGGTACTTTGGAGCATTGGAATTCAAAAATTAGGGGCTACCACATCTGGTGTTTTCCTTAATTTCAATCCGATTTTCACAGCACTTTTAGCGTTATTATTTTTAGGAGAGAGCATCTCTTGGACGCAAGGGGTTGGGGGTTTGATTGTTATTATGGGTTGTTTTTTATTTTCGCATTTTAAATCAAATACCAATCAATTAAAGAAATTCTCCTTCAAGTCTAGGTCAATAAAACACATTAACTAATATTAAAGTAAAAACTTTATATAGACAGAATAAGATGCTTCATTAAAGGTAGGCTGATTTCTCAAATATTGTCTATAGAAGGGTCACGTCCTAAAAATGCGTAATAAGTATTAAGTATAAAAAGTTCCCGAACCTTGCTTTGGGACTTTTTTGTATTGAACAACCTTTATTGAGTGAAAACGTCTATGTAAGAAATAGAGAAAAAATCGAGGTGACATTATGCGATTTATTTTTAATAAAATAACACTTTTCAGCATAGTTTTTTTATCATTTTGTTCAATAATAATTGGATATATATTACAAACAATCCTTTTCCCTTTACAAGATATTAATTCTATAAGTAGTAAAGAGCTATTGGAATTTCAAAAAGAATATGCAATAAACTATCCCTTAGGAAAAGGGCTACTCTATCTAGGTCTATTTCTGATGATTTTAGTCATAATGCTATGCATTATTAAGTTAAAAAACTTAAAATATAATAATCAAAATTCAGATGTCTAGCTATCCAACCACAATAAAAAAGTTCCTAAATAAATGTCAATACAGTTTTTTATGTAAAGGCGTATGAATGCAGTTAATACAAGGCTTTTTGAGATTTTGCAGAAAAACGCTGCTGGTGCACTGTCTATATAAAATCGTGCATATACAGACCAATTTGATAATTTGCTACAGGACATGGCGTTCTTAGTCTGAGTTCCTCTATTTCAGCGGATGTTTGAACACCCGCTGAAAGAAGTTAAAGTGAATTATATTTTTTCACTTCTAAAGGAATCGATATTATATATAAATCAATAGCATATGTAGTAATCGTACTCCCTTTACCTTCTTCAGTAAATTTTGCTTGAAGAAACCGCTCCGAAACTTTTCTTTTTCCCCATTTTTTAGGTAACCATTCAAATCCTGAGAACATAAATAGTAATCTACCTTCTTTTCACTAAATTTGTATTGTAAACTTGGCCAAAGGGGCGCTCTTAAAGCATTTTTATTAATCTCCCTGTCTTCTTGACAGAATCACTAAACATCTTTCCTTCCTCAGGTACATCAAACGGGTTTGGCAGAGAAAGACAAAAATATGCATAGTAATTAATCCAAGACCCGAACCTCCTGTTTGACGATTACGAGAGTACTCTCCGCGGTACAAAGGTTTGAAGATATGAGGCAATACATTTTCCGGAATGCCTTCCCCGCTGTATTTTACCATATACCTCTGAAAAGTATTTTTTCGTAAATTCCTTGACTATATAGTTACTATACAGCATATAGTTTATTCCTGGAATAAATGTTTGTATGTAAAACATACACTTTTATACATTTAGGAGGAACATCGATTATGTCAGAAAGTATCAAGTTAAGACCGTTAGAAAGAGAAGATTTAAAATATGTTCATACATTAAATAATGATTCTAGAATCATGTCATATTGGTTTGAAGAACCATACGAATCTTTTGTAGAACTACAAGATTTATTTGAAAAGCATATCCATAAACAAAGTGAAAGACGTTTTATAGTTGAAAAAGAAAAGGAAATTCTTGGGCTAGTGGAATTAGTTGAAATTGACCTGATCCATCGCAATGCAGAATTTCAAATTATTATTGATCCTAATTCCCAAGGAAAAGGATTTGCCTACTCTGCTACTATTTTGGCAATGAAATACGCTTTTCATATTCTAAATCTACACAAACTATATTTAATTGTTGATAAACAAAACGAAAAAGCCATTTACATTTATAAAAAAGCTGGATTTCATATTGAGGGAGAACTTAAAGAAGAATTTTTTACTGAAGGTAAATATCGAGACGCCCTTCGCATGTGTATATTCCAATATGAGTTTAATAACCAAATATAGCAATACTTGCCCTTCTTATGTATTATAATGCTTATATGAAAAAGTCATTGATGGGCATAACCAATTTTTAGCTGTAGCGTATTACTACGCTACGGCTTTTTTCATTCAGTCAAATTTCCTCAAAAAGTTTATAACTTCATTCAAACAAGGAGATGAATGCAACAACCCATGCTGCTATCACCAGTAATAAAAACCACCAACCCATAAACTTTAGGAACATTTTAAAAAATGGTTTCTTTTTGAATTCATCTGAAAAGGAACTCATCTGTATAGCACCCTCAGGATGCTTCAACAGCATATAAGAAATACTGCCGAAAATTAAAGTAATCAATATTGCCACTATAAACATTTCCAATAGTCCCCTCTTCACGTTTAATTCATGATCCTTCTGACATGAACCTCGACGTGTTTGTTCATTTTCGTTAACACTCGTAAAATTCCCAAACAAATACTTTTTTGGCTATCAGCTTATCAATTTTACTATTTTCTACTCTATAAATCTCCTTTTTTACGGAAAAAAATTATTCTTCCACACCAATCTTAATTCCACTTTGTTTGCAATGTAGCCTTAGGGATGCTTTTAGATTCGAGTAGTGAGCCTCGAAATTTTGTAGTAATCCATCTACTGTTAACATATCATGACCACGGACATATGCCTTAACAGCGACTATTGTAAAAGAATATTCAATTGCTCCAAAGAGGACATTACACACTAACTACAATTGAAGGTGCAATTTATGTAAGTAACTCGTCATTTTTTCATACGTGTTCACTATCTTGTTGTTAATCTGAAAATTGATTAGTTGAATCAAATAATTATTAATTTTCTTTACCCTGTACCTTAGCATAATGATTTATACTTAATATAAGATAAATTATCAATTCTAACCAAAAAATGATGTGCGATTATCCTGTTATTGAAACTTTTAGAGACTAAAAATAATAAGTAAAGGTGGAAAAATGATGGGAAACTGTTGTGATAGTAGCCATAAAAAAAATATAAATGAAAACGCTATTGTATGTCCTTCTTGCAAAAATAAAGCTAAAAATGTGCAGCTAATAACAATTAAATCAATGATGAAACCATCTGTATTAGGATCTATAAACGCTATGGAAAATCACTATTTTTGTTCTACTAATGATTGTTATGTCGTTTATTTTGATACCAGTAATAAGGAGTACCTTCTATCTGATATAAAGGTTGCCGTACATCAAAAGGATGATTCATTAAGTACACCGGTTTGTTATTGTTTTGATTGGACTAAAGAAAAAATTAAACAATATGTTGAAAATGAGCTCGCTCCTAATCCATTAGAACATATTCGAGCAAATATAAAAGAAAATCGTTGTGGCTGTGAGGTAAACAATCCTCAAGGTAGTTGTTGTTTAGGGAATGTTACGAAATATATAAAAGGTCTAACCTAATTATCTTTCTTTGTTAAAACGTATATCATGTATGTAAGTTGATTGGAGTGGAGGCTGGGCGACTCCTTGGGGATTACCGTCACAGATGAGACCCTGCAGCGAGCATCGCGAGTGAAGCGGCTCATCGGACGCCTCCAGGAAAGCGCCTAGCCGGAACGGAAATCAACCACACGTTATGGTGAAGTGCTATTTCATCCCCGCCAACCTTCAACTATTATTCTTCGTAAATAATTGGGGCAACTATTTGCAATAAACTCAAGAGAGTTACCTGTATGCTCAACTCATTTCTTCTTCCTCTTTCAATGTTTCTATTACTGATTTATTTGTTCATTTTTACCCTTTTTGTTCAGTCTGAGCGTTTTCCAATAAGTGTTTGGTCCATTACATTTTAAAGTTGCATTTTTTGGTACCTGTTTCATTATAAGAAGAAGATTTAGTAAATCAACTGACGATCCCATTGAGTTTAGTATGATCAAGAACTTCAATGTCGATGTTAAGAGTCCAAGTACACTTAGAATTAGCGGGAATATTATAGAAATGATCAGAAAAGGAGCAATCGTAATGATTATATATCTTGATTTTGAAATCTCCTCCTCCGTAATGACAAAACCCCCGAACAGAGTAAGCCCTACAGATGTTTTTTCTGATTTCATAAAATTAGGAATGAACATCAAATGAAGTAATTCGTGAATGATTAATAGTAAGACGATCCCCAAAATAACGCTTAAGTTAATGGTTATTGATATTCCACCAGATGTAAATCCGAAATCTCTCAAAGAAATACTAGAAAAGATATTTATTACCCCAATAGAAATCATTGAAGCGACAATCATTAAAGGGATAGATAACAATATAGCACTAGTTAAATTTTTAGGTTCTTTCATCGGAATCCAGCCATTGTTAATTAAGTCTACATGTAAATTCTGGTTACTTTTTGGCAATTTGTTTAGTATTTTCATTTAACTCCTCCATTTTACGATCTATTGATTTTTAATAATTTCACTTAATTTGAAAATCCCTTCCTTCATTTCATCGAGTGAAGCATACCCATAAGAGATTCTTATAAACTGTCCTGTTTTTTCAGCATAAATGCTACCAGGATTAAGAAGAATATTGTTGGATAATGCTTTTTCAAATAGCCTTTTTACTTTAAACTCAGGCTTTATTTTAACCCATATGAACAATCCACCTTTTGGGATGTCCCACGTAGCGTAAGGACTCAAATATTTGTCCATTGCATCTAAAGCAACTTTTCTACGAATGCTAAGTTGTTCTCTTACTTTATCAAGATGATCATCATAGAAATTACTAGATAGCCACTCTGCAGCAACGAGTTGTGAAAGAGTACTTGATCCATAATCGGATTGCATTTTTAAATCTGCTAATCGATTGATGACTGACTCCGAGCCAACAATCCAACCAATTCGTAATCCTGGACTAAGGGTTTTGGATAAACTTCCAACATATAGTACATTTCCGTAAAGGTCCATTGCTTTCAGTGGTTTAGGTGGTGGGTTGTCAATCCATAAATCACGGTACACATCATCTTCTATCACTGGCAGCTGCTCTCTTTCACAATAGGCAATTAATTTCTCTCGTCTCCATTCTTGCATTAAGGCGCCTGTTGGATTATGGAAAGTTGGAATCGTATATAAAATATTCTTTCCTTTTTCCTTTGTCGGATAAATTGAATCGATGATAATCCCCTCATTGTCCATTGCTAATCCTTGCAACTCCATCCCCGCAGACTCAAAAACAGTCAACGAGTAAAGATAAGACGGCATCTCTAGCAATACCGTAGAACCTCTTTTTAGTAGTCCAATCGAAATTAAATGTAAAGCTTGGAGCGCACCAGAAACAACGAGAATAGACGACGGAGACGCTTCGACCCCTCTAACCTTTAAATAGTCACTAATGGCTTGCCGTAGTTTTATATTTCCTTTCGGCTCTTCATAGCCAAACGAGGTTAATTGATTCGAAACCTTTTGAACGATGGTTTTCATCTCTTCTAGCGGAAACATCTCTGGTGATAGCTCCCCTTTACTCAATTGAATAAGATTTGTATTTGATTCCGCTTCGTTAATCTCCTGCACCATCGAAACGCTAGGTTTATGAATGCCTAATCTGACATTTTCATTCCAGTTAGTCGAGGATTTTTCCCCCATCAAAGTCCAAGTATTATTGGTGACGACTGTTTCCTTCCCTGCTTTACCTTCTAGTAGCCCATCAGCCATTAGTTCTTCTAATGCCGTTATGACTGTACTACGATTAACCTCAAACTGTTTTGCCAAATTACGTTGACTTGGTATGGGACTTCCGATTGCCCACTCCCCTTTAGCAATTTTTTCTTTTATAAAATCAATAATCAATTGATATTTTGGTTTTTTCATATGTACTCTCTTTTCTAAACTGGTTGGTTTTTTTATTTTAACCTGTTGGAGAAATTTTACCAAAATCCTATTAATATTGAAAACATAAATATAATTGGTTGGATAACGAGGTGTATTCATGTTAAAAACATTAGATTTTAAGATTATTTCCGCTCATTTCATAACAATCATTTTATGGGCATCCGCTTTTCCAGGAATTCGAGTGGCATTAACGGCCTATTCACCTGAGCATATTTCACTTTTACGATTATTAGTCGGCTCATTCGTCTTAATAATCATAGCAGTTATTACGAAAACTCCTTTGCCTGCGTTAAAAGATATCCCCATTATTTTATTACTTGGCTTTTTAGGTTTCACCGTGTATCAAGTAGCACTAAATTATGGAGAGCAAACGATTAGTGCCGGGGTTGCAAGTTTACTTGTTTCCACAACCCCTATATTCACAGCTATGTTAGCTGTATTCTTTTATCGTGAGAAGCTTGGATTATGGGGATGGGTAGGTTCACTGCTTGGCTTTTCTGGTGTAGCATTTATTACAGTAGGAGGTTCAACTGAAGGTTTTTCTTTTAATACGGGGATTATTATCGTTTTAATAGCATCCCTTTCAGAAAGTATTTACTTTGTTTTTCAACATCGTTATCTAGAAAAATACGGCGCTATTCCCTTTACGATGTACGCCATTTGGTCAGGTACTATTTTTATGTTACTATTCTCACCTGGCCTAAGTGAAGCAATAATGGATGCACCGTTAAATGCAACATTAGTCATTTTGTATCTTGGAATTTTTCCAACAATCATTCCTTATTTTACACTAGCTTATGTTACTTCGCGAACAGGGGCAGCTGAAGCAACAAGTACGCTTTATTTAACCTCTGTTTTTGCATTTCTTATCGCATGGATTTGGCTTGGTGAGGTTCCGCATTTTTCTGCTATAACTGGTGGCTTGATTACTTTAGTAGGTGTATTTATTGCAAATATAAAGAAAGAAGATATTAGTAAAGAAAATAACAATCCTCAAAATTTAAACTAACTGTCTCGATTGCAAATGACTCCCTTGATCATTACAGACTGTTGACAATGGGTATTAGTGTAGTAAACGCTCTATACCTGTTGTCCTTTTTTTAATTTTATTAAATAATTTTACAGCACGAAATAAAAACCCTCCACATTTGATGTGAAAGGCAATTAGCGATTTCTAAAATTTCATTAGGAAATACAGTAAAACAGTACTTCTAGCAACTCATTTGAAATAAAAATTCATCGCGTTTTGGTAAAGAATTTTTTCAGCTGACATTGCATCAAACAATTCTTGAATTAGTTCAATATCGGCATAAGCAAAAGGTCTTTTTGCTCGTGTGGACGGCAAATCTGTGCCGAACATTAACGCCTCTGGGTTAACAGCATGAATAGATTTCAAAGCTTGTTCTACATCGAGCTCTACACGACCAAAACCAGTCGCCTTTACTCGTACACCTTTTTCTACTAGTCGCAACAAATGAGGTAATCCTTTCTCGGATAACCCTAAATGATCAATTGAAATCGCTGGTAATTTTTCAATCGTTGGTGCAATTTCAGGCAAATCTTTTGCGTCGATATATAATTCACTATGCCAACCAACTAAATCATACACACGTCTCGCAAAGTAATCGAGCTTCGTTAAATCCTCGGAACCGCCCCGTTTCACATTGAATCGTAGTGCGCGCACACCTTTTTTATGTAAATCCATAATCTTATCATCTGTCACCGAAAACGGTAGTTGCGTAACACCACAAAATGCAGAACCCATTTTCTCTAAAGCATTCATTAAATAATCTTGGTCAAAACCTTGAAAAGAACCTGATACAATTGCACCACCGACAATATGATAAGTCGCTGTTTCTTTTTGGTAATCCTCTACAACATAGCTAGGTGGTACATATCCTTGATTTTCAGTAATAGGGTAATCAAAATCAATAATGTGAAAGTGTGCATCAAAAATTCTCATTTTTCCCGCCTCCTTTCTTTTACGTTATCAAATAAAAAGCATAAAGGAAATCTATGTTTTTTTATACAAACCCATAATTTATTCTTATCACCTAGTGCACTCTAGACGTTATCGTAATGCAAAAATTCCTCCATCAAATGTTTTGAGTCTAAATAAAAATCCCTTGTGCTTCCAGATATAATTGACGCACTATAACCTGCAACCATAATCCATATTGCTTTCTCTTGCTTATCCAAACTAATATCATGCTGCTTAAAATCATAAAATTAACCCAAAAATGCGCCTATAATCATTCCCATTTCTTGTTGCCTTCTCTCGTTACATTTTTTATTGTAAGTACAAATATTCATTAATAATACCGTTTTATCGACTTCAAGTTACTTCGCATCCACGTTCTCAATATTACGAATACCTAAATACGCAATTATTACCCCAACTGCTGCAAGTCCTAATTGCAGTGGAATGAAGGTTACTAATGATATTTCTGGGTTATAAGCACAAGCAATTGCCACCACAAGTAAAGATGAACCAATTGTAGCCGGAACTGAATGGTTACGCATCCAAAAATACAATGGAATTAAGCTTGTTCCTGTTGCGGCAATAGCAAAAGGTATTATGTTTATGACTTCACCTATGAACTGGTTTGCAGTTATTGTAAATGGAACGATAGGAAAATAAATATTGATGATCGAAAAAAGTCCAGCTACAACGATATTTGATAACATCATAGTCATTAAGGTTAAAAAAGCGATCAAGGCCAGTTTACTAGCAATCAATTTCTTACGACTAACCGGATAAGTAAACATAATCAAAATTGTTCTGTTTTTATACTCTTCAATAACTAGTTTTGCAATTAATACAGAGGCAAACACAATAAACGTTGCCCTCACACTTGCACCAATCAGTACATAAACATCTTCATATGTTGAAATGGGAATATCCCCTTCTCTTTGTGCTATATAAATTACGAAACACACTACTGCAGTTATAATGATGTTTGCAATAATCGCACCTTTTACATACCAACCTACTTTAAATTTCTTCATTTCCAGCTTCAGTAAATGTAGCATAGAACCATCTCTCCTATATAAACAATACTCATTATGTTGAATATTGGTAGACCATAACTATTCTTGCATTTATCAATTATTAAACGTAATAAAATAATAGCTAAAATAATAGTCACTGTTGTTTTGATAAGAATATTCAATAATGGCATTAGTCCGCTTCCATCTTTAAATCCCCACGACAAAAGTTCAACAGGACAGGAGGCCGCCACAATACAAATGATTATTTCTATAAAATAGTTAGATAATCGATATTTTTTCCATCCTAGTTCCATCAATTTAAGCATGGATTTTCTCTCCGTTCGTTTATTTAAGAAATACTTCTCTTAAGAGCTATGTTTTTTAAGAGTAGCTGACATTAATTGATATCTTTTTAGCGCTCTTAATCCGTAATAAAATCTCCCCTTTCATGTACTTTAATTGTACGAATCGATCATCTCTTTTTTCTTACTCATTCCTTACAAAATTATTAATTGTCATAAACTTACACGATTGGTAAGTCGTTCTAACTTTGCTAATTTAATTTGTTTGGAAAACCTGATGGAAAGACAAATTGATTCATTTTAAAGCGAGAGAAATTATCTAATAAAAAAATACCAGGCTCAAATTAATGAATACCTGGTATCTTGGTTTTACCTTATGACATTGAAAAGTTTACATTTATTGAATAGCACGTCGTTCTGAATAAAGTACTTGGAGTCGGGTTATTCGTTAAGACAGAAGTATTTAAATTTCTTTACCCAATTCAAAATGATTATGTATTCTCTATTATGCTTTTACCTGACTATTAGTAGCAATATAGACACCTACCAACACCAGCACCATCCCAACGATTTGTATCAATGTAATTGAGCTACCATACGCAATAACTGCAAGTAATGTTGCGACTATAGGCGTCAAGTTTAAATACAAGCTTGCTTTACTACCTCCTAAGCTTTCTACACCCTTGTTAAAAATAACATAGCCAATCAATGTCCCACAAACGACCATATAAAACATTTCAATCCAACTTTGAGCCGACAGATTGACTACTTGATCCCACCCTCCTTCAAATACCGTACTGATTGCTAGGAAAACAGCACCAGATAACATCATAATAGTATTCGATAGCATTACTGGTATACCTTTAAGCATGGATTCACCCATTAATGCATAAATAACTCCGCATAAAAGTGCTCCGACAAAAAGAATATCTCCTAAGTTAAAAGAAAGAGATAGTAATTCAGAAAGTGACCCTTTGACAATAACAATAATTACTCCAATCATCGATAAAGCTAAACCTGTTCCAGATTTGTTATTCCATTTTTCTTTACCTAATAAGACGGCCCCTAGCATAGTGAATACAGGCATTGCAGCTATAATTAACGCACCGTTTGTCGCAGAAGTATACTTCAATGCCGTAAAAAAGAAAGCGTTATAGCCGAAAATTCCGATAAATCCAATAAATAATAAACCTTTCCATCGATTTCTGATTACTTGCCACTGCCATTCTTTCTGAATTGTTATGATTGTAACGAGTATTATTCCTGTTATGCCAAAACGTAGCGTAGCTGCAACAAGTGGTGGAACTTCCGTAATGACATGCTTCGCTGTCGCGAATGCTCCACCCCAAAACAAAGGAACGAGCAGCATTAATAAATACATGTTTCTTGATTGATTTTTAATATTCCCCATTATTTAATCCTCCTATTCTTTCGAACAATGTTTAAATTTTTAAACATATGAACATTGTTTTGTAAAAAAGAACAAATCAATAGCTTTGTTCAATAGTTTGAATTAGCTCTTTGATTTGTTTTAGAAACTCATTAGAACTCAATGAATAGTACTTTTCATTCCCATTTCGGTTAAAAGTAATCAAACCAGCTTGTCTTAAAATTTTCAAATGATGGGAAACGGCTGGTCTAGAAAGCTCTATTCTTTCTGTTAATTGATTTACATTTAAGCTATTATGTGTGAGTAAAAGCATGATGATTTGTTGACGATTATCATCACCAAGTGCTTGGAAAATAGGGGTTGATAATTTAAATTTTTCTAAAACTTGTTCTTTGTTATTGCAATTAAAATTTTTCATAATTCCCATCCCTATGTTTAAATTTTTAAACATATTTAATTTTAATTAAAAAACATAATTTGTCAAGATACTCTTTATTTTCTCTATGAAACCCTTTTAGAAAACATTTCCTAATGGTTACAGCCATACAGCTTTTATAAAGCTCCATTCATCAAAAAAAAGCTAGGCTTACAAAAAATTTGTGAATGCCTAGCCGTTTTTTATGCGTGTTCATTTGTTAACCATGACATAACTAGGTTACCACATCATTCTCAACAAATTCTGAACAAATCTTGAAATTCTCTATTTTTTGATCTTTTAATGTATGTTTGTTTTAGGCATAGAGAGTACATTCTGATATTTTCAGCTTGCAAGTAATAATGCGTTTTTACTCATAACTTTCAATCTCCATCTTTTTAGATGGATGTTTTATGGCCCTTTATTTTTCTATAAAATACGTATCGTACTCTTCCTTCAACACATAACCTAACTTTTCAGCTAACTTAACTGATGGCGAATTTGCCCCATCCCAGTTTGGGTAAATTCGTTGCTCTAAACAGTCTAAAATTAGCGATGCAGCTGTTGCCGCCGCTAAACCTTTACGCTGGTGTCTTTCGTCAGTTGCAATTTCAATTTCAATGCCAGCATCATATATACTAAAAGAAGTTGCACCGCAAACTGGAGCATCTTTATACGTAACACAATAGCCAATGCCACGCGCCAAAAAGTCATCATATGACTCAAACTGACTGAAAAAATCTTCAGAAAGTGTTGAAAATGCCGAGTGATTGATAATTGTAGCATTTATTTTTTGTAGCTTATAATCTTCAGGTAAATCATTAATCAATTGTTTTAACTTCACTTGATTGAAATGAGTCATGTCTCTTTTAAATCGATAGCGCTTAAATTTATGTGCCTGTTCTTTGTACTCAAGCTCAATACTATTTTTCCATTCATCCGTATTTACAATAACTAATGGATAGTCCGGTAAATTGCGTAATAATTCCTTGGTACCTGGTACACCTACATCACCGGCATAAAAAACAAATATACCTACGATAATTTGAGCTGCCTTCGGATTTTCTAAACTATCCACATAAGCAGTTCCCATATGCCCCTGTAAATACGACTGAACTAATGTATCCTCTACTCTTTCAAATATCTTAGCTACGTGTTCAATTACTGGCCCTTTTACCTCATAAATCATACATAAACTACTCCCTTATACGCTTTTTAGTTCAAAATAAAAAACCTCGTGTTCTGCCCTTCAGCAGTCACAAGGTTTCATCCACGTTTAAGAGAGTATACGTCTAGTTTACAACGTACACAAACAGTGAGAGAAATTGGACAAACTGAATGGCAAGAACTTGTTTACACGTTTGTTTGACATTATCCATCACCCTCTTCCTTCATTTTTTTCTAATATATAGGAAAAATACAAAAAAGTCAATTGACCAAATATTTTTTAGCTCCTAAATTTAGCAGATGGAATATTAAATCTATGCGTTGTAGCCATTGTACCATCTTGTAAATCTTTATTTGCGAGTCTTGAATAATCCTTTTCTTGTATTCACTTTTTTAATGTTTGAGCTCTTCGACCATACTCGAAAGCTTCATGAGCGTTTTCCAATTTCGAACAGTTGCTGGAATCTCAAGCTTTTTTAAATTATTGCTTAGTTTGGAATTTCTGATGCTGTCAAAAAATAAAAGATACACATCCCTTCCATTTATGACACATAGTTCTCTTTCGTTTGCGAGAGATAAAAACTGGTCACTATTGGCCTTCAAAGGAGCTGCCGGCAACAAAGCAACATGCAAGCATTCCCCCTTACATGATTGCTCCGCTTCTGAAATATCCTGATCAGAAAAAGGGGATTGATTAACAATCTGATGTATTTCCTCTGCTGTCCTAATGACAACAACACTAGAGATCCCAAAATCCTCTTTAATTTTATCGTGAATTTTCGTTTTCAAAAGCTCCTCAGTTTCGTCAGATTCAAAAAGGATGTTTCCACTTTGGATATAAGTCTTTACCTTATGTAATCCTAGTTGCTCAAGAGAACTTCTTAACTCTGCCATGATTATTTTATTGTGCCCGCCTACATTGATTCCTCTAAGTAGTGCAATATATATAGTCATACATTCCCACCTGTCCATTTACAATTTATTTACTAATAATAGTTACATCCTTATATTGCTTTAAAGGCTTATCCTCTAGATAATCAATAATCATTTCATTAAAAATATCGCGGCGCATCGTACTTAATGGATCGAATGCATTTTTGAATAATGCTAGTTTCGCATTTCGAATATGGTTAAATATAGTTCGAGATCCTTTCCCTTCATCAACTCCCGTTGTAACTTTTCCTTCACCACCCATTACAAGCGTAGGCGACTTTATTCGATACAATTGATCAGTGTGGGTTGGAAATGGTGCTTTTTTTATTGCAAGTAACATCTTCTTATCAATCGAAAAAGACTCTCGTAATATCCGTTGCGTATAGGGATCATCCTGATAAAATTTCATCATAATATTTATTATTGTACTGTATGGAAGAAAACTAAATATAAAATTTGAAATCGACAGTACCCAGCCTGCCGCAATTGTGGGCATCTCACTATAACTATTGGAAATTACGAGTTTATCTAAATATGATGGGTATTTTATTGCAAGTAGAGTAGCCAATTGACCGCCTTGCGATACACCGACGACATGAATTTTATTGATTCCAAGTACATCTAAAAAACATTTGATATCCTCCACAATGATATGATAATCATATTTATTATTAGGAAATTCCTTTGTCGTATCACCATGTCCTCTATAATCTGGCATAAGCATTTGGTAACGTGAGGAAAATACTTCAAATTGTGGCTCCCACATTTTCCATGATGCTCCGCTGCCGTGTAAAAACAAAATAGGCGTCCCTTGACCTTTAATTTCGTAATGGATTGTGATACTGTTCGCATAAACTTTTGGCATGAAGACTCCTCCTACTTTGTATTACTACCCTTTCTCTCTTCCCACTGAACTAAAATTTGCTCTGTCTGTTGGATCACAAATTCAAAAAACTCGATACTCTCATCGATGGTTGATACAGCTTGCTCCTCAAGAACTAAATTTTTTGCTCTACGCAAATATTGTGCCATCATTGCACCTTGGGCAATGCTCGTATGCAAAGTCGATGTCCATGCGTCTGAATGCAACTGATAAAAATCTCGCTTGCTACCAGGAATCCCTACTTTACGAAATAAAGAAATTTGAACACCTTGTCGAACGGACAATGATGCCATACCTTTGCTTATTTGCAAGTCATTCACCATGTCATCAAGTGATTTGGGAGCACCTGATATCAACAAGTATCCCCATATTTTACCTAGTGACCTTGCACCACCTGTTGACTCAATATAAGTACCAAAATCCTCAATTAATACCTTCTGCTCGTCGTTTAATTGTATGTTTTTCATAGTACACCTCGTATTGTTTAGTGCGTTTAATATATATTAAACATATTGAATGCAATTTGTAAATTAGATTTAGGTATTATTACCAAAAGAAAAGACACCCATCATATGAGTGCCCTAATACATTTTTTCTTATCGATACGAATCATGTGTAGGCTGAAACAAGTCTTCTTCTGAATTTCTAACAACAGAAAAGTGTTCGACATTGTAATGACCATGAAGTGTATGATTATGATGCTTAATAATTTGTTCTGCACTTAAAACATCATTGTCCACTGTTGAATGACCATCACCAACTAACGTGACATCCAAACCACTAATAGTCGCTGTTCTTACGGCACTATCGATACAGTGCTGCGTCGAACAGCCCATTACAACAACATGTTTAATTTCTTGAGATTGCAAATGATTTAGCAGTTCAGTCCCATGGAAACAATTCGTTGCTTTTTTATCGAAAATCTTCGCTTCCTTAGGTACACGAATACCATTATGAATATCGAACCCTGTCCCTTTACCTTCAGCAACATCAAGATCCCTTACAAACACGATTGGAACATTGGATTTTCTTGCTTTGTCAATGACTAAATTTATATTTCTAATTAGATGTTCTTTATTGAAAACTGCTTTTTCTTTCTCATTGCCATCCATTAATTCTTGCTGAGCATCAATAATAAGTAGTGCTTGATTCAAAAAATTTTCCCCTTTCAATTTGAGAAAACGCTATATAACTATTTTTTAGTTAGACGATTTCCCCTTTTTGTTTATCACGGCACTAACATAATTTTTGTTCATAATATCTACCCCCTAAATGAAATGGTCATTTAAGACAAATTAATTTTACCACATTTTCCTCAAAAGGTAATAATAGGAAAATAATAATATTTCAAGCTCATACCAAAACATGTGGTGATAAGTCACATTTCATTAGTTTTTAACACTATTACATTGCTTAAGTATATAATCCATACATTGAATAGTGTCATCAATGCGTTGTTTTTTCGAATTACAATAGCGTATATTAGAACCTTCTCGGATACTGATGGCTTCGTTAATAATATTGTGAAATTCTTCGGGTAAATGATGTATTGCATATTTACAAGCATCTACTTTTGAAACAATATCTTGTTCTTGCAGTGTGTAAAATTGCCGTAAAATCCCTGTTACTGACCACTCTACTTCTAAATCAACTAATTTATTTGGTATCAAAAATGCTTTATATTTTTTAATTTTTTTCAATCTACTCGACCAATAACTGTTCATATTTTCTAAAACATAATCATCAAGCACTCTTTCATCTACATTGAAGTTATATGTAGCTGCATCTGCCCCTAAAATGGTAATCCCTTTGTTTTTTAAAATCCACCAAGTAATTGGGTTAATAGTATCATTACCCCAATTTGTTTTGCCTTCGTTGACGTTTAAACAACCATTTACCTCACTCTGTTTCTTGCCAATATCCTCAACAAGTAAATAACATCCATCCATCCCTGTATCCTTGTATTTCCGATTTAATTCTTTGTGAAGTTCGGATATTACTTTCGCATCTTCTTCGGTTAAAGATCTATTGACAACTGCAATAAAGTCGATATCACTAGAACCGTTTATGAAAGCGTTAAGAGCAATTGAACCATGTAAATAGAACCCTTCAAGCGTATTCGGTATTTTATTTTGAAATAGGGTTATATAGTCATTTAAAATTTTTTGAACCGGAATAGGAACTCTAGTATCCATAAAAACTCTCCTTTTAATCAAATAATACTTATATTACCAAAACACTCACTATATTTTCCATTATTTATTCGGTTATTATCAAAATGTAGCGACTGGGGACGTCCGATGAGCCGCTTTTGTTGTTGCTGACGCTTCGCTTTCACACAGAAAACATCCGCTACGCTGCAGGATCTCGGGTCAACAGAGGTTTTTTGCGCAAAAGCGAAGTGCTAACAAAGCGGCAGCAGCAAGATGTTGGTCACGAAGGAGTTATCACAGGACATGATGGTTTTAGCCTTCGTTCCTCTATTGATGATCCCCAAGGAATCGCCCAGTCTCCACTCTAATCAATTTACATGGTATAAGTTTCAAATAACATTTCTATTTTGAAGATGAATCAATAATGTACTGATTCAGTTATATTTTTAATGAAATGTAAATTTGAATCCATTCTGTTGTTTTATTGAAGTATCTTTTAAAAATTCATTGGGTATTCTAGGGATTAGATAAGGAGTGGGAGAATTTGTACACAGGTTATATACAAGTAGTTGTTCAAACGATTATTACGTTTTTTGTTCTTCTGACACTTACGAGGTTTTTAGGTAAAAAACAACTAAGTCACTTAACCTTCTTTAACTACGTAACTGGTATTACAATTGGTTCTATTGCAGCCAATATGGTAGTTTTAAAAACAATTGTATTCACAAAATTTTTAGTAAGTTTAATTGTTTGGTGTGCACTTACTACTTTAATTAGTTACATCGCTCTAAAATCCGGAAAAGCAAGAACATTACTTGATGGACAACCGACAATTGTGATTAAAAAAGGGAAAATAGATAGAAAAGCTTTAGCAAACACTAAAATTAATATTGATGACCTGACGATGATGATTAGACAGTATCAAGTTTTTTCAATTACTGAAATTGACTATGCAATATTAGAACCAAATGGCATGCTTAGTATTTTGAAAAAGCCTGAATTTCAAAGCACGCAAAAAATAGATTTAAAAATCTCCCCTTCACCACCGATTTTTATCCCTATTGAAGTTATCACAGATGGCAAGCTATTGAAACGAAATTTACTGGAAGTTGGAAAAAGTAGAGAATGGTTAGATAACGAATTAAAAAAAGCAAATATACAATCAATCGAAGACGTTTTCTATGCAGAAATTCAACCGAACGGTAAAATCTTTATCCAAAAATTTGATTAAGGAAATTTCTAAATCTAGTTGCTTCTCGGTATTTAAAACTTGACAAAAAAAGTTATTTATGCAATAATTTACTTTTACGGATTTTATTTGTACAATAGGATTCTCCTGGCCAGGGGAATCCTATTTTTTTTTTGAAGGAGTGTATTTACATGAACAAAGGTGAATCCAGTTTAACTTCATTAATCTCAGCTTTTAGTAGAGCATATCATAGTCAATTCGATACCCCTAAAATTTTTGATGACTACCTAGCTAAAGAATTGATCACACAACAAGAGTTCAATGACATTCAAACAAATATGGTTCAAGGTATCCAGTTTTTTAATAAAGAAATCGCAGAAAAACTAAATGGACAAACTGAAGAGCTATTAAAATGGATTGTGCAAACTCAGCTCTCCCCTACACCCTTGGCACGTGCAGCATATTGTGAAAAAGTTTTACTGAATGAAGTTTTGCTAGGTTTACAGCAATACGTCATACTCGGAGCAGGGTTAGATACATTTAGCTTAAGACACCCGGAACTTGAAAACATTTTGGAAATCTTTGAAATTGATCACCCTGCAACACAGGAATTTAAAAGGAAAAGATTAGCTGAAGTTAATTTAAAGCTTCCAAGTAATGTACATTTCGTTTCCATGGATTTCACAAAAAAGTTTTCATATCAAAATCTAATGGATAGCGGCTTTGACAATAAAAAAACTTTCTTTAGTCTACTAGGTGTTTCCTATTACTTAACGAAAGATGAAATTTCAAGTTTAATTGATCATTTGTTTGCCAATGTTCCAACAGGAAGTTCGATAGTGTTGGACTATGCAGATGAAAAATTATTTAAAGAACAAGGAATATCAAACCGAGTAGATAACATGGTAAAAATGGCTGCAGCAAGTGGTGAACCGATGCAATCATGTTTTACTTATGAAGAAATGGAAAAAATGTTAGAAAACTCAGGCCTGCTTATTTATGAACATCTATCGCCAGATACAATTAATGAGCTTTATTTTGACAATCGAAAAGATTATTTAACAGCTTTTGAAACGATTCACTACGTTCATGCTGTGAAAAAATAATATAAGTTTGGAGGAATCAAATGAAACTTTATCGTTTTTCTAAAGAGAATGGGAAAAATATAACACAATTTAACTCAAATTTCATTATGTCTCGGGTTATTAACACAGAAGTACCTGCTAGTATCGGGTGCATGTATTTAGAAGAAAACGGTGTTATTGGCTATCATCAAGCTGTGGTTCCCCAGCTATTCTTAATTATAGAGGGCGAAGGATATGTAAGAAATGAACAGGAGCAATATTATCAAGTCCAGCCTGGAGACGCAGTTTTTTGGGAAAAGGATGAATGGCATGAAACAAAAACGGATAAAGGATTAACTGGCATCGTGATAGAATCTGAACAATTAATTCCCGCTGCTTTTATGCCTTTAAAATAACCTACTAATATTATCAATTATGCCTCGGCATAATTCCGTGACATCCGCCGGAGGCTTTTGGCCAACACGAAGTTGGTCACTCAGTCGTTGCCACAGGACGTGGAGTTCTTAGACTGAGTTCCTCTATTTTAGCGGGTGTCCAAACACCCGCTGAAAGAAGTTAAACTATTTCTCAGGCAATTAACTATGTAAGCATAACATCGTATCATATGTTAGTAATGTAAGATTGGTTTAGTCTTACACCTCCGAAGCTTTGTTACTAAGGGTCACTTATAATAATTAAGTGGCCCTCTATAATTTTTCTGTTCAGGTAATAGTGTTTCTATATAGTTTATTGACAAACTCCTAGAGTATTCTACCTCGATCATATAAGATAAAGTTTCGTCTTTCCTTCACTATAATTCCCCAACCCCAAATAATTGTCTGGGAAATTTAGTGGAATCGGAATAAATATCACATCTACTCCTTTCAATATGGTTTATTCTTCATCCTTGTTTTAATTTTTTAACACTCCCCATGAACGCTGGGTTTGTAAAGTAACGTTGGAAATGACTAGACTCAAATTCGAGTTCTAGTCACTTGATTTATTACATTTCGATTATTATTCATTATACTTAAATGTTTTTAAGGAAATAATAAGTGTCAATGCTAGGCATCCCAATAAAAGAAGTAAGGATTCTCCCCATGTACTAAAATTATTTAGAAACGCGGCTTTAATTCCATTTACAAACCATTCAAATGGATTTACCAGACTAATATATTGTATAAGGTTTGGCGCTTTTTCCATTGTATAAAATGCATTACTACAAAGTAACATAGGTATCATCAGTACATTTGCAGTCATACTTAAATGCCCCTCGTTTTTCACGAGACTTGAAATAAAAAAGCTTAAAAAAACAAAACTTAATGAAGCTATTAGGATAATCGGTGTCATATATAAGAGTATTTTAAAAGTAAAATTCAGTTGATTGATAATGATAGCGAATAAAAGCACGATATAAGATAAAATAATCGCAACTATAGCCCATGCACTAGAAATACTAACGATATATTTCCATAAAGGCAGCGGTGTAGCGTGAAGTAAATTATAAACCCCTCTCTTTCTTTGCGATAACGCTATAAAAGCAGTGGTCATAAATGAATAGAAAAATACACTAACGGCAATGATTCCTTCTACGTAATTTCCTGCATAGCTCGGTAAAAATATCTTTAACGCAATGATTGCAGCAAATGGCATTAATATTGACCAAAAGAGTAAATACATATCCTTTATGCTAGATTTCAAATTTAATACGAAAATAACCTTCATCTTCTCGCTCCTCACTTCGTTAATTCAAAAAATAATTCTTCTAAATTTTGCGTTTGATAGTGCTCCATTAAACTATCAGATGAGCCATTTGCCATTATTTTTCCATGATGCATAATCAACACTCTGTCAGCTACATTCATTACTTCCAACATATCGTGGGAAGAAAATAAGACGGCAACCCCGCTATCTTTTAAATGTTTAATAATCTGTTGAATTTCTCTTTGTCCTCTAGGATCCAATCCAGCAGAAGGTTCATCCAAAATGACTAATTTAGGATTATGCAAAGTTGTCACGATAATGGCTAGCCGTTTTTGCTGTCCTACTGACAATTTGATAGCAGGCGTTTTTTTGACCTGCAATAAATCAAAAGCAGCGAGTTTTTCATCAATATCATTTTTTGTTAGCGAAATTCCATAGAATGCCCCAAATAATTTCACATTATCCTCTACAGAATAGCCTTCGAAAAAAGGGGTTGATTGAAGCTGCGTACCTATTTCCTTTTTGTAATCAGATGTCCAGTATTCAATCGTTCCATTGTCTTGAGGAATAATGCCAAGAAGCATACCGATTGTTGTTGTTTTCCCAGCACCATTTGTGCCCACTAAAGCTACTATCTCACCTTCTTTAATGTCAACGGTTATATGATCAACGACACGCCTTGCTTTATAATTTTTTGTTAATTGGCTAGCATTTATTAGCTTTTTCATATTCTCTCCCCTTACTTAACATTGGATATTCAACTTTGAATATCCAATTATTTTTTAACTCTCTCATTCGAGAGAGTTACTTTTTTTCATAATTTCAATAGCTTGATGTACAAATTTTGATTGTACTTGAACAATTTCAAGCATATTATCAAATGCTAGTTGGGTTAATGCTGGTAGTTCTCCTTGCATAGCAATCAATTTCGCCTCATAGCCAGCATTGATCGCCTTTTCTTCTTGTTCCAAAATTATTTTCTGCTTTTCTAATGCATCCACCGCTTTAGCTTTTGGCAGTTTAAATGCAAAGGAGACACCAGAATATAAAGTTGTAGGATAAACTACAGAGGATTTTTCAAGAGCCTCGATAATTAATTCTTGCTCATGTGCCCTGCCCTTTTCAGTAATTTGATAAATTGCTTTTTGTCTATGACCTGTGGATTCAATACTAGCCACCTCTATATAGCCATCTTTTTCAAGTTTCTTTAATGCATTATAGATCGAGCCGATTAGCACACCACCCCATCGTTCAGCATCACTTAATTCAAGCATTACTTTAATATCATAGCCCGTCATTGGTTTTAGCCCCAACATAGCAAGTACTAATAGTCTAGTCATAATAATCACCTTTTTATATTCAACGTTGAATAAATTGAATATAACAATTCTGCTTTTTTTTGTCAACAACTTTTAATTTTTATTGAAATGTTGCAAAAAACAAAATATATTACAATAAAGTATTTTATGATAAAATATATGATATTGCGCCATCAAGGGGCATGAACCAATTTAGGCTGTCGCAAATTTATTTGCGACAGCCTTTCTTTTTAAATAAATTTAGATATATATCCAACATTAGAAAAATGAAAAATGGGACTGCACTCTTGCATCCGTAATTTTCCGATTATTCTTATAATTCAATCAAATGATTTACTAAGATTATTATTAACTGGCCAGGCGTTCTGTAAAAATTCATTAAACGTTAGTATATTCGGTTCATCTGCGCGAACTTTTAAATTAATGGCTGATGTAATGATAGATTCTGAAACATGTTGGAGGATGGTGATCGAACCGTCCTGTATTTCATTCTCAATAGCATTTTGACCTAAAATCGCATAGCCTGTTCCATTCAACACGGCACGCTTTATCATCTCATCGCTTCCACCAACCATAATAGTGGACTGCGGTTGAAATTCGGCTTTTTTAAAGTATTGTTCAATGATATTACTGAAACTACAATGATAGTCATAGGAGATAAAGGTATCTTCTCTTAAAATTTCATGAAAACTTCTTTCTTTGCTAATTGTAGAAGAAGCAACTAAAAATGCCTTTTCCTCTTCTAAAAAAGTTTTACTAATATCGATATCGTTACACTCATTCGCAATAATAGCAATATCCGCTACTTGGTCTCTTACACTTTTAATAGCATGTACACTATTTAGTGGTAGAAGACTTATTCTCACAGTCGGGTATATTTCCAAATAAGCTTTTACAATCGGTGAAAGATGTTGAGTACAATAATATTCTGATGCAGCAATAGTCAGAATGCCAGACGGTCCATGTAGTTCTTCCATGTCTTTTTCTATTTTATCTATAAAAATAAATAAGCTATCGACATGGTCTTTCAGCTTTTTTCCAGCAGCTGTTAGAAGAGTCTTTTTACCAACTCTTGTTAATAGAGTGTGCTTCAGTTCTTTTTCTAAAGATTGTATTTGTATTGTAATAGTTGGCTGTGTATACCCTAATCTTTTGGCAGCCTTTGTAATATTTAATTCTTCTGCGACCACTTGAAAGGTTTTCAAATTCCTTAGTTCCATTTAATCACCGCCTTCTTCCCCCTAATCCCTACATATTAAATCTGTATTTCTATTATAAAGTAATAATTACCCTTCTTCCATTTAAGAAATTATGAGTATTATGCAAGGTCGATATAGAAGCTTTTTTTATCTCTATCCTTCTTTATCAACTATTAAAATTTTTTATGGTAGGCATTTGACGTTTTTTCTGAATTGAGAGAAAATTCTTTCAACATCAATGAAATGGGGATGAGTTTATGATTGATTGGAAAAACATTAACGAAGAAGGCTTATTAGCACCCACAATGGCGAAGGATTTTCCAAATCTTCGGGTAGTAAAATCAGAGGGATTATTTTATATAGGAGTCGACGGTAGAAAGTATCTAGACTTTACTTCAGGCATTGCTACAGAAAATACGGGACATAGACATCCAAAAGTCATTACTGCTATTAAAGAACAAGTCGATCATTTAGTTCATGGTCCTATCGGTATTATTAATTATGATTCAATTATTCTATTAGCTAAGTAATTGAAAAAGATTTTACCAGAGTCATTAGATTGTTTTTTCTTTGGAAATAGCGGAGCTGAAGCAATCGAAGGTGCAGTAAAATTAGCAAGACATGTAACTAAGAGACCTTACGTTGTTTCATTCCTTGGAGGATTCCACGGAAGAACGATGGGCGCCTTAAGCCTTACTACATCGAAAAGTAAATACAGAAGGAATTTACCTGTTGGAGCAAACATGACCTATCAATTACCATATGCTCAATTAACGGAAACACCGGAGGGTTTAAACCACAATGAATACTGGTCAGAACATGTTAAAAAAGATTTTGAACGTTTATTTAATCATCAAGTGTCTCCAGATGAAGTGGCAGCTGTTATTTTAGAACCTGTTCTAGGAGAAGGCGGTTATGTTGTTCCGCCAAAGGCATGGTTACAAAAAATAAGAGAAATCTGTGACCGATACGGAATTTTATTAATCTTCGATGAAGTGCAAACTGGTTTTGGTCGGACTGGTGGCTGGTTTGCGGCAAATCGATTTGGTGTGACACCAGATATTATGGCGATTGCAAAGGGCATTGCCAGTGGCTTGCCCCTTAGCGCAACTGTAGCTTCAAGAGAGTTAATGGAACAATGGACAATTGGTAGTCATAGTACTACATTTGGCGGAAATCCCATAGCATGTGCAGCCGCATGCGCTACAATCGACGTTTTAAAAGATGAAGGTTTAGTGGAAAACGCTAGAATATTAGGTGACTATGCATTAAATAAATTAATACACTTAAAAGAAAAACATCCCTCGATTGGCAATGTTCGTGGAATTGGTTTGATGCTAGGAATTGAAATTATTCATCCTGAAACCCAAGAACCAAATGGTCAGGGCTTAATGAACATCCTGGAGAAGTGTCTGCAAAAAGGTGTTATTTACTATTTGAGCGGTAATAAGGGCGAGGTAATTCGAATGATGCCTCCATTAAATATAGATAAAGAACATTTAGACTTAGGCATTTCCTTGCTTGACGAAGCGATAACTGAATACGAATTGGAATTAAGTTTCGGGGGTGTATAAATGAATATACTGGATACTTTTGTTCTTCTTCTCTATTTTGGGATCTTAATAATTGTTGGCATAATCGGAATCAAAAAAGCGAAATCTGAAAAAGATTTTGTCCTTGCAGGAAGTCGACTAGGATATTACAGCCATGTTGGTTGTTTAGCAGCTGTTATTATTGGTGGTGCAGCTACTATGGGTTCAACGACATTAGGTTATAATTACGGGGTTTCTGGGCTTTGGTTTGTTTCGATGATGGGCTTCGGTATAGCTGCCTTGGGTCTTTTCGTCGTTAATAAAATTGGTGGTTATGAGGTTTTTACTATTAGTCAGTTACTCGGAAAGCGCTTTGGAGAAGGAACTCAGCTTATTAGTGCTATTGTTACAGCCATCTATACCCTTATGGTCGTGGTAACACAAGTAATTGGTATGGGTAATGTAATTCACGTGCTACTGGGCTGGTCCCTTATTCCTTCTATGATTATTGACGGAGGGATCGTGCTCTTTTATACAATCCTAGGAGGAATGTGGAGTATTACCTTAACCGATATTATACAATTTATAGTAATGACAATCGGAGTATTTTTTATTATGTTCCCGTTTAGCGTAAACAGTGTCGGAGGTTTAACAGCTCTATTTAGTAGTGTACCAGAAGCGCATCTTAGCCTTACAAATATCGGCTGGGATCGTATCTTCCAATACTTTTTATTGTACTTCTTTGGTTTAATGGTTTCTCAAGACATCTGGCAGCGTGTATTTACAGCGAGAAGCCAAAAGGTAGCGAAAAGTAGTGCCATATCGGCCGGTCTATACAGTGTTTTATATGGTTTAGTACTAAGTATTGTAGGTATGTGCGCACTTGTGCTCCTTCCAAATTTAGGTGACTCCCAATCAGCGTTTACTAGCCTTGCATTAGAAATTCTCCCACCAGGCTTGTTGGGGCTTGTTCTTGCTAGTGTTTGTTCTGCTCTTATGTCAAATGCTTCAGGAGCTATCTTTGCCTCTGCAACCCTAATCACTAACGATATTATTAAGGTATACGTAAAAAAAGATATGACTGATAAAGATATCATCAATACATCGCGAATTGTTATTCTTGGCTTAGGTGTGTTAGCCATCATTTTCTCAGTATGGATTCAAAACATACTAGTGGCATTAGATATGGCCTATGCAATTTTATCAGGTGCTATCTTCGTACCTCTCATCATCGGTCTCTATTGGAAGCGTGTAACAAGTAAAGCTGCTTTCTATTCTATTATTGCTAGTTCACTAGTTATCTTTATTTCATTTATCATTTTTGGAATTACTTCTACACTACCGATTATTTATGGTTTAATTACTGGACTCGTTGTGATTATTGGTATCACACTTATTATTCCCGAAAATAACATTGATGTGAATAAGGAAAATACGACAATTTAATTAGTAATTTAGTATAAGCTGCACTTCAATTGTTAGACACAACCAACAATTGGAAGTGCAGCTTTTATCTTATCTAGAACGAATATCTTCATTTTGTTATTTCGTCCTACAGAGATCTTTTAATATGTTAATTCAGGTATTTGCTGTGATTAGGTAAAGCAATCTGCTCAAATTCAGTCGCTAACTTATGCAAATTTATAGTAAGCTCTTCCCCTTTCATCGGTAATCCATGACCTGTAATAGCAACTGAAGGCTTTAATGCCTCTAATTTTTTTACAGAATCCCAAGCAGCCTGCCAATCCGTCGTGAAATATCGTGGCGGCCCACTAATTTCCTTTTTTTGTAGCAATACTTTGTAGAGCTACTCTTGTTTAACCGTAACAAAGACATCTCCAACAATTAACGCTCGATCTTCTTCGCGAAATAAAGAAATATGCCCTGGTGTATGACCCGGAGTATGAATCCAACGAAAACCTTGCATAAATGGAATACTGCCATCGGACGGAAGTGCCTCAATGTTGTTTCCTAAGTTGATGGCTTCATTCGGGAAAATGGATGACACTTTTGCTATTAAGCCCCCATTTACAACAGGATCCGGCTCAGAATAATTTTTTTTGCCAGTTAAATAAGGTAATTCTAAAGGATGTGCATAAACCGGCATTCCCCAGTGTTCAATTAGATTAATTATCGCCCCAACATGATCAAAGTGCCCGTGCGTTAAAATTAATGCTTTAGGGCAACTATTTGATCCAAACCTCTCCTCGACTATTGAAATAATTTCCTTTGCACTTTTTGGCATACCAGCATCAACTAATACGAACTCTCTCTTATGAGGTTCACCGTAGAGTACGATATTAACAATTTGAATCGTATGTTGGTATAAATCAGGCAATACTTCTACACCATCTCCACTCCAAATTGATGTTGCTGGAATATATTTAAAGTCGCTACCATAATTCATATCTTTATGCATGGAAAACCCTTCTTCCTTCATTGAAATATAGACAATCCTATTTTTCCTTTCTACAGTAAAGATATAGCAAGAAAAAAATGGGTTTTATATCCGCCTAGGGCTTTAACTTCTTTCAGCGAGTGTTTGAGTACTCGCTGAAAAGTAGCTTAAATCCGCATTCATATCACCTGTTAAAAAACGTCTAGAGCTAACTTCCGCTTCATGTGCCTTTCAATCACTCGTGCCATAGCCTTTATACCTACAAATGGCATCCTCACTTCCGCCTATAAGTAATAAAATAGTTTCATTGTATATTACTACCTGTAAATGTATAATTTTACTGTATTTTGTTCGAAGTTAGTGATTCTTGTTTAAACTTCGCCAAATAAAAACACGGAAAGGAACGTGGGAGTTTGAAGATTGTAGGAATTATTATAGCTATTGTGGTTTTACTTATTGTTGGTTTAATTATTGCGAGCAAACGAATTGTGAAAAACGCCAAAAAATCACAATTAGAAATGGAGGCTGCTAACCCTTTACCGAAGGAGAAACAGCATTTACTTGCCTACGGTGCCAATATAGCTCTTTACCGGTCTGAGTCGCCTCGGATACTGCCAGTGAAGGTAGATTGCGAAACTTTGAAAGAAGGTCTTTCTTCATACTGGGACGTTAGTAATCCAGAGGAGGCTGTAGAAACCCTAGAATGGCTACTTATGGAAGGGCATCGTGCAAGATATGATGAATTCTTTATGGCGTTGAAAGCTGGCCAGACTTTTACAGAGGAAGAAGTGGGCAAATCGCAGAAATGCTATGAATCTGCGCAAGAAGTAATGATGAAGCAGCTTTCCTTTGCAAAATCAGACTATGACCGTGTCGACACTATTGCCGCATGGGATTTTGACCGAGCTGTAAATATTGCAAGATGGAGCTACATAGTTGGTTATTTAACCGAAGAACAGGCATGGAGCTACATAGCAAGAGCAGCTGATGCCGGCAGCCATTTCTTCCAATCATGGAATGACTATTTTATTTCATTTGCATTTGGTCGCGCCATTGCTTACGAGGGTGACATATACGACATCATTTGGAGTGGAAAAGAATTACTCAAAGAAGATGGCTCGATTTGGAATGAATTTAGTATTAAGCGATCAACGGTACAAAAAGTCTAAAACTTAACGTTGGACAAGGTCTAAGAGAATTTTCTACTTGGAATACAAAGAAATAAATGATGTTTAAAACAAAAACCTGCTAGATATTTAGCTACTTTCTTAGCTAAAATCTAGCAGGTTTATTTATTTACGAACAGCTTCAAATGTAATTAGTGAATGCTCTTTTAAAGGCTTCTTGTTATAAATATATTCAGCGGAACAACTAATATCAGAAAAACCTAAGCTTGTTAATATGTGCTGGAATTCTTCTATTCCGTACCATCGCACCGGAAATCTTTGCAATTCTGAATCTATTAATTTACCATTTCTCCATTTTTCATATTTCAAAACGGTTAGCGTATATTGATCGATCCAGTTCATTTCAACGGCTTTTCTTTCTATTGAAATTCCTTCCTCTTGCGAAATTTCATAGTAGGATGAAGTAATTTCCCCTGTTCGCCAGTCTGTAGGTATAAGCAAGTCTAAAATTAAGCGTCCTCCAGGTATCAAATGATTATACATACATTTTAATGCATCCATTGCATCTTTTGAATTCTCGATTAAACAGAACGAACCTGTCGGCATAACAATTGCTTCATATTTCGAGTCTATTGAAAAGTTGCTCAAGTTACCTTCAAATAGATTTGGCATGAATCCTCTTTCTTCACAACGTTTTCTGCATAAATCTAACATTTCAGGCGAATAGTCAATTCCCTCAACATTATATCCCTTTTCAAGTAAAGGAATTAAGAAACGTCCCGAACCTACTCCCGCTTCAAGCACTTTTCCCTTAGTTTCTTTCAATCGTTCAAGATAATACTCAATATCTCCACCAATAGAATATCCTACTGGTTTTGTTAAATCATAAAGTTCTGTACATAAAGGTCCGTAATTACTATACATTTCAATTCCTCCGATTTCGTGCAGAAGAATCTATTATTCTTACTTCTTCCACACCTTATATTTGTTTGTTGGAAAAATAGAGCTGACTATCATCATAAATCACTCGCTTTCTGTATAATATAGTAAAATTATACATAATAAAGTATTATTGCACAATATGTCTATTTTATTTCTTATCATCAATAGTGAGGATTTCACTAGTGATGAAGAGTCTATTTTAGAAAGAGGTTATTGTACGGATTATTTATAAGGATTCAAAACTCAATGGAATATTGCCTCTTCAACTTAAAGGGGAAAAAATAAGGAGAGAATACTATGAATAAAGAAAAAGTGTTTGCAGAGTTCCCATTATTAAACTCCGAAAAGCTAGTACTAAAAAAAATTGAAGTTGCTCATTTACAGGAACTATTTGCGATTTATGATAATGAAAAAGTATTTGAATACTGCGGGATAATCCCTAAACATAATATCCAAACAGTGAGTAAAATGATTGGGCATTTTGATAGAGATTACAAGAAGAAAAGCATAGTTAAATGGGGCATTTTTCAAAAATCTCATAGCGATCAATTAGTAGGTATTATAGAAGCAATGGAATATAATCAAAAAGTGAATATGGTGACGATTGGTTACTATTTAGCAGAGGACTATTGGGGTAAGGGCCTTGCAACTGATGCGGTTAACATACTTGTCAAATTTTTATTTGAGGAAGTTAATATAAATCGAATACAAGCCGAAGTAATGCCGTTAAATGAAGCATCTAAAAAGGTTCTCCTGAAAAATGGTTTTTTAAAAGAAGGACTTTTGAGACAAGCTAAAGTATGGTCTGGTAAAGGTGTTGTAGATTTAGAAATATACAGTTTACTTAAAGAAGAGTACATGGTGAACTAAATAATTAGGTACTCTTTCGTCAAAGGTGCATATACAGATAATTCTTTCGGACATCATTTATGAGATAATGGATTAATATTAACAACCGAAAGAGTGATTCTATTGACTAATGGGCATAAACCTATCAACTTTCAATACCGTAAAATGCGAGTATCTTATTTGATAGCTATTGCTATCACCATTTCACTCGGCTTTGCTTCTAGAAATTGGAGTACCCTACTCCCATCATTTGTAGCGCAGAACGCAGGAGACATGCTATGGGCTATGATGGTCTATTTCGGGTTTCGATTGTTGCTAGTGCGTAAGAACACCCTCACAGCCATTTGGCTCAGTTTTTTGTTTAGCTTCGGCATTGAATTTAGCCAGTTGTATCAGGAAGACTGGATTAATCAGATTCGTAGGACAACGCTCGGGGCTTTGATACTTGGCAAAGGTTTTCTAGTAGAAGATTTGGTTCGATATACAGTAGGAATCATAATAGCTACTGTATTAGATAAGATGGCACTTAAGTTCTCTTTTCGAAATTAAATCAAAAATTATCAATCAGTTGCTTTGACATAAGTTCCGCTCCGTTTAGCTGTTTTTCCATTATAAAAAAAATCACCCTATAAGAGAGCCTTTTTTAAGTGACTATCTTATAGGGTATATTTTATTAAACATAGGATTTTGATCAAACTTTATTTAAAATTATCCCCATAAGAAACTGGTTATTTATTCTTTTCTATTCATTAATCCAATCAATTAATTCCCTATCAAAAATATCCGGTTCCTCAAACATTGGGTTATGGCCACTTTTTTCAAAAATGACCTTCTTCACATTTTCATTTGAATAATCAATTACATCCCAGAGTGAGACAGGAGCGACTAAATAATCATACCTTCCTAACCCTACAAAAATAGGTTTATCTAATTGAGCCATAGATTGGATTAGATTTCGTTCAGCAAAAGCTACACCCCAAAGGTAATCAATAACTTCCATATTTGTATAGACGCCATCCCACATATAAGCAGCATCGAACGTATAATCATAAAAGCTATGCGCTCCCATGAGAATACACATATGCACAAATCGTCTTTCTGGATCATTGTGAATATCATTCTCTAAGAAGGCAATATCATGCTCAAATTGCTTTTTACGCTGAGCGCTGGCAGTTTCATTAAAAAATGAAAAACTTTGCCGTTGCCTCTCTTGACTGTTTGTCGGTGCTGAATTTAATAAAATAACCTTCTGAACATATTGAGGATATTTTTCAGCATAAGCCAAAGCCATAAATGCGTGCCCAGAATGTCCTAAAATGATGAAATCCTCAAGCTTTAGCCATTGTCTTGCTGTTTCGATATCCTCGACAATTTTATCCAAAGTATAGTCTTCTTTCTTTAAAGAACGGGGAGGCTTCACAAAACCTCTATGATCTAAGAAGATAAATTGAAAATGTTTATATAAATTTTCCGAGAACAAGCGTGGATAATATACACTGCTACCCACTACCAATATCGGCTTACCTTGTCCCTTCACACAATATTTTAAATCAAATCCTTCACTAAAGATGCTTTGATAATTATTCATTATAATCGTCCTCTTTTCTTTTTATATAGAAGAGCTTCATATTGTACTCTTCTTTCTATCACTCCCTTTCTTTTTTACATTCCCGTGTTTTCTCCATAGAACGCTCAAGCATTCTAATTCACCCCATTATTGTTTTATTAATTGAAAAACGATCGTTGAGCCGCTTCGTTGTTGTCGATATATTTTTCTATTCGATATGTCTGATAATATAGAAAAGTGAATTTTAAAAACTTGAGCCAAGTATACAATATTAATTCAAAAGTTTAAAATTATTAAATATTAAGAAAAATAGAAAGTAAGAGGATACTAGAAAATGGATAAGCGATTAGAACACATCATTACATTAAGAGAAAATGGTCGATTAGAAGAAGCGAATCAATTAATGGTAGCTCTAGTTAATGAAGAGCCTGAAAATGGTTACTACCAATTTCAATGTGCATGGACATATGATTCATTAGGAAAAGAACAAGAAGCTGTCCCTCACTATGAAAAAGCGATTCAATTAGGGCTTAAACCCGAATTTTTAGTAGATGCTTATTTAGGATTAGGTAGCACCTATCGTACATTAGGACAATATGAACAGTCAAAACGTATTTTCGAACAAGCTCTAAGCGAATTTCCAGAAGCCGAACATTTAAAGGTTTTCTATGCCATGACACTCTATAATCTTAGTAAGCATTCAAAGGCTATGGGAACTTTATTAAACACAGTAGTTCACACTACTAATCATAAAGGCATAAAAGATTACAGCAAGGCCATTAAGTTTTACAGTGATAAGCTAGATCAAACTTGGGAATAACACAATAAAAGATCAGGCTCCTATTTGTGAACCTGATCTTTTCATATTACTTAACAATATTTGTCTTTTTAACAGTAGAAAAAATTGCAACGAATAGTATTGAAATTATACCACTAAAGAAAAATAAATAACTTAAAGCTTGTCAAATGTGAGCAATATGATAGAATGAGAACATGTATTCGTTCTCTCTTGATTTTCTTAACGGGAATATTTTGTTATGATAATAAATTGGGTGCGAGAATTAGTCTTAAAATATAATATTTAACGTCGGATAATCTGTTATTTTTATAAGGATAAAAAACAATTTGTTCAGTGATTGATTGAAGTAATGACTGAGCTACTCCTTATGGATCAGCGTCATAGATGAGACTGTGGAGCGAGTAGAGAAACGAAGGCTCATCGACCGCCCCCAGGAATGCGCTCAATTGAACGTAAATATTTTGAAAAAAGATTGATCAAAACATGCTCTTATTTGAATGTGGTAGATTCACTTCTTAAAGCTTGATTATTTTTGAAATCCTTATTGCACGAAAGCACCTCGTTACTTCAAAAAGAACACCCCTTGAATATAAAAAAGCAAACATCGTAACAAAAATACACGAATATCCCCTAATTACTTTACTTAACGATAAACTCATACCTATATAGAATATTGTAAAGAAATTACTGTATTTTTATTTTGCATGCATCCGTTTGAAACCATAATATTTCTCATTGGAATATTATCAATTTGAGTCATCCCTAAATAAGACGTAGCTTTAAATTCATTTTTCCATCTGTGTAATCCTAGTATCACCCAAATTAAAAGAAACCACCTCATATGAGATGGTTACCTCTTAACATTATTGTGCTTACGGGCCCTTTAGTGAATAGTTAGATGTCATAAATAGTATCTTATTAATGAATACCAAGATGCTTTTCGAACCAATTGCAAGCTTCAAGCTTCATATAATAATTAAATTGGTGATTGACAAAAGGCATGCTGAGTCGAAGATTTTCTGGCTGTTCAGCGTACAATGGTAACAACTTTTCATAGAGTTCTAATGAATAAGTAAATAGTGAATCAGTATCTTGATCACCATTTATAATTAGTATATAAATGCTAATTTAAATATGTACATTCCTGCTTGAATAACGATGTACAAAAATACTCTCCCATTTCATACTAATACTGAGGTGTTAGTATGCATATTCAATTAGAGATTGAGACAGAATTTAAAATTAATAGTCTTTCAGATTTAGCAAATTTTAAACAAGTAATGGAGCATTTAAACATGAAGAT